>NZ_CP085885.1:0-130000 GCF_020736465.1 Pseudomonas sp. HN2
GTCAGCGAAGAGCCGTCCCGCGACAGCTTCGACCCGATGGCCGGTGCCGCTTCGCAGCAGGCCCCGGTTCGCGCCGAACAGCGCACCGTGCAGGTGGAAGGTGCGCTCAAGCACACCAGTTATCTCAACCGCACGTTCACCTTCGAGAATTTCGTCGAAGGGAAGTCGAACCAGCTCGCCCGTGCGGCGGCCTGGCAGGTGGCGGACAATCCCAAGCACGGTTACAACCCGCTGTTCCTTTATGGTGGTGTCGGTCTGGGTAAGACCCACTTGATGCATGCGGTGGGCAACCATCTATTAAAGAAGAATCCGAATGCCAAGGTCGTGTACCTGCATTCCGAGCGTTTCGTGGCCGACATGGTCAAGGCGCTGCAACTGAACGCGATCAACGAGTTCAAGCGTTTCTATCGTTCGGTGGACGCTTTGCTCATCGACGACATTCAGTTCTTTGCCCGCAAGGAGCGCTCCCAGGAAGAGTTTTTCCACACCTTCAACGCTCTGCTTGAAGGTGGCCAGCAGGTCATTCTCACCAGTGACCGCTACCCGAAAGAAATCGAAGGTCTTGAGGAACGCCTCAAATCCCGCTTCGGCTGGGGCCTGACGGTGGCCGTCGAGCCGCCGGAACTCGAAACCCGCGTGGCGATCCTGATGAAGAAGGCCGACCAGGCCAAAGTCGAGTTGCCCCATGACGCCGCGTTCTTCATTGCCCAGCGCATCCGTTCCAACGTCCGCGAACTGGAAGGCGCGCTGAAACGCGTGATCGCCCACTCGCACTTCATGGGCCGCGACATCACCATCGAGCTGATTCGCGAATCCCTGAAAGACCTGTTGGCATTGCAGGACAAACTGGTCTCTGTGGATAACATTCAGCGCACCGTCGCCGAGTATTACAAGATCAAGATTTCCGACTTGCTGTCCAAGCGGCGTTCGCGCTCGGTGGCACGTCCGCGTCAGGTGGCCATGGCGTTGTCCAAGGAACTGACCAATCACAGCCTGCCGGAAATCGGCGATGTGTTTGGCGGCCGCGACCACACCACCGTGCTGCACGCTTGCCGCAAGATCAACGAACTTAAGGAATCCGACGCGGACATCCGCGAGGACTACAAGAACCTGCTGCGTACACTGACCACTTGATGAACACCAGCGCAGCTTATTAAGGCAAGGGACGAGACCATGCATTTCACCATTCAACGCGAAGCCCTGTTGAAACCCCTGCAACTGGTCGCAGGCGTCGTCGAGCGTCGACAGACCTTGCCGGTACTGTCCAACGTGCTGTTGGTCGTCGAAGGCCAGCAATTGTCGCTGACCGGTACCGACCTTGAGGTCGAACTGGTCGGTCGTGTGCAACTTGAAGAGCCGGCCGAAACTGGTTCCATTACCGTGCCTGCGCGCAAGTTGATGGATATCTGCAAAAGCCTGCCCAACGACGCGCTGATCGACATCAAGGTCGACGAGCAGAAGCTGGTGGTAAAGGCCGGCCGTAGCCGTTTCACCCTGTCGACCCTGCCGGCCAACGATTTCCCGACCGTCGAAGAAGGCCCGGGCTCGCTGACCTGCAGCCTGGAGCAGAGCAAACTGCGTCGACTGATCGAGCGCACCAGCTTCGCCATGGCTCAGCAGGACGTGCGTTATTACCTCAACGGCATGCTGCTGGAGGTTTCCGCGGGCGTGATCCGCGCCGTGGCCACCGATGGTCACCGTCTGGCCATGTGCTCGATGCAGGCCGATATCGGTCAGCCGGATCGTCATCAGGTGATCGTGCCGCGCAAAGGTATCCTCGAACTGGCGCGTCTGCTCACCGAGCCCGATGGCAATGTCAGCATCGTCCTCGGTCAGCACCATATCCGCGCTACCACCGGCGAGTTCACCTTCACCTCGAAACTGGTCGACGGTAAATTCCCGGATTACGAGCGCGTACTGCCGAAAGGTGGCGACAAGCTGGTACTCGGCGATCGTCAGGCATTGCGTGAAGCGTTCAGCCGTACCGCGATTCTGTCCAACGAGAAGTACCGCGGTATCCGTCTGCAACTGGCCAGCGGCCAGTTGAAAATCCAGGCCAACAACCCGGAGCAGGAAGAAGCGGAAGAAGAAGTGGGTGTTGAATACAACGGCGGCTCCCTGGAAATCGGCTTTAACGTCAGCTACCTGCTCGACGTGCTGGGCGTGATGACCACCGAGCAGGTACGCCTGATCCTGTCCGACTCCAACAGCAGTGCGCTGGTGCAAGAGTCCGACAATGACGACTCGGCTTACGTTGTCATGCCGATGCGTCTGTAATCAGCTGATCCTGAATGTCGTTAAGTCGTGTTTCGGTCACCGCGGTGCGCAATCTGCACCCGGTGACCTTCTCCCCCTCCCCCCGCATCAACATCCTTTACGGCGCCAACGGCAGCGGCAAAACCAGTGTTCTGGAAGCCATTCACCTGCTGGGGCTTGCCCGTTCGTTTCGTAGCACGCGGCTGTTGCCTGTCATTCAGTACGAACAACTCGCCTGTACCGTATTCGGTCAGGTTGAACTGGCGGAAGGTGGTCAGAGTGCCTTGGGGATTTCTCGAGACCGTCAGGGCGAGTTCCAGATTCGCATCGATGGCCAGAACGCCCGCAGCGCTGCACAACTGGCCGAGATCCTGCCACTACAGTTGATCAACCCGGACAGTTTCCGTCTGCTGGAAGGTGCGCCGAAGATTCGCCGGCAGTTTCTCGATTGGGGCGTGTTCCACGTCGAACCGCGTTTCATGGCCACATGGCAGCGGCTTCAGAAGGCCTTGCGCCAGAGAAACTCTTGGCTGCGGCATGGTACACTTGACGCCGTTTCGCAAGCGGTTTGGGACAGGGAACTGTGCCAGGCCAGCGCTGAAATCGATGAATACCGCCGCGCTTACATCACAGCCTTGAAACCGGTCTTCGAACAGACCTTGAGCGAACTGGTTGAGCTCGAGGGTTTGACGCTCAGCTATTACCGAGGCTGGGACAAGGACCGCGATTTGAGCGCCGTACTGGCTGGATCCGTGCAACGGGACCAGCAGATGGGGCATACCCAGGCCGGCCCGCAACGCGCTGATTTGCGTCTCAGATTGGGCGCACACAATGCCGCGGACATCCTGTCCCGGGGTCAGCAGAAGCTGGTGGTCTGTGCGCTGCGGATTGCCCAAGGCCACCTGGTCAGCCAGGCCCGCCGCGGTCAGTGTATTTATCTGGTGGATGACTTGCCGTCCGAACTGGACGAGAGCCATCGTCGCGCGCTGTGCCGCTTGCTGGAAGACTTACGCTGCCAGGTGTTCATCACCTGTGTAGATCACGAATTACTGAGGGAAGGCTGGCAGACGGAAACGCCGGTCGCTTTGTTCCACGTGGAACAGGGCCGTATCACCCAGACCCACGACCATCGGGAGTGAAGGCATTGAGCGAAGAAAATACGTACGACTCAACGAGCATTAAAGTGCTGAAAGGCCTGGATGCCGTACGCAAACGTCCCGGTATGTACATTGGTGACACCGACGATGGCAGCGGTCTGCACCACATGGTGTTCGAGGTGGTCGACAACTCGATCGACGAAGCCCTCGCCGGCCATTGCGACGACATCAGCATCATCATCCACCCGGACGAGTCCATCACCGTTAAAGACAACGGTCGTGGCATTCCGGTAGACGTGCATAAAGAGGAAGGCGTCTCCGCCGCCGAGGTCATCATGACCGTCCTCCACGCTGGCGGTAAGTTCGACGACAACTCCTATAAGGTATCCGGCGGTCTGCACGGTGTAGGTGTGTCGGTAGTGAACGCGCTGTCCGAAGAGCTGGTTCTGACCGTTCGCCGTAGCGGCAAGATCTGGGAACAGACCTACGTCCACGGCGTGCCTCAGGCGCCAATGGCCATCGTTGGCGACAGCGAGACCACCGGTACGCAGATTCACTTCAAGGCTTCCAGCGAAACCTTCAAGAACATTCACTTCAGCTGGGACATCCTCGCCAAGCGCATTCGTGAACTATCCTTCCTCAACTCCGGTGTCGGCATCGTCCTCAAGGATGAGCGCAGCGGCAAGGAAGAGCTGTTCAAGTACGAAGGCGGCCTGCGTGCATTCGTTGAATATCTGAACACCAACAAGACTGCGGTCAATCAGGTGTTCCACTTCAATATCCAGCGTGAAGACGGCATCGGCGTGGAAATCGCCCTGCAGTGGAACGACAGCTTCAATGAGAACCTGTTGTGCTTCACCAACAACATTCCGCAGCGCGACGGCGGTACTCACCTGGTGGGCTTCCGTTCGGCACTGACCCGTAACCTGAACAACTACATCGAGCAGGAAGGTCTGGCGAAGAAGCACAAAGTCGCCACAACCGGTGACGATGCCCGTGAAGGCCTGACCGCAATCATCTCGGTGAAAGTCCCGGATCCGAAGTTCAGCTCGCAGACCAAAGACAAGCTGGTGTCTTCCGAAGTGAAAACTGCGGTTGAGCAGGAGATGGGCAAATACTTCTCCGACTTCCTCCTGGAAAACCCCAACGAAGCCAAGCTGGTGGTCGGCAAGATGATCGATGCCGCCCGTGCCCGTGAAGCCGCGCGCAAGGCGCGTGAGATGACCCGCCGCAAAGGCGCGCTGGACATCGCCGGCCTGCCGGGCAAGCTCGCCGACTGCCAGGAAAAAGACCCGGCGCTGTCCGAACTGTACCTCGTGGAAGGTGACTCCGCGGGCGGCTCTGCCAAGCAGGGACGTAACCGCAAGACCCAGGCGATCCTGCCGTTGAAGGGCAAGATCCTCAACGTCGAGAAGGCCCGTTTCGACAAGATGATCTCGTCCCAGGAAGTGGGCACGCTGATCACCGCGCTGGGCTGCGGCATCGGTCGCGAAGAGTACAACATCGACAAGCTGCGCTATCACAACATCATCATCATGACCGATGCTGACGTCGACGGTTCGCACATCCGTACCCTGCTGCTGACCTTCTTCTTCCGTCAGTTGCCGGAGCTGATCGAGCGGGGCTACATCTACATCGCCCAGCCGCCGCTGTACAAGGTCAAGAAAGGCAAGCAAGAGCAATACATCAAAGACGACGACGCCATGGAGGAGTACATGACTCAGTCGGCCCTGGAAGATGCAAGCCTGCACCTGAACGAAGAAGCCCCGGGCATTTCCGGTGAAGCGCTGGAGCGTCTGGTGAATGACTTCCGCATGGTCATGAAGACCCTCAAGCGTCTGTCGCGCCTGTACCCACAGGAGCTGACCGAGCACTTCATCTACCTGCCAGCCGTCAGCCTGGAAACACTGGGCGACCACGCAGCGATGCAAGAGTGGCTGGCCCAGTACGAAGTTCGCCTGCGTACCAACGAGAAGTCCGGCCTGGTCTACAAGGCCAGCCTGCGCGAAGACCGTGAACGTGGCGTCTGGCTGCCAGAGGTCGAGCTGATCTCCCACGGCCTGTCGAACTACGTCACCTTCAACCGCGACTTCTTCGGCAGCAACGACTACAAAACCGTGGTCACCCTGGGCGCGCAACTCAGCACCCTGCTCGACGAAGGTGCGTACATCCAGCGTGGAGAACGCAAGAAAGCCGTTACCGAGTTCAAGGAAGCGCTCGACTGGCTGATGGCCGAAAGTACCAAGCGCCACACTATCCAGCGCTATAAAGGTCTGGGCGAAATGAACCCGGATCAACTGTGGGAAACCACCATGGACCCAAGCGTGCGCCGCATGCTGAAAGTCACCATCGAAGACGCCATCGGCGCAGATCAGATCTTCAACACCCTGATGGGTGATGCGGTCGAACCTCGCCGGGACTTCATCGAAAGCAACGCGTTGGCGGTATCCAACCTGGATTTCTGATCCTGGTTGCTGCCCGCTCAGAAAAACCCCGGCCAGTGCGCCGGGGTTTTTTATGTCTGAAGGAACGAGCTCAGCGATACCAGCGGCTGAGCGGGCCCGGCTCTCCGCGCAGCTCGCTCTGCACCGTGGTCAACATGTCGCTCATGCGCTGCACAAACGTATGGTTTTGCGCCAATGTCACCCGCCCCTGCTGGGCAATCGTCCTGCGCTCATCATCGTGCTTGAGGTAATAAGCGCCGATCTCCAGCAAGTCCTGAGTGTCCCGGTAGATCACCAGATCTTTGCCATCGGTGAACAGCCTGTGCAGATCCTCCTTGTCGTTGGTGACAAGGAAGCCGCCACAGCTGAGCACATCGAAGACGCGCATCGGCAGGCCGGATTCGACGAACGAACGGATGATGTTGAGGTTGATTTTCGAGCGCTGGAAAATCCTTGGCATCTCACTGAAGTGCTCGGCATGGCCGACATAGCTGCTTAACTGGGCCTGCCATTCATCATTGCCATACACGGCAACCCTGAAACGTTTTTCAAGCCGCTGGATGACCTCGATGCGTTCCTGCCACGAGTGCTCTCTACCCAGCAGGTAAGCGAGTTTTTCCGCCACCGACAAATAGCGATCGCCCGCCAGCGGGTAGTTGGACTCCAGCTTGAGGGTATTGATGAACTCATCAGCCAGTTGCGCCGACAGGTTGAAGAAACCGTCGGGCTGATCCAGCGAGTCGATCAGTCGCTTGCAACGCTCACGGGTCTGCGACGACAGATGCGGCAATATCGAGGTGCGAAACTCAGTGCGGGTCAGGTTCGCAACGAAGCTGATGTCATGTTCCGCCAGTGAATGCTGCTCGTGAACATCGATCTGGCTGATGCGCTCCAGGTTCGCCGCGACCGGCAGATGGTAAACCTGACGAACGCCGCTCTGCCTCAGCCGCCGGGCCACTGCCGCGTCGTAGATGAAGGTAAAGCTGTGCGAATGATTGATGGCCTTGTCGTAGATCGGGTAACACGGGGTATCGATCACCCAGGCCAGGTAAGGGATTTTCAGCAGCTCGCAGACTTCACTGATGTACTGATTGAAGTTGATGGTGAGCACATAGTCGGGTCGCGTGCTCATCAGCCCCATGACGTTGTCTTCGTTCAGCGCCAGCGTTGTCACGCGCAGACCCAGGGCCTGCAATGCCTCGGCACAGTCACCCGAGATGACGGTGGCCTCGAACACTACTATAGAGGCGGCGGTTTTTGATTGTTCGGAATACGCAGTCAATTCCCTCAGACCTTTTTCATCTTTGATAATTTTCCGGCCGTCGTGGCTCACTCATTCCCGGTCGCCACACTCTCCAACCGATACCCATAGCCATAAATCGTCAGCAGTTGCCAACCCCGATCCGCGGTCAGCCCGAGCTTGTTGCGCAGCCGGTAGATGTGCGTATCCAGCGGTCGCGAGGAAGTGGTCTCTTCGTTTGGCCAGAAGCGCTCATACAGATAATCCCGCGACAACGGCCGACCCAGATTACTGAACAGACACCGCGCCAGGCGATACTCGCGTTCAGTCATGAGAATCGGTTTGCCTTCACGGGTGACGGTCAGTTCGGCGTCGTCGAAAGTCAGATCGTGAAAGGTCTGCACTTCACCCGCCGCGCTGCGCGGTTGGCTATGCCGACGCAATACCGCCGCCACCCTCGCCTTCAACTCGTTGGGGCGAAACGGCTTGCTGACATAATCATCGGCGCCGGCATTCAAGGCTTGAACGATATCGCTCTCGCCATCGCGGCTGGTCAGCATGATCGCTGCTGGTGGCGCATCCATGTGTTCGCGGGTCCAGCGCAGCAGCGCGAGACCTGTCAGGTCGGGAAGTTGCCAGTCGAGGATCAGCAGGTCGAAAGTCTCCCGACGCAGCTGGCGCAACAAGTCTTCGCCGCGCTCGAAGCTGTGCAGTGACCATGGCTGTTCTCCGGCCTCGGCCATTTGCTCCAGGGTTTGCTCGACCCGGCGCAGCTCGGCGGGTTCGTCGTCCAGAATGGCAACGCGCATCGGCGGTGTTCCTTGTCGCTGGGGCTGGGATGTCGACAATAACCACTCTACAGCCACGATGAAAGAAGCGGCCCGTTGGCGTTCGACGTCCGCTATGATTCTTCGGGTCCACGCCTCAGACCTGAGACCTATGAAACCCACCACACGGCCTTGCCGTTCGCGCCATGCGTAAACCTCAACGCCGACATGAAAGTCGTGAGCCAAGCCAGGTGCAGCGTCTATTCCGGCGGCTGGTGCGCGAGTGGTTGTGGATAAGTCTAGTGCTATTGCCGCTGACTGCTCTGTTGTCTTATCGCGCCCAGGACAATCTGCACAATCCCTCTCCTGCCTCTGGCGCGCTGCTGTCGGTGGCGATGGTCGCGGGTGTGCTGGGATTATTGCTGTGGCGGCCGCGTTGGGCGCTGTGGGTAACCTTGACTGGTATGGCGTGTACGCTGATCAGCAGCGCCATACTCGCTGAGATTCGCTACTGGTGGTCGCCCACGTCTGCCGCGCTGGGCATGTTGTTCGGTTACCTGATCTGGAACTGGCGGCGCTTGAGTGTCGTGCTCACCTACTTCGGCTGGGAGCTGGCGCGTCTGGACAGCGAACCGAAGGTCTTCCCGGAGCGACGCCGAACCCGCTTCACCGGCGCTGACCGTTTGCAGGGACAGATCATGGCGCTCGAACAAGCCATGAGCCGCACCCGCGATACCCGGCGCTTCATTGCCGATGGCCTGGAGTATTTGCCTGTGGCGACGCTGATCAGCGACCCGCAGGGCAAGATTCTGCTAGGCAATCGTAAAGCACGTGAGTTGTTCGACGATCCGTTGGTGGGCGATGACGTACTCGATCAACTGGCACGACTCGGCTATCCGGAATTATCCACAGCGCCGCGACCAGCGCTGGCAACGCTGGCGCTGCTGGAATTTCGTGATCACAAGGAACGCAGTCTGCGCCTGGAAAGAGCGGCGCTGCTGCCGGTCGACGGCGATACGCCAATCGGTTGGCTGCTCAGCCTGACTGACTTGAGCGCTGAACGCGCGGCGGAGGAACAGCGCGGCGTGCTGCTGCGTTTTCTTTCCCACGACCTGCGCGCCCCCCATTCGGCGATCCTCGCCCTGCTCGATGTGCATCGTCACCAGGCGGGGGCTGACGCACCGTTGTTCGAGCAGATCGAACGCCAGGTTCGCCGCGCGCTGGATCTGACCGATGGTTTTGTCCTGTTGGCGCGGGCTGAGTCCGAGACCTACCAGTTCCGCCCGACGTTATTCGCGATGCTGGTCTTGGACGTGCTGGATCAGGCCTTACCCATCGCCCAGCAGAAACGTATCGAACTGCTGAATCAAGTCGACGAGGAATGTCAGGAGCGGCTGATTCTCGCCGATCAGGGGTTGCTGACGCGCGCCCTGTTCAACCTGCTGGAGAACGCGATCAAGTACAGTCCGGCAGACACAACTGTGCAACTGAAGGTGACTTGTCACGGGCCATGGCTGCGCTGCGAATTGACCGACCAGGGCAAGGGCATCGCTGCCGATGAATTGCCTGACCTGTTCAGCCAGTATCGGCGCTTCTCCTCGGCCCAGGGCATCGACGGCGTGGGCCTGGGCCTGTCGATGGTCAAGGCGGTGATCGATCATCATGGCGGCACGATCGAGTGTCACAGCGTGGTCGATGCAGGAACCACCTTCTGCATCGAGTTGCCGCTGATTGCAGAATGAAGGGGCACAAAAAAACCGGCTATAACGGCCGGTTTTTTTACATCCGAATAAAACTTATGCACGGATTTCGTTCAACTTATCGATTTTGAAATATGTATAAAAATCAGCAAGTTATAGAACGATTACGGTCGTTTCAGGCGAAAGCGTACACAGGTTATCCACAAAATTCAGACAGCCAGTCGATCACTTGCGGCCGGCGCCTGTGGCGCCGGTGGCAGCGAGCCCATCTCGCGTTGGGTTTTCTCGTTCCACGCTTGCACTCGGTCATTCAGATCAGCGATGGCCCGCGGCCCACTACCTTCGGCATACATCGGTTCGCCAATGACCACGGTGATCACTCCGGACTGTTTGCCCCAGCCGATTTTCGGCCAGAATTTGCCGGCATTGTGTGCAATCGGCAGCACCGGAAGCGCCGCATTCACTGCCAATGCGCTGCCACTGCGGGAGAATTTTCCGACGGTGCCGTAGGGCACTCGTGTGCCTTCAGGGAAGATCAGCACCCAGACGTTGTCCTTGAGCAGCTCGTCGCCTTTGGCCGCGACTTGTTTGAGCGCGGCTTTGGGGTTGTCGCGGTCGATGGCGATCGGGCGCAGCATGGCCATGGCCCAGCCGAAGAACGGTACGTAAAGCAGTTCGCGCTTGAGCACCTGGCTCAAGGGCGAGAAATAAGCGGAGAGAAAAAACGTCTCCCAAGTGCTCTGGTGGTTCGACTGAATCACACAGGGCCGGTCCGGCACGTTTTCCGCACCTTTGATTTCGTAGCGGATACCGAGGAACACCTTGGTCAGCCACAGGGCGCAACGGCACCAGTACACGTTGATAAAACGATAGCGCGCCTTGAAAGACAGAAAGGGCGCGATGAAAAAGCTCAGGCTGCACCACAGCAACGCTGTTGTGCCCAGCAGCAGATAGAAAAGAAAGATTCTGAAGGCCCGCAGTATCGACATGGCGACGGTTACCGTTACGGGGCAATGCCCGACTGTTCAAGCGCACTCCCGAGCAATCCCTGGCCAGGAAATTCAGAAGTACTCTAGTTGTGGATAAGTTCTGCGGCAATCGCCGCCAGATCGTCAAAAATCAGAGTGCCAACCGGCAGGGTCTTGCCCTGAGTCTTCTCGCCTTTTCCGGTCTTCACCAAAACTGGCTGTGAATCGACGGCTTTGGCGGCCTCCAGGTCACCAAGGCTGTCGCCGACGAACCAGACATTGGCCAGCTCGACGTTGTAATGCGCGGCGATGGTTTTCAGCATCCCCGGTTTCGGCTTGCGGCAATCGCAACCTTCATCCGGGCCATGCGGGCAATAAACGATCAAGCCGACTTCACCGCCCTGCTCCGCCACCAGCTCGCGCAGGCGCGCGTGCATGGCGTCGAGGGTGGCGAGGTCGTAATAGCCGCGAGCAATGCCCGACTGGTTGGTGGCCACCGCCACCGTCCAGCCGGCCTTGCTCAACTGCGCGATCGCTGCGATCGAGCCGGGCAGCGGAATCCACTCCTCCACCGACTTGATGTAGGCATCGGAGTCGTAATTGATCACGCCGTCACGATCGAGAATCAGCAGTTTCAACAGCAGTCCCTCAACCCAGCAGCGAAATGTCGGCAACGCCGAGGAACAGGCCACGCAGGCGCGCCAGCAGCGCGTAACGGTTGGCCCGCACATTGGCATCGTCGGCATTGACCATCACCGCGTCGAAGAACGCGTCGACCGGCTCGCGCAGTGCCGCCAGGCGCGCCAGCGATTCGTTGTACTGACGCGCCGCGGCCATCGGCTGCACCGCCTGATCCGCTTGCTGGATCGCCGAATACAGCGAGAACTCGTTGGCATTGTCGAAGTACTTGGCTTCGACCACGGTCGGTACCGAGCCTTCGACTTTGCTCAACAGGTTCGACACACGCTTGTTCACCGCTGCCAGCGCTGCCGCTTCCGGCAGTTTGCGGAAGGCCTGCACCGCTTGTACACGCTGGTCGAAGTCCAGCGCCGAACCCGGCTTCAGTGCACGTACCGACAGGTAAGTGGCGACATCGACGCCTTCGTCTTCATAGCGCGCCCGCAGACGGTCGAAGATGAACTCCAGCACTGCCTCGTTGAGGCCGGCAGCCTTGACCTTGCCGCCGAACGCAGTCACGGCGAAAGCCACGGCGTCGTTCAGGTCGAGATCGAGTTTCTTTTCGATCAGGATACGCAGCACACCCAGTGCCGCGCGGCGCAGGGCATACGGGTCTTTGCTGCCGGTTGGCAGCATGCCGATACCGAAGATGCCGACCAGGGTGTCGAGCTTGTCGGCGATGGCGACGGCTGCACCGGTCAGGGTCGCCGGCAATTCCGCGCCGGCACCGCGTGGCATGTACTGCTCGTTCAATGCCAGCGCGACGTCCTGCGGCTCGCCGTCATTGAGGGCGTAGTAGTAACCGGCGACACCTTGCATCTCCGGGAACTCGCCGACCATTTCGGTGGCCAGGTCGCACTTCGACAGCAGGCCCGCGCGGGCAGCCCACGAAGCGTTGCCGCCAATGCGTGCGGCGATGTACGCGGCCAGTTTCGATACGCGCTCGGCCTTGTCGTAGACGCTGCCGAGTTTTTCCTGGAACACCACGTTCTGCAGGCGCAGGTTGAACGCTTCGAGCTTCTGCTTCTTGTCCTGCTTGAAGAAGAACTCGGCGTCGGTCAGACGTGGGCGCACGACTTTCTCATTGCCGGCGATGATCTGCTGCGGGTCTTTGCTTTCGATATTGGCCACAGTGATGAAACGTGGCAGCAACTTGCCGTCGGCATCCAGCAGGCAGAAGTACTTCTGGTTGTCCTGCATGGTGGTGATCAGCGCTTCCTGCGGCACGTCGAGGAAACGCTCCTCGAACGAGCACACCAGCGGAACCGGCCATTCGACCAGCGCGGTCACTTCGTCGAGCAGCGCCGGTGGCACGATTGCGGTGCCTTCCTGGCGCGTGGCCAGTTCTTCGGTACGCTTGCTGATGATTTCGCGACGCTCGTTGGCGTCGGCCAACACATACGCGGCACGCAGGTCGGCGAGGTAGCTCGACGGCGAACCGATGCGCACGGCTTCCGGATGATGGAAACGGTGACCACGGGAATCACGGCCAGCCTTCTGCGCGAGGATCGTGCAGTCGATGACCTGATCACCGAGCAACATCACCAGCCACTGGGTCGGACGCACGAACTCTTCCTTGCGCGCACCCCAACGCATGCGTTTCGGGATCGGCAGGTCGTTCAACGAATCTTCGACGATGGTCGGCAGCAGGCTCGCGGTCGGCTTGCCGGCGATGTTCTGGCTGTAGCGCAGTTTCGGACCGCTCTGGTCGATTTCGCTCAAGTCGACGCCGCACTTCTTGGCGAAGCCAAGGGCGGCCTGAGTCGGATTGCCGTCAGCGTCGAACGCGGCCTGACGTGGCGGGCCGTCGAGGTTGATGCTGCGATCCGGCTGCTGAGTGGCCAGCGCAGTGATCAGCACGGCCAGGCGACGCGGCGCGGCATAAACGGTCTTGCTTTCGTAGCTCAGGCCGGCGGCTTGCAGGCCCTTGTCGATACCGGCGAGGAACGCTTCAGCCAACGTATTGAGGGCTTTGGGTGGCAGTTCTTCGGTGCCCAGTTCAACCAGAAAATCTTGCGCACTCATTGTGCAGCCTCCAGCTTGGCCAGTACTTCGTCACGCAGGTCCGGGGTCGCCATCGGGAAGCCCAGCTTGGCGCGTGCCAGCAGGTAGGCTTGCGCAACGGAACGCGCCAGGGTGCGCACGCGCAGAATGTATTGCTGACGCGCAGTCACCGAGATCGCCCGGCGCGCATCCAGCAGGTTGAAGGTATGCGAAGCCTTCAGGACCATTTCGTAGCTTGGCAACGGCAGCGGCTGGTCGAGTTCGATCAGGCGCTTGGCTTCGCTTTCATAGAAGTCGAACAGTTCGAACAGTTTGTCGACGTTGGCGTGTTCGAAGTTGTAGGTGGACTGCTCCACTTCGTTCTGGTGGAACACGTCGCCGTAGGTGACTTTGCCGAACGGGCCGTCAGCCCAGACCAGGTCGTAGACCGAATCGACGCCTTGCAGGTACATGGCCAGGCGCTCGAGACCGTAGGTGATCTCCCCGGTCACCGGGTAGCACTCGATGCCCCCCGCTTGCTGGAAGTAGGTGAACTGGGTGACTTCCATGCCGTTGAGCCAGACTTCCCAGCCCAGACCCCAGGCGCCGAGGGTCGGCGATTCCCAGTTGTCTTCGACGAAGCGGATGTCGTGGACCAGCGGATCGAGGCCGACATGCTTGAGCGAGCCCAGGTACAGTTCCTGGAAGTTGTCCGGGTTCGGCTTCAGGACGACCTGGAACTGGTAGTAGTGCTGCAGACGGTTCGGGTTTTCGCCGTAGCGGCCGTCAGTCGGACGGCGGCTTGGCTGTACGTAAGCGGCGTTCCAGGTTTCCGGGCCGATGGCGCGCAGGAAGGTCGCGGTGTGGAAAGTGCCGGCGCCTACTTCCATATCGTAGGGCTGAAGTACCACACAACCTTGCTCGGCCCAGTATTGCTGGAGCGCGAGGATCAAGTCTTGGAAGGTACGCACGGCTGGCGTAGGCTGGCTCACGAAATTCACCTGTTTCTTGGGCTGCGATTTAAAGAGCGGGAGTATACCCGATTCGTTGCTGCGCACGCCCCCTGGAGCCTTATGCCACGCTGCTTTTGGTGTACCGAAGATCCGCTGTACATGGCTTATCACGATCAGGAGTGGGGCACGCCGCTACGCGATGCGCAGGGTTTGTTCGAGTTGCTTTTGCTCGAAGGGTTCCAGGCCGGGCTGTCGTGGATCACCGTGCTGCGCAAGCGCGAGCGTTATCGTCAGGTGCTCTTCGGCTTCGATGTGCAGCGCGTGGCGCAGATGAGTGACGCCGAGATCGATGAACTGATGCTCGACCCTGGCATCATCCGCAACCGCCTGAAACTCAACGCCGCCCGGCGCAATGCGCAGGCCTGGCTGGCGCTGGAGGATCCGGTGGCGTTCCTCTGGTCGTTCGTTGACGATCGACCGATCATCAATCATTTCAAGGATCGCAGCGAAGTCCCGGCGATCACCCCCCAAGCGCTGGCGATGAGTAAAGCGCTGAAAAAGGCCGGCTTCACCTTCGTCGGCCCGACCATTTGCTACGCGCTGATGCAGGCCTCGGGCATGGTCATGGACCACACCCAGGATTGCGACCGCTACGCGCAGCTTGCCAACGGCGGTTAGAATGCCCGCCTCGCGCATCGCACATAATCAGGAGTGACCTGTGGAAAAGTTTAAAGGCGCCTTGCTGGTAGGCGCTCTGCGGCTGTTTGCCCTGCTGCCATGGCGAGCCGTGCAAGCCGTGGGTTCGGCGATCGGCTGGATCATGTGGAAAACCCCCAACCGCTCCCGCGACGTGGTGCGGATCAACCTTGCCAAGTGTTTTCCACAGATGGATGCGGCCGAGCGCGAGCGTCTGGTCGGTCAGAGTCTGAAGGACATCGGCAAGTCGCTGACAGAAAGCGCCTGCGCATGGATCTGGCCGGCGCAGCGTTCGATTGATCTGGTCCGCGAAGTCGAAGGCCTCGATGTGCTCAAGGATGCGCTGGCTTCGGGCAAAGGCGTGGTCGGCATCACCAGCCACCTGGGCAACTGGGAAGTGCTCAACCATTTCTATTGCAGCCAGTGCAAACCGATCATTTTCTACCGTCCGCCGAAGCTCAAGGCTGTGGATGAATTGCTGCGCAAACAGCGCGTGCAACTGGGCAACAAGGTCGCTGCTTCCACCAAGGAGGGCATCCTCAGTGTGATCAAGGAAGTGCGCAAGGGTGGTGCAGTTGGCATTCCCGCCGACCCGGAACCGGCCGAGTCCGCCGGGATTTTCGTGCCGTTCTTCGCCACTCAGGCACTGACCAGCAAATTCGTGCCGAACATGCTCGCCGGCGGCAAAGCGGTCGGAGTGTTCCTGCACGCCCTGCGCCTGCCTGACGGCTCAGGCTACAAAGTGATCCTCGAAGCCGCGCCAGAAGCGATGTACAGCACCGATACCGCAGAGTCCTGCGCAGCCATGAGCAAAGTGGTCGAGCGTTACGTCGCGGCGTATCCGAGCCAGTACATGTGGAGCATGAAACGCTTCAAGAAGCGTCCGCCGGGCGAGGCACGCTGGTACTGAGTGGACTCGATCTGGTGACGGTCAATGCAGACGCATTGCGCTGTCCGTAGCTCAAGGCGCCTGTCGCTCAAGCTTCTTGAGAAATACCGTCATTTCCTTCTCGGCCTGCTTGTCGCCATGGGTGCGGGCCGCTTCCAGGCCTTGCTCCCAGGCCTGACGCGCAGCGGCGTGATCGCCCAGCGCCAGCTGCGCCTTGCCCAGCAATTTCCACGCTGCCGAGTATTTCGGATCGAACCCCACACAGCGCTGAAAATGCTCGGCAGCCTTGGCGTTTTCGCCCAGATCCAGATACCCCTTGCCCAGGCCGAAGCGCAACAAAGCGTTATCCACACCCTTGGCGAGCATTTTTTCCAGGGATTCGAGCATTGGTGGATTCCTTTCTTTTGTTCGTCAGAGAACCTGCGAGTCTTTCCATACCGCTTTCGCGAGCAGGCTCGCTCCCACATTGGAATGCATTCCCCCTGTGGGAGTGAGCCTGCTCGCGATGGCGCCAGTCTGGACACACGAAAATCGGATCAGAAAAAGCTCAGACCCACATGAAACAGCTTCTCCACATCGCGAATATGTTTTTTATCCACAAGGAACAGAATCACATGGTCGCCCGCTTCGATCACCGTGTGGTCGTGGGCGATGATCACTTTCTCGTTGCGGATCACCGCGCCGATGGTGGTGCCCGGTGGCAGGCCGATCTTTTCGATTGGCTTGCCGATCACCTTGCTGGATTTCGCATCACCGTGAGCAATCGCTTCGATCGCTTCCGCCGCGCCCCGTCGCAGTGAGTGCACGCTGACGATATCGCCGCGGCGCACGTGGGCGAGCAAGGTGCCGATGGTCGCCAGTTGCGGGCTGATGGCGATGTCGATGTCGCCGCCCTGGATCAGGTCCACATAAGCCGGGTTGTTGATGATCGTCATGACCTTCTTCGCCCCCAGCCGTTTGGCCAGTAGCGAGGACATGATGTTGGCTTCATCGTCATTGGTCAGGGCGAGGAAGATATCGGCGTCGGCGATGTTCTCTTCCAGCAGCAGATCGCGGTCCGAGGCACTGCCCTGCAAGACCACGGTGCTGTCGAGAGTGTCGGAGAGGTAGCGGCAGCGCGCCGGGCTCATCTCGATGATCTTCACCTGATAGCGGCTTTCGATGGCCTCGGCCAGGCGCTCGCCGATCTGCCCGCCACCGGCGATGACGATGCGTTTGTAGGTCTCGTCGAGACGGCGCATTTCGCTCATCACCGCGCGAATGTCTTCGCGGGCGGCGATGAAGAACACTTCGTCATCGGCTTCGATCACCGTGTCGCCCTGGGGCAGGATCGGCCGGTCACGGCGGAAGATCGCCGCCACGCGGGTTTCGACGTTCGGCATGTGCTCGCGCAACTGGCGCAGTTGCTGACCCACCAGCGGCCCGCCGTAATAAGCGCGCACCGCCACCAGTTGCGCCGCGCCTTCGGCAAAGTCGATGACCTGCAAGGCGCCGGGATGCTGGATCAGGCGCTTGATGTAATTGGTCACCACTTGCTCGGGGCTGATCAGCACGTCGACCGGAATCGCTTCGTTCTGGAACAGCTGTTCCTCGCGGTTGAGGTACGACGCTTCGCGCACCCGGGCGATCTTGGTCGGCGTGTGGAACAGCGTGTGCGCGACCTGGCAGGCGACCATGTTGGTCTCGTCGCTGTTGGTCACCGCGACCAGCATGTCGGCGTCGTCGGCACCGGCCTGACGCAGCACCGACGGTAGCGAGCCGCGGCCCTGCACGGTGCGGATGTCGAGGCGGTCGCCGAGGTCGCGCAGGCGCTCGCCGTCGGTGTCGACCACGGTGATGTCGTTGGCCTCGCTGGCCAGATGTTCGGCCAGCGAACCGCCGACCTGTCCCGCACCGAGGATGATGATTTTCATCCAGTCACTCCATGAATCCGTTTAGCCGCGCGCGGCAGCGATCTTGATCAGCTTGGCGTAGTAGAACCCGTCATGCCCGCCCTGCTGGGCCAGCAATTGGCGACCATGGGGCTGCTTGATCCCGGCGCTGGTGGCCAGATCCAGTTCGCGGGCACCCGGAGTGCGCTCAAGGAACGCGGCGACGACTTCAGTGTTCTCGGTCGGCAGCGTCGAGCAGGTGGCGTAGAGCAGGATGCCGCCGACCTCGAGGGTTTTCCACATCGCATCGAGCAGCTCGCCTTGCAGTTGTGCGAGGGCGACGATGTCGTCGGGCTGGCGAGTCAACTTGATATCCGGATGACGGCGGATCACCCCGGTGGCCGAGCAGGGTGCATCGAGGAGGATGCGCTGGAACGGTTTGCCGTCCCACCACTTATCGATATCGCGACCGTCGGCAGCGATCAGTTCAGCGTTGAGGCCAAGGCGTTCAAGGTTTTCCTTCACCCGCACCAGACGCTTGGCTTCCAGATCCACGGCCACCACGCCGGCCAGCGCCGGTTCGGCTTCGAGGATATGGCAGGTCTTGCCGCCCGGGGCGCAGCAGGCGTCGAGCACCCGTTGGCCGGGCGCCAGATCGAGCAGATCGGCGGCCAGTTGCGCGGCTTCATCCTGCACGCTGATCCAGCCTTCGGCGAAACCCGGGAGGCTGCGTAC
Source organism: Pseudomonas sp. HN2 (assembly GCF_020736465.1). Taxonomy (NCBI): domain Bacteria; kingdom Pseudomonadati; phylum Pseudomonadota; class Gammaproteobacteria; order Pseudomonadales; family Pseudomonadaceae; genus Pseudomonas; species Pseudomonas sp. HN2. Next base: position 18,278 of record NZ_CP085885.1, read on the forward strand.
ATCGGCGGCGGCTTCGAGGACGATGCCGTCGCGGCTGTACACGCAAGGTGTCGCGGCGATCCCGGCTTCCCCCAGCAGCGCGAGATAAGCGTCGCGACTGTGATGGCGGCGGTTGACCCGCAGGATCATCGGCGGATGCGCGTTGTTCGCTGCACAGATCGCTTCCCATTGTTCCGGCCAGAAGGCTTTCAGGGATTTTTGCAGCCAGCGCGGGTGAGCGGTGCGCACTACGGGGTCGCGTTCGAGCTCGGCGAAAATCGTTTCGCTTTCGCGCTGGGCGTTGCGCAGCACAGCGTTGAGCAAACCTTTGACCCAAGGCTTTTTCAGCTTGTCGGCGCAACCGACGGTTTCGCCGATGGCGGCGTGGGCCGGTACACGGGTGTAGAGCAATTGATACAGACCAACCAGCAGCAGCGCCTCGACATCGGCGTCGGCGGCTTTGAACGGTTTCTGCAGCAGTTTTTCCGCCAGCGCTGAAAGACGCGGCTGCCAGCGTGCGGTGCCGAAGGCCAGATCCTGAGTGAAACCGCGATCGCGATCCTCTACCTTGTCCAGTTGCGTCGGCAGTGAGCTGTTCAGCGAGGCCTTGCCGCTGAGCACGGCAGCGAGGGCCTTGGCGGCGGCCAGACGCGGGTTCATTGCGCGTCCACCGCTGCGCCGAGCACGCTGCCGACGGCGAACTTCTCGCGGCGGCTGTTGAACAGATCGCTGAAGTTCAGGGCTTTGCCGCCGGGCAGTTGCAGGCGGGTCAGGCATAGCGCTTGGGCACCGCAGGCGACGATCAGGCCGTCCTTGCTGGCGCTGAGGATTTCGCCCGGAGCGCCAGTGCCTTCGGCCACTGTCGCGGCCAGCACTTTCAACGCTTCGCCATTGAGCGTGCTGTGGGTGATCGGCCACGGGTTGAAGGCGCGTACCAGGCGTTCAAGCTCAAGCGCCGGACGGCTCCAGTCGATGCGCGCTTCGTCTTTGTTCAGTTTGTGCGCGTAGGTGGCGAGCTCATCGTTCTGCACCTCGCCTTCAAGCGTGCCGGCAGCCAGACCGGCAATCGCCTGGACCACGGCGGGCGGACCCATCTCGGCGAGGCGATCATGCAGGCTGCCGCCGGTATCTTCGGCGCTGATCGGAGTGACGACCTTGAGCAGCATCGGCCCGGTATCGAGGCCGGCTTCCATGCGCATCACGGTTACGCCACTTTCGGCATCGCCGTGTTCGACGGCGCGCTGGATCGGCGCCGCACCGCGCCAGCGCGGCAGCAGCGACGCATGGCTGTTGATGCAGCCCAGGCGCGGAATATCCAGCACCGCTTGCGGCAGGATCAGACCGTAGGCGACCACCACCATCAAGTCCGGCTTGAGCGCGGCCAGTTCAGCCTGGGCGTCGGCATTGCGCAAGGTTGGCGGCTGCAACACCTGGATATTATTTTCCAGCGCGAGTTGTTTGACCGGGCTCGGCATGAGTTTTTGCCCACGGCCGGCCGGGCGATCCGGCTGGGTGTAGACCGCGACGATCTCGTACGGGCTGCTCAGCAAAGCCTTGAGGTGTTCGGCGGCAAATTCCGGGGTACCGGCAAAAACAATGCGCAGTGGCTCAGTCATGAAAGGCGTCTCATAAAAAGAAAAAGGCTTGCCGCAGCAAGCCTTTGAAGAGGGGCATCAAGCGTTCTGGCGGTGCAGCTTTTCCAGCTTCTTCTTGATCCGGTCGCGTTTGAGCGTGGACAGGTAATCGACGAACAATTTGCCGTTGAGGTGGTCGCATTCGTGCTGGATGCACACCGCGAGCAGGCCTTCGGCGATCAGCTCATAGGGCTTGCCGTCGCGGTCCAGCGCCTTGATTTTGACCTTCTGCGGGCGGTCGACGTTTTCGTAGAAGCCCGGTACCGAGAGGCAGCCTTCCTGGTACTGGTCCATGTCGTCGGTCAGCGGTTCGAACTCGGGGTTGATGAACACCCGTGGCTCGGTTCGGTCTTCGGACAGGTCCATCACGACGATACGTTTGTGCACGTTGACCTGGGTCGCGGCGAGGCCGATGCCCGGCGCTTCATACATTGTTTCAAACATGTCGTCGACCAACTGACGCACTTCGTCGTCCACTACGGCCACTGGTTTGGCGATAGTGCGCAGACGTGGGTCCGGAAATTCGAGGATGTTTAAAATGGCCATAGGCTTCGATTGCTGCACACGTTGAGTAAAGTCGGGTCGATGGCCTGGCGGGTCCGAAGATGCAGGCTACCGTTGTGAAGCGTAGCTTCTGAAAAACAGAAGCGAGCCACGGGGGCTCTGACGATTCACGCGAATGCACATGATAAAGGGATTCACTGCATGAGGAAAACACTACTCGCCCTGCTGCTTCTGGCTTCGGCCGGCGCCGCTCAAGGGCAAGTGCAACTCAGGGATGGTTTTCCACAGCAATACACGGTGGTTTCCGGAGACACCCTCTGGGACATTTCCGGCAAATACCTGCGCGAGCCCTGGCAATGGCCACAACTGTGGCGCGCCAACCCGGGGATCGAAAACCCCAACCTGATCTATCCCGGTGACACGCTGACCCTCAGCTACGTCGACGGCCAGCCGCAACTGACCGTCAATCGTGGCGAGTCGCGCGGCACCATCAAGCTCTCGCCACGAATTCGCACCAGCCCGGTGGCCGAGGCGATTCCGAGCATACCGCTGAAATCGATCAACAGCTTTCTGCTGAGCAACCGCATCGTCGACAAGGCCGAAGACTTCGACAAGGCGCCGTACATCGTCGCCGGCGATGCCGAGCGGGTGCTCAGTGGCACCGGTGACCGCATCTTCGCACGCGGCCATTTCGATCCGGAGCAGCCGGTGTACGGCATCTTCCGCCAGGGCAAGGTCTACACCGACCCGCAAACCAAGGAGTTTCTCGGCATCAACGCCGACGATATCGGTGGCGGCGAGATTGTTGCCACTGAAGGCGACGTCGCCACCCTCGCCCTGCAGCGCACCACCCAGGAAGTGCGCCTCGGTGACCGCCTGTTCGGCGGTGAAGAACGCTCGATCAATTCGACTTTCATGCCCAGCGCGCCGAAGCGTTCGATCGACGGTCTGATCATCGATGTGCCCCGCGGTGTCACGCAGATCGGCGCGATGGACGTGGTCACCCTGAACAAGGGCAAACGCGACGGACTGGCCGAAGGCAACGTACTGGCGGTGATGAAAACCGGTGAAACGGTGCGTGACCGGATCACCGGCCAGCCGCTGAAGATTCCCGATGAACGCGCCGGCCTGCTGATGGTATTCCGCACCTACGACAAACTCAGTTACGGCCTGGTGCTCAACGCTTCACGTTCGCTGGCGGTGCTCGACAAGGTGCGAAATCCGTAAGCTTGCTTAACAAGTTACCAACAGAGTTATCCACAGCTTGTTCCGAATGGTTCGGAGCATAGAACGATCAAGGATGATCCATTCATGTTGTCTGTCAGTACGGCCATTTCCCCGGCGGAACTGGAGGCGCGTCTGCGCCTGCACCGCATGCCGGATATCGGCCCCAAGCGTTTTGCCAAACTGCTCGAAGCCTTCGGCTCGGCGTCGAAGGCCATCAGTGCGCCGGCCAGTGCCTGGCGCTCGCTGGGGTTGCCGGCGGCCTGTGCCGAGGCACGGCGTTGTCCGACGGTGCGCGACGGCGCCAGCCACGCAATGCGCTGGCTAGAGCGTCCCGATCAGCATTTGCTGATGTGGGATCAAGCGGATTATCCAGCGTTGCTGGCGCAAATTCCCGATCCACCGCTGCTGTTGTTCGTCGCCGGCGATCCGTCGATTCTGGAAAAGCCGCAGCTGGCGATGGTCGGCAGCCGCCGCGCTTCGCGTCCGGGCATGGACACTGCGGCTGCGTTTTCCCGCAGTCTGGCCGGGGCCGGTTTTGTCATCACCAGTGGGCTTGCGCTGGGCATCGATGCTGCTGCGCATCAGGCGGCATTGGACGTCGGCGGGCTCACCGTGGGCGTGCTCGGCACCGGGCTGGAAAATTTTTATCCACAACGCAATAAACGCCTGGCTGAGGCGATGATTGCCTCGGGCAGCGCGGTGCTTTCCGAGTTCCCGTTGGACGCCGGGCCAACCGCGAGCAACTTTCCACGGCGCAACCGCATCATCAGCGGTTTGTCCCTCGGTGTGCTGGTGGTCGAGGCCAGCGTAGCCAGCGGCTCATTGATCACCGCGCGACTGGCGGCTGAGCAAGGGCGTGAGGTGTATGCGATTCCGGGCTCGATCCATCATCCCGGCGCGCGTGGTTGTCACCAGTTGATTCGCGACGGCGCGGTGCTCGTGGAAACCATCGAACACATCCTCGAAGCCCTGCGTGGCTGGCAGCAGCCGCTGTTATCCACAGCGCCAACCCAGGCCGACCACCCGTTGCTTGCGCTGCTTCACGCGGCGCCGCACACCAGCGAAGCCTTGGCCGCGAGCTGTGGCTGGGCGCTGCCCAAAGTGCTGGCGACGCTGACCGAGCTGGAGATCGACGGCCGGGCGGTATGCGAAAACGGTCGCTGGCTGGCACGGTCGAGCTAGGTTTTACGGGGAAGATCGGTAAACTGCGCGAAACCTGTTTGTGGAGAGTTTTTCATGGTCAACAGTTGGCGTGTGCAACAAGCCGCGCGTGAAGTTCGCGCCGGCGCGGTGATTGCCTATCCAACCGAAGCCGTCTGGGGGCTGGGTTGCGACCCGTGGAATGAAGACGCAGTGGATCGCTTGCTGGCGATCAAGAATCGCTCGGTCAGCAAAGGGCTGATCCTGGTCGCCGACAATATCCGCCAGTTCGATTTCCTGTTCGAAGACTTTCCGCAGGACTGGATCGACCGCATGGCCAGCACCTGGCCAGGGCCGAACACCTGGCTGGTACCCCATCAGAACCTGTTGCCGGAATGGGTGACAGGTGTGCATGACACCGTGGCGCTGCGGGTCAGTGACCACCCGCAAGTGCGCGATTTGTGCTCGCTGGTCGGGCCGCTGATCTCGACATCGGCCAATCCCCAGGGGCGACCGCCAGCGCGCACGCGCTTGCGCGTCGAGCAGTATTTCCGTGGGCAGGTCGACCTGGTGCTGGGCGGCAGCCTTGGCGGACGCAAGAATCCCAGCGTGATCCGCGATCTGGCCAGCGGTAACGTCATTCGTCCTGACTGACGCCATTCTTTTATATTTTTTGCGCACTCCTCGGCGGTATAGACGAGGAGTTCTGCGCATGCCTGCAATTTAGTCCTGCATCTGTTTAACACTTATCCGTCGCCATTGTTCTTTCCTGCGTCAGATGAATCTCTGAGTCTGAAATAGCCGTAAATTTTCCCACGGGATTATCAGAACGCGTGCAGTGGCGATATTTCCAAAAGCATCCATTCTTTCAATGTGCTTGAAACAACTTCGAAATGTTAATGGCTGCGGAGAAGTAATGGATATTACGGATTTACACCTCAAGGATTATCTGCAGGGCTTTCAGGAGACACTCAAGAATCAACAGGCTGATTACCGTGTGGCCATTCTTGAGGCCGGGTCGGATGCCGGGGAATTTGAACGCTTCATCAATCGGCAGTTTCGCCTGCGATTGCAGCATTACATGCTGACCTCCAGAGCCCGGGCACTGGAGACCCGCTTGGCGATTACCTCACGCAGCACGCACTTTTTGCTGTACCAGCGAGATCAACTCATTGCAGTGCTGCGGGCAACCCCGGCGCCGTTCGAATGGGCCTCACTGGCGCAGCATCATGTTTCTCCTACCGTGGCATTGGCCCGGCACGTCGAGTTCAGTCGCCTGATCACCCATTCTCAACAGCACCGCCCAGTGTCGATCAATGGCCTGCTCGCCACCGCCGCGCAATGGGCGATCGATCGTGGCTATCAGGGGGTGACGGCCCTGTGCAGAACGCCGCAGCGGCAACTGTTTCAGCGATTCGGCCTGAGTCCGATCGCTTCGCACGCGATGCATATCGAACAACGGGCCCGGGGCGATTATTGGCTGTTGTCCGCCGAGTGGCGACAGATATTGATGGCTCTGGATCAGCCTGTGAACATGAACGCGCATCAGCCGGAGTATCGTGATGAATATAACCGTCAGTATTGATCCGCCAGTGATCGAAGAGTGGGCGGAGAAATGGCTTGTATATGAATCGAAGAAGTTGCGCAGGAAGTTTGCCGGTCGTAGGCCGGCGGCGAAGAAACTTCACCGGAAGATGTATTTGATATAGCTGGAAGATAATCGGCGAACTCATGGAAGAGTTCGCCGATTATCAACTTACGGCAACAGGATCGTGGAACCGGTGGTGCGCCGTGCCGACAGTTCGGTTTGTGCCTTCGCCGCATCCGCCAATGCATGGCGCTGGCTGATGTCGACCTTCAGCTTGCCGCTGATGATCATCTCGAACAGCTCGTCGGCCATGCGCTGCAGGTTCTCGGCGCTGTTGGCGTAGGTCGCCAGCGTAGGCCGGGTGACGTACAGCGAGCCCTTCGCGGCAAGAATGCCCAGATTGACGCCGTCGACCGCGCCCGAAGCATTGCCAAAACTCACCAGCAGGCCACGTGGCGCCACGCTGTCCAGGGATGTGAGCCAGGTGTCCTTGCCGACGCCGTCATACACCACCGGGACTTTCTTGCCGTCAGTCAGGGCCAGCACGCGCTCGGCAACGTTCTCGTGGCTGTAATCGATGGTGGCCCAGGCGCCGTTGGCCTTGGCCAGTTCGGCTTTTTCCTTCGAACTGACGGTACCAATCAGCTTCACGCCGAGCGCCTTGGCCCACTGGCAGGCCAGCGAGCCGACGCCGCCCGCCGCGGCGTGGAACAAAATGGTTTCGCCGCCCTGCAGTTCGTAGGTCTGGCGCAGCAGGTACTGCACCGTCAGGCCCTTGAGCATGACCCCAGCGGCGGTTTCAAAACTGATTTCATCGGGCAGGTGCACGAGATTGTCCTGCGGTAGCACATGCACCTGGCTGTAGGCGCCGAGCGGGCCGCTGCCGTATGCCACGCGATCGCCGACTTTGAACCGGGTGACGTCGCTGCCCACTGCCTCGACGGTGCCGGCGCCTTCCGAACCCAGGCCAGACGGTAACGCGGGTGGGGCATAGAGGCCGCTGCGGTAATAGGTGTCGATAAAGTTCAGGCCGATCGCCTGGTTGGCCACGCGCACCTGATTCGGTCCGGGCGCAGCGGGTTCGTAGTCAACATATTCGAGCACTTCGGGACCGCCGTGGGCGCGGAACTGGATACGCTTTGCCATCTGCCTGCTCTCCTTGGGTCTTCGGTAAGCCCTCTATCCAACTCCGCTGGTTGATCTTCGTCAACTGCGGCGCGGCGGTCTGCGATGGTATGCTACGCGCCCATTTGCGCCGCCCGCCTGCCGGGGCGCCGCCCGATTCAAGGTGAAGCCATGACGACCCGCACCGACGCCGTAAAGGCCTATCTGCTCGATCTGCAAGACCGCATCTGCGCTGCGCTGGAAACCGAAGACGGCGGAAAATGCTTCGTCGAAGACGCCTGGACCCGGCCGGCGGGCGGTGGCGGGCGTACCCGTGTGCTGGAAAACGGCACGCTGATCGAAAAGGGCGGCGTCAATTTCTCCCACGTGTTTGGCAGCGGCCTGCCGCCATCGGCCAGCGCTCATCGGCCGGAATTGGCCGGGCGTGGTTTCGAGGCGCTCGGTGTGTCGCTGGTGATCCACCCGCACAACCCGCATGTGCCGACCTCCCACGCCAACGTGCGCTTTTTCATCGCTGAAAAAGAAGGCGAAGAAGCGGTCTGGTGGTTCGGCGGCGGTTTCGACCTGACCCCGTATTACGGCGTTGAGGAAGATTGCATTCATTGGCACCGCGTCGCCGAGCAAGCCTGTGCACCGTTCGGTGCGGACGTCTATCCGCGTTACAAGGCCTGGTGCGACACGTACTTCCACATCAAGCACCGGCACGAGCCACGCGGCATTGGCGGTCTGTTCTTCGATGATCTGAACGAGTGGGATTTCGACACCAGTTTCGCTTTCATGCGGGCTATCGGCGACGCCTACATCGAGGCGTACCTGCCGATTGTGCAACGGCGCAAGAACGACGCGTTCACCGCTCAGCAGCGCGAATTCCAGGAATTCCGCCGTGGCCGCTACGTCGAATTCAACCTGGTTTACGACCGTGGCACCCTGTTCGGCCTGCAATCTGGCGGGCGTACCGAATCGATTCTGATGTCGCTGCCCCCGCAAGTGCGCTGGGGTTATGACTGGAAGGCTGAACCTGGCAGCGCAGAGGCGCGCCTGACCGAGTACTTCCTGCAGGATCGCGACTGGCTGGCCGAGGCCTGAGGACGGGTAATGGATCGTTACGTTGTTTTCGGTAACCCGATCGGCCACAGCAAGTCGCCGATGATTCACCAACTGTTCGCCGAGCAGACCGGTCAGCGCCTCGACTACAGCACGCTGCTGGCGCCGCTCGACGATTTTGCTGGCTGCGCCACCGCGTTCTTTCGAGAGGGGCGCGGCGCCAACGTGACGGTGCCGTTCAAGGAAGATGCCTACCGTCTGGCCAACAGCCTGACCGCACGCGCGCAGCGCGCCGGTGCAGTGAACACCTTGAGCAAACTGGACGACGGCTCACTGCTCGGCGACAACACCGACGGCGCCGGGCTGGTCCGCGATCTGACGGTGAACGCCGGATTCAGCCTGACAGGTAAACGTATCCTTTTGCTTGGCGCCGGTGGCGCGGTGCGGGGTGCGCTGGAGCCGTTGCTGGCGGAGAAACCGGCCTCGGTGATCATCGCCAATCGCACGGTGGACAAGGCTGAGCTGCTCGCCGAGTTGTTCTGCGACCTGGGACCGGTGTCGGCCAGTGGTTTCGACTGGCTGCGCGAGCCGGTGGACGTGATCATCAACGCCACCTCCGCCAGCCTGACCGGCGACGTGCCGCCGATCGCGCCAAGCCTGATCGAGCCGGGCCAGACCCTGTGCTACGACATGATGTACGGCAAGGAACCGACCGCGTTCTGCCGCTGGGCCACTGAGCACGGCGCGGCGCTGGCGATGGATGGTCTGGGCATGCTCGCCGAACAGGCGGCCGAGGCGTTCTGGCTGTGGCGCGGTGTGCGCCCGGATACCGCGCCGGTACTGGCCGAGCTGCGCCGCCAGTTGGCGCAATAATATCCTGTAAGAGTGAGCCTGCTCGCGATTGCGGTGTGTCAGGCACAAAGTTTCAACTGACACACCGCAATCGCGAGCAGGCTCACTTCTACAGGGGGCATGCGGTGCTCAGTCTTCAAACCGGATCGGACACTTCTGCGCCCCTTCCAGCTTCCTCAACTCTTCCACCACCGGCGGCCGTGCCCGGCGCAAGGTCAGGCTGCGACCCTGGCCCAGCAGGCGCCGCGCTTCCTGATGCAGCATCTCCACCCCCGAGTAATCGATGAAGTTGATCTGCTGCGCCTCGATCACCACTCGCGCGCCGTGCAAGCGTTGCAGGCGCACTTGCAGATAATGGCTGGCGCCGAAAAAGATCGAACCGCCCACCCGCAGCACATCGTCGTCACCGTCGCGCCAATGCTGCACCCGTGGTTGCGAGGTGCGCTTGAGGTAGAAGAACAGCGACGCCAGCACCCCGGCGTAGATCGCCGTCTGCAATTCCAGCAGCAAGGTCGCAAGGCAAGTCAAAGCCATCACCACGAACTCGGCGCGGCTGACTCGCAGCAAGGCGCGGATGCCGCGGTGATCGATCAGGCCCCAGGCGATCAACAGGATGCTGCCGGCCATCGCCGGGATCGGAATGTGCGCGATCAGCCCCGCGCCGAACACAGCGAACAACGCCACCCAGATCGCCGAGAACACCCCGGCCAGCGGCGAGCAGGCGCCCGCCTCGTAGCTCAGGCCCGAACGGGTAAACGATCCGGCTGAGAGCGACCCGGATAAGAACGCACCGACAATGTTCGACAAGCCCTGTGCGCGGACTTCCTGATTGGCGTCGAGAAGCTGCTGCGAGCGCGCCGAAATCGAACGGGCGATCGACAGACTGGTCACCAGCCCGAGCATGCCCACCGCCACGGCGCTCGGCAGCAGGCGCAGGATCACTTCAAGATCCAGGGGCAAAGTGCTGAACGGCGGCAAGCGCCCGACGAAAGCGCTGACCAGATGCACGTGGCCGAACATCGCCGGCCACAGCCACACCAGCAGGCTGGCCAGCACCAGCGTGATCAACAGCGTCGGCCAGCGCGGCAGGAGTTTTTTCAGTATTACGCCGACGATCACCGTTGCGACGCCAAGCATCAGCGACGGTTTATCCACAGCCCCCAGATGCCGCAACAGGTCCATCAGGCTGGCGAGCGCCGTGGTGTTGGCCGGCAATTCCAGCCCCAACAGATTGGGCAATTGCCCGATGGCGATCACCACGGCGGCACCGAGGGTGAAGCCGAGCACCACCGAATGCGAAACGAAATTCACCAGCGCGCCGAAGCGCAGCAGACCGAGCAGCCACTGGAAAATCCCGGCGAGGAACGTCAGCAGCAGGATCAGGGTGATGTAGTCCTCAGACGCGGGCACCGCGAGCGGGCTGACGCTGGCGTATAGGACAATCGAAATTGCCGCCGTCGGACCGCAGATCAAATGCCATGACGACCCCCACAGGCAGGCGATCAACACCGGGATGATCGCCGCATACAGGCCGTATTCCGGCGGCAGACCAGCGATCAGTGCGTATGCGATCGACTGGGGTAACGCGAGAATCGCACCGCTGAGGCCGACAATCAGGTCCCGCCCGACGCTGGCGCGGGTCTGTCGTGGCAGCCAGGTCAGGAACGGGAATAGGGAATGACGGCTGGGAAAGGCCATGGGTCCTCGCGGTTGGGGTTTTGTTCAAGGTTATCAGGGTGTCAGGTGGAAAAGCCCCTCACCCTAGCCCTCTCCCGGAGGGAGAGGGAACTGACCGAGCTGTTTGTTGAAGATTCACCGACCTGCGATTTCGGCATTGAACGCACGTTTTGATCCAACAGCGATCGGCTCCCTTTGTTCTGGTCAAACGATACTGGACACGGTTATAGGGTTTAGGTCATTTCTCATGCTGCCAAGGCTTCCATTGCTACCGGAGTCCGATATCCGTTGTGACTGTGCAGCCTGATCCGATTGTAATAATGGGTCAGGTAGCGCAACACATCGGTACTAGCCTCATCTTCGTTTCGGTAGCCAGCCTTGGGTATCCATTCAGATTTCAAACTGCCAAAGAAACGCTCCATCGGGGCGTTATCCCAGCAGTTTCCTCGTCGACTCATGCTTTGTTTTATGCGCATGTCCGCCAGCATTTCACGAAATACTTTACTGCTGTAATGACAGCCCTGATCCGAATGGAACATTAGGTTTTCAGGGCGTCCTCGCGACTCGAAAGCCATCTTTAACGCTCGACAGGTCAGAGCTGAATCCGGACTTCTGGACATCGCCCAGCCGACGATGCGCCGGGCATGCAGATCAAGTACAGCAGCCAGATAAACCCAGTAAGTACCGGCCCAAATGTAAGTCACGTCGCCACACCACACTCGATTGGGGACCTCGACATTGAATTTACGCTCCAAATGATTGGGGGCGTATTGCGCCTCCGCACCGCTGGGTTTGTAACGATGCCTGCGCCGTTGCTGACTCTTCAACCCGAGCTCGCGCATCAGGCTACGAGCCATGTAACGACCCACCGACTCTTTTTCGTTACATAGCGCCTTTGACAGGCTGCGCGCGCCCATTGAGCCGCGACTTTGCTCATGTAATTCAGCAGCTTTGATCTTTAGGCGATTGCGCCCGTCATCTACTTTCGCCCGCTGTTTCAGACGCTCGTAATAACTGCTGCGGTTGATTCCAAATACAACGCACAACTCGGATCTTGAATATTGCTCGCTTAACTCCTCGACCAGCCTTACCGATCGAGGGAATCCGACATCAAGAGAGCTGTAGCCTTTTTTAAAATTTCCTTCTCGCGCTCAATCCGTCGAATTGTTGCTTCCAGTTCTTGGATGCGTTGTTGGTCAACGGTCATGGCCTTGGACTTCTCAGGCGTCTTGCCGCTGCGCTCCGCACGCAGTTGCTCAACCCAGCGACGCAGAGCTGTAGGGCCCACGCCCATTGCTTCGCAGGCTTCACTCACCGAATAGTCTTTATCCAAAACCAGGCAAGCCGCATCCCGTTTGAAATCTGTCGAAAAATATCGTCTGGTCAAATCACACCTCGTCTATGGGCGTAGATTACCGCCCTTTAGGGGTGTCCAGAATCATTAAGCCAGATCACTTTCCCCCTCGCCCCCTTGGGGGAGAGGGCTGGGGTGAGGGGGCAAAAATCTCAAGCCGGTCACCAATCCCAGGTAACCCACGATCAAAGCTTGGCCTTCACCGCCGCCAACGCATCCTTGCCATCCACGGTCTTCACGCCATCCAGCCACTTGTCCAGCACCGCGGGGTTCGCCTTGATCCACGCCTTTGCCGCTTCGGCATTGCTGACTTTCCTGTTCACCACCTCGGCCATGATGCTGTTCTCCATGTCCTGGGTGAATGCCAGATTGGTCAGCAACTTGCCCACATTCGGGCAGGCCTCGGCGTAGCCCTTGCGGGTCAGGGTAAAGACGTTGCCGGTGTCGCCGAAGTATTTTTCGCCGCCCTTCAGGTAGTGCATTTTCAGCTGCACGTTCATCGGGTGCGGGGTCCAGCCGAGGAAGGTGACGAATTTCTGTTTCTTCACCGCCCGCGATACTTCGGCGAGCATCGCCTGCTCGCTGGATTCGATCAGCTTCCACTGACCCATGTTGAAGTCGTTCTTCTTGATGATTTCCTGCAACGAAATGTTCGCCGGCGCCCCCGAACCGATGCCGTAGATTTTCTTGTCGAACTTGTCGGCGAATTTGTTCAGGTCAGCAAAGTCATGCACACCTGCCTCCCAGACATAGTCAGGAACGGCGAGGGTGAATTCCGTGCCTTCCAGATTTTTCGCCAACTGCGTCACGTCCCCGGGGGCGACGAACTTGTCGTAGAAGCCCTGCTGCGCTGGCATCCAGTTGCCGAGAAACACGTCAACCTGACCATCCTTCAATCCGCCAAAGGTGATCGGCACCGCAAGGGTGTCGACCTTGGCCTTGTAGCCCATGCCGTCCAGCAGAAAACCGGTGATGGCATTGGTCGCGGCGATGTCGCTCCAGCCCGGATCGGCCATTTTCACGGTTTCGCAGCCCTGTTCGGCGAAGGCCGAAGCGCTGCTCAACGCAATCAGGCCGACGGTCACAGCTGTGGATAACTTGCGCATGGACTTCCCCTTAACATTATTGGTTTTGGCAGGGTTGTGGATAACGGGCCTTGCGCTCCAGGTCATCAAGATCGATGTGGTTGCGCATGTACTGCTGACTGGCATCGACCAGCGGCTGGTGATCCCAGCTCTTCAGCTTGCCGATGGTTAAAGCGTCGGCGACGAAACGGCGTCGGCGCTGGCTGGCCAGGACATCCCGATGGATCGCTGGAATGTCCCATTTGGCCCGCGCTTCAGCGAGGAACTCTTCGAACAGCTGACGATGTTGCGCCGATTGGCTCAGTTCCTCTTCTTCGCGCGGGTCGTTATCCACATCGAAGAGTAGGCATGGGTCGCTTTCGCTGTAGATAAATTTATAGGCGCCCCGGCGAATCATCATCAACGGGCTGACGGTGCCTTCGGCCATGTACTCGCCGAACACCTCGTCGTGCCCGCCCTGCCCTTGCAGATGCGGCAGCAACGAACGGCCGTCCAGGGGCAAGCCCGGTTCGAGCGTGCCACCGGCCAGGTCGACGAAAGTCGGCAGCAGGTCGGCGGTGGAAACGGCGGCGCTGACCCGGCCGGCCTCGAATTGTCCCGGTGCGCTGATCAGCAGCGGGACGCGCGCAGCCATCTCGAACCAGTGCATTTTGTACCAGAGGCCTTTCTCACCGAGCATGTCGCCGTGGTCACCGGAGAAGACGATGATGGTGTCATCGATCAACCCGGTTTCCTCGAGGGTTTGCAGCAGTTTGCCAACATTGGCATCGATATAGCTGCAAGCACCGAAGTAGGCGCGACGGGCATCGCGGATCTTATCCACAGGCAGCGGCTTGTCCCACAGGTCGTAAACCTTGAGCAGACGTTGCGAGTGCGGATCGAGTTCGTCCTGGTTCAAGGCTGTAGGCAACGGGATATCGGCATCGTCATACAGATCCCAGAAAGCCTTGGGAATCGTGTACGGATCGTGAGGGTGGGTCATCGACACGGTCAGGCAGAACGGCCGATCGCCGTCCTCGCGAATGTGATCGAACAGATATTGCTGCGCCTTGAACACCACCTCTTCGTCGAAATCCAGCTGATTGGTGCGCACGCACGGCCCGGCCTGAAGTACCGACGACATGTTGTGATACCAGCTCGGCCGTACATCCGGCTCGTCCCAGTTCACCGCCCAACCGTAATCGGCCGGATAGATATCGCTGGTCAGGCGTTCTTCATAACCGTGCAACTGATCCGGCCCACAGAAGTGCATCTTCCCCGACAACGCGGTGCGGTAGCCGAGACGGCGCAGGTAGTGCGCGTAAGTCGGGATATCGGCAGGGAAATCAGCAGCGTTGTCGTAGGCGCCGATCTTGCTCGGCAACTGACCACTGACCAGGGTGAAACGCGACGGCGCGCACAGCGGGCTGTTGCAATAGGCAGCGTCAAAGACCACGCCTTGGGCGGCGAGGCGGGACAGATTCGGCAGTTTGATCGGCGACGGGCCGTAGAACGGCAACATTGGCGCGGCCATTTGATCGGCCATGATGAAAAGAATGTTCTTGCGCTTCATGTGATCGCGGCATTCCATGTTGAATATTTATGCGAGAGTGCTGCGATCGAGCATGGAGTCCATGCCTGTTCCGGTAAAGCCCGCGCCGGACAATGACTAGGATAAGCACAGCTTATGTATGACGCCCTTGGCGACCTCTCTCTCGATCTGCTGCGCGCCTTTGAGGCGGCGGCACGTCATCGCAGCTTTACCGCCGCTGCGGTAGAGCTCGGTACCACGCAACCGGCGATCAGCCAGCAGATAAAGCGCCTGGAAGAACAGCTCGGCACGCGTCTGTTCGACCGGATTTATCGGGGCATCGAATTGACAGAAGTCGGCGCCCTGCTCTTCGATCAAGTTGCCCTCGGTTTGCAGAATATCGACGCAGGCTTGAGCGCAATCAGCGCCCAGCAGCAACATGAAGTGCTTCAGGTAGCCACGGATTTCGCTTTCGCCGCCTATTGGTTGATGCCGCGCCTGCACCGCTTCCACGAGGCCAATCCGCACATTGATGTCAGTCTGGTCACCAGCGAGCGCAACCACAATATGCTGCGCACCGATATCGACGTGGCGATCCTGTTTGGCGACGGTCGCTTCAAGCAGGGCGAGAGCCATTGGCTGTTCAGCGAGGAAGTGTTCCCGGTGTGCAGTCCGCTATTGCTCAGGGGCCGCTCACTGCCGCTGCCCGCGCAGGCTTTGCTGGAATTTCCACTGCTGCATTTGCGCGGCGAAAACAGCAGCAACTGGTTTGACTGGAGCGGGCTGTTCCGTCAACTGGGCCTGACCACGCCGCCGGCGCCGGGGCAGTTGCGCTTCGACAATTACACGTTGTTGATCCAAGCGGCGATCGGCGGGCAAGGCGTGGCGATCGGCTGGCGTCACCTTGTGGATAACTTGCTGGTGCAGGGGCTGCTGTGCCGGCCGCTGGCGCAAACCACGTTGTCGCGGCTGGGGTATTACGTGGTGTTGCCGCAACGCAAGCGCCGCGGTGCGTTGATTCAACTGTTCGTTGACTGGTTGATGGCCGAGCAGGCCAGCAGTGCGGAATCTCTCAACGGTCTGACTCTGCCTTCAATTGCGGTGTGAAGCGAAAAGATCGCAGCCTTCGGCAGCTCCTACAAATGGAATGCGATCTCATGTAGGAGCTGCCGCAG
Source organism: Pseudomonas sp. HN2 (assembly GCF_020736465.1). NCBI lineage: Bacteria > Pseudomonadati > Pseudomonadota > Gammaproteobacteria > Pseudomonadales > Pseudomonadaceae > Pseudomonas > Pseudomonas sp. HN2. Next base: position 34,172 of record NZ_CP085885.1, read on the forward strand.
GCTGCGATCTTTTACGAATCAGAAGCCGCCACAAAATTCACATGCTCACCGATATGCAGATTCAACCGCAGCTCATCGGCAATCCCCACCGCCACACGGTTCAAGCGTTCCAGCGGTTCGGCCAGACCCGGTTCGAGATTGCCGCCAACCTGACTGAAGTGCTCGATGGTCAACCCGGCAACGCCATGCGGCGCGTTGACCAAGGTCCAGCGCAGTGAGCTGCTTTGCACCGCTTCGAGGATTTCTTCGGCGGCGTGCCGTTGCGGGCGATCATCACTGTCAGGCTCGTCGAGCACGCCAAAGTTGCCCACCAGGAACAAGCGCGGCACGCTGGCCAGTTGCAAACCTTCGACCAGTGCGTCGACTGCCAGCACCTGCTCGACCGGCCCCAGTGTCACCGAGCGCTCGACATGGTCGCTGCTGAACGGCAGCCCCGGCGCGTCCAGCAGACAAATCACCGCCGAACTGCCGGCGACGCTCTGATTGACCCGCTCGGCATCGAACAGATCGCCGGTCTTGGTGCGCAACCCCGGACGCGGCGCGAGTGCGGTGAGATCGTCGAGAATGGCGATGACTTCGTGTTGGCGGCGCAGCAATTCAGCCATCAACGCACCGCCCAGGCTGGCCATGGCACCATAGAGCACCACTTTCACCACTGGGGTTTCGGCATTTTTCATGGCTGTTTTCCTTATAGTTGTCCTATATGGCCTGTGACGGTGGAAACAGCCAAGGGTTCGAACCGATTGAGAGGCGACACGATGCAAGGGATCAAGGGCTATCACGCCCATGTCTATTTCGACGCGAAAACCATCGACCAGGCGCGGGCCTTGTGCGAACAGGCCGCGCAGTTGTTTGCGCTGAAAATGGGCCGCGTGCACGAACGCCCGGTAGGGCCGCACCCCGACTGGAGCTGCCAACTGGCCTTCGGCCCCGAGCTGATCGGCGAGGTGCTGCCGTGGCTGGCGCTCAACCGTAAGGGCCTGGTGGTGTTCCTGCACCCGGACACGGGCGATGACTTGCTCGACCACACCGAACATGCGATCTGGATGGGCGCGGTGCGGCCACTGAATCTGTCGGTGTTTTAATCGAGGGTTTCTTCGGCTTCGCCGGGCAGATGTTCATCCAGATGCAGCCAGGGTAAGCGGCTGTCGGTCCAGATATGCCGCTCGGCCGGCGCCGTTTGCGGGTGGTCCAGCGTGGCGATGGTCACGTCTATGCTGTCGGGGCTGAGCGAGGTCACCAACGCCAGTTGTGCGCCGCAGTTTGCGCAGAAGAACCGCGCGCAACTGGCCGACGAGTCATAGCGTGCCGGCGTCCCGGCCAGCCATTGAAAGTTCGCCGCCGGCACGGTGATCCAGGTGGTGACGATGCCGCCGCTGACCTTGCGGCAGATCGAACAGTGACAATGAGCGATATCGCGCAACGGACCGCTGAACTGATAGCGGATGTGTCCGCAGTGACAGCCGCCGTTGTGTGCATGGTTGGTTTCCACCGCCCTTCTCCCGTTTTTATTGACGCTCGCTGCATCCGACCGCCGGTTGACCGTTCATTCTTCGCGTTCATTAGCGAAAGGTAGCTGAAAGCTTCCCCGATTAGGATCGCCTCACTCCCGGCAACAGACCGGTTGGCCCAAGACCTGTGTTTTCCCCACAGGCCCGGCCCAATTAACAACAACAATGGTGATTCTGATGTCCTCTGCAACCCGCCGTCTCTCCCGCTTCCTGCTTATTACTCCGCCCGTACGCCTCGCGCCTCCCGTTCTGCGCTGATCCCGCCCGATCCGCTCATTCCATTAGCCGCGCTACGCCTGGAGTATTCCCATGCTGACTTTCCTTGGCTTCGCCATGGTCATCACGTTCATGTTCCTGATCATGACCAAGCGCCTGTCTGCGCTGATCGCCCTGATCATCATCCCGATTCTGTTCGCCCTGTTCGGTGGTTTCGCGCCGAAGATCGGTCCGATGATGCTCGAGGGCATCACCAAACTGGCGCCAACCGGCGTGATGTTGATGTTCGCTATTCTGTATTTCGCCCTGATGATCGACTCCGGCCTGTTCGACCCGGCCGTGCGCAAGATCCTCAAACTGGTCAAGGGCGATCCGCTGAAAGTTTCGGTCGGCACCGCCGTTCTGGCGCTCGTCGTTTCGCTCGATGGTGACGGCGCGACCACATATATGATCTGCGTGGCCGCGATGCTGCCGCTGTACAGCCGCATCGGCATGAGCCCGCGGATCATGGCCGGTCTGATCATCCTCGCTGGTGGCGTGATGAACATGACCCCGTGGGGCGGCCCGACCGCCCGCGCCGCGAGTGCGCTGCATGTCGATCCGTCGGACATTTTCGTACCGATGATCCCGGCCATGGCCGCCGGTGTCGTGGCGATCCTGCTGATTGCCTACTTCTACGGTAAACGCGAACGTGCCCGCCTCGGCGAGCTGCATCTGGTCGGCGACGAGATCGATCACAGCGAAATCAGCGTCTCGCAATTCCCCGACGCACGCCGTCCGAAGCTCATCTGGTTCAATGCCGCGCTGACCTTCGGCCTGATGTGCACGCTGATCGGCGGCCTGTTGCCGCTGCCAGTGCTGTTCATGGTGGCGTTCAGTATTGCCATGATCGTCAACTATCCCTGCCTGCAAATGCAGAAAGATCGCGTCGCCGCGCATTCCGGCAGCGTGCTGGCAGTGGTCGGGCTGATCTTTGCGGCCGGTATCTTCACCGGTATCCTGTCGGGCACCGGCATGGTCGATGCGATGTCGAAAAGCCTGTTGGCGGTGATTCCGGAGTTCCTCGGCCCGTACCTGGCGGTGATCACGGCGCTGGTGAGCATGCCGTTCACCTTCTTCATGTCCAACGACGCGTTCTACTATGGCGTGTTGCCGGTGCTGGCCGAAGCGGCCAGCCACTATGGGATCACTGCGGTGGAAATGGCCCGTGCCTCGATCGTCGGCCAGCCCGTCCACTTGCTGAGCCCGCTGGTGCCGTCGACCTATCTGTTGGTGGCGCTGGCCGGCATCGATTTTGGTGATCACCAGCGTTTCACCCTGAAATGGGCGATCCTGGTGTGTATCTGCATTCTGATTGCTGCACTGCTGTTGGGGACTTTCCCGGTGTTCAGCACTCTATAAGCCCAAGACTCACCGTTGCGGGTCCTGGCTTCGCGGTTTGAAGCCCGGACCTTTTGCGGTTCAACAATTGCTCAAAGGAATACACATGGATTGGCTGACCAACCCCGAAATCTGGGTTGCCTTCTTTACCCTGACCGCCCTGGAAATCGTCCTCGGCATCGATAACATCATCATGATTTCGATCCTGGTCAGCCGCATGCCCAAGCACATGCAGCAGCGCACCCGGATCTTCGGTCTTGGCCTGGCCATGGTCACGCGGATCCTGTTGCTGCTGTCGATCACCTGGGTCATGCGCCTCACCGCCGACCTCTTCGAAGTGTTCGGCCAGGGTATTTCCGGTCGTGACCTGATCCTGTTCTTCGGTGGCCTGTTCCTGCTGTGGAAAAGCTCGCAGGAGATGTACCACGCGCTGGAAGGCGAAGACGAAAGCGACGACGCGCCATCGGGCAAGGGCGGCAACTTCCTCTACACCATCATCCAGATCGCGATCATCGATATCGTCTTCTCGCTGGACTCGGTGATCACTGCGGTCGGCATGGTTTCCCACGTGCCGGTGATGGTCGCGGCGATCATCGTTGCGGTGCTGGTGATGATGCTGGCGTCGGGCAAGATCAGCGAATTCATCGACAAGCACCCGTCGCTGAAAATGCTCGCCCTGTCGTTCCTGCTGGTGGTCGGTACCGTGCTGATCGCCGAATCGTTCGACGTGCATGTGCCAAAGGGCTACGTCTACTTCGCCATGGCTTTCTCCCTGGCGGTGGAAGCGATCAACATCAAACTGCGCGGCGCGATGGCCAAGAAGAAACAACAGCAGGATCCAGTGAAACTGCGCAAGGATGTGCCGGGGCAGTAACCCGTTAGTCTTCAGGCAACACCCCCTTGTAGGAGTGAGCCTGCTCGCGATAGCGGTCTGTCAGTCAACAATGATGTTGAAGCTGATGGCCCTATCGCGAGCAGGCTCACTCCTACATTTGTTTCTGCGTTCAGGCAGGAGGAACGAGGTTGTCGAGGACGCGGTTGACGGCCAGCTCACCCAACATGATGACTTGCTGGATCCCCAGCAGTGAATTGCGCTGCGGTCCATCAATAAACCCGGCCAGATCACTGGCCATGATGCTCGCCGACGCCAAAGATTCGCAGGCGTGCACCAGCAGCGTTTCGTTATCCACAGCCGGATCGACGAGGAAAATGGTGCTGGGCTTGCGCGCGGCGGCGGGGTCCTGTTTGAGGCCGGGACAGAGGTAGAAATCGAGGGCGCGGTCGGCGGCTTGTTTGAGTCTTTGCGCTTCGAGGTCGGGGTGAGGAAGATCGGTGACCGGTGGATCTGGCGTTATCTTTTTCATGTTCAGCTGCTCCATAGAATGAAGCCACTGCCGTTCTCTACTAAAAGAAGGGAGGCGGCTGTACGCAGGTTAGTAGACCGGGGAGCTAGCTTTTCCGGCGCACCCGAAGGCGCCCTGCGCACAACCACCATCAGGATCAGGCATAGCCTGACGCAACGGTGCTTGCGCACGATAACTAGCAACCCGGGCTACTAATCCCGACCACTGATGAGCAGTGGTCAGCAAACGATAGAGACCAGCCCCAAAGCGCACAAGCCGGCGGATTCTGGCGTAGCCGTAGGCAACGGCGCAAGGATTTGTAGCCTGTCGCCGCGTAACATGGCGTGTGCATAAACACTCCTGCGCAATCTGTGTTTAACCCCATTCAAAAAAATCACCGCAAAACCTGTAGGAGTGAGCCTGCTCGCGATAGCATTTTCTCATTCAACAGTAATGGTGGCTGTCAGACCGCAATCGCGAGCAGGCTCACTCCTACAGGTTGACGCCCAAAGCAATGATCGTTAGCGTCCCCCGCTCGCCTCAAACGACAAACAAGGAACGTTCATGTCTGGAAAACCCGCCGCGCGCGTCACGGACCCGACCACTTGCCCGATTCCCGGCCACGGTACCAACCCGATTGCCAGCGGTTCCGGCGACGTTTTCTTCAACGGCCTCGCCGCCGCTCGCCTGGGCGACAAATGCACCTGCGGCCAAGCGCTCAGCGGTGCCTTTTCGTCCACCGTGTTCATCAATGGCAAGAACGCCATGACCCTAGACAGCACCGCCAGCCATGGCGGCGTCGTGATTGGCGGCTCAGCTAATGTGATCATCGGCAGCTCGCACACCCCTGCTCCGTTCGTTCCACCGTTGCCGATCATCGGCCAACCCTTGGTCGAATTCAAAGCAGTCAGCGCCGGCAATGGCGAACCCATCGCCGAACAGGGCTATGAAATCGAAACTGCTGAAGGCCGCATCGTGACAGGCCTGACCAATGCGCAGGGCATGACCCAGAGCGTCGCCACCCTGCAGCCCGATCTCGCCATCGTTCGCTGGACCGCCTGAGCTTCAAGGAAGAAACAATGACCGGACAATGCATCGCTCCAGACGACCTGGACATGAAAAAGCTCTGGGACAGCACCTGTGAGCTGCCCACTTGCAAACGCGAAACCAGCACCGCCGGCCCCAACCCGAAAACCCGCGTCGAAGTCCCGCTGCTGACCTGCAACTGCCTGTGGCGCCGCTTCCAGAAAGAAGCCGAAGACTGGGTCGCCCCCGGCGGCGTCCTCATCGCCGACCCCCAGGCCCGTAACCGCAAAATCAACGCCGCTTACGCGCAGTTGTGGCTGGCGGATAACCGCTTTCAGTGGGCAGGGTTGGCGGCGTTTGCTTCGAAGCAGGTGGGGTGTGGGCTGATCCACGCCACCAAACTGCAAACCGCCATCGCTGCACAGAAGGCGGCACAGGAAAAGCTGCGAACCGCACCATCGGAAACTCTGTTCGAAGGCTTTGGGTTCAAGTTCAGCAAGACCAATCCCGAGGCAGAGCAGGAGCTGGCCAAGGCTCGGGCAGCCAATCCGATGCCGACGGAGGACATCACCTTCGGCGACAACCCACGCTCAGTGGTTCAGCAGCAACTGGACTATGTGTACGAGATGTTGGCGCTGGGTAATACGTCGCTGTTTCTCGACGTTTATCCGTTGCACCGGTTTTTCATGGTGCGGGGGTACAAGGAAATGGAAAAGTGTTTGAGAAGCCGGCGTGGCATTGTGAAGGATGTAATGTGGCCGATTGCTGAGAAGGTAGAGTTTGGCCGTGATAATCCTGAGATTTACGCGACCTTCAAAGCCATTGATCAAGGGAACATTTCAGGTAGCGTTGAACAAATGGCGCTTCATGAACAAGTCAACATCCTTCAGCCGGCGATGTACGACGAAACCCACTTTGCCCTGTTAATGCGAGGCACACATGGCGGTGACGTGATTTCTGTTGTGACCGGATTGTTGCCAGGTGCTGCCGAGGAGATCCAGCTTACTCTCGCTAGCCAATGTAAAGCGCCCGACAGTCGAAAAGTCGCGTTTGGCAGCAATCCGCTGGCTAACCTTGCCGATAAGGATCAGCGAATGGAGTTCGTACTGCGCGCTGCCACTCAATTCAACGAACTGCTTAAACAGCCGTCCTCTCGCGCAAAACTTGAGCAATCTATCCGAGAAATTGCAGCTGGCGGGGGGGTTAAGTGATGCATAGACGCAGTTTCTACGTTGCTGCCGCCGCCGTGTTGGGAGCTATCGCGCTAACCTTCTATTTCGGAAGAGGTCCGCAACAAATTTCTTTCCACATTGGAAAAACATATGACGATGTCGTGCGCGACTCATCATTTCCTGTGACGGATAAAACTGCCATCTATCCCGGTGATCCACCTCACCCAAGTTCGACTTGGATCAGTAGCCCAGTGGTCATCACATTCGATGACGAACAACACGGGTTCACGTTGCCCGTTACAAAATTCGGTGCGATTGGCTGGTCTGATTTCAAAGCGATCACCCTTTCTACCTCACCAATGCTGGAAACGTTACCTTTCGAGCAGGCAGTGAATCTGCTGGGAGTGCTGCAGCAGACGTTCAAAAAGGCAGGCTGGTCGCCAGAAGCTGTTGAAGGGAATGATTGGCTCAAGACTGAAACTCAAGAAGACAAGGTGCGCCTTCAAGCCAAGCTTTTTGACCAGTTGGACGGTGTCATTCTGTTGATTCCGCATAAGTACAGCCTGTTCCTCCACATCAAATGCTACGCACGTTGCGACGAACGAAATCCTGATACGGCCAAATATTTGATTGATGTGGGTTTTGGTGAAGATCACTTCAGTGATTGACCGTTCTCAATCGTCTCAGAGGAAGTCGACGGCTTTGGCAGGTAAGCATTGGCTGTCGATGGGCGCCGCTACGATTTTGCTGGGTGGTGTCATGGTGTGGCCATGGGGCGCCACGACCCTATGCGTTCATATTGGAAAACCTTACGAACAGGTGATCAAGGACTCAACCTTCTCGGTTGAAGACAAAACGGCAATCTATCCTGGTGATCCCCATGACCCGACGGATCCCCCTCGTCCCGGCTCTACATGGATCAGCAGCCCGACGATCATTGAGTTCGACGACCCCGTTCATGGTTTCAAGCTTCCCCTGACCGTGTTCGGTGCCGTTACTTATGCGACTCAGAAAGTCTCGACACTGACGACATCGCCGATGACAGAAACCTTGCCGTTTGCAGAAGCTCTGGATCGATTGATTGCTACGCAAAATATCCTCAAATCGCGGGGGTGGAAGATTGAGCCTTTGGAAGACAATGACTGGTTCAACGTTGACTCCGCTGCCAAGCGCGGGCGACTACAGGCCAAACTCTTCGATCAACCTGTGGGCATTGATTTGTACGTACCGGGAAAGTACAGCTTGCTGCTCTTGATCAAGTGCTACGCAAGCTGTGACAGGGAAGATCCGATGACTGCAAAATATTTGATTGATATTAGTGTGGGTCGGGATCGAAGCGGAGCATGAGAAGTCGCCACACGTTGATCCTGCGCGGTCAAAACCTGTAGGAGTGAGCCTGCTCGCGATAGCGGTCTGTCAGTCAACGATGATGTTGAAGCTGATGGCCCTATCGCGAGCAGGCTCACTCCTACATTTGTTTCTGCGTTCAGGCAGGAGGAACGAGGTTGTCGAGGACGCGGTTGACGGCCAGCTCACCCAACATGATGACTTGCTGGATCCCCAGCAGTGAATTGCGCTGCGATCCATCAATAAACCCGGCCAGATCACTGGCCATGATGCTCGCCGACGCCAAAGATTCGCAAGCGTGCACCAGCAGCGTTTCGTTATCCACAGCCGGATCTACGAGGAAAATGGTGCTGGGCTTGCGCGCGGCGCCGGGGTCTTGTTTGAGACCGGGACAGAGGTAGAAATCGAGTGCGCGGTCGGCGGCTTGTTTGAGTCTTTGCGCTTCGAGGTCGGGGTCGTGGCGGGAGAAATCGGTATCGGGTGGATCGGGCGTTATCTTTTTCACGGGCTCTTACCTCTCAACATGAGGCTGCAACCAGCTCGCTGCTAAACGATAAGGGTGGCAGCTGTACGCAGGTTAGCAGACCGATGAGCCACGCAATCGGCGCACCCGAAGGTGCCCTGCGCACAGCCACCATCAGGTGCAGGAACGGATACCTGACTGATAGAGACTTGTGCCGCGTGGAATCATCGAGCTGCTAAACCCGATCACTGATGAGCAGTGACGGAACCAAGTTACGCAGCTAGCCCAAAGCGCACAAGCCGGCGGATTCTGGCGTAGCCGTAGGCTACGGCGCAAGGATTTGTAGCCTGTCGCCGCGTAACATGGCGTGTGCATAAACACTTCTGCGCAATCCGTGTTTAACCCCATTCAAAAAAATCACCGCAAAACCTGTGGGAGCTGGCTTGCCAGCGATAGCGGCGTGTCAGGCGACAGTCCATAACAGAAATTTCTAAGGGTGGGGGAGTACAGTGATCCAGTTGTCGAGAACGCGCTCCGTGATAATTCTCGCTGCTGCTTTAGTTGGGGCAGGAATCGCGTATTCCAATTGGGGTAGGGAGACCCTGCGAGTCCATATCGGAAAGACTTACGACGCGACAGTCGCCGACTCTACATTTAGCGTGGCAGCCCATACGGTGATGTACCCCGGAAACCCTCCGCATCCCAGCTCTACCTGGATTTCTACGCCAGTAATCATTCATTTCGATGATCCGGAGCACGGCTTTACGTTGCCTGCCACCAAATTCGCCTCAATCGGATTTGACGAGGGAAAGGTTTCGAATATGACGACCTCTCCGATGCTCGAAACGTTGCCCTTCGACCAACTCATGGCGGTGCTTGATCAACTTCAGAGCCAGCTTAAAAGCGCCGGATGGGTAGAGTGGAATAGTGGGACAAATCCTTGGGTGAATACGGCTGATGAAACCAGTCGAAAGACGCTTCAGGTCGAGTTGTTTGATCACGTCAAGGTGACAGTGCTCTTGATCCCTCATAAGTACAGTCTCGCGCTCAACGTCAAATGCTACGCGCGCTTTAATGAGCGAGATCCGAAGACGGCGAAATATCTGATCGATGTCAGTGTTGGCAAGGATTACTACAGCGAATGAGCAAGCGCTATATGGCTCATAGCCGAAGTCGCAAATGAGAAGCTGCTACCGGGGGCACAGTCGATGCTCGCGCACAGCAGTGTTCTTCATGTTGTTCGTGTGCCTGACGTCTTTTCACTTTCCGATGGATTTTCTGGTTGTTCGTATTGGCAAGCCATACGCCGAAGTCGTCAAAGACTCCAGTTTCCCTGTTGAACGAAAAACAGCCATATATCCAAGTGACCCTCCCAAGGTCGACTCGACCTGGATAAGCAGCCCGGTCGTGATTACTTTTGATGATCCCGAGCATGGCTTTACCATGCCCAAAACAATTTACGGCGCGGTGGGCTACACCAAGGGAGAAGTAGACGGCATAACGACATCGCCAATGGTGGAATCGCTTCCCTTCGATAAGACAGCTGCGCTCTTGGACGAGCTGCAAACTATGTTCAGGAACGCCAACTGGACTCCTGAACCCGTTGAGGGAAATGATTGGATCAAAGTGCAGAGTGATGATGAAAGGCGACAGCTACAAGCGAAGCTTTTTGATCAGGCGGATGGGGTCATTCTTCTGGTTCCACACAAATACAGCCTGCTGATGCACATCAAGTGCTATGCGCGATGTGATGAGCGGAATGTGAAGACGGCCAGGTATTTAATCGACGTTGGCCTGAGCAGGGACCACTTCAGCGATTGATCCTGCAAAACCACAATCCTGTAGGAGTGAGCCTGCTCGCGATAGCGGTCTCTCAGACAACGATGATGTTGAAGCTGATGACCCTATCGCGAGCAGGCTCACTCCTACAGGTATCTGTGTCGGTTTCAGCGATGTGAGTGAACCTGTTTTCATGACACTTTTGTTTCAATCCACGCTTTAGCTGTGCAATGCTGGCGCCGAGACCGTTAGCCAACTACAGCTTAAGTATCAAAAACGTAGAAACCGCGCGGTGCCGTCCACTTGCCCCTCTGGGGCGCTGCTACTACAGGGGGTCTGCATGCTCACCCTGCTCAATCTGCTATCCGCCGTCGCTCTGTTGATCTGGGGCACGCACATCGTCCGAACCGGCATCCTGCGGGTTTACGGCACCAATCTGCGACATGTGATCGGCCAGAACATGTCGAGGAAATGGCTGGCGTTCATCGCCGGTATTCTCGTCACCGCGATGGTGCAGAGCAGCAACGCCACGGCGATGCTGGTCACCTCGTTTGTCGGCCAGGGCCTGATGGCGCTGACCCCGGCGCTGGCGACCATGCTTGGCGCCGACGTCGGTACCGCGTTGATGGCGCGGGTGCTGACGTTTGACTTGTCGTGGCTGTCGCCGCTGCTGATTTTCCTCGGGGTGATTTTCTTTCTGTCGCGCAAACAGACGCGGCTCGGGCAGATGGGGCGGGTGTCGATCGGGCTGGGGCTGATCATTCTCGCCCTGCAATTGATCGTCGAAGCCGCAGCGCCGATTACTCACGCACAAGGGGTGAAGGTGATTTTTGCCTCGCTGACCGGCGACATCCTCCTCGACGCCCTGGTCGGCGCGTTGTTCGCGATGATTTCCTACTCCAGCCTCGCCGCCGTGCTGCTCACCGCCACCTTGGCCGGCGCGGCGGTGATCAGCCTGCCGGTGGCGATCGGTCTGGTGATCGGCGCGAACATCGGCAGCGGCATCCTCGCGTTCATGAGCACCAGCATGCAGAACGCCGCCGGCCGCCAAGTTGCGCTGGGCAGTCTGTTGTACAAACTGATCGGCCTGCTGCTGATCATTCCGGTGCTCGATCCGCTGGTGCACTGGATCGACAGCCTCGATTTCAGCCCGCAGGAAATGGTCATCGGCTTCCACCTGCTCTACAACACCGCGCGCTGCCTGATCCTGCTGCCGAGCGTCGGGCCGATGGCGCGGCTTTGTGCGTGGCTGCTGCCGGAGCGCCCGGAAGTCAACGGCACCGCCAAACCGCGTCATCTCGACCCGACCGCGCTGGTCACGCCGAGTCTGGCGCTGGCCAATGCCGCACGGGAAACCCTGCGCATGGGCGATCTGCTCGACAACATGCTCGACGCTTCCCTCGATGTGCTGCGCGGCAAGCAGACCGCCGTCACTCAGGAAATGCGCCGCCTGACCGACGACGTCGAGGCGCTGTACAGCGCGATCAAACTGTATCTGGCGCAGATGCCTCGCGAGGATCTCGGCGAGCAGGACAGTCGGCGCTGGGCCGAGATCATCGAACTGGCGATCAACCTGAAGCTCGCCGCCGACCTGATCGAGCGCATGCTGCGCAAGATCCAGCAGCAGAAGACCTCGCAGCGCCGTTCGTTTTCCGAAGAAGGCCTGGAAGACCTCGCCGGGCTGCAACAGCAACTGATCGCCAACCTGCGCCTGGGCCTGTCGGTGTTCCTCAGTGGCGACCGCGAAAGCGCGCGGCAGTTGTTGCGGGAGAAACGCCGGTTTCGTGCGCAGGAACGGCGTCTGGCCCACGCGCATGTCAGCCGTTTGCAACGCAAGATCGTCCAGAGTCTGGAGACCAGTTCGCTGCATCTGGAGTTGATCGCCGACATGAAGCGGCTCAATTCGCTGTTCTGCAGCAGCGCCTATGTAGTGCTGGAAACGGCGGACACTGGCGCGCTGGCGGTGGATGACATGGCGGACATTACGCATTCGCCTTGAACGTCTGGGGCTGGGGTCAGTCAGTTACAGTGGTTCAGCCTTGAGACCGCTATCGCGAGCAGGCTCACTCCTACAGGGATTGCATTCCAAATGTAGAGTCGGGTCAGCCCGCGCTGGTGGCTGACCACGACACGGATCTCCAAATCAGCCGTATGGAAGCCTGTTATGCGTTGCCTGTTGTTCGCCTGTCTGTTGCTCGGTTCCCTGCCCGCCTTCGCCCTGGATCGGTTTCAGGTCGAAGGCTATGCGCTGCCCAACGGTTTGCAACTGATGCTCAAACCCGGCACCGAACGTGGCCATGTGGCGATCCGGCTGGTGGTCGGCGTCGGTCTCGATGACTTCGACTGCGACGAAAAGGAGCTGCCGCATTTGCTCGAACACCTGCTGTTCAGCGGTATCGATGCTACCGGTGAAGGCGGACTGGAAGAACGCATGCAAGCGTTGGGTGGTGACTGGAACGCGTTCACCAGCAATGCCGACACCACGTTCGTCATCGAAGCCCCGGCGAAAAACCAGCGCAAGGTGCTCGACCTGCTGCTCGCGCTGCTGACCCAGACACGCATCGACGACAACGCGATCAACGCCGCCAAGCGGGTGGTCGAGCGAGAGGACGGCGGGCATTACACCAAACTGCAGCGTTTCCTCGACCGTCAGGACCTCGGCCACACCGCGAGCAATCAGTTGGCTGTCGAGTTGGGTCTGAAATGCCCGCAGCGCGCCGAAGTCGGCCATCTGACCCAAGAGCAATTGGAGAAGGTGCGCAAGGCCTGGTACGCACCGAACAACATGACCCTGATCGTCGTCGGCGAACTCGACAAACTGCTGCCGGCCTATCTTGAGCGCACGTGGGGCGAGCTGGAGCCGGTCGAGCCCACCGAACACCGGGCGTTGCCGGACATCCGCACCAGCGCCGCCCATGAACGCACCCTCACCCGGGGCTTCATCGGCGACAGCGCCAAGCTGCACTGGCTGGTGCCGGAACCGGTGCTCGACGATCAGTACGACCAGACGTTCGACATCCTCAAGGATTACCTCGACTGGGCGCTGTATCGGCAGATTCGCCTCAACCACGGTTTGTCGTACGGGCCATGGGCCGAGCGCGAAGTGTTCGGCGGGGTCGGCTTCATGAGCCTCAACGCTGACCTTGATCGCGATGACGTCGACGAAGCCATTCAAGTGCTGGAAGACCTCAAGGCCGACTTGCTGAAAAACGGCCTCGATGCAGACACCTTCGCCCGCATCAAACAAGCCGCCATCGCCCATCAGGCCTGGGCCGTGCAGGGCAACAGCGCACTGGCGGACTATTACTGGAGCGCCCTGAGTGATTATCAGGACGGCCGCTTCGCCAACCCGGCGCGTGAGCTGCAAGGGGTTACGCTGGACGCGGCGAACAAGGCCATGCGCGAACTGTTGTTACAGCCGGGGTACATCAGGATCGAGAAGCCCTTGATCAGTGATGATCAGGTGTTGTGGCTGGTCGCGGGTGGTGTCGGGGTCTTGCTGCTGATCGTGATCGGCTGGCGCCTGCATCGCCACCGAAAACCAGCGGGAAACACCTGATCACTGTGGCGAGGGAGCTTGCTCCCGCTGGGGTGCGAAGCAGCCCCGATGCAGGCGACTCAACATTCCAGAGACACCGTGTCCGCAAATCCTGCGCCTGCTGCGCAGTCGAGCGGGAGCAAGCACCCTCGCCACAGGTTCTCGTGGGGGTTGCTAACCGTGAACCTCGCCACAACGCCCGGCGGACGCTACTCTGTCGGGGTATTTCCTTAGCCTGCAGTGAAGCGCCCACATGTCGAAACTAACCCTCCTGGTCCAGCGCATTCTCGAGCTGATCAAGCGCTACCCCGGGGTTATTGCGGCGGGTGGTTTCATTTCCGGGGTCGGCAGTTTCATCCTCGTTGATCGCCAACAGGGGCTGGCGAGCTGGATCACGGTGATCATGCTGCTCAGCTGGATCTGGCTAATGCTGGAAAACACCCTCACCGGGCTGTTCACGCGGATCTTCAAGCGCGAGATCCCCCAACCGCTGCTGCGCTACGCGACGCAGATGATCCATCAGGAAAGCCTGTTTTTCGTTCTGCCGTTCTTCTTCATCACCACCACCTGGAACAGCGGCCAGTTGATTTTCACGGGGCTGCTCGGCATTGCCGCACTGATCTCCATCGTCGATCCGCTGTACTACAAATGGTTGGCGCCACGGCGCTGGGCGTTTCTCGCGCTGCATACCCTGACCCTGTTCGCCGCCCTGCTCACCGCGTTGCCGGTGATCATGCACCTGACCACCGCGCAGAGTTTCAAATGGGCGCTGGGGATTGCCGTGCTGCTGTCGTTCCCGAGCCTGGCGTCGATCTTCCCGATCCGCACCGTGCGCAACGCCCTGGCGATTCTATTCATCACCTTTGGCATCGGCGGCGTCGGTTGGGCGCTGCGTTCGTGGGTGCCACCGGCGACGCTGTGGATGACCGACGTGGCGATCAGCACGCAACTGCAGGATCGCACCCCCGGCGCCAGCCTCGATACCGTAAGCGCCGAGCAGATCCGCAGCGGCGGGCTCTACGCCTACACCGCGATCAACGCGCCGCGCGGTCTCGACGAGCGCATTTATCACGTCTGGACCTTCAACGGCAAAGAGGTCGACCGCATCGCCCTCGATATCCATGGCGGGCGCAAGGAGGGTTACCGGGCGTGGACGCACAAGCAGAACTTCCCCGGCAACCCGGCGGGCAAGTGGCAGGTGCGGGTGCTGACCGAGGACGGGCAGTTGATCGGTGTGCTGCGCTTCGCGATCACTGACAGCACACCGGCCAAAGAAAAGTAATCCGGTTCGTGCTATTACGTAGGATCTCGTAACGGCCGTACAAGCACGGAGCTTATGACCAGCAGCCCAACCCCCGGCAGTGCCCACCTGGACACCGCGCTCAGCCCTGCCCGCCTGCGGGTCAGCGGTGACTGGACGCTTGCCCACTACACGGCGCTCAAGCACCTGAGCGAAAAGCTCCACGGCCAGTACGACGCCAATACCCCGATCGACCTCAACGGCCTCGGTGCCCTCGACACCGCTGGCGCCTCGTTGCTGGTCGAACTGCTCGGGTCGGAACGCCTGGGCAAGACCGCTGAACACCCCGATTGCACCCTTTCCACGGCCGACCGCGCGTTGCTGCAAACCGTGTATTGCTCGCTGAACGATTTCTGCGTGCCGATCAAGGAGCCGGAAGTCAGCGTCAGCGTGCAATTGCTGACGCGCATTGGCCGCGCAGTAGATAAGGTCTGGAACGACACGATGCAGCTGCTCGGCTTCGTCGGGCTGATTCTCGAAGTTATCGCCCGTGGGCTGCTACGGCCCAAGCGCTGGCGCATCACGCCGATGATCGCGCACATCGAGCAGACCGGCCTCGACGCGGCGCCGATCGTGGCTTTGCTGACGTTCCTGGTTGGCGCGGTGGTGGCGTTTCTCGGTGCCACAGTACTGGCCAGTTTCGGCGCGACGATTTTTACCGTGGATCTGGTCGGCTTCTCGTTCCTGCGCGAATTCGGCGTGCTGCTCACGGCGATCCTGATGGCCGGGCGCACCGCCAGTGCGTTCACCGCGCAGATCGGCTCGATGAAGGCCAACGAGGAGATCGACGCGATTCGCACCCTTGGCCTCGACCCGATCGAATTGCTGGTGGTGCCGCGGGTGCTGGCGCTGCTGGTGGCGCTGCCGATGCTGACGTTTCTGGCGATGCTCTCGGGGATCGTCGGTGGCGGCGTGGTCTGCGCAGTGTCGCTGGACATTTCGCCGGCAATGTTCCTTTCGCTACTGCAATCGGACATTGGCATTCAGCATTTTCTGGTCGGGTTGGTGAAGGCGCCGATCTTCGCCTTCCTGATCGCCGCGATTGGTTGCCTGGAAGGCTTCAAGGTCAGCGGCAGCGCTGAATCGGTCGGCGCGCACACCACCTCCAGCGTGGTCCAGTCGATTTTCGTGGTGATCGTGCTCGATGCGGTGGCTGCGCTGTTTTTCATGGAGATGGGCTGGTGAGTCGTCTACCCCGCGCGCCCTCGGAGGCGGTGATCGAAGTCCGTGGCCTGTGCAATCGCTTTGGCCCGCAGAGCGTGCACGAGAACCTTGATCTGGACGTGTACAAAGGCGAAATCCTCGCCGTGGTTGGCGGCTCCGGCACCGGTAAATCGGTGCTGCTGCGCAGCATCGTCGGGCTGAATCGGCCCAGGGAAGGCATGGTCAAAGTCTTCGGCCAGAACCTGCCGAATCTGCCCGAGCATGAACGCTCGCTGATCGAACGGCGCTTCGGTGTGTTGTTCCAGAAAGGCGCGCTGTTCTCGTCGCTGACCGTGACCGAGAACGTCGCCCTGCCCCTTATCGAACACGCCGGCCTCAGCCGTCAGGACGCCGAGCATCTGGCGGCGGTGAAACTGGCGCTGGCCGGGCTGCCGCTGTCGGCGGCGGACAAGTACCCGGCGTCGCTGTCCGGCGGCATGATCAAGCGCGCGGCGCTGGCGCGGGCCCTGGCGCTGGACCCGGACATCCTGTTTCTCGACGAACCCACCGCCGGCCTCGATCCGATTGGCGCGGCGCAATTCGATCAACTGATTCTGACCCTGCGCGATGCGCTGGGTCTGAGCGTGTTTCTGGTCACCCACGACCTCGACACGCTGTACACCATCACTGATCGAGTGGCGGTGCTGGCGCAAAAGAAAGTGCTGGTGGCCGGCCCGATCGACGTCGTCTCGGAAACCGACGACGCGTGGATTCACGAATACTTCCACGGCCCGCGCGGCCGCTCGGCGCTGGACGCCGCCAAACTGCTCAACGAGGTCTGATATGGAAACCCGAGCCCATCATGTGTTGATCGGCCTGTTCACGGTGATCGTCGTGGCCGGCGCCCTGCTCTTCGGCCTGTTTCTGGCCAAATCCAGCGTCGACACCGAGTTCAAGGATTACGAAGTGGTGTTCAACGAGGCGGTCAGCGGTCTGTCCAAGGGCAGCTCGGTGCAGTACAGCGGGATCAAGGTCGGTGATGTGGTCAGCCTGCGCCTCGACCCGCAGGACCCGCGTCGGGTCCTGGCGCGGATTCGTCTGGCGGGCGACACGCCGGTCAAGGAAGACACCCAGGCGAAACTGGCACTGACCGGGATCACCGGCACCTCGATCATCCAGCTCAGTGGCGGCACCCCGCAGAGTCCGAAACTGCGCGGGCATGACGGTCAGTTGCCGACCCTGATCGCCTCGCCCTCGCCGATTTCGCGTCTGCTCAACGACAGCAGCGACTTGATGACCGGCATCAGCGCTCTGCTACAGAACGCCAACCATATGTTCTCCGCGGAAAACGTCGAGCGCGTGAGCAAGACCCTCGCTCATCTGGAGCAAACCACCGGCACCATCAACGACCAGCGCGGTGACATCAAACAAGCGATGCAGCAACTGGCGACGGTGGGCAAACAGGCCGGCAGCATGCTCGAGCAGACCTCGCTGCTGATGCGCAACGCCAATGGCTTGCTCAACGATCAGGGCAAGCAGGCCTTGGGCAGCGCCGAACAGGCGATGAAATCACTGGAGCAAAGCAGCGTGACCATCAATGGTTTGCTCAGCAAAAACCAGAATTCGCTGGATAACGGCATGCAGGGTCTCAACGGCCTGGCCCCGGCGATTCGCGAACTGCGCGAGACGCTGACCTCGCTGCGTGCCATTTCCCAACGCCTCGAGGCCAATCCCAGCGGGTATCTGCTGGGCAGCGACAAGAACAAGGAATTCACCCCATGAAGTTGACTCGAATCGCCCTCCTCGGCGCCGGCCTGATCCTGATCGGCGCGTGCTCGATTTTGCCCGAGTCGGAACCCTCGGATGTCTATCGCCTGCCCGCCGCACCGGCGCCCGCCTCGGCCAGCCCGACGACGGCTCAGTCGTGGTCGCTGCGCTTGAATAAATTGCAGGCCAGCGAAGCGCTGAACCGGCCGAGCATTGCTGTGATCCCGCAGGGCGATGTGATCAGCAGCTACAAGGGCTCGCGCTGGAGCGATCCGGCGCCGGTGCTGCTGCGCAATCGCTTGCTGGATGGCTTTGCGCGGGATGGTCGGGTGACGCTGCTGAGCACCGACGACAGCAACTTCCAGGCGGACCTGGAGCTGGGCGGCAGTTTGCAGGCTTTTCAGACCGAATATCAGGGCACCCAGGCCGGCGTCGTGGTGCGGGTCGATGCGTTGCTGGTGCGTGGCTACGATCAGCGCATTCTCGCCAGCCGCCGTTTTGAAGAGCGCCAGACGTTGAATGATGTGCAGGTGCCGGCGGTGGTTGCCGGGTTTGGCCAGGCCAGTGATCGCCTTACGGCCAGGGTTGTGGCCTGGGCAGTCGAACAAGGCCAGAAACTGGCCCCACAACCCCGCTGACACACCACAACCCCTGTAGGAGTGAGCCTGCTCGCGATAGCGGTTTTTCAATCACCGATGATGGCGACTGAAAAACCGCTATCGCGAGCAGGCTCACTCCTACAGTGGATATGTGATCAGCCGAAGAACCAGTAGCAGACGCCGATGGCGCCGACCACACCAGCAAACTCCGCCAGCAACGCGCAGCCCACTGCATGCCTCGCCCGCTGAATCCCCACCGCGCCGAAGTACACCGCCAGTACATAGAACGTGGTCTCGGTACTGCCCTGAATCGTTGCGGCGACCAGTGCCGGGAAGCTGTCGACGCCTGAGGTCTTCATGGTTTCGATGAGCATTGCCCGCGCGGCGCTGCCGGAAAACGGTTTGACCATCGCCGTCGGCAATGCGTCGACGAAGCGCGTGTCCCAACCGGCCCACTCGACCAGATGGCGAATGCCGTCCAGGCCAAAATCCAGCGCTCCAGAGGCGCGCAACACGCCAACCGCACATAGCATCGCGACCAGATACGGCAGAAGATTTTTCGCCACATCGAAGCCTTCTTTCGCGCCTTCGACAAACGCTTCGTAAACCTTGACCTTGCGCATTGCACCGATCAGCAGAAACAGCATGATCAAGCCGAACAGCGTGAGATTGCCGAGGATCGACGACAATCCCGCCAGCGCAGTGGCAGAAAGCGTGCCGAGCAGCGCCATGAAGCCGCCGAGGATCAGGGCGCCGGGCACCAGATAGGCCAGCACCACCGGGTCCCAGATCCGTAGCCGTTGCATGAAGGCCACGGAGAGAAAACCGACGATGGTCGAGCAACTGGTCGCCAGCAGAATCGGCAGGAACACCAGCGTCGGATCCGGCGCGCCTTGTTGGGCGCGGTACATGAAGATGGTCACGGGCAGCAGGGTCAGCGACGAGGCATTGAGCACCAGGAACAGGATCTGCGCGTTACTGGCGATGGTGGCGCTGGGGTTGAGCTCCTGCAGCGCTTTCATGGCTTTGAGGCCGATAGGCGTGGCGGCATTGTCCAGGCCGAGGCCATTGGCAGCGAAGTTCAGCGTGATCAAGCCAAGGGCAGGGTGGCCGGCGGGGACTTCCGGCATCAGCCGCAGGAATAGCGGGCCGAGCACCTTGGCCAGCCATTCGACGATCCCGGCTTTCTCGGCTATGCGCAGAAAGCCCAGCCATAGGGTCAGGGTGCCGAACAGCAGCACCATGACTTCGACCGAGAGCTTGGCCATGGCGAAAATGCTCTCCACCATCGCCGCGAAGATCCCGGCATTGCCGCCGATCAGCCACTGCGCCAGCGCCGACACGGCTGCCACGATGAAGAAGCCAAGCCACAGGCCATTAAGCATCAGTCAAATCCCCCGAAGAATGCGGCGAATGATAGCGGGGTCGCCAGAAACGACAAACCCCGGATTTCTCCGGGGTTTGTCTCGATTGGCAAGCGCCTGTCTATGGGCTGGCATTGATCCCCTGTAGGAGCTGCCGGAGGCTGCGATCTTTGGACTTTGTTTTCAAAGCAAGATCAAAAGATCGCAGCCTTCGGCAGCTCCTACAGGGTTTTGCATTACGGCTTGGAAATTTCGCCAGTTGGCAGTTTTTCCTTGCTGCGCCAGTGCGGCAGGGAGTTCCAGTAGCGCTCGCCCTTGGCGTCGTCGTACATGCCTTCCCAGCGCGCGATAACCAGCACCGCCAAGGCATTACCGATCACGTTCAGTGCGGTACGCGCCATGTCCATGATGCGGTCGACACCGGCGATGAACGCCAGGCCTTCCAGCGGAATGCCGACGCTGCCCAGCGTCGCCAGCAGCACCACGAAGGACACGCCCGGTACGCCGGCGATGCCTTTGGAGGTGACCATCAGGGTCAGCACCAGCAGCAGTTGCTGGCTGATCGACAGGTCGATGCCGTACAGCTGGGCAATGAAGATCGCCGCGATCGACTGGTACAGGGTCGAGCCGTCGAGGTTGAACGAGTAACCGGTCGGCACCACGAAGCTGCAGATGGCTTTCGGAGCGCCGTAGGCTTCCATTTTCTCGATCACCCGTGGCAGCACGGTTTCCGAGGAAGCGGTGGAGTAGGCCAGCACCAGCTCATCCTTGAAGATGCGCATCAGCTTGAGCACCGAGAAGCCAAACAGCTTGGCGATCAGGCCCAGCACGACGAAGGCGAAGAAGGCGATGGCGACGTAAACAAGGATCACCAGTTTCGCCAGCGGCAGCAGCGAGGCGAAGCCGAAGTTGGCGACAGTCACCGCGATCAGGGCGAACACGCCGATAGGGGCGTAGTTCATGATCATGTGGGTGACTTTGAACATGCTTTCCGAGACGCCCTGGAACATCTTCACCAGCGGCTCGCGCAGGTCCGACTGCAGGCTCGACAGGCCGAGACCGAACAGGACGGAGAAGAAGATGATCGGCAGCATTTCGCCGCGGGCCATGGCTGCGAAGATGTTCGACGGGATCAGGTTGAGGATGGTCTCGATGAACGCATGTTCATGCTGCACTTCGGCGGCGGTCGCCTGGTACTTCGAGATATCGACCGTGCCCAGGGTGCTCATGTCGATGCCGGTGCCCGGGTGGAACACGTTGGCCAGCACCAGGCCGACCACGATGGCGATGGTGGTGACGATTTCGAAATAGATGATGGTCTTCAGGCCGATACGCCCGAGCTTCTTGGCGTCGCCCACGCCGGCGATGCCGACGATCAGAGAAGAAATGACGATCGGGATGACGATCATCTTGATCAGACGGATAAAGATATCGCCTGCCGGTTGCAGGACGTTGCTGATCCACCAGGCCTTCTCGGCGCTGAAGTGGTTGAGCAACGCACCCAGTGCAATCCCCAGAACCAGACCTATCAGGATCTGCCAGGCGAGGCTGATTTTTGCCTTCTTCATTATCTTTACCCTTACTTGCGTTTGACTCAGGCACATGCAGGAACTGGAACGCTCATCAGCGGAAAAGTCTGTGCATCTGCCTCCGTATAAGGTGCCCCGAAGTGCGTATTTACGGCTCTTCGGCAGGCGAAAAAAGGCGCAACTATTCCGATGCAAGGTGGCGCCGTCTAATGCCGTAAACGCCTACCCTATGCCGAATCGGCATGAGCTTTTTCAATTGAAACTGGCGTCCCAAGCGGTTCGATTGTGACATTTCAGCCGGCATAAGTGCCGTGAACCGGCCATTACAGCGTAGGCTGGTTAAATTTTGCACAGCGAGAATCGGCGGAAATCTCCGGAAAAAGTCTGAATTGAAAGCCTATAAGTCACACGAATCGAGCGCGATCTTTGTCGATATACGGTCGTCAGGAAACACCGCGAAATGTTTTCCCGCGCAGTGTCGGCGATTCGAAGAAGGGGATTAGCGTGCTGGATCAATGATTTGGCTGATTCAAAGCCCAGCGCAGATTCGTCAGACCATCGGGTCGACGAACCTGCGGCGCAGCTTTTACCCTGACCCGGCCCTTGCGCAGGTACTCCCTGTACCCGTAGGTCACTCCGACCCTGAAGCAGTCAGAACGTCCCGGCCCCCTGGTCATGCACCGGCCCTCATCGGGTGGCGCAATGGAAAGCAGCGGGGCGCTGCTTTCGTGTTCAAGAATCCTGTGCGTCCTGCATCAGTACCACTTGGGATCTTTCTTCAGGGTTTCCATCAGCAGATCCTGCATGCCCTGATCAGGTTTGCCGAAAAAGCGATATGTCGCGTGTCGCGTTGGCGACTTGTCCTGCGGCAGACCTTCCGGGACATCGACCAGCATGGCGTAGGCGTCATCCTTGTCGAAGCTGAAGGCAACGATCAAACGGTGATTCAGGCATTTGTCCTGACTCTCGCAGAGCGGCCCGACCAGATACTTGTCGCCATCTTCCGTAACGGCATTCATCTGTTGCTCGGAGGTTCCGGACAGGTTGATCACCCACTCCGGTACGCGCTCTTCCTTTTTGATCACACCTTCCCAGGTTTCGCGATACTGCTCGTCGGAAGCGAGCAGTTCGTTGACCCGGGCCTGGCCGTCATTGGCCGCCATGGCCATGGCACTGCCGCCCAGAAGCAGGGCGGCGGCCAATGTCTTGAGACCGATCATCGTTAACCTCGGCCGCGACGGCCAAAGAAGAAGGAAGCGATGAACATCACCAGGAACACGACAAAGAGAATCTTGGCGATACCCGTGGCGGTGCCCGCGATACCACCGAAGCCCAGTACGGCGGCGATGATGGCAATGATCAAGAATGTAATTGCCCAGCTCAACATGGTGATTCTCCTTACTTCTCTATTTAGGGGTGTTTGCGGTTTCCGACGCTCAGGCGTCCGAATCTGTTCAACGACTTAGAAAACCCAGCGCTCTTCCCGTGGCAGTTGGTCCAGCGGTTGCGCCTGGTCTACATCGATCATGTGCATCGAAGCGTTTTCGGCTTGGCTGCTGCTCACGGCACTGAAGTGCTTTTGAGTGCTGTGCTGCATCGAAATGAGTGGCTCGGGTTTGCGGCTGTTTTCCCAGCTCATGTATTGCTGGCAGACGATCAGGGTGATCAACAACGCCAGTACGCCGAACAGACCTTGCTGGATCTGCAGAGGCGAGATACGTACTTGGGCGGCAGTTGGGCGAGTCATCCTGTGTTCCTCACGCTTGTTCGGTTGGGGCAGTGCTGATCTGCCCGGGCTGAGTGAGGTATTGCAGCCTGCATGCCAGTTTTTTGTTGTCTGAAAATATCAATAAAAACAATGGCTTACGTACGCTTGAGAAATTTCCTGCGACGCATCCTGCACGATGGCTCTTCTGCGGTCGTGCGCAATGCACGATTATTTCGTGGGAAATTTCGATGATATGGAATTGCTACCGGTACGCAGATGTCAGAAGAGGACGCAGGATCTGCCCTGCAAATCGCTGGCTGTTTTAAAACTCAACGAAATCAATGAATTGGCCGTTATGGCAGTAGAGAGCTACCCTCCTATGGCTGGTATCGTTCAGAATCAACCATGCAACTTGCCCGATTTTTCCGGGACTAACCCAAGACTAATCACTATGGAGCGTAGGAAAAATGGAATCTGCCACTGAGCAACAAGGCCGCATTCTGCTGGTGGACGATGAATCCGCCATCCTGCGTACGTTTCGTTATTGCCTCGAAGACGAAGGCTATACAGTCGCCACGGCCAACAGCGCGGCGCAAGCCGAGGCTTTGCTGCAACGCCAGGTCTTCGACCTGTGCTTCCTCGATTTGCGCCTGGGCGAGGACAACGGTCTCGACGTCCTCGCGCAAATGCGCATTCAGGCGCCTTGGATGCGCGTGGTGATCGTCACCGCGCATTCGGCGGTCGACACCGCCGTTGATGCCATCCAGGCTGGCGCCGCCGACTATCTGGTCAAACCGTGCAGCCCCGACCAACTACGTCTGGCCACCGCCAAGCAGCTGGAAGTGCGGCAGCTGTCGGCGCGTCTTGAAGCCCTCGAAGGCGAGATCCGTAAACCGAAAGACGGCCTCGATTCCCACAGCCCGGCGATGAAGGTCGTACTGGAGACTGCCCGTCAGGTCGCGAGCACCGACGCCAACATTCTTATCCTCGGCGAATCCGGCACCGGTAAAGGTGAGCTGGCCCGTGCAATCCACGGCTGGAGCAAGCGCGAGAAGAAGTCCTGCGTAACCATCAACTGTCCGTCGCTGACTGCCGAGCTGATGGAAAGCGAGCTGTTCGGCCATAGCCGTGGCGCCTTCACCGGGGCCAGCGAAAGCACGCTCGGTCGGGTTAACCAGGCTGACGGTGGCACGCTGTTTCTCGACGAGATCGGCGACTTTCCACTGACGTTGCAACCCAAGTTGCTGCGCTTCATCCAGGACAAGGAATACGAGCGGGTCGGCGACCCGGTGACTCGCCGTGCCGATGTGCGCATTCTCGCCGCGACCAACCTGAACCTCGAAGACATGGTCCGCGACGGTCGCTTCCGCGAGGATCTGCTCTATCGCCTCAACGTCATCACCCTGCATCTGCCGCCATTGCGTGAGCGCGCCGAAGACATCCTGACCCTTGCCGATCGCTTCCTCGCACGTTTCGTCAAAGAGTACGCGCGTCCAGCGCGCGGCTTCAGCGATGAGGCGCGCGAAGCGCTGCTCGGTTATCGCTGGCCGGGCAACATTCGCGAGCTGCGCAACGTGGTCGAGCGGGCGAGCATCATCTGCCCGCAGGAACGCGTGGAAATCAGCCATCTGGGCATGGCCGAACAACCGGCCAACAACGCGCCACGGGTCGGTGCGGCGCTGAGCCTGGATGAGCTGGAGAAAGCGCACATCGGGGCGGTTCTGGCCACCGCTGGCACACTGGATCAAGCGGCGAAAACCCTCGGCATCGACGCCTCGACCCTGTATCGCAAACGCAAGCAGTACAACCTGTGAGCACTGCGCGATGAAACTGGCGATCAAGCTGCGCACGCGCCTGTTCCTGAGCATTTCTGCACTGATCACCGTGGCCTTGCTCGGGCTTCTGCTCGGGCTGGTCAGCGTGATGCAGATGGCCGGGTCGCAGGAAGCGCTGGTGCGCAGCAACTTCGTCACCCTGGATCTGGGCCTCAAATTGCGCCAGACCCTCGGCGATCAGTTGATCATCATGCTCGCGGAAAAGCCCGACCCCGTTGCCTTCGATGCGTCCAAGCAGCATTACTTCCAGTTGCTCGACCAAGGCATCGCCCAGCAGTCGGAGGGTGAAGATCAGCCTTACGGTTTCCGCCAGGCCAAGGCCGATTACCTTAACTTCCTCGACTCCTTCGATGTCAGCGCCGAAGCGGCGAAGGATGCCAGTACCAGCGCGGATTTCCGCGAGCGCTTCAATATCCTGCGCAACGGTTTGATTGCGGAACACAAGCACGCGCTGGACAGTATCAACGAGGTGCAGCACGCCGCCCGCGAACGTGCCTTGCTCATCGCTGGGCTGCTCGGTCTGGTCGGGCTGGCGGTGCTGATCATCGGTTTTGTCACAGCGCAAGGCATTGCCCGCCGCTTCGGCGCGCCGATCGAAGCGCTGGCCAAGGCTGCCGATAACATAGGGCAGGGTAACTATGACGTGACCCTGCCAATTTCCACCGCCATGGAGGTCAACCTGCTGTCGCGGCGCTTCGGTCTGATGGCCGAGGCGTTGCGCGAACACCAGGCGATGAATGTCGACGAGCTGTTGGCCGGTCAGCAACGCCTGCAAGCGGTGCTCGACAGTATCGACGACGGTTTGTTGATGATCGATCGCCAAGGCCAGCTCGAACACCTCAACCCGGTCGCTCAGCGTCAGTTGGGCTGGGAAGATGATCGTCTCGGCCAGGGCTTGGGCACCGCACTCGGTCGCCCGGAACTGGATGCACAACTGCAACTGGTGCTGCGCGGCGGCACGCTGGAGCGGGCGCCGGAAGATCTAAGTATCGAAGTCGATGGTGAATCGCGCCTTCTGACTTATAGCCTGACGCCGGTCAGCCACACCCAGGGGCATATTCTCGGCGCGGTCATGGTGCTGCACGACGTCACCGAACAACGTGCGTTCGAGCGGGTTCGCAGCGAATTTGTTCTGCGCGCTTCCCATGAATTGCGTACGCCGGTGACGGGCATGCACATGGCTTTCGGGCTGTTTCGTGAGCGGGCCAAGTTTCCGGCGGAGTCGCGCGAGGCTGACCTGCTGGATACGGTCAACGAGGAAATGCAGCGCCTGATGCAGTTGATCAACGACTTGCTCAATTTCTCGCGCTACCAGAACGGCTTGCAGAAACTCACCCTGGCGCCATGTTCCATTGAGGACTTGCTGGAGCAGGCGCAGCTGCGCTTTGCCGAAGCGGCGGCGGCCAAAGGTGTGGCACTGAACGTCGAGATTCAAGGGCCGTTGCCACGTTTGCAGGCCGATCAGGCGCAACTCGATCGTGTCCTCGACAACCTGATCGACAACGCGCTGCGCCACACTGCACGCGATGGGCAGATCCGTCTGCAGGCGCGTCGTCATGGCGAGCGGGTGATCATCAGCGTCGAAGACAACGGCGAGGGCATTGCCTACGGTCAGCAGGGGCGGATCTTTGAGCCGTTCGTGCAGGTCGGTCGCAAGAAGGGTGGCGCCGGGCTCGGCCTGGCGCTGTGCAAGGAAATCGTCCAGTTGCACGGTGGACGCATGGGCGTTTATTCGCGGCCGGGGCAGGGCACCCAGTTCTACATGGCGCTGGCGGTTTAGGCTTCGTCGTCCATACGTCGTCCTGCGAGCCGGCGTCCGCGGGTGATCAGTTCGATGAACTGCACGGCGCTCAGCGCATGGGCGAACAACCAGCCCTGACCGAATTTCACCCCTTCACTGCTGAGCAAGGTCGCCTGGGATTCCAGTTCGATGCCTTCAGCAATCACCTTCAGATCCAGCGCCTGCGCCATGTGAATGATGTGCGGCGCGACGCCGCTGCTCGCCGCGTCATGGCCCAGCGCATCAATGAAGGCCTTGTCGATCTTCAGGCAATCCACTGGCAGGGTCTGCAGATAGGCGAGGCTGCAGTAGCCAGTGCCGAAGTCGTCGATCAGTACCTGATGGCCAACATCGCGCAAGGCTTGCAGGTTTTCCCGAGCGACGACCACATCGATCAGGCCGCGCTCGGTGACTTCGAAGGCAATCTGCCGCGCCGTAACACGGTGCAGCGCCAGCAGGCGCGCCATGACCTGGCCGATGCGCGGCACCATGACATCGCACGCCGCGAGGTTCACCGAGATATACAGCTGCGGATTGGCGCGCAATAACTGGCCCAGTTGTTCGAGCAAACGCTGCAACACGAAGTCGGTCATCTGCCGGATCTGTCCGGTGTTCTCGGCCATCGGAATGAACAGGTCGGGGCTGGTCAGCGTGCCGTCCGGGCGCCGCCAGCGCAGCAGGGCTTCGGCGCCGACGCAGTTGCGGCTGTCGAGGTCGAAGATCGGTTGATACAGCACCTGTAACTCACCCCGACGGATCGCCCCGTGCAACTCGGCATCCAGCGATTGCCGCTGGCGCACCAGCAGGAAGGTCAGAAACCCGACAATGGCCCCGGCAATCAGGCACACCGGCAACAGCCACCACCACACCGCAGGGATATGCACGCCAGTGCGCGGCGTAATCAATACCAGCTGGTATTCCGGATTATCGGTGGGCATGCGATAGATCAACCGCGTTTGCGTCACCTGCAGTGCATCACGACTTTTCGGTGGCCAGGGTTCGGTGGGCGGCCAGACCTGTGCAAAGCCAAGTACCGGGATCGCGCGAGTGCCGTGATCGAGCACCACCAGCAGGCTGCTGCCGGGCGACAGATCGACCATGTCGGTCAAATGCCCGCGCGAGGTGGCGACGCGAAAATTGCCGCGACCGAGCATGAGCGCCGCGCGGTTTTCATCAGGTTCAGTGGTGGTGTTCAGCCAATAACTGTATGTCGGGCCCTGGATGTCCGGAGCACGATCCAGCGACAGGCCTTCCTGACGCGGACGATTGGAGCAGAACCGCGAGGCGTCCATGTAGGCGGCTTCGTAGACGAAGCGATAGTTGAAAGTGACTTGCTGCAAGGTCGCGATCATTTCTTCGTCGCAGCCGCGCAAGGGCTGGGCTTCGAGATCGTCGAGGCTTTCGCGCAACTGGCCGAACAATTGTTCGAGGCGGGCGAGGAAACGCTCACCCTGCGCGTTCATTTCCTGGCTCTCGCGCAACTCCATCTGCCGCATCGCCGCGAACATACTGCCGGCGATCAACAGGCTGGCACTGAGGACAGCCGCGATCATCGCCAAAAAACCGGGGCGATAAAACCAGCTACGCAGCGTTTCTCGGGTAGCAGCCATCAAGGAATTTCCGAAGAATTACCATGAGTTATAGCTGCTGATTGCGATTTCGCCCTGACCGTCGGGCGGGCGTCATTATTTTGTCTGGTTGAGCACCAAAAGAAGTGCGGCCGTTTGCGCATCCGGCGTGCCGTCGAAACGGGCGGGGCGGTAGTGCATCTGGAATGCGGCAAGGACATGGCGGGTGGCTACATCCAGCTCACCGGTCTGCGGCGTGTCGTAGCCCAGCCGGGCGAGTTGCGCCTGGAACCAGCCGATTTCCGGCAGTGGACTGCTGTTGAACACGGCTTGCTGACGCGCCACGGCTTGTTCGTTCGGCCATAGGCCCAAGCCCTCATCCGCGAGACGTTTCCACGGGAACAGTGGACCCGGATCGAGCTTGCGCAGAGGCGCTATATCGCTGTGACCGATGATATGCCGGGGACTGATGCCGTTGCGTTGGCTGATGTCCTTGAGCAGGGTGATCAGCGACTGGATTTGCGCTTCGCTGTACGGGTACCACAGGCGCCCGGTCGGGGTGTCCTTGTAGCCGGGATTGACGATTTCAATGCCGATGGAGCTGGAGTTAAGCCAGGTACGGCCCTGCCACTGACTTTCGCCGGCGTGCCAGGCGCGCTGGTTTTCGTCCATCAACTTATAGATCGTGGCGCCCTTGTCATCGCCGATCAGGTAATGGCTGCTGACCTCGCCATGGGTCAGCAATTGCAGCGAACGCTCCAGCGATGCCGAGGTGTAATGCACCACGACGAACTGGATGCGGCTGTCGTAATTGGTCGAAGGATGGCTGGTGTCGTAGCGCGGGCCGCTGGCGCAACCAGCGAGGACGAGCAGCGAGGCAAACAGGGCAAAGAGTTTCATGGCAAAGGACGATACGCAAAAGACAATAATGCAACAGTGTAACGTACGGATCTGGCCAGAGTCCGCCAGCGGGCGGATTTAAACAAAATGGAACAATTGCCTCAGCCCAGCTCCACGCGGTTGCGTCCGGCGTTTTTCGCCCGATACAGCGCCTGATCGGCTCTTTTCAGCACCAGATCGCTGTGTTCACCCACCCTGAAACAAGCCAGCCCCATGGAAATCGTTATGGTCACCCGCTCGCCCTTGAAGTGAAACGGGCAGGCCTCGATCGCCGCACGCAGGGTTTCCAGCAGTTTCGCGCCTGCCGCTGGCGGCGTTGCTGGCAGTAACAGCACGAACTCTTCACCGCCGAAACGAGCAATGAAATCCGAGCCGCGCAGGCGTTTGCGCAGCACTGTGGCGATGATCTTCAGGACTTTATCGCCGGCCAGGTGGCCATAGCTGTCATTGATGCGCTTGAAGTGATCGAGGTCGAGCATGGCCAGGCTCAGGGTATTGCCGTGTTGCTGCCACTGCTGGATTTCATGCTCGAGGCGTTCACTCCACGCCGCGCGGTTGGGCAGGCCGGTCAGCGGGTCGATCAGCGCTTTCTGCCGCTGCTCCTCGAGATGTTCGCGGAAACCCAAGGCCTCCTGTTCCATGTGCGCCACGCGCTCCGACAGGCTCTTCAGTCTGGCGGCGACTTCCTGCTCGCGGGCGTCGCGCTGTTTCTGGTGCTGATCCATGGTGCCGAGCAGGCCTTCCAGATGATTCTCCAGCACATGCTTGAGGTCATCGAGGTCGGCTGCTTGCTGGACGCTGCTCTGCAAGCCGTCGACCTGTTCACGGATCTGCGAATCCATGGCCCGCGCCGCCGAGCTGTTGTCGGCATGCCCTTCGCTGGCCGCTTGCAGGTTGCTCTGAAACGCTTCGAGGCGTTCGTTGAGTTGTTGCAGATAGGCTTCGAACTCATGTTGACCGCTGTCGGTAATCGCCAGCATCAAGGTTGCGAGATCGTCGAGGATCGGCAGCAATTCGTACCAGTTCAAGCCGTGCTTCAGCCGTTCGCGCATGGCTTCGGCTTGGGGCCGATGACGCTCGGGCAGGGTCAGGTCGTCGAGCAGGCCGATCAGTGTGTCTTCGATATGCCTGGCCACGGAGCTGTAGGACGGCTCCAGCGAGTCCGGCAGGGCGAAGAGGATGTCGTGTTCCGGCTGATCCAGGTCGATGGCGGCCAGGGCCTGGGCGATCGGCTCGGGCAAGGGCAGGCTGTCGAGAATCAACGCGGACGGATCGCCGGGGTGGCTCAGTTCGTCGGGATTGACTGCCTCGGTGGCGGGCGATTGTACCGAGGGGCCTGGCGCCACGGATGCGCCTGGCTCAAGCTGCGCTGGCTCGGCTTCAACAGTGACAACAGGCGTCGTGAACGCGACGACTTCCGGTTCGGGCGCGACCTGCACAGGCGTCTCGACGGTCGCGGCGGGAGCATCAATCGCCGGTTCAGGGTCTGTGACCGCTGCCGTTTGCGTGGGTTGCGGTTCGGGTTGCTGAGCTTCGACCGGCTGCGGCACGGGTGGTGCTGGAATGTCTGCCGCGGGTGCGGTGGTTTCCTCACTCTCGCGACTGCCAAACAGACGCTGCAACAACCCCGGCCGGCCCGGTTCGGCAGGCGTCTCTAGCTGACTCAAGGCCTTGCCCTGCAAGCCACTGAGCTCGCTCAGCAGCAGGGGCATTTCCCGCGCCTGACCGACGCGGCTGTCCAGTTGTTTGGCAAATTTCTTCAGCGGTTGCGCGACTTCCCGCGGCAAGGGAAGGGCCTGCAACTGGGTGACCAGTGCGGTCAGCGCGGTGCTGACCTGATCGATGCGGGTTTCGCGGCGCTGCTCGGAGTCGAGCACGGCTTTTTCCAGACGCGGCAGCAGGGCGGCGAGGCCGGCGTCCATGTCATCGGTGCGCACCACTTCGCGCATTTCCTTCATGCACTGATCGACAGCCTTGTCGGTGCCTTCGGCCGCCAGCGTGCTGCGCACCAGCCCGCGCCGCAGCAGATCGAGTCGCGCGGCCCAGCGGCGTTCGAGCTTGTCCTGCTGTTCGATGCTCTTGAGGTACTTCTCTTTCCAGCGCTGGGCGTCGTCGCTCATTCACAGGTTCCGCGAGGGGCAGGGCTCAACGCGGGCAATGCGTCGGCCGTGAGCGAACCCGGCAGACGAATTTCCACCGCGACCGGCAGGTGATCGGAAATGGGCTGGGCCAGCACCTCGACCTTTTCCAGGGTCAGGGTCGGGCTGAGCAGAATATGATCAAGGCAATGCTGTGGGCGCCAGCTGGGGAAGGTCGCTTCCACCTGCGGGGCCAGCAGGCCGAGATCGCGTAACGGCGAGTGTTCGAGCAGGTCGCTGGCGTGGGTGTTCATGTCACCCATCAGTACCTGATGCTTGTAGCCGCTGATCAAATCACGAATGTAGGCCAGTTGCAGGCTGCGCGTCCGCGCGCCGAGGGCCAGATGCATCATCACCACCACCAGCGCTTCCGGACCTTCGCCGAAGCGCAGCAGGATTGCGCCGCGACCTTTCGGACCGGGCAGCGGGTGATCCTCGATCGCCCACGGCTTCAGGCGGCTGAGCACGCCATTGCTGTGCTGGGCCAGCCGGCCGAGGTTGCGATTGAGTTGTTGATACCAGTAGGGGAAGGCGCCGAGGTGGGCCAGGTGTTCGACCTGATTGACGTAGCCCGAACGCAGGCTGCCGCCATCGGCTTCCTGCAGGGCGACCAGATCGAAGTCGCCGAGCAGGTCACCGATCTTCTGCAGATTGCCGGAACGCCCGGTGTGCGGCAGCAGATGCTGCCAGCTGCGGGTCAGGTAATGCCGATAGCGCTCGGTGCTGATGCCGACCTGAATGTTGAAACTGAGCAAGCGCAGACGCTGGTCTGCGGGCAGGCCCGTAGACGCCAGATGATGCTCGTTGACCTGCGGATCATGCAGGCCAACGATGCGTTCGGACTTCCAGCGGCGCATGGCGAATGCCGCGCTTAGTTGGCAGCCGCCTTGGTTGCCGCTCGCTCTTTGGCGACCAGATCGTCAGCCAGCTTCAATGCTTGCTCGGCACCGCCGGCAGAGCCGATGTCGAAGCGATATTTACCGTTGACGATCATGGTTGGCACGCCGGTGATTTCGTACTTCTTGGCCAGCTCTTTGGCCTTGTTGATCTGACCTTTGATCGCGAACGAGTCGAAGGTGGCGAGGAACTTGTCCTTGTCCACGCCTTGAGTGGCGAGGAAGTCAGCCATGTCGTTCTTGTCGGTGAGCTTCTTGTGTTCTTTCTGAATGGCGTTGAAGACCGCAGCGTGAACCTGGTGCTCGACACCCATCGCTTCGAGGGTCAGGAACATCTGACCGTGAGCGTCCCATGGTCCGCCGAACATCGCCGGAATGCGCACGAAGTTGACGTCGGACGGCAGTTTTTCAACCCACGGGTTGATGACGGGTTCAAAGGCGTAGCAATGCGGGCAGCCGTACCAGAACAGCTCGACCACTTCGATCTTGCCAGGCACTGCAACCGGGACCGGGTTGGCCAGTTCGACATAAGGGGCGGCAGGGGCTTCAGCGGCCTGGGCGGTGAAGCCGAACAGGCTGGCAGCGACGAGGGCGGCGCTGATGATCAGATTACGCATGCTTTACTCCTGGACAATTTGGGTCGCCTCGCTCGACCTGTTTCGACACAGATCCTGGCGGGCATGAGTGCTGTAGTGTAACGGCAGCGGCCACAAAAAAGGGCGGCCAAAGCCACCCTTTTTATACTTGCTGCGAAGGATTAATCGAGCGTTAACGTGGCAGGCGTTGCGCGCCTCGCTCAACACTCGAACAAGGGCCTCAGTGCAGGCCCTGGATGTAGCTGGAAACCGCAGCGATGTCTTCGTCGCTCAGCTTGCGCGCGATGGTGCGCATGGTCATGGCATCACCGTCATTGGCACGACCGTCGACTTCCTTGCGGAAATCGGTCAGTTGCTTGGCGATGTATTGAGCGTGCTGGCCACCCAGATGCGGGAAGCCTGCGGCGGCGTTGCCGGCGCCATTCGGCGAGTGGCAACCGGTGCAGGCTGGCAGGCCTTTTTCCAGGTTGCCGCCACGGAACAGCGCTTCACCGCGCGCGACGATCTTCGGATCGGCGGCGCCGACGCTGCCTTTCTGGCTGGCGAAGTATGCGGAGATATCGGCCAGATCCTGATCATTCAGGTTGGTCAGCAGCCCGGTCATTTCCAGAACCACGCGTTTGCCCGACTTGATGTCGTGCAATTGCTTGTCGAGGTAGCGTTCACCCTGACCTGCCAGTTTCGGAAAGTTCGGCGCCATGCTGTTGCCGTCCGGGCCATGGCAGGCCCCGCACACGGCGGCTTTGGCCTGGCCTGCTGCGGCATCGCCGGCAGCATGGGCGACGCCTGAAATTCCCACGGTCAACAGCAGACTCACGATCAATTTGTTCATCAGCTAATCCAACTACGGCTAAGGGTTAAGTTATGGACCGGGCTTACTCTCGCTCATCCACAGGATGATGGCCTGGTAATCCTCGGCACTGCAGTCCATGCACAAACCACGCGGCGGCATCGCCTTGAAACCCTGGGTCACGTGTTGCACCAGCGTCCCCATACCTTTCGCCAACCTCGGCGTCCAAGCTTCCTGATCGCCTCTTGCGGGCGCCATGGGTAGTTGGCCGGAATGACAGGCACCACAAACACGGTTGTACACAGCTTCCGGATCCTGTGTAGCCTGTGCGCTGTAAAGCGGCACCAAGACTCCGGCAGCCAGCAGCCATTTCGTCATAAAACGACCTTTTCAGGGTTGAGAGCGTTCTGCGTTCTAATGCGCAATCAAAGTCTGGCGCTCTCGTGAACTTCATCCTTCGCTGGGACAAAGCACACACAAAATCTGCGGCATTATATACTGGCGTCACTGAAACGGAAGCGACACCGCGTTCCGCGCCCATTCCCGGCGCCGCCCACATCGGAAATCCCATGCAACTCAAGAATCCCATCCTCGGCCTGTGCCAACAGTCCACATTCATGCTCAGTGCCGCCAAAGTCGACCAATGCCCGGACGACGAAGGCTTCGAAGTGGCGTTTGCCGGTCGTTCCAACGCTGGCAAATCCAGCGCGCTGAACACCCTGACCCACGCCAGCCTGGCGCGCACCTCGAAAACTCCGGGTCGCACACAGCTGTTGAACTTCTTCAAGCTAGACGATGATCGCCGTCTGGTCGACCTGCCGGGCTACGGTTATGCAAAAGTACCGATCCCGCTCAAGCAACACTGGCAGCGCCACCTCGAGGCTTACCTGGGCGGTCGAGAGAGTTTGAAAGGTCTGATTCTGATGATGGACATCCGCCATCCGATGACCGACTTCGACCTGCTGATGCTCGACTGGGCCGTCGCCGCCGGCATGCCGATGCACATCCTGCTGACCAAGGCCGACAAACTCACCTACGGCGCAGCCAAGAACACCCTGCTGAAAGTACAGTCGGAAATCCGCAAAGGCTGGGGCGACTCGATCACCATCCAACTGTTCTCCGCGCCAAAACGCATGGGCCTGGAAGAGGCTTACACCGTACTGGCCAACTGGATGGAACTGGCAGACAAAAACACCGAGGCCGCTGAATAATCCGAGGTATGGAAAATTGGCTGTGGTGCGCTCAGGCAAGGCGGAAGTGCAGCTCGAACGGCCGGGGTCGCGTCCGACTTTTAGGGGCCTGAATGAGCATTTCGAGCTGCGCTTCCAACGCAGTCTGAGCGTGCCACAGCCGATTTTTGGGCAAAAAAAGCCCCGGGATTCAGTGGGGAGGGAGAATTCCGGGGTCTAAGTTCCGAACCGCTAGGGCGGGGTTCAGATATCTGCCAACACTTAACACAACATAGGAGCATCGAAGGGCTTCACCAGCCATTCAGTACCTCTGAGTGTTCCACCGGCAGATTAGTTCAGATTTTTTTCAAAAAGCTTTGGAATAGCCTCAAGCATTTATCGGTCTAAGCCGGTTCTCCGGGCTTGCCGCGACGCCGTGTCGCGGCCACGCTGCACCCTGCTCAGTGCGCCTCATCCCAATTGTTGCCGACGCCGACTTCCACCAGCAGCGGCACGTCCAGTTTCGCCGCTTCGCTCATGTGCAGGCGAATCTCGGTGCTGACCTGCTCGACCAGATCCTCGCGAACCTCCAGCACCAGTTCATCGTGCACTTGCAGGATGACCCGGGCATCCAGCCCCGACGTCGCCAGCCAGTTGTCCACGGCGACCATGGCTTTCTTGATGATGTCCGCCGCCGTGCCCTGCATCGGCGCGTTGATCGCCGTGCGTTCTGCGGCGGCGCGTTCCTGCGGCTTGTTCGAGTTGATCTCCGGCAGGTACAGGCGACGACCGAAGAACGTTTCAACGTAGCCCTGATCGGCCGCCTGTGCGCGGGTGCGCTCCATGTACTCGCGAACGCCTGGATAACGGGCGAAGTACGTATCGATGTAGGCCTTGGCCGTCTTGGTGTCGACGCCGATGTCCTTGCCGAGCTTCTGCGCGCCCATGCCATAGATCAGACCGAAGTTGATCGCCTTGGCGCTGCGGCGCTGGTCCGAGGTCACTTGCTCAAGCTCGACCTTGAACACCTCGGCGGCGGTCGCGGTGTGCACGTCGAGGTTGTTGCGGAAGGCGTTCATCAGGCCTTCGTCGCGGGACAGGTGCGCCATGATCCGCAACTCGATTTGCGAGTAGTCCGCCGCCAGCAGTTTGTAGCCCTTCGGCGCGACGAACGCCTGACGAATGCGCCGGCCTTCGGCGGTGCGCACCGGGATGTTCTGCAGGTTTGGATCACTGGAGGACAAGCGACCGGTCGAGGCCACCGCCTGATGATACGAGGTATGAATGCGCCCGGTGCGCGGGTTGATCTGCTCCGGCAGACGATCGGTGTAAGTGCTTTTCAGCTTGCTCATCGAACGGTGCTCCATCAGCACTTTCGGCAAGCGGTGATCGTCTTCGGCGAGTTTCGCCAGCACTTCTTCAGCGGTGGACGGCTGGCCTTTGGCAGTTTTCTTCAGCACCGGCAGGCCAAGCTTTTCATAGAGGATCACCCCCAGTTGCTTGGGCGAGCCGAGGTTGAATTCCTCCCCGGCAATCTCGAAGGCCTCTCGCTCGAGCGCAACCATTTTGTTGCCCAGCTCGATGCTCTGGATACCGAGCAGCTCGGCATCGACGAACGCGCCCTGGCGCTCGATGCGCGCCAGCACCGGTACCAGCGGGATTTCGATGTCGGTCAGCACGCTGGCCAGGCTCGGAATCGCGCTTAGCTTCTCGAACAGAGCCTGGTGCAGACGCAGGGTGATGTCGGCATCTTCGGCGGCGTAGGGACCGGCCTGTTCCAGGGCGATCTGGTCGAAGGTCAGTTGCTTGGCACCTTTGCCGGCGATGTCCTGAAAGCTCACCGTGGTGTGGTCGAGGTACTTCTGCGCGAGGCTGTCCATATCGTGTCGGGTCGCGGTGGAGTTGAGCACGTACGACTCAAGCATGGTGTCGAAGGCGATGCCGCGCACGCTGATGCCTTCGTTCTGGTCGCCGCCGATGGCGCAGTTGGCCAGAATATTCATGTCGAACTTGGCGTGCTGGCCGACCTTGAGCTTGTTCGGGTCTTCCAGGATCGGCTTGAGTGCGCGCAGCACGGTGTCGCGATCCAGTTGCTCCGGTACGCCGATGTAGGAGTGGGTCAGCGGAATGTAGGCGGCTTCGTTGGCCTGTACGGCGAACGACAGACCGACCAGTTGTGCCCGCTGCGCGTCGATGCCGGTGGTTTCGCTGTCGAAGGCGATCAGCTTGGCGTTGCGCAGTTTTTCCAGCCAGACGTCAAAGCGGGCCTGATCGAGGATGGTTTCGTACGCAGCTTCGGCAGGGGCAGCGGCTGCCTCGGCTTGTGGAGCACTGAACAGATCATGGGTGGGCGCAGGTTCGGCAGCCGCACTCAGTTCCAGGCGTTTGGCATCGCGATCGAGGTCGTTGAGCCAGCTCTTGAATTCCAGCAGGGTGTAGAGCTCGTAGAGTCTGGCCGGGTCTTCCTGACCCATCTGCAGATCATCGAGGCCGATATCCAGCGGCACATCGATCTTGATGGTTGCCAGTTGATAGGAGAGGAAAGCCATTTCCTTGTGCTCTTCGAGCTTGGCCACCAGGGTTTTCGCCCCACGAATCGGCAGGGTCGGCACGATATCCAGATTTTCGTACAGCTCTTTAAGACCGCCGTTGACGCCGACCAGCAGGCCGGACGCCGTCTTCGGGCCGATGCCCGGCACGCCCGGAATGTTGTCGGAGGAATCGCCCATCAGCGCCAGATAATCGATGATCTGCTCCGGTGCGACGCCAAATTTCTCTTTGACGCCCTCCACATCCATCGAACTACCGGACATGGTATTGACCAAGGTAATGTGGCCGTCGACCAATTGCGCCATGTCCTTGTCACCGGTGGAGATGATCACCGGGCGGTCCGCCGCCGCGCTGCTGCGCGCCAGGGTGCCGATCACGTCGTCGGCCTCGACGCCGTCCACGCACAGCAGCGGGAAGCCGAGGGCGATCACGCTCTGGTGCAGCGGCTCGATCTGCACGCGCATGTCATCGGGCATGCTCGGGCGGTTGGCCTTGTATTCGGCGTACATCTCATCGCGAAATGTCCCGCCCTTGGCGTCGAACACCACGGCGAACGGGCTGTCCGGGTACTGCTTGCGCAGACTCTTGAGCATGTTCAGCACGCCTTTGACCGCACCGGTCGGCAGGCCTTTGGACGTGGTCAGTGGTGGCAGTGCATGAAAGGCGCGGTACAGGTAAGACGAACCGTCCACCAGGACGAGGGGGGCTTGGCTCATGAGCAGGATCAACCTTTTCGGCGGGTCCGGGGCTAGAATAGCGGGACCGTTGACGACAAAGGGACAAGGTTATCATGCGTACGTTAAATCGCTTGCTGCTGGTCGGGTTGATCGCTGTCTCACCACTGGCCGCGATGGCGGCGGATGATGCGCCTGGCGCCGACCCCGACGTCACCATCCGCACGGAGGGCGACAAGACCATTCAGGAGTACCGCCAGAACGGTTTCCTGTATGCGATCAAAGTCACGCCGAAGGGCGCGCCGCCGTATTTTCTGGTGCGCGCCGACGGGACGGATGCCAATTTCATCCGCTCGGATCAGCCGGATATGCTGATCCCGTCATGGAAGATCTTTGAATGGAAGTAGGTTTTCAATTCACCCGGCGCCGCGGTTGCGGCGCCCGTACTGGCAGTTAAGACATGTCTGTGTTCACTCCCCTGGCTCGGCCCGAGCTGGAAACCTTTCTCGCCCCATACGGGCTTGGCCGTCTGCTTGATTTCCAGGGGATCGCCGCCGGCAGCGAAAACACCAACTTCTTCATCAGCCTGGAGCAGGGCGAATTCGTCCTGACCCTGGTCGAGCGCGGTCCGGTGCAGGAGATGCCGTTCTTCATCGACCTGCTCGACGTGCTGCACGAAGCCGACCTGCCGGTGCCGTATGCCCTGCGCACCAGCGACGGCGTGGCGTTGCGTGAACTCAAAGGCAAGCCAGCGCTGCTGCAACCGCGCCTGTCGGGCAAGCACATCAAGGTCGCCAATGCCCAGCATTGCGCCCAGGTCGGCGAATTGCAGGCACATCTGCACCTGGCGACCCAGGGCGAGCGCATGATCAAGCGCAAGACCGATCGCGGTCTGGACTGGATGCTGGAGGAGGGCGGCGAGTTGTTGTCCCACTTGAGCGAAGAGCCGCAGGCCTTGCTGCAAAAGGCGCTGGACGAAATCACCGCGCAGAAGGACAGAATTCTCGCGCTGCCGCGGGCAAACATCCACGCCGATCTGTTCCGCGACAACGCGATGTTCGAAGGCACGCACCTGACCGGGTTGATCGACTTCTACAATGCCTGCTCGGG
This sequence comes from Pseudomonas sp. HN2, assembly GCF_020736465.1. Taxonomy (NCBI): domain Bacteria; kingdom Pseudomonadati; phylum Pseudomonadota; class Gammaproteobacteria; order Pseudomonadales; family Pseudomonadaceae; genus Pseudomonas; species Pseudomonas sp. HN2. Next base: position 73,363 of record NZ_CP085885.1, read on the forward strand.
GCCGATGCTGTATGACGTGGCAATCGCGTTGAACGACTGGTGTTCGGATGAGGCTGGCGTGATCGATGGCCCGCGGGCCCGAGCGTTTCTCGGTGCCTACGCCGCGTTGCGCCCATTCACGGCGGCGGAAGCTGAACTGTGGCCGACGATGCTGCGCGTGGCTTGTGTGCGGTTCTGGCTGTCACGCTTGATCGCCGCCGAGCAATTCGCCGGGCAGGACGTGTTGATTCACGATCCGCGGGAGTTCGAGCAGCGACTGGCACAGCGGCAGAAGGTCAGCACACCGTTGCCTTTCGCCCTTTAAAAACTTCGCGAGCAGGCTCACTCCTACAAGGGAATGCATTCCAAATGTAGGAGTGAGCCTGCTCGCGATTGAGGCGAAGCCGAATCAGCCCTAAAGCGATTCCAGGCATCCGGCCAGATCATCGCCGAGCTTTTCCAGCACCTGCTCATAGCCCTGAGCCGTCGCCGGGGTGTACCCGCCCAACGCATCCAGTTCCGCCAGCTTCACCGGCAGGCCAGCCACCAGCGTTTCCGCCAGACGCGGACGCAACGGTGGCTCGCTGAATACGCAAGTCTTGCCCACTTCCTGCAAGCGCTTGCGCATCGCCGCCACATGCTGAGCGCCTGGCTGCACTTCAGCCGCGACGGCGAACACCCCGGCGTGCTTCAAGCCGTAAGCGTCTTCGAAATAATCAAACGCCTCGTGAAAGACGAAGTACGGCTTGCCTTCGACATTGGCCAGACGCTTCTTCAAGCGCTGATCCAGCGCACCCAGACGTTCATCGAAGGCTTTGGCGTTGCTCTGATAACGCTGGGCATTGGCCGGGTCGGCGGCGCTGAGATCGGCGGCCATTTTCTCGGCGATCACCCGGGCGTTGACCGGTGACAGCCATAAGTGCGCGTCCAGCGAGCCGGGGCGATGGTCGTGGTCATGCTCATCGGCCTCTTCGGCGTGGGAATGGTTGTCTGCGCCGAAATGGCGCAATTTCAGCCCCGGCAGATCCTGCACCGCGACACTCGGCAGGCTGCGACCGCTGAGCACCCGCGGCAGGAAGCCTTCCATGTCCGGGCCGATCCAGTAAAGCAGATCGACCGACTGCACCTTCCGTACGTCGGAGGGGCGCAGGGCGTAATTGTGCGGCGAGGCACCCGGTGGCAACAGCACCTCGGGAATCGCCACGCCGTCCTGCACGGCAGCGGCAATCAACTGCAACGGTTTGATGCTAGTGAGCACCTTGACCTCGGCCTGAGCCCTACCGGTCAGCAGAAAAACGGCAACAAAGGCCACAAAAACAGAAAAAAGTCGGGACACGATGACCACTCAAGGAAGCGAGAACGGGTAACATAATAACGTCTCCAGCAAATCTCGTCGCCGCTCATGCCTATTACACCGATTGCCAGCCGTCCCCACGACCACTCCCATTGCGTGCACAGCGCTTTGTCCGAGGCCGATACCTTGTGCGCGCAAAAAGGTTTGCGTCTGACCGCTCTGCGCCGCCGCGTGCTGGAATTGGTCTGGCAGAGCCACAAGCCACTGGGTGCCTACGACATCCTCGCCGTGCTCAGCGAGCAGGACGGCCGCCGGGCCGCGCCGCCGACCGTGTACCGCGCGCTGGATTTCCTGCTGGAAAACGGCCTGGTTCATCGCATCTCGTCGCTCAACGCCTTCGTCGGCTGCGTGCATCCCGAGCATGCGCATCAGGGTCAGTTCCTGATCTGCCGCGACTGTCACGCCGCTATCGAACTTGAGCAAAAAGTGATCAGCGACGCAATTATCAGCAGCGCCAAAGACGTCGGCTTCATCGTCGAAGCGCAGACGGTCGAAGTGGTCGGCCTGTGCGCCGGTTGCCAGGGGGCCTGATGAGCAATGCGCTGATCCGTCTGGAGCAGGTCGCCGTCACGTTTGCCGGGCAGACTGTGCTGGACAACATCGAGCTGAGCGTCGAGCCGGGGCAGATCGTCACCCTGATCGGTCCCAACGGTGCCGGCAAGACCACGCTGGTGCGCGCCGTGCTCGGGCTGTTGAAGCCGAACAGCGGCAGCGTCTGGCGCAAGCCGAAACTGCGCGTCGGCTACATGCCGCAGAAGCTGCACGTCGATCCGACGCTGCCGCTGTCAGTCCTGCGGTTTCTGCGCCTGGTACCCGGTGTGGATCGCCCGCGTGCCCTGGCGGCATTGAAGGAAGTCGGCGCCGAACACGTGATCGACAGCCCGGTGCAGAGTGTTTCCGGCGGCGAAATGCAGCGCGTGCTGCTGGCTCGGGCCCTGCTGCGTGAGCCTGAGCTGCTGGTGCTCGACGAACCGGTGCAGGGCGTCGACGTGGCTGGGCAGGCCGAGCTGTACAGCCTGATCACCCGTCTGCGCGACCGCCACGGTTGCGGCGTGCTGATGGTGTCCCACGATTTGCATCTGGTGATGAGCACCACCGATCAGGTGGTCTGCCTCAACCGCCACGTCTGCTGCTCCGGGCATCCCGAGCAGGTCAGCGGTGATCCGGCATTCGTCGAGCTGTTCGGCAAGAATGCGCCGAGCCTGGCGATCTATCACCACCATCACGACCACGCCCACGACCTGCACGGTTCGGTGGTCAAAGGCCCGCTGGGCGGGCAACCTCATGTTCATGGAGACGGCTGCAAGCATGGCTGATTTTCTCTTGTATGCCCTGCTTGCAGGTCTGGCGCTGGCGCTGGTGGCCGGACCGCTCGGCTCGTTTGTGGTGTGGCGGCGCATGGCCTATTTCGGCGACACCCTGTCCCACGCCGCGCTGCTCGGCGTGGCACTGGGCTTTCTGCTGGATGTCAGCCCGACTGTAGCGGTGACGGTCGGGTGCCTGCTGCTGGCGGTGCTGCTGGTGACCCTGCAACAGCGCCAGCCACTGGCGTCTGACACGCTGTTGGGAATTCTTGCGCCGAGCACTCTCTCTCTCGGCCTGGTGGTACTAAGCTTCATGCATGAAGTGCGGATCGACCTGATGGCTTATCTGTTTGGCGATCTGCTGGCGATCAGTCCGAGCGACCTGGCGTGGATCCTCGGCGGCACCGCGGCGGTGCTGGTGTTGCTGGTGACGCTGTGGCGGCCGCTGCTGGCGGTCACCGTGCACGAAGAACTGGCGCGGGTCGAGGGCCTGCCGGTGGCCGGTCTGCGCTTGGCACTGATGTTGTTGATCGCGGTGGTGATCGCAGTGGCGATGAAAATCGTCGGGGTATTGTTGATCACTTCGCTGCTGATCATTCCGGCCGCTGCGGCACAGCGTCACGCCCGTTCGCCGGAGCAGATGGCCCTGGGCGCGAGCCTGCTGGGCATGCTCGCGGTGTGCGGCGGGCTGGCGTTGTCATGGTTCAAGGACACCCCGGCGGGGCCGTCGATCGTGGTGACGGCGGCCGCGCTGTTTCTGTTGAGTTTTGTTCTGCCCCGTCGTGGGGTGTAGACTTGGCCGCTTTTTGCGCAATTAGAGAGTCGCAGGAATGAAGCCGTTCGCCTCCCGTTATCTGCTCCTTGTCGCATTTTCAGTGCTGCTGGGCGCCTGCCAAAGCACGCCGCCGGTGGCTGAAGTCCCGGATGCGCGGGCTACGGCCATCGCACAGCTGGAGCAAAGCCTGGCCAGCAGCGAACTGGCCACCGCCGAAGACCAGTTGGCCGCGTTGCAGGCCGAAACCCCTAACGATCAATCCCTCGAGCAGTATCAGCGGCAGTTGGCGGAGGCGTACCTGCGCCGCAGCCAGATCGTCCTGCAGAAAGGTGATGTCAACGCTGCGGCCACTGCATTGAGCCGTGCCCGCGCCTTGATGCCCAAGGCCCCCGCGCTGACTGGCGGTGTCAACGGCGCGATCACTGAAGCGCGCAAGGCCGAGCTGGAAAAGGCTGAAGCCGCGCTGCTGGCTGCCGAGGCCCGGCCGAAAGCCAAGGTCATCGACCCCACTGCCGAGAGCACCACGGTTGCGCTGAACATTGGTGATATTCACAAGCTGCAACGCCAACTCGATGCGATTGCCGCCGATGTGGTGAATTATGAGTGCGCCGTCAGCATCCAGGCCCCACGCACCGCGGATTATCCGTGGCTGGCGACCTTGCTGACCAAGCGAGTGAAGAAGCTCGACGCCGATTTTGATTTGCAGATTGAAAAGCAGATCTTGCGCACGGTGCCGGCGCAGATGGTCTTAAGCCCGCGTAAACCATAAAAAGATCGCAGCCTCCGGCAGCTCCTACATGGGATCGAGTACATCCTGTAGGAGCTGCCGAAGGCTGCGATCTTTTGCTTTTACGCTGGAATCGCCTTGGCCTTAGGCTCCCGCGCCCAGACCCGATGCTCGCCAATCGCGGCGAAGAATGGCTTGGTCAACGCGCCGACATCAGCGCCCTGCAACAACCCCGCATCCGCATCAAGCTTCAACAAGTCCTGCAATTGCTTGGCCTCGCCGTGCAGTGCGATCGCCTTCAGGTGCTTGTACGCCTCGAGCAGGTAATGCAGCGCCACACCGTCACCGCTCAACGCGGTAATCGACGCTGCGCCACCCGGTACGAACACCGCATCGAACGCAATTGAAGGCATGCCTTCCATCGACGCATCCACCGGCAATGCCTTGCCGTCAGCGGTCTTCACTGGCGCCGAGGTCGGGCCGAGCAGTTTCGCATGGGCGCCTTCCGCTTCCAGCGCCTGTTTCATCGCATCGATGGCCGCAGCGTCAACACCGTTGGCAGCAAGGATCGCCACTTTGCGCGTCTTGATATTGCCCGGCAGCAGGTTGGCCTGGCTCAGCGCTGGCGACTGCTCAAGCGAGGTCTTGCGCACTTCGACCGTGCCTTTGGCTGGCGCCGGCAAACCGAGGTTCTCCGCCACGCGTTTGGCCAGGGTCAGGTCGATATTGGCGAGGATCTCGTTCACTTCACGGGCACGGATGAACTCACGCTCGACCTTGCCCAGCTCGAAGCTGTACGCGGCGATGATGTGCTCTTTCTCATGGTCGCTCATGCTGTTGAAGAACAGCCGCGCCTGAGAGAAGTGATCGCTGAACGACTCACTACGCTGACGGATCTTCGCGGCGTCGATGCGCTCTGGATAGCTCTCGAAACCACCGTCCTGTGCCGCCGGCGGGGTCTCTTTCGGCCAGCCGCCGTCGATGGAGTTCGGCTCGTAGGAAGCGCGGCCCTTGTCGATAGTGGTGCGGTGTTGCGCGTCGCGCTGGCCGTTATGGAACGGCGCGACCGGACGGTTGATCGGCAGCTCATGGAAGTTCGGCCCGCCGAGCCTGCTGATCTGCGTGTCGGTGTAGGAAAACAGCCGACCTTGCAGCAGCGGGTCATTGGAGAAGTCGATACCCGGCACGATGTGGCCTGGGCAGAAGGCGACCTGTTCGGTTTCCGCGAAGAAGTTGTCCGGGTTGCGATTCAGGGTCATTTTGCCCAGCGGGGTGATCGGCACGATTTCTTCGGGAATGATCTTGGTCGGGTCAAGGATGTCGAAGTCGAAGTCGTGTTCGTTCTCTTCTTCGACGATCTGCACGCCCAGTTCCCATTCCGGGTAGTCACCCATCTCGATCGCTTCCCACAGGTCGCGACGGTGGTAGTCGGTATCTTTCCCGGCGAGCTTCTGCGCCTCGTCCCACACCAGCGAACAGGTGCCGGCGGTTGGGCGCCAGTGGAATTTGACGAAGCGCGACTTACCCTCGGCATTGATCAGGCGGAAGGTGTGCACGCCGAAACCCTGCATGCTGCGCAGGCTTTTCGGGATGGCCCGGTCGGACATCGCCCAGATCACCATGTGCGCCGATTCCGGCACCAGCGAAACGAAGTCCCAGAACGTGTCGTGAGCCGAGCCGCCGGTGGGGATTTCATTGTGCGGCTCGGGTTTCACCGCGTGCACGAAATCAGGAAACTTGATCGCGTCCTGAATGAAGAACACTGGCATGTTGTTGCCGACCAGGTCGAAGTTGCCCTCGTCGGTAAAGAACTTCACCGCAAAGCCACGCACGTCACGCACGGTGTCGCCGGAACCGCGTGGTCCCTGCACCGTGGAAAAGCGCACGAACACTGGCGTCTTCTTGCCCGGATCCTGTAGGAAACCAGCCTTGGTCAGCGCTGCATGGTTCTCGTAGGTCTGAAAGAAACCGTGGGCGCCGGTACCGCGTGCGTGGACGATGCGCTCCGGAATCCGCTCATGGTCAAAGTGCGTGATCTTTTCACGCATGATGAAGTCTTCCAGCAGCGAAGGCCCGCGTGGCCCGGCTTTGAGGGTGTTCTGGTTATCCGCGATCTTCACACCCTGGTTGGTGCGCAGGGCCTGACCGGTGGCGTCTGAACGGAACTCTTCCAGGCTGTCGAGCTTGGCGTTGGTGTTGGCGCGATCCGGGGTATCGGTCCCGGCCATTTCGCTTTTATCGGGTGCAGGCTTTTTGATGCTCATCAGACGTAAACTCCTCGTTTGGCCCCGGATGCCTTCCGCAGACCCTTGAGTGATTCCCGGGCACGGCACCCAGGGTTTCAAGTCGCTTAAGTAGTGACTGATGAGCGTTTCAGCCGTTCCGTTTATCTGACCTTTGATCGCGTTATTGCCAAATCGAAGGATAATTGCGAAATAAATGCTAAGAACCTCTATACGGACAGGCTAAAATGCGCGCCCGGCTAACCGCTGATCCTTTTCCAACGCGCCCCACAAGGTTCGCTACGTGATCGAGTTTCAAAACGTCCACAAGACTTACCGCGTCGCCGGTAAGGATATTCCCGCGCTGCACCCGACCAGTCTCGCCATCGAGAACGGCCAGGTGTTCGGCCTGATCGGCCATTCCGGTGCGGGCAAAAGTACCCTGCTGCGTCTGATCAATCGCCTGGAAGATTGCAGTGGCGGCAAGATCATCGTCGACGGCGAAGAAGTCACTGCACTGGACGCCAATGGCTTGCGCCGTTTCCGTCAGCAGGTCGGGATGATCTTCCAGCACTTCAACCTGCTCGCCTCCAAGACAGTCGCCGACAACGTTGCCTTGCCGCTGACCCTGGCCGGTGAGCTGTCGAGCAGTGAAATCAACCAACGCGTCGCCGAGTTGCTGGCGCGGGTCGGTCTGTCCGACCACGCGAAGAAGTACCCGGCGCAATTGTCCGGCGGCCAGAAACAGCGCGTCGGCATCGCCCGTGCGCTAGCGACCAAACCGAAGATCCTGCTGTGCGACGAGGCCACCAGCGCCCTCGACCCGCAGACCACCGCGTCGGTCCTGCAGCTGCTGGCGGAAATCAACCGCGAACTGAAACTGACCATTGTCCTGATCACCCACGAGATGGACGTGATCCGTCGCGTCTGCGACCAGGTCGCGGTGATGGACGCTGGCGTGATCGTCGAGCAGGGTCCGGTGGCCGATGTGTTCCTGCATCCGCAGCACCCGACCACCAAGCGTTTCGTCCAGGAAAGCGAGCAGATCGACGAGAGCGAACAGCGCGACGATTTCGCCCATGTACCCGGGCGCATCGTGCGTCTGACCTTCCAGGGCGAAGCGACCTACGCGCCGTTGCTCGGCACTGTCGCCCGGGAAACCGGCGTTGACTACAGCATCCTTGCCGGTCGCATCGACCGCATCAAAGACATTCCGTACGGGCAACTGACCCTCGCTGTCACCGGTGGCGACATGGAGGCGGCGTTTGCCCGCTTCACCGCCGCTGACGTTCACATGGAGGTGTTGCGCTAATGGCTGATCTGATGAGTTTCTTCGCCAATATCGACTGGTACGAAATCTGGCTGGCGACTGGCGACACCATGCTGATGCTCGGCGGTTCGCTGCTGTTCACCGTGCTGCTCGGCCTGCCGCTGGGCGTGCTGCTGTTTCTCTGCAGCCCGCGTCAGTTGCTGGAGAACCGTGGCCTCTACGCCGTGCTGTCGCTGGTGGTGAACATTTTGCGTTCGCTGCCGTTCATTATTCTGCTGATCGTGATGATCCCGTTCACCGTGCTGATTACCGGCACCTCGCTGGGTGTGGCCGGGGCAATTCCGCCGCTGGTGGTCGGCGCCACGCCGTTCTTCGCGCGTCTGGTGGAAACCGCGTTGCGCGAAGTCGATCGCGGCATCATCGAAGCGACCCAGTCGATGGGCGCGACCACGCGGCAGATCATCATGAACGCCTTGCTGCCGGAAGCCCGTCCGGGCATCTTCGCAGCGATTACGGTGACAGCGATTACACTGGTGTCCTACACGGCGATGGCCGGTGTGGTTGGCGCTGGTGGTCTGGGTGACCTGGCGATCCGTTTCGGCTACCAGCGTTTCCAGACCGACGTGATGATCGTCACCGTGGTGCTGCTGTTGATTCTGGTGCAGGTGCTGCAAATGGTCGGCGACCGTCTGGTCGTGCATTTCTCGCGCAAATAACTGGTTTCGATCATCTAGAGAGGCGCTGGCCAAGATGGCGGGCGCCCTGAACAGGAGTTAGCTGAATGAAAAAACTGATCGCTGCTTTCGCTGCCGTTGCTGCGTTCTCGGCCCACGCCGAAACCCTGACCGTCGCCGCCACCCCGGTGCCGCACGCGGAAATCCTTGAGTTCGTGAAGCCGGCCCTGGCCAAAGAAGGCGTGGATCTTAAGGTCAAGGTCTTCACCGACTACATTCAGCCGAACGTACAGGTTGCGGAAAAGCGCCTCGACGCCAACTTCTTCCAGCACCAGCCGTACCTTGATGAGTTCAACAAGGCCAAAGGCACTGATCTGGTCGCTGTGACCGGCGTGCACCTGGAACCGCTGGGTGCGTACTCGAGCAAGCTTAAAAAAATCGAAGAGCTGCCTAGCGGTGCGAACGTGGTAATCCCGAACGACGCCACCAACGGCGGCCGTGCACTGATGCTGCTGGCCAAGGCGGGCGTGATCACCCTGAAGGACCCGACCAACATTCTGTCGACGATCAAGGACATCGCGACGAACCCGAAAGACCTGAAATTCCGTGAACTGGAAGCCGCAACCATTCCGCGTGTGCTGACCCAGGTCGATCTGGCACTGATCAACACCAACTACGCGCTGGAAGCCAAGCTCGACCCGTCCAAGGATGCGCTGGTGATCGAAGGCAACGACTCGCCGTACGTGAACATCCTCGTGTCCCGTCAGGACAACAAGGACAGCGACGCGATGAAGAAACTGGCTGCAGCCCTGCACAGCCCGGAAGTGAAGCAATTCATTACCGAGAAGTACAAGGGCGCGGTATTGCCGGCGTTCTGATTCCGGTTGCTGCAATGAAAAAGGGGACGCCATGAGCGTCCCCTTTTTTGTGTCTGGTGTTTGGCTGTGGACCTGCGGTGAAGCTGCCCCTCACCCCAGCCCTCTCCCGAGGGAGAGGGGGCCGATCGAGGTGTCTTGCGTCATGCATCGATCTGAAAGATCGAATCGATTATGGATTCAGCACAGGACTTACAGGTCGGGGTAACTCCTGAATATCCCCCAATCAGTCCCCTCTCCCTCCGGGAGAGGGCTAGGGTGAGGGGCTCTTGGCTTTTAAGCTGTCACTTGCGCTCAAGCATCCCCGGCAGTTGCGCAACCAGTTTGGCGTTGTTCAACGGCGCCCGAATAAACCCGCGCTGCGTGCCGTCCGGGCCGATCACTGCCAGATTGCCGCTGTGGTCGACGGTGTAATTCGGCTTGCTGGTATCGGCCGGAATGAACGGAATGCTCACTGCGTTCGCGACCTTCTGCAGCTCCTCGATCGACGTCGGTGTCAAGCCAATGAACTGCGGATCGAAGTAGCCCAGATACTGCTTCAACTGTTTCGGCGTATCGCGGTTGGGGTCAACGCTGACCAGCACGATCTGCAACTTGTCCACAGCGTCTTTCGGCAATTCGCTCTTGATCTGTCGCAGTTGTGCCAGCGTGGTCGGGCAGATGTCCGGGCAGAAGGTGTAGCCGAAGAACAACAGGCTCCACTTGCCTTTCAGCTCATCGATCGCAACCGGTTTGCCGTCCTGATCGGTCATGGTCACGTCCGGCAGGTTGCGGCTCTGCGGCAGCAGGATGATCCCGGCGTCGATCAGTGCCGTGGGGTCGCCCTGGCCTTTGCCGCTCAGCACCTTGTTGACGGTAAGCCCGAGGATCAACGCGATCACGGCGACGAGGATGAAGACGGTTTTCTGGGTTCGGGTCATAGGTTCAACAGTAAGTAGTGGTCTACGAGCAGGGCGATGAACAACAGGAACAAGTACCAGATAGAGTACTTGAAGGTGTTGATCGCCGCGTGCGGCCGACTGCCACGGTACAGCACCACGGCCCATTGCAGAAACCTCGCGCCCAAGGCCAGCGCACAGACCAGATAGAGCACGCCGCTCATGTGAATCACGTACGGCAGCAGACTCACCGCCAGCAGCGCGAAGGTGTACAGCAGAATGTGCACTTTGGTGTAGTGCTCGCCGTGAGTGACCGGCAGCATCGGAATATCCGCCTTGGCATATTCTTCCTTGCGATGAATCGCCAGCGCCCAGAAATGCGGCGGGGTCCAGGCGAAGATGATCAGCACCAGCAACAGCGGTTCGGCGCTGACATGGCCGGTGGCAGCGGTCCAGCCCAGCAGCGGCGGGGCTGCGCCAGCGAGGCCGCCGATGACGATGTTCTGCGGCGTAGCGCGTTTGAGGAAACCGGTGTAGACCACCGCGTAACCGAGCAGCGATGCGAGGGTCAGCCACGCGGTCAGCTGATTGGTGAAGGTCAGCAGCAGCGCCTGTCCGAGCAACGCTAGCACCAGGGCGAAGGTCAGCGCCGCCGCCGGTGAAACCCGGCCTTCGGCCAGCGGACGTTTGTGCGTGCGCGCCATTACCGCATCGATGCGCCGATCGACCACATGATTGACCGCCGCCGCACCACCGGCACACAAGGCGATGCCCAGATTGCCAAACACCAGCACTGTCCACGGTACGCCCGCGCGGGTGGCGAGGAACATGCCGACCAGCGAGGTGATCAGCATCAGCACCACGACTTTCGGTTTGGTCAGCTCCAGATAATCGCGCCACAGCGCTTGCGCCGGACGCTCGCCGATCAGACTCGCCATGGAGTTTCTCCTTTCAATGCGATGGGCGCGACGGCGGGTTTGTGCGCACTGAAGCGCCAGCGCGCGAGTACCGGTTGGGTCACCCGCAACAGGCTGGTGCGCGCGTGATAATTGACCAGCACCAAGGTTAGCAACAGCGCGGCCCCGCCGGCGTTATGGGCGACGGCCACCGGCAGCGGCAGATGGAACAGCACGTTGCTGATGCCGAGGGTGATCTGCGCGGCGAGGGCGATCAGCACCAGCCCGGCCAGGCGCGTCATGCCGACCACCTTCAATTGCCAGGCCAGACCGAGCAGCACGACCGTCACCAGCAGAGCTCCGATGCGGTGGGTCAGGTGAATCGCCGTGCGCGCGTCGCTGTCCAGTTGGCCGCCGAGATAATTCGGACCGATGTGCTGGGTCAGGTGAAAACCGTTGGCGAAATCCGCCGGCGGCAGCCATTGGCCATGGCAGGTGGGGAAGTCGATGCACGCCACCGCTGCGTAATTGGAGCTGACCCAGCCGCCCAACGCGATCTGGCCGATCACCAGCAACAGACCCGCCGTCGCCCAATATTGCAGGCGCTTGGGCACGGTCAGCGCTGGCAGCACGCTGGACAACCTCAGCGTCAACAGAAACAGCAGACTCAACGTGGCGAAACCGCCGAGCAAATGCCCGGTGACCACTTGCGGCCAGAGCTTGAGCGTCACCGTCCACATGCCGAACGCCGCCTGGGCGATGACGACTGCCAGCAGAAACAGCGGCAACTTTACCGGTTGCCCCGGATCGCGACGATTGACCCACGCGCGCCCGGCCAGCACTGAAATGAGCAAACCGAGGGTGCCGGCGAAGTAGCGGTGGATCATCTCGTTCCAGCCCTTGTGCGCCTCCACCGGCGTATCAGGGAAGTGCAGTTCGGCATGGGCCAGTTGCGCCTCGCTTTTCGGCACGCTGATAAACCCGTAGCAGCCCGGCCAGTCCGGGCAGCCGAGGCCGGCGTGGGTCAGGCGGGTGTAGGCACCGAGCAGCACCACAACCAGTGCCAGCAGGGTGGCAAACAGCGCGAGGCGAAATCCAGGTTTGGCCATGACGATGCCCTTATCCGATGTTCGACAGTTTCAGCAGATGACGCAGGTCGTTGAGCAGATCCTTGCCCTTCACATTCGGCTCGTAACGTAATACCAGATTGCCGTGGGGGTCGACGATCCACAGCTGCGGCACGGCTTTGTCGCCGGTGGTCCTGGCAAACACCCCGGCATCCAGTGGGTAACGCTGCAGTTGCGGGTATTCACGGTCGAGCTTGGCGGCGTAGTCGGTGCTCAAAGGTTGCGCGGCGGCGAGGGCGTGGCTGGCGCGCCCGGCTTCGCGGCCGAGGCTGATCTGGATCTGCCGCGCCAGATACACCAGTTGCTGGCAATCGACAGCGCAGTCCTTCGGCGCCGTGACCAGAATCTGCCAGCGCTGCTCATCGGCCTGCACGCCAAGGTCGGCGCGGGTCTGGCCGTTGCCGATCAGTTCGCCGTGGTAGCTGCGTCCTTCCGGCACCCAGAACTGCAATTTGTACATGCCGGTGGCGAGGAGCATCGGCCCGACCACACCGAGCACAATCAACAGCAACTGAATGCGCCCGCGCCGGCGGCTGGGGGCAGGTTTGGCCTCAGACATGCTGGGTGGATTCATGGCGCTTCCCATGGCGTTTCTCCTTTGCGTTGTGCCAGCCCAAATAGAGGTAGAGACCGAGCAACGCCGTGACCATGGCGAACCATTGCACGGCATAGCCGAGGTGTTTTTCCGGGCCCATCGCGACCACCGGCCAGTCCGTTTGATAGCTGGCCGGGCCGGGTTCGGCGCGCAGCTCAAAGGCGAAACCGTCGCGCTCCAGGGTCTGCCACAATTTGCTCGGCTCGACGGCGGTGATGGTTTGCGGCCAGACACTGCTGACCGGATCGGCGTGTAACTGGAACGTCGCGCCGGGAGCGACATAAACCCAGGCATCGAGCGTCAGTGTCTCGGCCGGTGTCGTGAATTGCGGCGGCACGCGCCGATCGGGCCATGGCAGCCAGCCGCGATTGACCAGCAGCCACAGGCCGCTGCGCTGATCCTGAAACGGTTGCAGCAACTCGACGCCGACCTTGCCGCCCCGCTGGCGGTTGTCGAGCAACAGGCTGTGAGCGGCATCGAACTGACCGTGCAGGCGCACGCGGCGATAAGCCGGGTCGGCGCTGCCGAGCAATTCACTGCTGGCCATCGGTTCGCCTACCCGACGTTCGGCGTAACTGGCGAGCAGCGCAGTTTTCTCCGCGCCCCGGCCCAGTTGCCAGAAGCCCAGCGCAACCATCAGCGGCAGCAACAGTGCCACCACGACAGTGGGAATCACGCCCGGGCGAAAGCGCTTCATGGGCGCGCCATAAAGTCAGTCATCGCGATCGCTATACTCAAGTGCATCGCCTGTCCCCCGGAGTCTTGCCATGTTCAAAGCAGCGATCGTCCTGATGCTGATTGCCACGGTGATCAGCCTGTTCAGCGGCCTGTTTTTCCTGGTCAAGGACGACAGCAGCTCCAATCGCCTGGTCATCGCCCTGAGTGTTCGGGTGGCCCTGGCCGTCGTCACCGTCGGCCTGATGGCCTGGGGTTTCTACAGCGGCCAGCTGGTGTCCCATGCGCCGTGGTAGCTGCAAGCTGCACGCGGCAAGCTACAAGTTGGAAGCCATCCCGCTTTGACTTGAAGCTTGCAGCTCGCCACTTGCAGCTGCTGTCAAAGCACATAAACGAAGAAGAACAAGCCGATCCACACCACGTCGACGAAGTGCCAATACCAGCTCGCCGCTTCAAAGCCGAACTGGTGCTCGTTGTCGAAGTGGCCCTTCATGATCCGCATCAGCATCACAAACAGGATGATCGTGCCGATGGTCACGTGGGCGCCGTGGAACCCGGTGAGCATGAAGAACGTCGCGCCGTAGATGCCCGAGCCGAGGGTCAGCCCCAGCTCCTTGTAGGCGTGGATGTATTCCTCGGCCTGGAAACCGAGGAACGCGATGCCCAGCAGCACGGTAATCGCCAGCCACAGTTTCAGCGCGCCGCGATTGCCTTTCTTCAGCGCATGGTGGGCGATGGTGATGGTCACGCTGGAGCTGACCAGCAGGATCGTGTTGAGCAGCGGCAGGCCCCACGGGCTGATGACGTCCTTGGGCGGCGGGAACAGTTTCGGGTCTGGCGTGTGCAGCAGCGGCCAGACGAATTCGAAGTTCGGCCAGAGCATGTGCGCGATGCCTTTCGGCCCTTCACCGCCCAGCGCCGGCCCGGATACGTGGCGCACGTAGAACAGCGCGCCGAAGAAGGCGACGAAGAACATCACTTCGGAAAAGATGAACCAGCTCATGCCCCAGCGGAACGAGCGATCCAGTTGTGGGCTGTACAACCCTGCGCGACTTTCCTTGATCACCGCACCGAACCAGCCGAACAGCATGTACGCCAGCAGCAGGCCGCCGACGAAAAAGATCAGCGGGCCGTGGGATTCCGGACGCGCGGCCTTCAGATCGTTGAACCAGGTGGCGAGGCCGTACACGGTGACGAACATCCCGACCGTGGCGACGATCGGCCATTTGCTCTGGGCCGGGACGTAATAATGCTCATGAGTTGCCATTTATTGTTCTCCTTATCGGCCACGCTCAACCGCCAGTGTTAACAGCTACCGGAGGATGTCGGGCGGTGATATCGAACAGCGTGTAGGACAGCGTCAGGTGCTTCACTTCCTTGGGCATGTCGCGGTCAACGATGAAACGCACGGGCATCTCGATCTGTTCACCGGGCTGCAGCACCTGCTGGGTAAAACAAAAGCATTCGGTCTTGTGGAAAAACGCCGCCGCATTGCTCGGCGCGATGCTGGGCACCGCTTGCGCACTCATCGGTTTGTCGGTGGGATTGCGCGCGATGAATACCATCTCGTTGACCGCGCCGGGATTGGCGGTCAGCTCGTCATGTTTTGGGTAAAAGTCCCAGGGCATGTCGGCGGTGTTGGTTGAGAGAAACTGCACGCGCACCTGGCGCGACGTGTCGACTACTTGCTCGCCCGCGTACTGGCCGCCGGTCTTGCCGTTGATGCCGAAGGCTTTGCACATCACGTCGTAGATCGGCACCAGCGCGAAACCGAAGACGAACATCGCCACTACCACCAGCAGCAGGCGAGTGACGAGTTTCTTCAGCGAGATCGAGTCAGCCATGGTTCATGCCTCCTCCGAAACTGCGAGCAAGCTTTTGTGGCGAGGGAGCTTGCTCCCGCTTGCGTGCGCAGCGCCCACAGAATCTTTGGGGCTGCTGCGCAACCCAGCGGGAGCAAGCTCCCTCGCCACAGGGGATGTGTTAGCAGAAGAGCGTTTCATTTCACTTCCGGCGGTGTGGTGAAGGTGTGATACGGCGCCGGCGACGGCACGCTCCACTCCAGCCCTTCGGCGCCATCCCAAGGTTTGGCCGGGGCCGGTTCGCCGCCACGGATGGTCTTGATGACGATGAACAGGAAGAAGATCTGCGTGGCGCCGAACATGAACGCGCCGATCGACGAGACCATGTTGAAGTCGGCGAACTGCAGGTTGTAATCCGGAATCCGCCGCGGCATCCCGGCCAGCCCGACGAAGTGCATCGGGAAGAAGGTCAGGTTCATGCCGACGAACGACAGCCAGAAATGCAGCTTGCCGAGGGTTTCGTCGTACATGTGTCCGGTCCATTTCGGCAGCCAGTAATAGGCCGAGGCGAAGATGCCGAAGATCGCCCCGGGCACCAGCACATAGTGGAAGTGCGCGACCACGAAGTAGGTGTCCTGATACTGGAAGTCCGCCGGGGCGATCGCCAGCATCAGCCCGGAGAAACCGCCGATCGAGAACAGGATGACGAACGCCACGGCAAACAGCATCGGTGTCTCGAAGGTCATCGAGCCTTGCCACATGGTGCTCGCCCAGTTGAATACTTTCACCCCGGTCGGTACGGCGATCAGCATGGTCGCGTACATGAAGAACAACTCGCCCACCAGCGGAATGCCGACCACGAACATGTGGTGCGCCCAGACGATGAACGACAGGAACGCGATGCTTGCCGTGGCGTAGACCATCGAGGTGTAGCCGAACAGCGGCTTGCGCGCGAAGGTCGGGATGATCTGGCTGACCGCGCCGAACGCCGGCAGGATCATGATGTACACCTCGGGGTGGCCGAAGAACCAGAACACATGCTGGAACAGCACCGGGTCACCGCCGCCGGCAGCGCTGAAAAAACTGGTGCCGAAATGGATGTCCATGAGCATCATCGTCACGCAGCCGGCGAGCACCGGCATCACTGCGATCAGCAGAAACGCGGTGATCAGCCAGGTCCAGACGAACAGCGGCATTTTCATCAGGGTCATGCCGGGTGCGCGCAGGTTGAGGATGGTTGCGACCACGTTGATCGCGCCCATGATCGAACTGATGCCCATCAAGTGGATGGCGAAGATGAAGAACGTCACGCTTTCCGGCGCATAGGTCGTCGACAGCGGCGCGTAAAAGGTCCAGCCGAAATTCGGCCCGCCACCGGGGGTGAACAGCGTCGAGACCAGCAGCAGAAACGCCGCCGGCAACAGCCAGAAGCTGAAGTTGTTCATCCGCGGCAGGGCCATGTCCGGCGCGCCGACCATCAGCGGGATCATCCAGTTGGCGAGGCCGACGAACGCCGGCATCACCGCACCGAACACCATGACCAGGCCGTGCATGGTGGTCATCTGGTTGAAGAATTCCGGCTGCACGATCTGCAGGCCGGGCTGGAACAACTCGGCGCGAATGACCATGGCGAACGAGCCGCCGAGCAGGAACATGCAGAAGGCAAACCACAGGTACAGCGTGCCGATGTCCTTGTGGTTGGTGGTCAGCACCCAGCGCATCAGGCCTTTGGCGGGGCCGTGGGCGTGGTCGGCGTGACCGTGGTCATCGATGACAGCGCTCATGGCCGGTCTCCTTCACGAAAGTGCACGGGGCAGGCCGGGACGTGCTGCCCCGACCGGTTCACTGAGTACGCAATTGACCGGCTCATTTGCTTTCCGCCTGTTTCAGCTCCAGCACTTCTTTTGGCGTGACCATGTCGCCCTTGTTGTTGCCCCAGGCGTTACGTTCATAGGTCACGACCGCTGCGATATCGACTTCCGACAGCTGTTTGCCGAACGCCGCCATGGCGGTGCCGGGTTTGCCGTGGAAGACAATGCCCAGGTGATCCTTGATCGGGCCGGTGGCGATTTTCGAGCCCTTGAGCGCCGGGAACATCGGCGGCAGACCCTGGCCTTCAGCCTGGTGACAGGCCACGCAAGTGGTGTGGTAGACCTTGTCGCCGCGCTCCTTGAGCTCGTCGAGGGTCCACTCCTTGCTGGTCAGTTCTTTGAGTTGCGCGGCCTCGGCCTTGCGCTCGGCGAGCCATTTTTCGTAATCGGCCGGTTCCTTGACCTCGACCACGATCGGCATGAAGCCGTGATCCTTGCCGCACAATTCGGCGCACTGGCCACGGTAGAGGCCGGGCTTGTCGATCCGCGTCCAGGCTTCGTTGACGAATCCCGGGATCGCATCGCGCTTGACCGCAAACGCCGGTACCCACCAGGAGTGAATGACGTCGGCCGAGGTCACCAGAAAGCGCACCTTGGCGCCGGTCGGCAGCACCAGCGGCTTATCGACTTCGAGCAGGTAATGCTCGCCTTTGGCTTCCTTGTTGTGGATCTGCTCGGCGGGGGTGGCCAGGTTGCTGAAGAACTCGACGTCCTGGCCCAGGTATTTGTAGTGCCACTTCCACTGATAACCGGTGATCTGGATATCGATGTCCGGCTCGCTGGTGTCGTACATCTTGATCAGCGTCGCGGTGGCGGGGACGGCCATGGCCACGAGGATCAGCAGCGGCACGATGGTCCACATGATCTCGACGCCGGTGCTTTCATGGAATTTCGCTGCGACCTGGCCGGTGGAGCGGCGGTGCACCATCATCGACCAGAGCATGGCGCCGAAGACGACCACCCCGATCACCACACAGATCCAGAAAATGGTCATGTGCAGGTCGAATACTGCGTGACTGATTTCAGTCGCTCCAGGCGCCATATTCACAGTCCAGGCCGCATTGGCCGGGCTGAAAATCGACCACAACAGGAGGCCCATCCAGACATGTGGATGTCGCATCATTGCGGGTTCCCCTTATCGTTCTTGTTATCCCGCCGGCGTATCGCCTGCGGCAAGGGAGCGGCTGCATCAGACTACGAACTTGAATCGCCGGGCCTTGCTGCGGGTGCAGTCGGGCGTCATCAGCTAACTCCATTCATTGGCGAGTATAGACAGCGCCCGGGAAATGCAACTTGCGCAGGTAAATGAGCTGCAACAACTGGCGCTTGCGTTCAAGTGCCCGATTGGAGAAGGATGCAGACGAGTGGTGGCAAATGGATATAACGCAGCTGCATCAAGGATGAAATAATTATGACAAATGCGTCTTAGCGTTTTTTGTAAGCCAGCTAAGTTATGTCTTCCCTATTTCACTGCCTTGTTTCCTGGAGTTTTCATGAACACCGCCGCATTGCGCGAGCAGATCCAAAAAGCCCAACAGCACGAAAAAGACACCGGCCTGCTGACCCGTCAGCTGGAAAGCAAGCTGCCTCACCTGCACCCGGCGATCCAGTTGCCGGAAGCCGACGCCCAGGGCGTGCTGACGCGTTTTGTCGCCGCCTACATCGATGAAGTACCCGACCTGCTGGACGCAGCCAATGAAGTCGCCAGGGAAGCGGGAATCGAATCGCAGATCAAACCGGTGCTGAAAATCGCCGAGCAGTATTTCCTCCAGCCGCCGGCGATCATGGCCGGACATGTCGGCCTGGACAGCCTGCTCGACGAAGCCTACCTGGCGCACCGTTTTGTCGAAGAGGTCAACGACCTGTACATCAAACACTTCGGCCAGCCATTGATCCCGTTGGACATGACGGTCGCCAACCTGATTGCTCATCAGTTGATCGGTGAGGAGTTCGCCAACCAACTGGACGAGGCGGTGCATCACGCGATTGACGAGATGCTCAATGACGAGAGTTTTGCCCTGGAGTCGGTAGAAGCCTACCGCGAAAAACTCAGCAGCCCGGATACCGGCGCGGCGTGGAAACGCTGGCCGTGCATGAGCCGCCGGTTGGGCGTGGGGCTGGAGCTGGATCAGCCCGCCGCGTAACCCTCATACACCATAGATGCAATGTGGGAGCGAGCCTGCTCGCGATAGCGGTGGATCAATCAACGAAGATGTTGAATGTTCCATCGCCATCGCCATCGCGAGCAGGCTCACTCCTACAGGGGTCGAGTTCAACCCGGAGATTTATCCTGCCGCACCAATCCCGGTATTGGTCCGCACCCGTCCTTCCAGCCTGCGCTTCAACCCGCGCGACTCGATCAACAGCTTCGAACCCTTCGCCGCATTCGCCCGGCCCCATTCTTCCAGCAATTCCAGGCACGAATGGTCGATGTAACTCAGGTTGTTCAGCGGCACATGCACCGTGGTGCCGTGAGGGATGCTGCCCAGCACTTGCGTCAGCGCCGGCACTTTGAGGAACGTCGCTGCACCAACCAGACGCAGTTCCATCTCGCCTTCCTGCGGCAGGTCGATCAGGCTGATCTTCAGACGCGAAGCCTTGAATGCCAGCTTCAACATGGTCAGACCAAAGCCGATCAGCACACCGGTGAGCAGGTCAGTGAAGATGATCGCCAACGCCGTGGCGGCATAGGTGAACATCGGCATCCGTCCGTAACGGCCGAGACCTCGGAAGGCTTTGAGGTCGACCAGTTTGAAACCGGTATACACCAGCACACCCGCCAGGCTCGCCACCGGAATGCTCTGCAGCACACTCGACAGCAACAATACGAATGCCAGCAGCCACAGGCCATGGAAAATCGTCGAGTAACGTGTGGTCGCCCCGGCCTGGACGTTGGCCGAGCTGCGCACGATCACCCCGGTCATCGGCAACGCGCCGACCAGACCGCAGAGCATGTTGCCGACACCTTGCGCCGACAGCTCACGGTCGAAATCCGAACGCACACCGCTGTGCATGCGATCCACCGCTGCGGCGGACAACAGAGTTTCGGCGCTGGCGATAAACGCCACGGCAAACGCGGCAATCAGCAGGGTCGGGTCGGCCAGATTCATCAGGTCGGCAGGTTTCAGCCAATCGATCGCCTCGGCCAGATTCGCCGGTACCTCCACGCGCTTGACCTGCAACGCCAGCATCAGGCTCGCCACTGTGGCCAGACCCACACCGAGCAATGCGCCGGGAATGAAGCGCAGCGAATGCGGGCGGAATTTTTCCCACAGCCACATCACGGCAATCGTCGAAAGACCGAGCAGACCGGCTTGCCAGCCGAACGATGGCAAGGCTTGCGCCACGGCTGCCGGGAACGCCGTGAGGTTGTCCAGACCTGACGGTTGCGGCTTGGCATCGAGCATCACATGCACCTGTGACAGCACGATCAACACGCCAATGCCCGCGAGCATGCCGTAGACCACCGCTGGCGCCGTCACCCGGAACCAGCAGCCAAGCTTCAGACGTCCGGCGACCAGTTGCAGAAATCCGGCGAGCAGCAGAATCGGCCCGAGCATCTCGATGCCGTGCTGGCGCACCAGTTCGAAAACCAACACCGCCAGCCCCGCCGCCGGACCGCTGACCTGCAACGGCGAACCCGCCAGCCAACCGACCACCAGACCGCCGATGATGCCGGTGATCAGACCCTTGGCCGGCGGCAGCCCTGACGCAATCGCGATGCCCATGCACAGCGGCAGGGCGACCAGAAACACAACCACGGAGGCGAGCAGCTCCCGTGGCAACACAGCTTTCAATTGAGCCGCACGCATGGCGATTCTCCCGAAGTTTTCTTCAGGCGTGGCGAGGCCGGGCCGCTGAATCAGCGGCCGGCGTCATACCACACAGATTGTTGGGAAGATTTAGAAGCGCGCTTTGGGCGTCGCCACAGGAATCGGATGGCTGCCGTCGAGAGGCAGGAAACGACCCTGGTCCGCGTCGTAAGCTTTGATTTCGCTGGTTTCGATGTTGTAGACCCAGCCATGGATGAACAGATGACCGTTCGCCATGCGCGAGGCTACCGAAGGATGGGTACGCAAGTGCTGCAGTTGGGCGATGACGTTTTCCTCAGTGAGGATCGGCATGCTTTCTTTTTCGTCGGTGCAGTTGCAGTTGTCGTGCACCATGGTTTTCGCGACTTCGGCGTGGCGCAGCCAGGCTTTGACCGTCGGCATTTTTTCCAGACTGTCGGGGTTGAGTACCGCGCGCATGGCGCCGCAGTCGGAGTGGCCGCAAATGATGATGTGCTGCACGCCCAGTGCCAGTACCGCGTACTCGATCGCGGTGGAGACGCCGCCGTTCATCTGACCGTAGGGCGGAACCACGTTGCCGACGTTACGGGTGACGAACAGATCGCCCGGCGAGCTCTGGGTAATCAGCTCGGGAACGATGCGCGAGTCGGCGCAGGTGATGAACATCGCCTTGGGCGCCTGGGCGGTGGCGAGCTTCTTGAACAGTTCTTCCTGCTGCGGAAAAACGTCATGGTGAAAGCGTA
The DNA here is from genome assembly GCF_020736465.1 of Pseudomonas sp. HN2. Classification (NCBI taxonomy): domain Bacteria; kingdom Pseudomonadati; phylum Pseudomonadota; class Gammaproteobacteria; order Pseudomonadales; family Pseudomonadaceae; genus Pseudomonas; species Pseudomonas sp. HN2. The sequence goes on from NZ_CP085885.1 coordinate 94,921, forward strand.
AAAAGCCATCAACGATCTGTCGCAGTGCTGCATCGGCGGATTGTGCTTCAGGGCTTTGCGCCGAGGCAGCCAACGACTGTTTATCCTTGTCACTCATGATTCATCCTCTTGTGCGGATTCAGGGAGTCTTCCCCGGTATTCCGGTATGAAGCCAGTGGCTGTTTAAACCATCCGGGTCATCCCGACCCGTCAGTCACTCGATGAACAAGGTAGCCGCCGAAACTTAACTGAAACTGAATCAAACGCTCTAGAACGTGTGTTCCAGGTCACAAAAAACGTGACTGGCGTGTTTCGGCGGAAGGATTCCAACCCGTCAACCCAAAGCCAATTGTCGCTAAATCAACGACATCTGGCGACCCGGCGGACAGAAGGCCGTGCAATCGAGGTTATAGCCCTCGCGTTTGTTCAGCCCCAGCTTTTTGATGGCCTTGGTAAATCTTTGTGCGAGCAGGTCGGCAAACGGTCCTTCACCGCGCATGCGCGCACCGAAACGGCTGTCGTAGAGTTCGCCGCCGCGACTCTGGCGAATCAGGCTCAGCACATGCGCGGCGCGTTGTGGATAGTGCGCCTGCAACCACTCCTCGAACAGCGGCGCGACTTCCAGCGGCAGGCGCAACATCATGTAGGCGGCACTTTGCGCACCGGCAGCATGGGCTTCGCTGAGCAGGCTTTCGATCTCGCTGTCATTGATCATCGGAATCATCGGCGAGCACAGCACACCCACTGGAATTCCCGCTTCGCGCATTACCCGGATCGCGCGCAGGCGCGCCTTGGGCGCCGCGGCGCGCGGTTCGAGGATGCGTTTGAGCTCGTCGTCCAGGGTGGTCAGGCTGATCATCACCGTCACCAGCCGCTGTTGTGCCAGCTCAGTGAGCAGATCGAGATCGCGCAGAATCAGCGAACCTTTGGTGACGATGGTCACCGGATGCCGGTAACGCAGCAGCACTTCCAGAGTCTGTCGGGTGATCTGATATTCGCGCTCGATCGGCTGATACGGGTCGGTGTTGGAGCCCAGATTGATCGGCGCGCATTGATAGCCGGGTTTGCTCAGTTGTTCTTCCAGGACCTGGGCGGCGTTGGTCTTGGCGATCAGCCGGGTTTCGAAGTCAAGTCCCGGCGACATGTCCCAATAGGCGTGGCTGGGGCGTGCGTAGCAATAGATGCAGCCGTGTTCGCAGCCGCGATAGGGATTGAGCGAACGGTCGAAGGGCAGATCCGGCGAGGTGTTGCGGCTGATGATCGATTTGGCTTTTTCGATGATCACTTCGGTGTTTTGCGTCGCCGGCACTTCCTGATACCAGCCGTCGTCCTCGGCGACCGAACGACTCGGCGCAAAGCGATTGTGAGGGTTGGTTGCGGTGCCGCGACCGCGGGGCGGAACTGGGATGTTCATCGAACGAATCTCTGCTCTGTATATGCATACAGTATCCGACGGCGTGCGTTGTGATCCAGTACCGTTCAGCGATGCTATTGAAAATGGCGGTGTCTTTCTTCGAGGAAGTTCTGGGTGCGACAAGTTTTTTCGCTGACTGACGACAAGCCAAGATACAGATGCCTAATTGCTGAACGCAGGTCCGCTATATAGGCTCTGGAACTACCGGCAACAGACTCCGGCCGACTAATTAAAAGGATTTGATTGAATGTCTTACTTGAATCAACGCGGTGTGTTCCTGCAAATGATGCAGCCGAATATCACCGATTCCAACACTATTGTTTCGCTGCAGCTGGCGCGCAAGGAACTGGGCTGGGACGCAGAGCAACAGCTGTCGACCGAAGCGCTGGTCGATTCGATTTACGTCGTGGCGGTATCGGCCGACAAGGGCAAGACCTTTACCATTCGCACCGATAAGAAAGATGTCGACGGTGACGGCGATATTGATAGCGATGACAAGGCAAAGTTGATCGCCCTGGCCAAAGCTTATGTGGCCATCATAAACCCATAAGCTGAAATTATCGTCACAAACCTAATAAAACCCCCTGCGTGAGTACATCATGCAGGGGGTTTGTTTTTAGTTATGTTGGGTGACTTGGCCGAGATCATCGCCGGAGGTATTTTGCATATCTTCGCTGCGCAGATGCGCAACGTCCTTGGCGCTGACCGGCGCACCTTTATTGCCCCAACTACCACGAATGAAGCTCACCACATCCGCCACTTCCTGATCCGACAGGCGCCAGGCGAAGCCGGGCATGGTGAACGTCGATGGCGCCGTGTGAGTAGCCGGCAAGGTTCCGCCCTTGAGCACGATGTGGATCAGCGAAGTGGGATCGTCCGTCTGCAGCACCGGGTTGCCCGCCAGCGCCGGGAACACCCGGGTGTAGCCATGGCCGTCGGTGCGGTGGCAGGCCGCGCAGTTGTCGATGTACACCGACGCGCCACGCTGGCTGTCATCACCGTTCCACAGGGCTTTCGCCGCTTTCTCGTCGTACCGATGCGGCTGATCCGCAGGATCATTGGCCGGCAGTGACTTCAGATAGCGGGCAATCGCGGTGAGGTCGGCGTCGCTCATGTATTGCATGCTGTGAGTGACCACATCGCTCATGCCGCCGAACACCGCGCTGCGATCACTGCGTCCGGTCTTGAGGAATTGCACCAGTTGCTCTTCACTCCAGCTGCCGAGGCCATCCTTGTGATCACCACGCAGGCTCTTGGCGATCCAGCCTTCCAGCGGTGCACTGCCGGCAAGAAAATGTTCACCGTCCGCCGCGCTCAGGGCTTTTTCCTGCATGGTCAGCGCGCGCGGGGTGTGGCAGGCGCCGCAGTGGCCGAGGCCTTCGACCAGGTACGCGCCGCGATTGATCACCGCGTCGCTGCCTGTGGCCTGATAATCCTCGACCTTCGGTGCAAACAGCCAGCGCCAGCCCATCAGCGGCCAGCGCATGCTCAACGGCCATGGAATGTCGCTGGCCTTGTTCTCCTGCGCCACTGGTTCGACGCCGTGCATGAAATACGCATACAGCGCTTTCATATCGCTTTCGTTCACGCGGGCGTAGGACGGATAAGGCATCGCCGGATACAACGTACTACCGTTTTTGGCGACGCCATGGCGCACGGCCTGATCGAAATCTTCGAAGCTGTAATCGCCGAGGCCAGTTTTGTCCGGCGTGATGTTGGTCGAGTAGATCGTACCGATCGGCGTTTCCATCGGCAGCCCACCGGCGAACGGCTTGCCGCCCTTGGCCGTATGACAGGCTACGCAGTCGCCCGCGCGGGCGAGGTATTCGCCTTGTTTGATCAGATTCTGATCAACTTCAGCCGCATGAACTGAAGTGCTGCCAAGCACGGCGAGAGTGGCGATAACGAGAGTCTTCATGGTCATCGCTCCTTAAGCCTGCACCAGCGGGCCGGGGTTTTTCAGGTATTGCTCGCGGATCGCTTTCGCCGACCAGTAGGTCAGCGCCGCTACCAGACCGGTCGGGTTGTAGCCCAGGCCCTGCGGGAAGGCCGACGCGCCCGGGACGAACACGTTGTGCACATCCCAGCTCTGCAGGTAACGGTTGAGCGCGCTGGTCTTCGGATCGGTGCCCATGATCGCGCCACCATTGAGGTGGGTGGTCTGGTACGAGGCGGTGTTGAAGTGGTCGCCCACTTGCTTGCCGATCACCGCAATGGCTTTCGGGCCCATGGCTTCGGCGATCTTGCCCATTTTCTCGACCATGAAACGGTTCATCTTGATGTCGTTTTCCTGCCAGTCGAAGGTCATGCGCAGCAACGGCAAACCGTAGGCGTCGCGGTACACCGGATCGAGATCGAGATAGTTGCCGCGGTACGACTGATGCGCGCCGTGGGCGTCCATCGACACCTGATGGGTGTAGTAATCGGCGGTAGCGCGTTTCCATGCACTGCCCCAAGCCGGTGTGCCTGGCGGGTTAGAGGTGCCGGCAATCGGCCGGCTGCCGGCCTGATTGACCCACATCGGTGAGCCGCCGACGAAGCCGTGCGGGCCGTGATCGAAGTTGTCGGCGTTGAAATCGTCCACCGCCACGCCGTTGCCGCCAGCGCCGATGAAGTTGTTGGTGTGGGTGTCCTTGTCGAAGAACGCCTTGATGGTCGCCATGTTCTGGTAAGCGAAATTACGCCCGACCACGCCTTCGCCGCTGATCGGGTCGTAGGGTTTGCCGATCCCGGAGAGCAGCATCAGACGCACGTTGTGCAACTGGAACGCGCCGAGGATCACCAGATCCGCCGGCTGCTCGATCTCGCGGCCCTGGCCGTCGATGTAGGTGACCCCGGTGGCTTTGCTTTTGCTGCTGTCGAGGTTGACTCGCAGCACATGGGAGTTGGGCCGCAGCTCGAAATTCGCCAGCGGCTTGAGCGCCGGCAGAATGTTCACGTTCGGCGAGGCCTTGGAATACATGTAGCAGACGTAGCCGCTGCAGAATCCGCAGAAGTTGCACGGGCCCATCTGTGCGCCGTAGGGATTGGTGTACGGCCCCGAGGTGTTTGCCGAAGGCAGGTTGTAGGGTTTGTAACCGACTTCCGTCGCCGCTTTGCCGAACAGCTGGGCGGACACGGTGTTTTTCTGCGCTTCAAGCGGGAACGGATTGGAGCGATCTGCCGCGTAAGGGTTGCCGCCCTTGCCCTGACCGACCAATTGGCCCTTCACGGTCCAGGCCTGGCCAGAGGTGCCGAAGACTTTTTCCGCAAAGTCGAAAAACGGCTCCAGCTCTTCATAGCTGACGCCGAAGTCCTGAATGGTCATGTCCTTGGGGATGAAGCTTTTGCCGTAGCGTTCTTCGTAATGGCTGCGCATGCGCAACTCGATCGGATCGACACGAAAGTGCACGCCGGACCAGTGCAGTCCGGCGCCGCCGACGCCATTGCCCGGCAGGAACGCGCCCAGTTGGCGGTTGGGCAGGGCGATATCGTTGACGCTGTGGCGAATGGTCACCGTCTCTTTCGAGATGTCCTGAAAGAGTTTTTTGCGCACGCTGTAGGTGAGTTCGTCGATCACCTGTGGATAGTTGCCGTCGGGGTAGGTGTCCTGCATCGGCCCGCGCTCCAGCGCCAGCACGTTGAGACCGGCCTCGGTGAGTTCCTTGGCCATGATCGCGCCGGTCCAGCCGAAACCGACGATGACTGCATCCACCTTCTTCATTACCGTTGCCATGCTTACGCCCTCTCGCCGCGAATCGACACTGCCGGGAAGGGGTATTGCTCGTTGCGTTCCACCCAATCCATGAAATCGGCGCGGGCGCCGGGGAAACCGATCATGGTCCAGCCGACCATGCCTTTATTGCCGCCGTGGATCGGGTCGCAGAAGAAACCTTCCTTGGTGTTTTGCAGCAACAGATTGAAGAAAATCTTCGCCGGCACCGCATCGAACTGCGGTTTTCCGGCTTCGAGCTGCTTGAGCAGATCGTCTCGGGTAGCGCTGTCTTGCTCAGCAAATGTTTTACCGCTGAGACCTTTTACCCACTGATCCGTGGCGGCGATGCCGAGGCGGTAAATGTCTTTTGGCACCAGTTTGCTCTGCCAGCCCATTTCCGGCGCAGCGTCGGCATTGAACGGGCCTTGCATGTACCAAAGGGCGCCGGCGGCATACGGGGTGTTCATCTGCCGGTCGATGTATTCCGGCACGCCGGCTTCGAGGGCGCCGGGGCCTTGCGCATCGCTGGGGATCAACTGCGCAACGGCGGCGTTGATGAACGCCCATTCTTCGGCGGTGAAAAAGCTTGGCTGATAATCACCAGCGCCAGCAGCGGCCGGTTTTGCTGCGGCAGGCGCCGGTGCGCTTTCAGGGGCGGCTTGCAGCACGCTGCTGCCCAGGCTGGTACCGGCAAGCGTGACCACCGGAATCAGGGTCAGGGATTTGCGCAAGAATTCACGCCGCGGGTTGTCTCGATCTTGATCAGACATGGGAGTACCTCATCAGGCATAGATGGCAGCCGCTTCTGCGAGCGGCTCGAGGAGTTTTGCGTCGCGATGACGAGGTCTCGCCCGGTGAAGGGCGTCACGTCTGCAACATCATGTGACAAATGGTAGCAGGCTAAGCATCAAGAAATACTGCTTGAGCGGAAAAAAGCCCGGCGAGGCGACGATTCACGTTTCTTTGACGGCCGGCTCACGGTGCATTGACCGCTCACTAGCGAAGCTGCAATTCCCGCAATGATGATTGCCGAACGGTCAGCCCAGCATGTCTCGAGTGCGTTTTTTTCCCGCGTTGTGTTTTTCGCTTGTCGCGCTGCTGCATGGCATTGCCGCCCGGGCTGCCGACGCCACGCCGCCTCGCCCGGCCGAGTGGGCGCAGCCGGTCGAGGCGCAGTTCAATCTGTTTCGCATGTCGCCAACCCTGTATCGCAGCGCCTTGCCGAGTCGTAGCGCGGTGCCGCTGTTGAACAGTCTGCATGTCGTCACGGTGATCAACTTCCTGCCTGATGCTGATAGCGACTGGCTCTCCGTGCCCGGAATCAGGCAGGTGCAACTGCCGTATCGCACCAGTCACGTCGACGACAGCGACGTGCTTAAAGCCCTGCGGGCGATTCAGTCCGCCGAAGCTGACGGCCCGGTGCTGATGCACTGCAAGCACGGTTCTGATCGCACCGGTCTGATGGCGGCGATGTACCGGGTGGTGGTGCAGGGCTGGAGCAAAGAGCAGGCGCTCAAGGAGATGACCGAGGGCGGATTTGGTGACAGCCAGCACTTTCACGACAGCGTGCGTTACGTGATGCAAGCCGACGTCGACCGCTTGCACGAAGCCTTGGTCAATGGCGAATGCAGCACCAGTGCATTCGCCATGTGCTCGATGAAGAACTGGTTCGACTCGGCGCATGTCCAGTGTTGATCGGCTCAGCCCGGCATCGCGGCAAATAGTTCTGGGTTGATCGGTTGGCCAAGAAAGGCTTGCAGCGCCTCGGGCAGTGACTTCATGTCACCCGAAAGCAGTGTTTCACGCAAATCGCGGCCCGTCCGGGGGTTGAATACGCCCTCGCGCTCAAAGCGTTTGAATGCCTCACTGGCCAGCACGCCGGACCATTTGTAGGCGTACACCGACGCTTCATAGCCGGTCGCCAGAAAATCGAAACTGTTGGCGAACCGGCAATCGGCGGGTATCGGCAGGTGGGCAAACTCCCGCTGCACATCATCGAACACCTGCTGAATGCTGCGACCGTCACCGCTATGTAGCTCCAGATCGAATAGCGCGCCCATCAACAAGATCGCCGTTTCCCGGCTTCGTTGCGCGCCCAGAGCGGACAACGCGACCTTGATCCGGGTCTCGGACAGACCTTCGGCGGTTTTGTGATGGATGCCCAGCCAGCGCAAAAACTCGGCTGACTGCGCCCAGTGTTCGAACAACTGCCCGATAAATTCGGCAGCGTCGCGGCTCAATTGCGAGATGCCGGACAGGTTGTAATGCGGGGAGCGAGTCAGTACGTGATGCAGGCAGTGCCCGAACTCGTGCAGCAGTACGCGCAGATCCTGGTGTGAAAGCAGGTTTTCATGGCCGGCGGCTGCGGCGGTAAAGTTGCTGTGAAGCGAGGCAATCGGCAATGCTGGCCGGCCTTCGGCGTTGACCCGACGGTTACGCAACACGCCCGACCATGCAAAGTCATTGCCAGCCTCGCGGCGGAAGAGGTCGATGTAAACGTAGCCAATCGGTTGACCGTGCTCGCTGACTTCGAACAGGCGGACGTTCTCGTCGAAGCGATCACGCTGCGTGTCTTCGCTGATCCTGATCCCAAGCAAATGCTCGCTGAACCGGCATAGGCTGCGCAATACGGTGTTCAACGGGAAATATTGGCGCAGGTCATCCAGTGCGCCGTCCGCCCGCTGGCGACGGAGTTGTTCAGCCAGGAAATCGTGATCCCATGGCTCGACCTGCTCGATACCCTGCTCCTGGGCAAACGTCTGCAGTTCCTTGGTTTCCTCGGCCAGAGAGGCTGCATTGAGGGCTATTTGCCGACGCAGGAAAGCGCCGACCTGCGAGGTGTCTGTAGCCATACGATCGTGCAAGCGCAATTGAGCGAAATTGTCGAAGCCCAATGTCCGGGCTTTTTCGTGACGCAAGAACAGCAACACCATCAATACCGGTTCATTGTCGAAGTGCTCCGCATCAGGCCCGTGATTCGAGGCGCGTGTGCAATAAGCTTTGTAACATTCCTCGCGCAGCGCACGATTCTGCGCGAAGGTCATGATCTGCTGATGAGTGTTCTGCTCCAGCGTCAGCCGCCAGCCGGTGAGTCCTGCCTGTCTAGCGTTGGCAGCCAGATGCTCCTGCACATCGGGCCTCAGCCCTGCCAGCAACGTGATGTCTGCAATGTGCTTGCTCCAGGCGGCGCTGGCAGCTTTGAGATTGCTCATGAACAGTTTCTGCATGAGCGCGATCTCCGTGTTCAATTGCCCCAGTTTTTCGCTTTGAGCGTTGGCCAACCCGGCTCCCGCCATGTGGAATCCGCGCAGGATCTTCGCCAGTGAGGCTTTGCGTGAATCACTGAAACTGGCCGCGATCGAACTGCCTGCCAGCCGCTGAAAGGTCTGTGACAACGCAGGATTTCTGGCTTTTGCGCCCAGGAATTGCTCTGCAACTGCGCTGCTCAAGGCGCTCTGCTGTACCCAGTCGGGATCCTTGGAGCGGATCACCGTCAGGAACTCGATGACCGCCATGGTTTCTGCCAGGCGCGCGTCGGCTTCATCGATGGCGATGACCACATCATCCCAATTCGGATGATCGACCTGAGTGGCAATAACGTTTTCGATAATCAGCAGGTTGTCGGCGACGATGCGCTCGACCGCCGGCAGCAAGTGCTCGGCGCGTACCTCCGACCAGGGCGGCAACTGCCATTGTTGCAGGAGGGGATTGGTGTCAGGCATGGCGTCTTCCGTGAGAGAGGGCTGGATTGACCAGACTAATCAGGAAGCGCGGGGGCGAAGGGGTAGATAGTTACCGCCACCTGCCGACGATCATCGGCACGTGGCGATAGTTGTTACTGTTGCTCGTCAGGCTTTTTCTTCAGCTTCGGGTTCGGGAAAAACTGCACGGCCTGAACCTTTTTGTCGGCGGCAGGCTTCAGCGCGCTGGTATTGACCCGTGTACCCAGCTCTCTGGGCACCGACAGGCCCTGCTCGTTGAGTGTGTCGGAGTAACCGCAGGCCACGCACTCGCGGTGCGGCACGCCGTCCTCGTTCCACATCATCAACTTGTCCGGCTCGCTGCACGCCGGGCAGACCGCCCCGGCGATAAAGCGCTTCTTGGTGATCACAGGGCCGTCACTCATGCTGCCGCGTCCTCACTCAGACCGCTGTGGCGCAACAGCGCGTCGATCGATGGTTCACGGCCACGGAAGTCGACGAACAGCACCATCGGTGCCTGCGAACCGCCGCGCGCCAGAATCGCTTCGCGGAAGGCGCGACCGGTTTCTGCGTTGAGCACGCCGTCTTCTTCAAACTTGGAGAAGGCATCGGCGGACAACACTTCGGCCCACTTGTAGCTGTAGTAACCGGCTGCGTAACCACCGGCGAAAATATGCGCGAAGCTGTTCGGGAAGCGGTTGTACGCCGGTGGACGCATCACCGAGACCTCGTCGCGCACGCCCTCGAGCACTTGCGCCACGCTGCGGCCATCGCCGTGGGTGGCGTGCAGTTCGAAGTCGAACAGCGAAAACTCCAGCTGACGGACCATCATCAGGCCGGACTGGAAATTCTTCGCCGCGAGCATTTTTTCCAGCAAGTCCTGCGGCAGTGGTTCGCCAGTCTCGTAGTGGCCGGAAATCAGCGCCAGGCCTTCCGGCTCCCAGCACCAGTTTTCCATGAACTGGCTTGGCAGCTCGACCGCGTCCCACGCCACGCCGTTGATGCCGGACACGCCAGCGTGCTCGACGCGGGTCAGCAGGTGATGCAGGCCATGGCCGAACTCATGGAACAGCGTGGTGACTTCATCGTGGGTCAGCAGCGCCGGCTTGCCGCTGTCGGCCGGGGTGAAGTTGCACACCAGATTGGCCACCGGGCTTTGCAGCACGCCGTCGACGGTGCGGCGACGGTCGCGGGCGCCGTCCATCCATGCGCCGCCACGCTTGTTGGCGCGGGCATACAGGTCGAAGAAGAAGCGGCCGACGTGCTGACCGTTCTCCTTGATCTCGAACAGGCGTACGTCCGGGTGCCAGGTATCAAAGCCTTTCTGCTCGGCGATCTCGATCCCGTACAGACGCTGGACGATAGCGAACAGGCCGCTCAGGACTTTATCGATCGGGAAGTAGGCACGCAGGGTTTCCTGAGCGACGCTGTAACGCTGCTCGCGGAGTTTTTCGCCGTAGAAGCCACTGTCCCAGCTTTGCAGATCGGCGCAGCCCTGTTCGGCGGCGTATGCACGCAACTGTTGCAGATCCTGGGCGGCGAACGGCTTGCTGCGCTGGGCCAGATCACGCAGGAAGCTCAGCACCTGATCGCTGGATTCGGCCATTTTTGTCGCCAGGCTCAGCTCGGCGAAACTGGCGAAGCCCAGCAGTCGTGCCAGTTCCTGGCGCAGGTCGAGAATCTCTTCCATCACCGGGCCGTTGTCGTTCTGGCCGGCATTCGGGCCCTGGTCCGAGGCGCGGGTGCAGTAGGCGGCGTAGACTTCTTCACGCAGCGCGCGGTCTTGTGCGTAGGTCATCACCGCGTAGTAGCTGGGGAATTCCAGGGTGATCAGCCAGCCGTCGAGGCCTTTGGCCTGGGCAGCAGCAGCCATTTGCGCCTTGGCCGAATCGGTCAGGCCGGCGAGGGCGGCTTCGTCGGTGACGTGTTTGGTCCACGCCTGGGTGGCGTCGAGCAATTGGTTGGAGAAGCGGCTGCCGAGTTCGGACAGCTTGCTCTGCACTTCGGCGTAACGTTTCTGCTCGGCTTCCGGCAGGTCGATACCCGACAGGCGGAAATCGCGCAGTGCATGTTCCAGAATGGTTTTTTGCGCGACGTCGAAATTGGCGGCTTCCGGGCTGTTGGCCAGCGCCTCGTAGGCCTGGAACAGTTCGCGGTTCTGGCCCATCTCGGTGGAGTAGGCGCTCAGGGCCGGCAGGCACGACTCGTAGGCTTCACGCAATTCGGCGCTGTTGCACACAGCGTTAAGATGACTGACCGGGCTCCACGCTGCACCGAGGCGATCGTTGAGTTCGTCCATCGCCAGCACCAGACCGGCCCAAGTGGGGTTCTTGCCCTGGGTCTTGAGGATTTCGGCGATGGCGGCGCGGTTGTCCGCGAGGATGGTTTCGATGGCGGGCAGGACGTGTTCGGCACGCATCGTGGAGAACGGTGGCAGGTCGTAGGACTGCAAAAGAGGGTTGTTCACGCTCACGGTTGGCACCTTGGCTGGAAGAAACATGCGCCCATCTTAATTACAATCGCCACTCACCGCAGCTATCGGCGACAGAGAGAGAACTAATCGTGTCCCTTCGCAACTATCAGAATCACACCCCCCGCTTGAGCAAAGGCGCATTCGTCGACGGCTCGGCGGTGGTGATCGGCGACGTCGAGATCGGTGAAGACAGCTCGGTCTGGCCGCTGACGGTGATCCGTGGCGACATGCACCGCATCCGCATCGGTGCGCGCACCAGCGTGCAGGACGGCTGTGTGCTGCACATCACCCACGCCGGCCCGTTCAACCCGGACGGTTTTCCCTTGCTGATCGGCGATGACGTGACCATCGCCCACAAGGTCATGCTGCATGGCTGCACGGTCGGCAACCGCGTGTTGATCGGCATGGGCAGCATCGTCATGGACGGCGCCGTAGTCGAGGACGACGTGATCATCGGCGCCGGCAGTCTGGTGCCGCCGGGCAAGCGCCTGCAAAGCGGCTTCCTGTATGTCGGTAGCCCGGTGAAACAGGTGCGAGCGCTGACCGACAAGGAAAACGCCTTCTTTACATACAGCGCGGCGAACTACGTCAAGCTCAAGGACCTGCATCTGGCCGAAGGCTACGACCAGGTCTGAATTGCCCTACACCTGCTCAGGATTTCTCATGCATTACCAGACTGTACTGTTCGACCTTGATGGCACCCTGACCGATCCGCGTGAGGGCATCACTCGCTCAATTCAATTTGCCTTGGCCAACCTCGGCATCCACGAACCTGATCTGAGCAAACTGGAACACTTCATCGGCCCGCCGCTGTTGCAAGCGTTCATGCAGTTCTACGATTTCGACGAGGCCAAGGCCTGGGAAGCGGTGAATTTCTACCGCGAGCGCTTCAAGGTCACAGGTCTCTACGAGAATCGTGTGTTCGACGGCGTGACGCCGCTGCTGGAAACCTTGAGCGGGCAAGGGCGGCAGTTATATATCGCAACGTCCAAGCCGTGGGTGTTCGCCCGCGAAATCGCCCGGCATTTTGATTTTGCCCGGCATTTCAAAGTGATCTACGGCAGCGAGCTGGACGGCACGCGGACGAACAAGGTTGAGCTGATCGCGCATCTGCTCGAGGCTGAAGGCCTGGATCCGGCGCAGACCCTGATGATCGGTGATCGCAAGCATGACCTGATCGGCGCGCGCAGCAATGGCATCGATGCAGCGGCGGTAGGGTATGGGTTTGGCAGTTTTGAAGAGTTGAATGCCGAGGCGCCGGCATATCACTTTGAAACTTTGGATGAGTTGCATCAGGCGTTTTTGCAGCGCTGATCAGATGGCTATCGCGAGCAGGCTCACTCCTACAAGGGATCGCATTTATCCATTTGGAATGCGATCAACTGTAGGAGTGAGCCTGCTCGCGATGTGGCCCTCCCAACCACCTCAGCTATCTGGGCCTGCCAAGGCCTTCAAAGCCGCCTTGCGCTCATCAACCGGCAACCGTCCCAACCGCTCAACCTCGGCATAAAACCTCAACCAATCCCCACCTACTTGGTGGAACACCGCCGCGAACGCCGGCACCCACTGGTCATACAGCCCGAACGGTAACAAGCGGGCATTGTTCAGCGGCGCATTGACCCAGGCGTCATAACGTTTGTCCCCGGCCCACTGGCTGTCGCGCATTACCCAATAGTCCCTGCGCAAGCGCTCGAACTCGGCTGCTTTGCGCGCGCGCATCTGCTCGGCGGATAGCGGTTGCGCATAGAGCTTCTCCAACCGTGAGCGGGTGTCGAGCACCAGGCCGATGAACTGGTCACGCTGCTTGAGCCTGGCATCGGATTCCGCCGGCAAGCCGCGGAACGCGCGCCATTGCCGCGTGCCTTCCTGCTCGACAAACGTGGCGAATGACTCGTTGAACTCGGTGTCGTCCTTCACATAGAACCGCTGATGCGCCAGCTCATGAAAAATCAGCGTGGCCAGCCGTTCATCGCCCCAGCCCGTCATTGAATTGAGGATCGGGTCGTTGAACCAGCCAAGGGTCGAATACGCTTCGACACCGCCGATCGACACGTCCATGCCCTGCAGTCGCTGAATCGCCGCTTCGCCACGGGCGGCGCTCTGGCTGTAGTAACCGCGATAGGCCACGCAGCCGGCAATCGGGAAGCAGTGATTCTGCGGCGTGAGGGAAAATTCGGCGGTGGCGAAGACGTTCCACACCACGAACGGTCGGCCAATGTCGGCGTACAGCCGATAGCTTTGGTTGTCCGGCAGGTGCAAATGCTCGCTGGCGAATGTGCGAGCCTTCTGCGACTGGGCCAGATGCGCGCGCAATCTGGCGTCGCGGCTGGGGTCGGCAATGACTTTCTCGACCGGCTCCCGCGCGCGCAGCAATTGCAATTGTCCGCTGGCGAGCTGGCTGTAATAGCTGACGCTGGCGCAACCGTTGAGCAACAAAAACAACACACCCGGAAACAAAATCGGAAAAACGCGATCAAGTAACCCAAGGCTGGAAAACGGCCTGATCAAAATAAGAAATTCCCCGGAAAGTCTGCCCCAAGACTATCCCGCCTCAAGGAGCACCGCTATGCGCATGTTGATGCTGACAGGAGGCCTGCTGACGCTGGCCGGTTGTGCCGGATTCGGAATGCCCGATCCCGACCCCTCGCAAGCCTGGATCGATCTCGACGCCCACCAACACGACACGGCGCTGCAAGCCGTGCAAGTCGATGCCACCCAGGCCATCGATAAACGCTATTTCGAAGTGCAGCCCGGCAGCCATGAGCTGAAGGTGCGCTATCAATTTCCGGTCGAGGCCACCAACATCGGCCCGAATGCCGAACCGCTGTGGCGTGATTGCCAGATGAGCGTGAAATTCAAGGATTTCAATGCCGGCCAGCGCTATCAGTTACAGGCTGGCAGTATCGGCTTCCGGCCTTGGGCCAAGCTTTATGACGAACAGCGCAAAGTGGTCGGTCAGGGCACGCCGGCGGGCTGCCAGAGCAGCTGATCGGCGCTATGCTGGCGGTTCTGATCTGTGGATATCCATCATGCGCACCTTGCTGCCGTTGCTCGTTGTCGGTCTTGTCGCCGGTTGCCAGACGCCGTTACCCGCGGTCGACCCGCAAATGGCTTGGATCGACTTCTCCACGCCAAGCCCCGGCGGCAAATTGCTGATGGCCGAGCGTCTCGATAATCAGCGATTGAACGACGGCCGATTCTTCCAGGTGACCCCCGGCGGCCATGAGCTGCGGGTGCGCTTCGACTTCGAAGTGTTCGGCGGTGGCGGCAGCCTGCTCACGGGGCCGGTAGAACGTTTGTGCTACCTGACGATCCGTTATGACCACTTCGAGGCCGGCCAGCGTTACCTGCTGGAAGGACGCTCGTTGGCGTTCACGCCGAGCGCGCGGTTGTACAATGCCAAGCGCGAAATCGTTGCTGAAGACCGCGAGTTCAACTGCATCATCTAGCTGTTGTCGTTTTTCTGATAGACGATTCGCTTGGTGCCGTTCTCGCAAGTACCGACGATCATGGCTGAGTCGTGCCGCTCCGCCTCTTCCGCCGTGATGATTTCCAGGGTGTACGAGGGGATTGCCTTCGCCTGAATCTTGATCTCGATTTCCTTTCTGAGCTCTTCGCAGTCCTTGGGGGCTGCGAAAGCGGACGTGGCCAATGCACTGCAAAGGATCGCCAAGCCAATACGTTTCATCGATGAAGCTCCTTGAGGCAGCGCGCACGGGCGTGCGCTGAAGCTGCTGTCGATTATTCGACCACATTTCTGCAGGGAGGGTTCTGACTTCGCTCACACCTTTGGATTTGCGTGACGCCGAGATTGTTATCGCGAGCAGGCTCACGCCTACAGTTGAGCGCATTCCAACTGAATAAATGCGATCCCCTGTGGGAGCGAGCCTGCTCGCGAAAGCGTCGGACCTGCAAACGCCGAATCAGCTGACCAGCGAAGCCTCAAGCGTGATTTTCGCGTTCAGCACCTTGGAAACCGGGCAACCTTCCTTCGCCTTGTTGCTCAGCTCTTCAAACTGCTGCTGGGTGGCGCCCGGGATTTTCGCCTTGAGAATCAGCTTCACTGCGGTGATGGCGAAGCCGCCCTCAACCTGATCGAGGGTGACTTCAGCGTCGGTGTCGATACTGTCTGCCTTCAGGCCGGCATCGCCGAGAATCATCGAAAACGCCATGGAGAAGCAGCCGGCGTGGGCCGCACCGATCAGTTCTTCCGGGTTGGTGCCCTTGCCGCCTTCAAAGCGGGCCTTGAAGCCGTACGGCGCTTCCCGCAGTACGCCGGTTTCGGTGGAGATCGAGCCGATACCGGTTTTCAGGTCGCCTTCCCAATGCGCCGATGCCTTTTTCACGATAGCCATGTCTGCCTCCTCAAATGTGGCGCGGGACGCCGCGCCGTCGCGGTTTTTACTAGCAAGGCTTCTGAGGATAGACGGCGGAACAAAGTTCAGCCTGCTTGAATCGTTGACTTTTTTAGTAGGAAATTTCGGCGCTGCTATTGAATCTCGGGTATATGCCCTCATTCCATAAAACACGCTTATGGATTTGGCAGGTTTTCGTTCGCAAGAAAAACCTGCCTCCCCACCCGGAGATGCAGGTTCATGAAAAAACTGTCCGACGTTAAATTTTCCACCCTCGACCTGGTGCCGGTGCGCGAGAACGGCAGCGCTGCGCAATCGCTGCGCAACTCGCTGGACCTTGCGCAGCACGCCGAGAAGTTTGGCTACACGCGGTTCTGGGTCGCCGAGCACCACAACATGGACGGCATCGCCAGTTCCGCCACCTCGGTCTTGCTCGGTTATCTGGCCGGTGGCACTTCGACAATCCGCGTCGGCTCCGGTGGAGTGATGCTGCCCAACCATGCGCCGCTGGTGATCGCCGAGCAGTTCGGCACCCTTGAGAGCCTGTACCCGGGACGCATCGACCTGGGACTGGGCCGCGCGCCGGGCTCCGACCAGATGACCGCCCGCGCCTTGCGCCGCGAACGCTCCGGCAGCGCTGACGACTTCCCTGAGGACGTCGCCGAACTGATGCGCTACCTCGGCCCGCGCACCCCGGAACAACGGGTGATCGCCATGCCCGGCACCGGCACCAATGTGCCGATCTGGTTGCTCGGCTCGAGCCTGTTCAGCGCGCAACTGGCGGGGGAGAGGGGCTTGCCTTATGCCTTCGCCTCGCACTTCGCGCCGCGCTTCATGCATGAGGCGATTCGCATCTACCGCAATCACTTCAAGCCGTCGGCGGTGCTCGACAAGCCCTACGTGATGCTCGGCGTGCCGCTGGTGGCCGCTGATACCGATGAGCAGGCCGATTATCTGGCGACGTCGGTGTACCAGCGCATCCTTGCCCTGATGCGTGGGCAAAGTCTGGTGCAGCGTCCGCCAGTGAAAACCATGGACGGCCTGTGGCTACCCCATGAGCGTGAAGCGGTGGGCGATTTCCTTGGCCTTGCCATGGTCGGCGGCCCGCAGAAGATCCGCGCCAAGCTTGAGGTACTGATCGAGCAGACCCAGGCGGACGAGCTGATCTTCACCAGTGATCTCTACGAACACGCCGATCGAGTCCATTCCTACGAGCTGCTCGCACAAGTTATGAAAGGCTGAAGAGCCCCTCACCCTAACCCTCTCCCAGAGGGAGAGGGGACTGACCAAGGGGCTCTTGCGAATTACACCGACCTGAAATATCCAGTCGAACTCAAGATTGGAATCTTCCCAGATCTGCTCCCTTTCCCCCTCGCCCCCTTGGGGGGAGAGGGCTGGGGTGAGGGGGGAAGCAATCTCAAACCGTCCCAAATTCCAAGTGCTGGACACAAAAAAGCCGACGCATCCACGTCGGCTTTTGTATTTCAGGCGCGATCAACCGCGCTTGTAGACGATTTCCTTGCTGCCGCCTTCGCAGGTGCCAACTACTTCGCCGTCAGCCGCCGCACCCTTGTCGACAACTTCCAGCGAATAACCGGAAACGCCTTTGGCGTCGAGCTTCGCTGCGATTTCGCTTTTCAGCTCTTCACATGGCTTGCCGGCTGCAAACGCACCACCCGCAAGGCTCAACAAACCTACTGCCAACATGAACTTCTTCATCGGTCGCACTCCCTGGTCGGATTGAAAGAGGCGGGCATTGGGTTATCCACCCGATGCGCTCACCTTGTAGCGCTTTGCCATTCCCTATGGCACTCGGCCAGCGCGCAAGTTCAGAAGACTGGATCAAACTCAGCTGGCGACAATCTTGAAGCCGACCTTCAGCGTTACCTGAAAATGCGCCACCTGGCCGTTTTCGATGTGGCCACGGGTTTCGGTCACTTCGAACCATTCCAGATTGCGCAGGGTCTTGTTGGCTTCGGCCAGCGCGTTGTTGATAGCGTCTTCAATGCTGGTGGTGGACGAACCGACCAGCTCGACTTTCTTGTACGTGTGATGGTCACTCATGGCGATCTCCTTGGGTTGGAATGGCGTGTGAAATTGAACCTGGCAGGCAATTGCACTGTTGATTTCGGCGCCGCTGCGCTGCCGAAGTTCAGAATTTCTGCACTTTCTCGAAGTGCTGAAGTCCCAACCAACACACGCCACTCATCACCAATGCAGGAGAGCCACCATGGCCAACACCTCTTTACGTAAAGCCTCGTTGCAAAGCATGGAAGCCGAGATCGAGAGTCTGCTCAAATCGTTGGAAAGCTTGAAAGACGATGCTTCGGACGAGTCGCGCAAGACCCTCAAGGCGCTGAAAAGCAATGCCGAAAGTGCGCTGAAACATTCCCGTCATCTGCTCAGCGACGCGTACGAAGAAGTCAAAGTGAAAACCCGCGAGACCGGCATTGCCACTCGTGACTACGCGCAGGAACACCCATGGACCACAGCCGGCGTGGCTGTCGGTGCAATCGGCCTGCTTGCTGCCTACTTTTTGTTCAAGCGCGGCGAGTGATCGGTTTGGCGCAGCTCATTTTTGAGCCACTGCGCCAGTTGCCGGGCGCGCCCGTCCGCGGCGCGCTTGGGTAGCCACAACGCCAGTTGCGCCGGGGTTTCACAAAAGCCCCACGGCGCAACCAGGCGACCCGCCTTCAGATCTTCGGTTACCAGTGGCTCCGGCGCGATCGCCACGCCAAGACCGGCAACCGCTGCCTCCAGCAAATAATACAAATGCTCGAATCCTTGCCCGAGCTTCAACGCCTTGGCGTCGAGGTCGTTCTGCTGCGCCCAGCTCGGCCAGGCCTGCGGCCGAGAGGTGGTGTGCAGCAAGGGCTCATCAAGCAGTTCTGCGGCTGGAGCGGCTTGCAGCTTTCGATAGCCGCTGAACAACGGGCTCATCACCGGGCCGATGCGTTCGGCCGCCAGTTCGTAGACCTGCATATCGGCGGGCCACGGTGGTTCGGCGAACAGCAACAGCGCATCCAGTCCCGGGCGTCGGGGATCGAGATCGCCTTCACCGGCAGACAGGTGCAAACGCAAATCCGGCAGATCGGCATTCAGCCGCCCCAGACGCGGAATGAACCAGCGCGCCAGCAGACTCCCCGAACACCCGAGCACGAACGGCGCATCAGCAGTACTTTGCGTCAGCTCCGCACAGACACTGCGCAACCGATCGAACGCCTCAGCACTGCCATCACGCAGGCGCACGCCGGCATCTGTGAGTTTCAAGCCGCGCCCTTCCTTGACGAACAGGCTCACGCCGAGATGCTCTTCAAGCACCTTCAACTGACGGCTGACCGCGCCGTGGGTGACGTGCAACTGCTCGGCAGCCTGACTGACACTGTTCAATCGGGCGGTGGCTTCGAAGGCGCGCAAGGCATTCAGCGGGGGAAGGTCGTGGCTCATGATATCTGTGAGTTTTCCTGACAGGTTGTGGCGATCTTATCGGTTTTCAGCGTGGGAAGTCAGGGGTAGAGTGGGCGTCATTGTCTTCTGACCGAATTCACCTGGAGCGACCCATGACCCAGACTTCGAACACCTCTGATCTGCGTAACGGCCCTGATGCCAACGGCCTGTTCGGTGCGTTCGGTGGCCGTTATGTAGCGGAAACCCTGATGCCGTTGATCCTCGACCTGGCCCGCGAATACGAAGCGGCCAAGGAAGATCCGGCCTTCAAAGAAGAGTTGGCCTACTTCCAGCGGGACTACGTCGGACGTCCGAGCCCGTTGTATTTCGCCGAACGCCTGACCGAGTTCTGCGGCGGCGCGAAGATCTACCTCAAGCGTGAAGAGCTGAACCACACCGGCGCGCACAAGATCAACAACTGCATCGGCCAGATCCTGCTGGCGCGGCGCATGGGCAAGAAGCGCATCATCGCCGAGACCGGTGCCGGCATGCACGGCGTGGCCACGGCCACTGTCGCTGCGCGTTTCGGCCTGGACTGCGTGATCTACATGGGCACCACCGACATCGAACGTCAGCAGGCCAACGTCTTCCGCATGAAGCTGCTCGGCGCTGAAGTGATCCCGGTTGTCGCCGGTACCGGCACCCTCAAAGACGCAATGAACGAAGCCCTGCGTGACTGGGTGACCAACGTCGACAATACCTTCTACCTGATCGGCACTGTGGCCGGACCACACCCTTATCCAGCAATGGTCCGCGATTTCCAGGCCGTTATCGGCAAGGAAACCCGCGATCAGTTGCAAGCTCAGGAAGGTCGTCTGCCGGACAGTCTGGTGGCGTGCATCGGTGGCGGCTCCAACGCCATGGGCCTGTTCCACCCGTTCCTCGACGACAAGAGCGTTGAAATCATCGGCGTCGAAGCCGCCGGTTACGGCATCGAAACCGGCAAGCACGCGGCCAGCCTCAACGGCGGTGTGCCGGGCGTTCTTCACGGTAACCGCACCTTCCTGCTGCAGGACGATGACGGCCAGATCATCGACGCCCACTCGATTTCTGCCGGCCTCGACTATCCCGGCATTGGCCCTGAACACGCGTGGTTGCACGACATCGGTCGCGTTCAGTACACCTCGGTGACCGACGACGAAGCGCTGGAAGCGTTCCACAAATGCTGCCGCCTGGAAGGGATCATTCCTGCGCTGGAAAGCGCCCACGCCCTCGCCGAAGTGTTCAAACGTGCACCGAAGTTGCCGAAGGATCACCTGATGGTGGTCAACCTTTCGGGCCGTGGCGACAAGGACATGCAAACCGTGATGCACCATATGCAACAGTCGCAGCAGGAGAAACACTGATGAGCCGCCTGCAAACCCGTTTTGCCGACCTCAAGCAACAGAACCGCGCCGCGCTGGTGACCTTTGTCACCGCCGGTGATCCTGACTACGACACTTCGCTGGCGATCCTCAAAGGCTTGCCGGCGGCGGGTGCCGATGTGATCGAACTGGGCATGCCGTTCACCGATCCGATGGCCGATGGTCCGGCGATCCAGTTGGCCAACATCCGTGCGCTGGCGGCCAAACAGAATCTGGCGAAAACCCTGCAAATGGTCCGCGAGTTCCGTCAAGGCAACAGCGACACGCCGCTGGTGCTGATGGGCTATTTCAACCCGATCCATAAATTCGGCGTCGAACGCTTCATCGCCGAAGCAAAAGAGGCGGGCGTTGATGGCCTGATCGTGGTCGACATGCCGCCAGAGCACAATGAAGAGCTGTGCGATCCGGCGCAGGCTGCCGGGCTGGATTTCATTCGCCTGACCACACCGACCACCGACGACGCGCGTTTGCCCCGCGTGCTCAACGGCAGCTCCGGTTTTGTTTACTACGTGTCGGTGGCCGGGGTCACTGGCGCCGGTGCGGCGACCCTGGAACATGTGGAAGAAGCAGTTGCGCGTCTGCGTCGGCACACCGACCTGCCGATCAGCATCGGTTTCGGTATCCGTACGCCGGAGCAGGCTGCTGCCATCGCGCGTCTTGCCGACGGTGTGGTGGTGGGGTCGGCATTGATCGATCACATCGCCAGCGCCGATACGCCTGAGCAGGCGATCGATGGCGTGTTGAGTCTGTGTTCAGCGCTGTCCCAAGGCGTGCGCAAGGCTCGCGCCTAAGACCGCAGGGAAAACAAAAAAGGCTTCAGAACAGGCGTTCTGAAGCCTTTTTTGTGGTCAGGGCAATTGCAGTCCGCCCGAGGCCTTGTGCAGTTTGCGCAGATGCTCGCCAATCTGCTTCACATTGGCCTCGCTGGCGGCAATCTCGGCGGCGCGCTTGGGTTCGAGCAGTTTGCGCACTTCAGTATCGAGGTCGCCGGACAGCGCCAGCAGCTTCTTCTGCCGTTGACTGCTTTCTGCCTCCAGTCGGCTGAACTCGTCTGGCTGCGGCAGTCCGTAACCTTTGGAATCGAGCAATTCCGCCGGGCGGCTGAGGAAGCCACTGTTGGCAAGGATCTCCTGCAACGTCGCATTAGCTTTGTCCATACCGCCGTTCTCCAGCTCCCGCGCGCCGAGGTAGCGTTGTTTGACCTCATCCTGGGCCAGCAGCAACTGACGGCGGAAGCTGGCTTGCTCCAGCAGCAACAGCGCTGCACTGGTGCGCAGGTCGGCGCGGTCGAACCATTCGCGGCGTTGTTCAGCGCTGAGTGACAGCCACTCTTCGACGGTGCTCTGCTTGATCGGCAGCTGCTTTTTCAGCACATCGAACATCGCCTGATAGCGATCGCGGAACGAGTCGAAGCGGTAACCCAGCCGCAAGGCTTCTTTTGGATCGTCGAGCACACTGGTGTCAGCCAGCCCACGGCCCTTGAGCACTTCCAGCAAACCGTTGGGCATGATGCTGTCGAGGCCGACAAGCTGGCTGTTATTGCTGCCGCTGCGCAACAGTTTCAAGCCTTCCACCGCGCAGTTATTGGACAGGAAGAAATAGTTGCCGTCGTAGCTCCAGTGCATTTCTGCGGCATGTTCGACGACGCCTTCGATTTCCTCGCGAGACAGGTTCAGCGGCACCGAAGCGAGGCTGCGCAGCTCGGTCTTGGTGTACTCGTCGATCACTTGCGCCAGCGGCAGCACGAACAGCCGCGACGGGTATTTGCCGACCAGTCCGTCCCAGCTCGACAGCTGCACGTCGCCAACGAAGGCGCGATAGGACAGCACCAGGTGCTGATCGAGGTCGAGGCGGCAATCCGGACCGCGCGGGCGACCGGGGGCGCAGATCACCAGGCGCAGCATGCTGTGGCCCCAGCGGCTGACCCAGTTCTGGTTGGCCTCGGCCAGCAGGTAATCGACAGCGTAGACCCGTTCCGGATCGACTTGCCCCAGAGGCTGCTTGGCGAAGTCATTGCCGGCATTGAGAAAGGCGAAGCTCTTGCTGCAGCTGTCCTGCGCCGGCGGCGCCCAGCCGAAATGTTCCTTGTAGTAGCGATACAGCGCCGGGCGGCGGCAAGCGTAGCTCGGGTCGAGGAGGAAATACTCCATGTTGACCGCGACGAATTCCTTGGGGCTGGAAATTTCGTAAAGGTCCGGGCTGCGCGCGATCTGGCGGTTGTGTTGTTCACGCTCGCCACGGCGGCCGACGTACTGCTGCCAACCGGCCAGATCGAGCAGACGCGGATCGTCGCTGATGGTGAAGCGTCGGCCACCCTGCCCGCGACACTCATCGGGAATGCCGATCAGCCCGGCGCTGTTGAAGCGTCGGGTGCAGCGCTGGATCACCGTGCGTTCGGCACTTGGCCATAACCGCGCGCGGTCGTAGATATGAGTGATTTCGTGCAGCACCGTGGCGAGCAGTTCCTGACGCACAGTGCCGTGGGGGCGATTGGTTTTCGCTTTCGCTGCGCTGCCATCGGTGAGCCCGGCGAGCAGCCTGCGATTCAGATCGAGTTCGGCGACCAGCGTTGCCTGTCCGTAAGCGTTGGCAGGCATGTCATCGGTCCAGCCGACATCGATGCGCCGATCCAGCCGCTCGATGAAACCCGGCGGCAGCTTGTTCATGGCCTCATCGATCAGCGCCTGACTGGCCTGTACTTGAGCCGGGCTCAGACCCTCGGTCTTGAGCCGCAATTGCAGGGCGGCGTGGGCGCTGTTGCCAAGCAGCAACAACGCCCCGGCCAGCAGCCAGGCGCCAACGGACCTCACAGTGCGAGGATGGCTTCGGCGAGTACCTGATCGCTGGCGTCGCGCGCTTCCGGCACGCGTGTGCGCAAGGTGTTGAGGGCGGCTTCGAGTTGCGCGCCACGGATGTCGCCGTTGCTGGCGACGAAACTGGCGGCGTCGTCATGGGCTTCGCGGATGATTTTCGAATCGCGAATCGACGTGGTGGTATCGGAGGTGAAATCGATGGTGCGCTGGGAGGCACGAACGATGATGTTACTGGTGGCTACCAGGGTGTGCGCCTGGGCCACATCGGCCAACACAAACAGGCCAAGGGCGGCAGCAATCAGCGGGCTACGCATGGAACGACTCCGGAAGGAAAAGGATAACTATTGGACGAGAATTGCCTCTGCCAGTTCAAGGTCGCTGGCATGAAGTTTTGGCCGGGTTTTGCGCAGGTAATGCAGCGCCGATTCCAGCCGTGCCCCTCGCCATTCACCGTCACTGGCAACGAAGGCGGCCGCGTCGTCATGGGCGGCGAGCAGCAGTTTACGGTCGAACGGCGCAGAAGACACCATGCTGGTAGCGTAACCGCTGACAACCGTGCCTTGGGTCGAAGCATTGAAAGCATCGAAGGCGTTGGCAGACATCGCCCAGCAGGCGGTGAATAACGTAGAAGAGATGAGCAGATTTGGAAGAAAGCGCATGGGACTCGACAACTGTTAACGAGCCTGAAGGCTAGCGCAAATGCCCGGGCCAGAGCCAGCATTGAAACATCGGGACACGGCTGCCGTGTCCCGCAATGCGGCAAGCGATCAGAGGGTCAGAATGGCTTGAGCCAATTGGGCGTCGGTGGCATTGAGTTGTGGCGCCTGATGGCGAATGTGATCAAGCGCGCTTTCCAGTTTCACACCACGGATATCGCCTTCGCTGGCCACGAAGCTGGCGGCGTCGTCACGAGCGGCAAGCACGATCTTGTCGTCACGGAACGAGGAGGTCACATCGGAAGTGGCGTCGGAAGAAGCTTTCAGCGCGCCAACGATCGAGTCGGTGGTCACGATGAAGCTGGTAGCGCTGGCGTTGGCAGCCACGGCCAGCAGGGCGGCGGCACTGAGCAGACGAAGACGGGTCATGATGTAACTCCTTTGGATAAACCGTAGTGAGAGGTGGCTCGGTATCTGAGGAGTCAGACGCCTGTCGCGCAGCGTTCGCCACGTTCTGCCTGGATATTAGGCTGCCAAACTCGGTTCGCCCAGTGGTGGCCACACTTACTCAAGCCGGCCCGTGAACTGTACCTGTACATTCATATAAATATTGAAACTGTACCTCTATCGGTTCAGGTATATGTTGGAGTCATCCTTTGCGTCCTGAAACGACAAAACCCGCCGTGGTTTCCCACGACGGGTTCTGTTTGTGCAATTCGGGTTGCTGGCGGTGGGTCTGACGACCAGAGCCAGCGACGCTGCTTAGCGCCAGAACGGCTTGCTCAGCTCTTCGTAGCGTTGTGCTTCGCTGATACCGGCGTCAGCCAGCAGACGCGAATCCAGACGGGCCAGTTGATGGCGGCTGGAGATGCGGCGCTGCCACAGCATCAGGTTGGCAAGAACGCGCAGAGGCAGGGAAGCCTGGGTGTTTACAGCTTTGTCTTCGAAGAACAGTTCGGAACTGAGTGTACGTTCCATGGGTGACATCCTTCCGCTTGTGGCGGGATCAGGTAGTGGTTTGACTGGTGCCCATGATCCTCTCGTTTGCCTAGTCTCTGTAGATACAGTTCAACTGTATTGTGAGTGACCAGTTAACTGTTTACGCGGGGTGTATGGGTCGAAATTGGGCAAACTGTACTTGTCTGCACTTGATTGGTGCGTTTCCGTACATTTTTGAGAGATCAGTAAGGATTTACTGTAGGAAAAGACCGGTACAGCAGTACAGTTTTTGGCGAGAAGGCGTCTTGTTGATAGCCACCGATGCAAATCGTATTTGCGCCAGTGGCTATCTGTACGAGTTACCCCGCAAGCATGCGCCCGGTTTCTTCCAGGTTCATATGCCAGCTCAGGGCTTCACGCAGAATATGCGGGGTATGACCGCCTACCGCGCAAGCCGCGGTGAAGTAATCATTCAGTGCCTGACGAAAGTCAGGGTGTACACAGTTGTCGATGATCACCCGCGCGCGCTCCCGTGGCGCCAGGCCGCGCAGGTCGGCCAACCCCACTTCGGTCACCAGAATGTCGACATCGTGCTCGGTATGGTCAACGTGGCTGACCATCGGCACCACGCTGGAAATCGCGCCACCCTTGGCAATCGACTTGGTCACGAACACTGCCAGATGCGCGTTGCGCGCGAAGTCGCCGGAGCCGCCGATGCCGTTCATCATCCGCGTGCCGCAGACATGAGTGGAGTTGACGTTGCCATAGATATCGAACTCCAGCGCGGTGTTGATGCCGATGATGCCCAGGCGCCGCACCACCTCCGGGTGATTGGAGATCTCCTGAGGCCGCAGGATCAGTTTGTCCTTGTACTTCTCCAGGTTGCCGAATACATCGCTGTTGCGCCGCTCGGACAGGGTGATCGAGCTGCCCGAAGCAAAGCTCAGCTTGCCGGCATCGATCAGGTCGAAGGTCGAATCCTGCAGCACTTCGGAGTACATGGTCAGGTCTTCGAACGGCGAGTCGATCAAGCCACACATCACCGCGTTGGCGATATTGCCGATCCCGGCCTGCAACGGGCCGAGCTTGTTGGTCATGCGCCCGGCAGCCACTTCCTGCTTGAAGAACGTGATCAGATGTTCAGCGATGGCATTGGTGTCGACGTCCGGTACCGACACCGTGGACGGCGAGTCCGACTGCTGAGTGATGACAATCGCAACGATCTTCTCTGGCGGAATCGGAATCGCCGTGCTGCCGATACGATCATCCACTTTCACCAGCGGGATTGGCGTCCGCGTCGGGCGGTACGTGGGGATATAGATGTCGTGCAGGCCCTCGAGGTTGGCGTTGTGCGCCAGGTTGATCTCGACGATTACCTTCTTGGCGAAAATCGCAAAGCTCGCCGAGTTGCCCACCGAAGTGGTCGGCACGATATGGCCTTGCTCGGTGATGGCGACTGCTTCGATGACGGCGATGTCCGGCAGCTTCAATTGCTGATTGCGCAACTGCTCCACGGTTTCGGAAAGATGCTGATCGATGAACATCACTTCGCCGGCGTTGATTGCCTTGCGCAATGTGCTGTCGACCTGAAACGGCATGCGCCGCGACAGCACGCCGGCCTCGGTCAATTGCTTGTCGAGGTCGTTGCCGAGGCTGGCGCCGGTCATCAGGCTGATTTTCAGCGGCGTGACCTTGGCGCGCTCGGCCAGTGCGTGGGGCACGGCCTTGGCTTCGCCGGCGCGGGTGAAACCGCTCATGCCGACGGTCATGCCGTCTTCAATCAGAGCAGCGGCGTCGGCAGCGCTCATCACTTTGTCCAACAACGAAGGCAGGCGAATACGGTCACGGTACATGGATAATTATCTCGGGCAACGAGTAGCAGGATGCGCAGTCTAGTGAATTTGGCCGGCGCCTGTCCCGCTACCAAGGTCGCAAACCAGGCCTCTATTTCGCGGGTTTCAAGTAAAACACCGTTACCGGATCTGCAACAACGCGGTAAATTGTCCGTCATCTGACGCAAACAAAAACGCCCCGACAAGTCGGGGCGTTCGTTATAGCAGCGGCGGGTTATTCGACTGCTTTGACCATGTCTTCGATGACTTTCTTCGCGTCGCCGAAGACCATCATGGTCTTGTCCAGATAGAACAGCTCGTTGTCCAGGCCGGCATAGCCGCTGGCCATCGAGCGCTTGTTGACGATGATGGTCTTGGCTTTGAACGCTTCGAGAATCGGCATCCCGGCAATCGGCGACTTCGGATCGTTCTTCGCGGCCGGGTTGACCACATCGTTCGCACCGAGCACCAGCACCACGTCGGCCTGGCCGAACTCAGAGTTGATGTCTTCCATCTCGAACACCTGGTCGTAAGGCACTTCGGCCTCGGCGAGCAGGACGTTCATGTGCCCCGGCATACGGCCGGCAACCGGGTGGATCGCATACTTCACGGTCACGCCACGGTGGGTCAGCTTCTCGGTCAGTTCCTTCAGCGCATGTTGAGCACGCGCTACCGCCAGACCGTAACCCGGCACGATGATCACAGTGTCGGCATTGGTCAGCAGGAAGGTTGCGTCATCAGCCGAACCGGATTTCACCGGGCGGGCTTCCTTCGCGCCGGCAGGACCAGCATCTGCCGTATTGCCGAAGCCGCCGAGCAGTACATTGAAGAAGGAACGGTTCATCGCCTTGCACATGATGTACGAGAGGATCGCACCGCTCGAACCCACCAGGGAGCCGGCAATGATCAGCATCGAGTTGTTCAGCGAGAAACCGATCCCCGCCGCCGCCCAGCCGGAATAGCTGTTGAGCATCGACACCACCACCGGCATGTCGGCGCCGCCGATCGGGATGATGATCAGCACGCCCATCACGAATGCGAGTGCCAGCATCAGTGCGAAGGCAGTGAGGCTGCCGGTGAGCATGAAGGTCAGACCGAGAACCAGCGTCGCCAGACCCAGCACCGCATTGAGCTTGTGCTGACCGGAGAACTGTACCGGTGCGCCCTGGAACAGGCGGAACTTGTATTTGCCCGACAGCTTGCCGAAGGCAATCACCGAACCGGAGAAGGTGATCGCGCCGATCGCAGCACCGAGGAACAGCTCCAGACGGTTGCCCGCCGGGATCGCATCGCCCAGCTGTTTAACAATACCCAACGACTGCGGCTCAACCACCGCCGCAATGGCAATGAACACCGCCGCGAGGCCGATCATGCTGTGCATGAACGCCACCAGTTCCGGCATCTTGGTCATTTCAACACGCTTGGCCATGATCGACCCGGCAGTGCCACCTACCAGCAAGCCGACGATGACGTAACCGATACCGGCCGTAGCCAGTTCAGCCCCGAGCTTATAGATGAGGCCGACGGTGGTCAGGATGGCCAACGCCATGCCGAGCATGCCGAACAGGTTGCCGCGTCGCGAGGTGGTCGGGTGCGACAGGCCTTTGAGGGCCTGGATAAAGCAGATCGACGCGATCAGGTAGAGCGTCGTGACGAGATTCATGCTCATTACTTCGGCGCCTCTTCTTTTGCTTTCGGGGCTTTCTTCTTGAACATCTCAAGCATGCGGCGGGTTACCAGGAAGCCACCGAAGACGTTGACCGCCGCCAGTGCCACGGCCAGCGTGCCCATGGTCTTGCCCAGCGGCGTTACGGTGAGTGCGGCGGCAAGCATGGCGCCGACAATCACGATCGCCGAGATTGCGTTGGTCACTGCCATCAATGGCGTGTGCAGCGCAGGCGTGACGTTCCAGACCACGTGGTAACCGACATAAATTGCCAGCACGAAGATGATCAGGTTGTAGATACCGGGGGAGATAAGCTCTTCCATCGTCTGAATCCCTGCTTAGGCGTTTTTGCGGATGACTTGGCCGTCGCGGCACATCAGGCACGCGGCGACGATGTCGTCTTCGAGGTTGACGTCGAACTGGCCTTCTTTGGTAAACACCAGCTTGAGGAAGTCCAGCAGGTTGCGTGCGTACAGCGCCGAAGCATCTGCAGCGACTTCACCGGCGAGGTTGGTCGGACCGACGATGGTTACACCGTTTTCCACAACGACCTGATCGGCCACGGTCAGCGGGCAGTTGCCACCCTGAGCGGCGGCAAGGTCGATGACCACCGAGCCCGGTCTCATCTGCGCCACGGTGTCCGCGCTCAACAGCGTCGGTGCCTTGCGGCCCGGAATCAGTGCGGTGGTGATGACGATATCGGCCTGCTTGGCGCGCTCATGCACGGCCTGCGCCTGACGCTGCATCCAGCTTGCCGGCATCGGCCGTGCGTAACCGCCGACACCGACGGCGCATTCGCGTTCTTCATCGGTCTCGTAAGGCACGTCGACGAACTTGGCGCCGAGGGATTCGATCTGTTCCTTCACCGCTGGGCGTACATCGGACGCTTCGATGACAGCACCGAGGCGTTTGGCCGTGGCAATCGCCTGCAATCCGGCCACGCCCGCGCCGAGAATCAACACACGTGCCGCTTTCACCGTACCCGCAGCGGTCATCAGCATTGGCATGAAGCGTGGGTAGTGGTGCGCGGCCAGCAATACCGCTTTGTAGCCGGCAATGTTTGCCTGCGACGACAACACATCGAGACTCTGCGCCCGCGAGGTGCGCGGCGCGGCTTCGAGGGCGAACGCGGTAATGCCGCACTCGGCCATTTTTGCGATGGTCTCGTTGTTGAACGGATTGAGCATGCCCACCAGCACCGTACCGCGCTTGATCAGCGTCAGTTCGGCATCGCTTGGCGCGACCACTTTGAGAATCAGCTCGGCGCCAAACGCGTCATTGGCGCTGCCAATGCTTGCGCCGGCCGCTTCATAGGCACTGTCGACGACACTGGCTTTGATGCCGGCGCCGCTTTGCACAGTGACCTTATGGCCTTGGCTGATCAGCTTCTTGATGGTTTCCGGGGTTGCAGCAACCCGTGTTTCACCGGTCTGGGTTTCGAGAGGAACACCAATGTGCACGTCAAATCTCCTGCGTGATCTTATTGAGTAAACCCATGCACTGCGGATGGTGCGACTGGGGCGGCCGATCAGCACGATCCCGCCGAATCAGGGCGGGGCGCGGCATTTTGCAGGCGAACTTTATGCCCTTCAAGGGATTATGACGGGTGACGGAAAATTAACTACAAGTCATGCCGTGACCGAATGTCGCAGATGGCCAGTTGAACCCCTTGCAGGCCGTGCCTTGCAAGGATTCTGGCTGAATTTGAAAAAAATTCGCCTCGGTGGCGTGAATAGGCAGTAATGAGTCGCCCGTAGAGGCTCAAAGCCACGTCGTTGGCAGCTTGTGGGACGTCTGTACGACTTTCGGATACAGTCTGCGAAAACGCGACAAATAGTTATATCTGTAGGGCTTTCGATTATCTGACTACGGGGTTAGGTATTTCCGAGAGCCTTTATTCTTCTAGGCTGTAGCTTCGCGCCTGGTTTACCAGCCAGTCGCGGAATGCCTTTAGCGATGCTGATTCGACCTTTCGCTCCGGAATCATCAGGTAATACGCCTTGATGCTGGGGAGCGCTTGAGGGTTGGCAACCACCAAACGTTTCTCGGCCAGCTCGCGCTGGATCAGAAACGGCGGAATCAGCGCGACGCCCATGTCGTGCATGGCTGCCTGGGCAAGCATGGAGAATAGCTCGTAGCGGGGACCTGTCATGTCGCGAGGGATATTCAACTGCTGCGAGTTGAACCACTGGCGCCAGGCGTAAGGTCGGGTGGTTTGCTGCAGCAGCGGTAGTTCAGCGATGGCTGCAGCTGTCATCTGCTTGCGATTGCCGAGCAGGGCGGGGCTGCACACCGGCATCGGATTCTCGCCCATCAACCTGTGGGATTCAGTACCCGACCAGTCGGCATCACCGAAGTAGATCGCGGCATCGAATTCGGTGTCGGCAAACAGGAACGGCCGGGTGCGGTTGGTCAGGTTGACGGTCACTTCCGGGTGCTTGAGCTGGAAATCCTTGAGGCGAGGCAGCAGCCATTGCGTGCCGAAGGTCGGGACGACGGCGAGCTCGATGACGTTGGTGCCTTGCTGGCCCATCACCGAGAGCGTGTCGCGCTCCACTGCGTCGAGCTGAGTCGCCACCCGGCGGCTGTAGGAAAGGCCCGCCTCAGTCAGTTTCACTCCACGTCGCGAGCGTCGGAACAGTTCCACGCTGAGGAAGTCTTCAAGGCTGGCGATCTGTCGGCAAATGGCGCCTTGGGTGAGGGAAAGCTCTTCCGCTGCGCGTGTAAAGCTCTCGTGGCGCGCGGCGGCTTCGAAACTGATCAGGGCAGTGGTGCTGGGTATCTTCCTGCGCATGTACGTCAACCTCACTAATGCGCCGCATAAATGGCATTTCGCGACGGTTCGGAGTGAGAAATTAGCACAACAGAATGCAAAATCCTCGTTTGCCGCGATGGCGAACCGCGCCTAGGATCAATGCCACGTTAATTCACCCGATTGCGAGGGCACACTCATGGGCGGTAAAGCTAGCTTCAACTGGATCGATCCCCTGCTGCTGGATCAACAGCTCACCGAAGAAGAGCGGATGATCCGCGACACCGCCGCGCAGTTCGCTCAGCAGAGCCTGGCGCCGCGTGTACTCGAAGCTTTCCGTCATGAGAAGACTGACCCTGCAATCTTTCGGGAGATGGGTGAAGTAGGCCTGCTCGGCGCGACCATTCCGGAGCAATACGGCGGCAGCGGTCTGAACTATGTCAGCTACGGCCTGATTGCCCGTGAGGTCGAGCGCGTCGACTCCGGCTATCGCTCGATGATGAGTGTGCAGTCCTCACTGGTGATGGTGCCGATCAACGAATTCGGTACCGAAGCACAGAAACAGAAGTACCTGCCGAAACTGGCTTCCGGCGAATGGATCGGTTGCTTTGGCCTGACCGAGCCGAACCACGGTTCTGATCCGGGCGCGATGATTAGCCGGGCGCGCAAGGTCGATGGTGGCTACAGCCTGACCGGCGCGAAAATGTGGATTACCAACAGCCCGATCGCCGACGTATTCGTGGTGTGGGCCAAGGACGACGCCGGCGACATTCGTGGCTTCGTTCTGGAGAAAGGCTGGAAAGGCCTGAGCGCTCCGGCGATTCACGGCAAGGTCGGCCTGCGCGCTTCCATCACCGGCGAGATCGTCATGGACAACGTGTTCGTGCCGGAAGAAAACATCTTCCCGGACGTCCGTGGTCTGAAAGGTCCATTCACTTGCCTCAACTCCGCACGCTACGGCATTTCCTGGGGCGCGCTGGGCGCCGCCGAGTTTTGCTGGCACACCGCGCGCCAATACACCCTGGACCGTCAGCAATTCGGCCGCCCATTGGCCGCGACGCAACTGGTGCAGAAGAAACTCGCCGACATGCAGACCGAGATCACTCTGGCGCTGCAAGGCTGCCTGCGACTGGGGCGGATGAAGGACGAAGGCACCGCCGCCGTTGAAATCACTTCGATCATGAAGCGCAACTCCTGCGGCAAGTCGCTGGATATCGCGCGGATGGCGCGCGACATGCTTGGTGGCAATGGCATTTCTGATGAATTCGGCGTGGCCCGTCACCTGGTCAATCTGGAAGTGGTGAATACCTATGAAGGTACCCACGACGTTCACGCGCTGATCCTCGGGCGTGCGCAAACCGGTCTGCAGGCGTTCTATTAACAGGAGGGCGGACCATGGGCGCGCTGTCGCATCTGCGAGTACTGGATTTATCGCGCGTGTTGGCCGGGCCGTGGGCCGGGCAGATACTCGCCGACCTCGGCGCCGAAGTCATCAAAGTCGAGCGCCCCGGTAATGGTGACGACACTCGGGCGTGGGGGCCGCCCTTCCTTAAAGACGCTTACGGCGAGAACACGTCGGAAGCGGCGTATTACCTGTCGGCCAACCGCAACAAGCAATCGGTCACCATCGACTTCACCCGGCCTGAAGGGCAGAAGCTGGTGCGCGACCTGGCGGCGAAGTCGGACATTCTGATCGAGAACTTCAAGGTTGGCGGTCTGGCGGCGTATGGTCTGGACTATGAGTCGCTGAAGGCACTCAACCCGAATCTGATCTATTGCTCCATCACCGGCTTCGGCCAGACCGGTCCTTACGCCAAGCGCGCAGGGTATGACTTCATGATCCAGGGCCTTGGCGGCTTGATGAGCCTGACCGGCCGCCCCGAAGGAGACGAAGGCGCCGGACCGGTGAAGGTGGGCGTGGCGCTGACGGATATCCTCACCGGGCTTTATTCGACCGTGGCGATTCTCGCAGCATTGGCTCATCGCGATCACGACGGTGGTGGCCAACACATCGATATGGCGTTGCTGGACGTGCAAGTTGCGTGTCTGGCCAATCAGGCTATGAATTACCTGACTACGGGCAATGCCCCAAAGCGGTTGGGCAATGCGCATCCCAACATCGTGCCTTATCAGGATTTTCCTACGGCGGATGGCGACTTCATCCTCACCGTGGGTAATGACGGGCAATTCCGCAAGTTCGCCGAAGTCGCTGGGCAACCGCAGTGGGCGGATGATCCTCGCTTCGCGACGAACAAACTGCGGGTGGCGAACCGCGCAGTGTTGATCCCCTTGATCCGCCAGGCGACGGTCTTCAAGACGACGGCCGAGTGGGTTGCTCAACTGGAACAGGCGGGCGTGCCTTGTGGGCCGATCAATGATCTGGCGCAGGTGTTCGAGGATGCGCAGGTGAAGGCGCGCGGACTGGCTATCGAGTTGCCGCATGCGCTGGCGGGCATGGTGCCGCAGGTAGCCAGTCCGATCCGGTTATCGGAGACGCCGGTCGAGTATCGGTATGCGCCTCCTTTATTAGGGGAACATACGCTGGAGGTTCTTCAGCGAGTGTTGGGGCTGGGGGCGGGTGCGGTGGCTGCACTTAAGGTAGAAGGAGTCCTCTGAGTCTTTCTTCTATATAGAGGGCACTGATTTCTCTTTCGATTGGCTGTTTTTTAGCCAATCTGCAAGTTGTTGAAAGAAAAGCGAAATTAACGGTTGACGGCAGATTCCAGAGGTCTATAATTCGCCCCACTTCCGGCGCAGTCGAAACGGAAAACTCCTTGAGATTCAAAGAGTTACGCAGTTTTCGACAGCGGCTTGCTTCAGATCATCGAAGCCTGGAAGAAGTTGAAAGAGCAGTGATGTTTGGCTCTTTTAACGGTTGATCTTCTCGGTCGAAAGCGGAGAAAAAGAGGTGTTGACAGCAGCGATTAACGCTGTAGAATTCGCCTCCCGCTAACGAGAGATCGGAAGCGCAAGTGGTTGAAGTTGTTGAAGAATTCTTCGAAAACTTCTGAAAATAATCACTTGACAGCAAATGAGGCTGCTGTAGAATGCGCGCCTCGGTTGAGACGAAAGATCTTAACCAACCGCTCTTTAACAACTGAATCAAGCAATTCGTGTGGGTGCTTGTGCAGTCAGACTGATAGTCAACAAGATTATCAGCATCACAAGTTACTCCGCGAGAAATCAAAGATGTAACCAACGATTGCTGAGCCAAGTTTAGGGTTTCTTAAAAACCCAAAGATGTTTGAACTGAAGAGTTTGATCATGGCTCAGATTGAACGCTGGCGGCAGGCCTAACACATGCAAGTCGAGCGGATGAAAGGAGCTTGCTCCTGGATTCAGCGGCGGACGGGTGAGTAATGCCTAGGAATCTGCCTGGTAGTGGGGGACAACGTTTCGAAAGGAACGCTAATACCGCATACGTCCTACGGGAGAAAGCAGGGGACCTTCGGGCCTTGCGCTATCAGATGAGCCTAGGTCGGATTAGCTAGTTGGTGAGGTAATGGCTCACCAAGGCGACGATCCGTAACTGGTCTGAGAGGATGATCAGTCACACTGGAACTGAGACACGGTCCAGACTCCTACGGGAGGCAGCAGTGGGGAATATTGGACAATGGGCGAAAGCCTGATCCAGCCATGCCGCGTGTGTGAAGAAGGTCTTCGGATTGTAAAGCACTTTAAGTTGGGAGGAAGGGTTGTAGATTAATACTCTGCAATTTTGACGTTACCGACAGAATAAGCACCGGCTAACTCTGTGCCAGCAGCCGCGGTAATACAGAGGGTGCAAGCGTTAATCGGAATTACTGGGCGTAAAGCGCGCGTAGGTGGTTTGTTAAGTTGGATGTGAAATCCCCGGGCTCAACCTGGGAACTGCATCCAAAACTGGCAAGCTAGAGTATGGTAGAGGGTGGTGGAATTTCCTGTGTAGCGGTGAAATGCGTAGATATAGGAAGGAACACCAGTGGCGAAGGCGACCACCTGGACTAATACTGACA
>NZ_CP085885.1:132500-802500 GCF_020736465.1 Pseudomonas sp. HN2
GAAGGTGAGTTGAGAAGCTTGCTGGAGGTATCAGAAGTGCGAATGCTGACATGAGTAACGACAATGGGTGTGAAAAACACCCACGCCGAAAGACCAAGGTTTCCTGCGCAACGTTAATCGACGCAGGGTTAGTCGGTCCCTAAGGCGAGGCTGAAAAGCGTAGTCGATGGAAAACAGGTTAATATTCCTGTACTTCTGGTTATTGCGATGGAGGGACGGAGAAGGCTAGGCCAGCTTGGCGTTGGTTGTCCAAGTTTAAGGTGGTAGGCTGAGATCTTAGGTAAATCCGGGATCTTAAGGCCGAGAGCTGATGACGAGTTACCCTTTGGGTGACGAAGTGGTTGATGCCATGCTTCCAAGAAAAGCTTCTAAGCTTCAGGTAACCAGGAACCGTACCCCAAACCGACACAGGTGGTTGGGTAGAGAATACCAAGGCGCTTGAGAGAACTCGGGTGAAGGAACTAGGCAAAATGGCACCGTAACTTCGGGAGAAGGTGCGCCGGTGAGGGTGAAGGACTTGCTCCGTAAGCTCATGCCGGTCGAAGATACCAGGCCGCTGCGACTGTTTATTAAAAACACAGCACTCTGCAAACACGAAAGTGGACGTATAGGGTGTGACGCCTGCCCGGTGCCGGAAGGTTAATTGATGGGGTTAGCTAACGCGAAGCTCTTGATCGAAGCCCCGGTAAACGGCGGCCGTAACTATAACGGTCCTAAGGTAGCGAAATTCCTTGTCGGGTAAGTTCCGACCTGCACGAATGGCGTAACGATGGCGGCGCTGTCTCCACCCGAGACTCAGTGAAATTGAAATCGCTGTGAAGATGCAGTGTATCCGCGGCTAGACGGAAAGACCCCGTGAACCTTTACTATAGCTTTGCACTGGACTTTGAATTTGCTTGTGTAGGATAGGTGGGAGGCTTTGAAGCGTGGACGCCAGTTCGCGTGGAGCCATCCTTGAAATACCACCCTGGCAACTTTGAGGTTCTAACTCAGGTCCGTTATCCGGATCGAGGACAGTGTATGGTGGGTAGTTTGACTGGGGCGGTCTCCTCCTAAAGAGTAACGGAGGAGTACGAAGGTGCGCTCAGACCGGTCGGAAATCGGTCGTAGAGTATAAAGGCAAAAGCGCGCTTGACTGCGAGACAGACACGTCGAGCAGGTACGAAAGTAGGTCTTAGTGATCCGGTGGTTCTGTATGGAAGGGCCATCGCTCAACGGATAAAAGGTACTCCGGGGATAACAGGCTGATACCGCCCAAGAGTTCATATCGACGGCGGTGTTTGGCACCTCGATGTCGGCTCATCACATCCTGGGGCTGAAGCCGGTCCCAAGGGTATGGCTGTTCGCCATTTAAAGTGGTACGCGAGCTGGGTTTAGAACGTCGTGAGACAGTTCGGTCCCTATCTGCCGTGGACGTTTGAGATTTGAGAGGGGCTGCTCCTAGTACGAGAGGACCGGAGTGGACGAACCTCTGGTGTTCCGGTTGTCACGCCAGTGGCATTGCCGGGTAGCTATGTTCGGGAAAGATAACCGCTGAAAGCATCTAAGCGGGAAACTTGCCTCAAGATGAGATCTCACTGGAACCTTGAGTTCCCTGAAGGGCCGTCGAAGACTACGACGTTGATAGGTTGGGTGTGTAAGCGCTGTGAGGCGTTGAGCTAACCAATACTAATTGCCCGTGAGGCTTGACCATATAACACCCAAGCAATTTGCTGACCTGAAAAGGCACCAGATTGCGGTGTGTGAAGACGAAACGAACCGAAAGTTCGAAGCGCACAAACACCGACAGCTGTCACATACCCAATTTGCTGAAGCGAGGCCCTCTGGTCACGACTCAGTACCCGAATTTCTTGACGACCATAGAGCGTTGGAACCACCTGATCCCATCCCGAACTCAGCAGTGAAACGATGCATCGCCGATGGTAGTGTGGGGTTTCCCCATGTGAGAGTAGGTCATCGTCAAGATTAAATTCCGAAACCCCAATTGCGAAAGCAGTTGGGGTTTTGTTTTAGTAGAAGTTCCTGTTTTTGCTGGCTTGTTACCGTGTTGACGGGCCAGATAAAGAATTTCTTGACGACCATAGAACATTGGAACCACCTGATCCCATCCCGAACTCAGCAGTGAAACGATGTATCGCCGATGGTAGTGTGGGGTTTCCCCATGTGAGAGTAGGTCATCGTCAAGATTGAATTCCGAAACCCCTGTCTGCTAACGCAGACAGGGGTTTTGTCATTTAAGCGTGTACAAAAGATCAGGCTGTTTTACGGGTCTTGCTGCTGCGTCTTGCCTGCCACTTGCGCCACCAGATATAAACCCCCGTCCCTGACAACCCCGCAATCAACACACCCAATACTGCGATCATTATCTGCCCTGTCACCCCGATGATCCGTCCCCCATGTATCGGCAACTGGAGTCGGAAGAACTGCTCCCCAAGCGTGCCCTGTCCTGCTATTTCCTGTCCTAATAATCGGCCATCGGTACCGTGAAAGAACAACCAGGATTTACCGTGGGCATCCGTATCGTGCTGCCCAAATCCGGCGCCGTAGAAGTTGTACTCAAAGCTGTAATACAACTCGCCGATTGCCGCCGTCAGTCCTAATCGCTTCCCCTCCTGCAATGCCCTTTCGTACGCCTGTTGATAGCTCAACTGTGTCGTCCCCAGTTCATCGACTGGCATTCGCCCTCTGGCTTCATAAACGCTCGGCTCTATCGGCGAAAATAGCGAAACAGCAGGCTTGAACACCTGACTAGGCAAGTTCATCGCAACGCTGCTGACGGCGATCGGCAACAGCAGCAGCCACAGCCATAATCCTCCGGCGCGGTGCAGGTCGAAGTTCAAGCGGTAGGCATGCCCGCCTTTCACCTTCCACGCAGTAGCCCATTTCTTCCAGAATGGCTTGCCACGCGGGAAGGTCAGCCACAATGCGACAAAACAGTCGATCACCCACGCGATGGCTACCAGGCCCATCAACAGCAATCCCCAGTTACCCGGCAATGTCAGGTTGTAGTGAAACTCCAGAATGAACGGGATCAGGTTCTCGCGCTGAAAACAGCATTCACCCCAGTAGCGCGCGCCTTTTTGCTCCGCACTGACCGGGTCCAGATAGAACACTTGATTGCGTTCATCGAACGGCTGGCCCGTCGCAGGATCGTTGCGTGGAACTGCCGCCAGCAGCGCCGTATGCCCCGCCTCATGGGGATACTCCATGTACCAGACCTGCAGTTTCGGATGTGCAGTCTGCACCGCATCCACCAACGCGCCCGGCGACAAGCGCTCACCGACTGACGTCGCCTCAAAGAACTGCGGATTCAGCCATTCATCCAGTTCGTGATTGAACGCCAGCACACTGCCGGTCAGCCCGGCCAACAATAAAAACACCGCAATGGCCAAGCCAATGTAACGATGCAACAAAACCAGAAACGCACGCATGCAAGACACCCCGAAGAAACGACAAAGCCAGCCCCTGAGATTAGGGGCTGGCTTTTTTATACGCAGGACAATGCTTTAGAACTGATAGCTGACGGTCGCCGCTACGTTGCGTTCTTCGCCCATGTAGCAGAAGTTCAGACTGGCGCAGGACGCGACATAGGATTCGTTGGTCAGGTTGTTCGCATTGAGCCGAACATCAACACCCTTCAAACCAATCTTGCCCAGGTCATAACCAATCGACGCGTCGAACAACGTATAGGAGGGCACCTTCATGGTGTTCTCGGCATCGGCCCAGCTGTAGCCGACGTAGCGCACACCACCACCCAGGCGCAGACCATCAAGTGCGGCACTGTCGAATCTGTAGTCAGCCCACAGCGAGGCCATGTGTCGCGGCGCTTGAGTGGGTGAGTTGCCCTTGTTCTCGATTACGTCGGTCGGTGTACTCAAAGTGCTGATCATCGATTTGGAATACTCGATGTCAGTGAAGGTGTAACTGCCGAGTACTTTCAAGTTGTCGGTCAGTTGCATGTGCGCTTCGAGCTCCAGACCTTGCGAGCGCACAGCGCCGACCGCGCGATAGAAGTTCTCCTGGGGCAGTTTGGTCGCGAGGTTTTCCTGATCGATGCGGAACAGCGAGGCGGTGAACAAGTTGTCGGTGCCTGGTGGCTGATACTTCAATCCGACTTCCCACTGCGTGCCATCGGTGGGGGCCAGTGGGTTGCCGGCGCTGTCTGCATAGGAGTTCGGATTGAACGACTCGGAGTAGCTGATGTAGGGCGCCAGACCGTTATCGAACAGGTATAACGCGCCGGCGCGGCCAGTGAGTTTCGTGCGTCGATCATTGATCTCTGTACCAACAGGACGTCCCGCTTCAGCAATGCGGTTTTCATCGGAGGTCTCCACCCAGTCCTGACGCAGACCCAGCGAGAAGCGCCATTTGTCCATCTCGATCAGGTCTTGCAGATACACACCGGTCTGTTCGAGGCGACGCAGATAGCTGGTCTCGCCGTACATCTCGATCGCCGAGTTGCCGTACACCGGATTGAACGCATTGATCGGTGCCAGTCCACCGCTGGTCCAGTCGACCACCGTTTTACGCCGCTGATAATCCGCGCCCATCAGCACCGTATGCTTGGTCGCGCCGGTAAAGAATTCCGCCTGCAGCATGTTGTCGACGATGAACGCATGCAGGCGCTCATCGCCGCCGGTGTAATAGCGGTTCAGTTCGTTGCTGGTCGGGGTCGTCCAGCCATAGGCGTAGACCTGATCCATATTCACTTTGGAGTCGAGATAGCGGAAGTTCTGCCGGGCGGTGAAGACGTCGTTGAATCGGTGTTCGAACTGGTAGGCGAACGATTGCTGGTCACGGGAGTAACCGTCGATCCCCGGCTCGCCCTCGAAGAAGCGCGGCGAGATACGGCCGCCATTACGCTGATGGATGGTGCCGTCCGCCGGAACGCCGCCGTGGTAGCCGCCGTCCGGATCATGCTGCAGATAGGCCTGCAGGGTCAGCGAGGTATCTTCAGTGAAATCGATGCTCAACGTCGGGGCGAGAGCGAAGCGTTTTTCCTTGTTGTGGTCGAATTGCGTGTCGGACTGATCGCTCAATCCGGTCAGCCGATAAGCAATGCGCTTGTCGTCATCGACCGGGCCACTGAAGTCAAAACCAACCCCACGCTGGCCTTGTGTCCCAACGGTGGCCTGCACCTGGTGGTACGCCTCGTACAACGGTTTTTTGCTGGTGAGTGCGACCAGACCGCCGGGTGAGCTGCGGCCGTACAGCACGGACGACGGGCCTTTGAGAATATCCACGCGTTCGAGGAAATACGGATCGACCTGCATGGTGCTGTAGGTGCCGCTGTCGCCCATCGACTTGAGGCCGTCGAGGTAGATGTTGTCCACCGAGCCGTCGTTGAAACCGCGCATCGCCACGTAGTCATACCGATGCGTGGCGCCGTACGGGTTGGTCAGCACGCCCGGGGTGTAGCGCATCGCTTGCGAGACGGTTTGCGAGCCTTGGTCATCCATTTGCTCGCGCGTGACCACGGACACGCTTTGCGAGGTTTCCAGCAATGCGGTACTGGTCTTGGTGGCGATCTGGCTGTGCGTGGCGTTGTAGCCGGCCATGCTGCCCAGTGCGTTGCCGAGGGCAAAACCTTTGATGTCGGTAGTCGGCAAGGCCAGTGCTTCGCTTTCGGCGAGCGCGCGCAGGATGTAGCTGCTGCCGTCCTGGCTGACGGCTTCCAGTCCCGAGCCGCCGAGCAAGTGGCTCAAGGCCTGATCGGTCGAATATTCACCCTGCACGCCCGGGGATTGCTGACCTTGGGTCTGTTGTGGCGTCATCGACAAGGTGATGCCGGCCTGCCTGGCAAACTGATTCAACGCCTCGCCCAGTGGCCCGGCAGCAATGTTGTAGCGGTGGCTGACCTCGGTGCCGGCAGGGTTGGCGGCCAGACTCAGGCTTGGTAATACGCTGATGCCCAGCGCGGTGGACAGCAGGGCTGCCCGCACCGCATGGCGCAGCAGTGTCGATTCTGCAGTGAAATTCAGAGGGTTCTTACAAGTAGCGCGGACAGTCATCATGGATTTCCGTAGGCAGTCGCGAGGGCTGAGTTGAAGTGCTTACTGACTAAGCCGGACTGCCTGGAAAAACCCGCCAAAAAAATTTCACACCGCGCGCTCAAGGGTCACCCACCAACGGGTGCGGTAGCGCAGTTGCACCGGCAGCGTCTGCGGCAGGACTGCCAGCAGCCTGTCGGTGTCCTCCAGACGGAACACACCGGACAAGCGCAGCTCGGCAATATCCGCCGCGCAACTCAGAAACCCCGGGCGGTAACGGGCGACTTCAGCAATAAAGTCGCCCAGCCGCATATTGCGCGTGACAATCAAGCCATCGAGCCAGGCGCCCGCATCCATATCCAGCTTCGGTGCCGCGCGCAAACCGCCTTGATCGACCAGAAAGCTCTGCCCGGCGAGGGCTTCGAGCGAATGACCGCCAGCGCGAACCACCACTCGGCCACGGGTAACGCTGAGCCGCGTGCACTGATCTTCCTGACGCAAAATGAAACGCGCAGCGAACGGCTCATAACTCCCGTGGCGATTCTGTACGCGCAGCGGTCGGTCCGTCGCCGCGCCTTCGTCAGAGCCGCCGCAGGTAACAATGATTTCGCCGCGGGTCAGTTTGATCAGGCGCTGCCGGGCGGTGTAATCCAGATCCACGGCGCTGGCGGTGTTGAGCTCGATCCGCGTGCCGTCGGGCAACTGGAAGCCGCGCCGTTCTCCGGTCGCCGTCGCGTAGTCGGCGCTCCATTGCTGCCAGGCGGCGCTGTCCTTGGCCAGCCACGCGGCAGATCCCATCAACAGCGCACCGGACAGCAACTTCAAAGCCTGGCGTCGGCCCAGCTCCTGCGCACTGTTTTCCAGGGTGTTGAACGCGACCTGCGCGCCGGGCACGGCACGCAGGCTGGAACTCAATTCGGCGTGCAGTGACTGCACCCGTTGCCAGGCGATTTCGTGCTCGTGGTGCTCGGCGCGCCACTGCTCGCATTGGCGAGTCAGGCGGGAATTGCCGTGGTTGTTGCGCAGCCGCAGCAGCCAGTGAATCGCTTGTTTAACCACCTGTTGCCGAGGTTCAACGCGGCGACCGAGCGAGAGGTTATCCACAGGCATCAGCGCTCGTACCGCAACACATAGCAGTGAAACAACGCATCGGCGATGTAGCGTTCCACCGAGCGAACCGACACGCCCAGCTGCTCGGCGATCTGTTTGTGGGTTAGACCTTCACACTGCGCCAGCAGAAACGCCTGACGCACTTTCGGCTTCAGTCCTTCAAGCATGCGCGCAATGCTCTCCAGCAGTTCAAGCACCAATGCTCGGGATTCCGTGTCGGGTGCTTCGCCTTCAGGCAGGTGAGCAATGGTTTCCAGATAAGCGCGCTCGATTTCCTCGCGGCGCCAATGGTCGATCACCAGACCGCGGGCAATGGTCCGCAAAAAGGCTCGGGGCGCTTTCAATTCGAGGCGCTCGGTACGCTGGAGCAGACGCAGGAAAGTGTCCTGAGCCAGATCGGCGGCATCCGCCGCATTGCCCAGACGCGCGCGCAGCCAAGCGTTCAGCCAGCCGTGATGACTACCGTAAAGCGCCTGTACGACCAACTCAGGTGAAGACATGACCACGCCAGCCCGAACGTCACAAATGATAATTAGTCGCATTGTCATCAAGGGTTACCGATTTTGCAACTGTCGTCCTGAGGACAGTGAGAAAAATTTCACCTCAGCCGCTCTGGCACGCCGTTCGGCGGGAATCAGTCACGAATCTCATCCATTTCCTACTCGACCCTAAGATTTATCGCCGACTGGCCGACAGACTGGTGAGAAATGCGTGCACCAAAGTAGAGCGGCCAGAAGAATGCTGCCTGCGCTGTACATGGAATGTTGCATCCGGAACGCATACCCACTTTTGGCATAAGAAGTCCTCTGAAATGAATCTCAAGTTCAGCCATAAAATCCTCCTGGCCGCGTCGGGCGTCGTCGTCCTGGCGTTCGCCTTGTTCACGCTCTACAACGATTACTTGCAGCGAAACACCATTCGCCAGAATCTGCAGTCCTCCGTGCAGCAGGCCGGTGACCTGACCGCCAGCAGCGTGCAGAACTGGATGAGCGGGCGCATTCTGGTGCTGGAAAACCTCGCGCAGAACGTGGCTCATCAAGGCAAGAATGCCGACTTCCCCGGACTGGTCGATCAACCAGCCTTCACGTCGAACTTCCAGTTCACCTATGTCGGGCAGGCCAACGGTGTCTTCACCCAACGTCCCGATGCGAAGATGCCGGACGGTTACGATCCGCGTCAGCGCCCCTGGTACAAGCAGGCAGTGGTCGCTGACAAAACCATGCTGACGCCGCCCTACATGGCGGCAGTCGGTGGCCTGGTGGTGACCATCGCCATGCCGGTGAAGAAGGACGGCGAACTGCTCGGTGTGGTCGGCGGTGACCTGAGTCTGGAAACGCTGGTGAAGATCATCAATTCGGTGGATTTCGGTGGCCTCGGCCATGCGTTTCTGGTCAGCGGTGACGGCCAGGTGATCGTCAGCCCGGACAAAGATCAGGTGATGAAAAACCTCAAGGACATCTACCCGAACACCAACGTGCGCATCGAGAAGGGCAACCAGAACGTGGTGCTCAACGGCCAGGACCGCATTCTGTCGTTCACCCCGGTCAGCGATCTGCCGAATGCGCAGTGGTACATCGGTCTGTCGATCGATCGCGACAAGGCCTACGCCGCACTCAGCCAATTCCGCACCTCGGCGCTGATCGCCATGTTTGTCGCAGTCGCGGCGATTGCGTTGCTGCTGAGCCTGTTGATCAACGTGTTGATGCGTCCGCTGACCACCATGGGTCGCGCGATGAAAGATATCGCTCAAGGCGAGGGCGATCTGACCCGGCGTCTGGTGGTTGAAAGCAAAGACGAGTTCGGTGAGTTGGGCAGCGCTTTCAACCAGTTCGTTGAACGGATTCACGCGTCGAT
The DNA here is from genome assembly GCF_020736465.1 of Pseudomonas sp. HN2. NCBI lineage: Bacteria > Pseudomonadati > Pseudomonadota > Gammaproteobacteria > Pseudomonadales > Pseudomonadaceae > Pseudomonas > Pseudomonas sp. HN2. The sequence continues at coordinate 141,455 of NZ_CP085885.1, forward strand.
TTCCGAAGTGTCTTCCGCCACCCGCCATGTGCATGATCTGTCGCAACGGGTGATGGCGTCGTCCAACGCGTCGATCATCGGTTCCGACGAGCAAAGTGCACGCACCAACAGCGTCGCTGCCGCGATCAACGAATTGGGCGCGGCCACTCAGGAAATCGCCCGCAACGCGGCGGATGCGTCGCAGCACGCCAGTGGCGCCAGCGAGCAAGCCGATGACGGGCGTCAGGTGGTTGAGCAGACGATTCAGGCGATGACCGAGTTGTCGCAGAAGATCAGCCTGTCGTGCACGCAGATCGAGACCTTGAACGCCAGCACCGACAACATCGGCCACATTCTCGATGTGATCAAAGGCATCTCGCAGCAGACCAACCTGCTGGCGCTCAACGCGGCCATCGAAGCCGCGCGTGCCGGTGAAGCCGGACGCGGTTTTGCCGTAGTCGCTGATGAGGTGCGCAACCTTGCGCATCGCACCCAGGAGTCGGCAGAAGAGATCCACAAGATGATCACCTCGCTGCAGGTGGGGTCGCGTGAAGCGGTGAGCACGATGAACGCCAGTCAGGCGTCCAGCGAGCAGAGCGTGGAAGTGGCGAATCAGGCCGGTTTGCGCCTGGTCAGCGTGACCCAGCGCATCGGCGAAATCGACGGCATGAACCAGTCGGTGGCAGCTGCGACCGAAGAGCAGACTGCGGTGGTGGAAACCCTCAACGTCGACGTCAACCAGATCAACCTGTTGAATCAGCAGAGCGTGGCCAACCTCAACGAAACGTTGAAGGATTGTGATGCGTTGTCGCAGCAGGCGAACCGGCTGAAGCAATTGGTCGACAGCTTCAAGATCTGACCGCGTTATCGTTCTTCGCGAGCAGGCTCGCTCCCACAGGGTGACCGCATTCCTATAGAAGGAATGCAATCGAAATGTGAGAGCGAGCCTGCTCGCGAAAGCGGTGTGGCATCCACCGCAAATCCGAAGCCTTAAACAAACAGCTTCAAGACATTGCCCATCGCGTCATCGGCAAATCCCTGCACAAAATCCTTGAATCCCGGCAACGCTTCATCCCCACCCGCAGCCGGCTCGGCGATGATCGTCCAGGTCGCTCGCGACTTCCCTTCGCTCAGCGATTCCACCTGCATCGCCGCCCACAGATTCGCCACCCCCAGAGTGTTGTAAATCGTCGTCCAGGTCATGCGCCGTGCCTGTTCATCGCGGGCGTTGAGTTGTTCGACCACGATGTTGCCGTCCTTGAAGATTTTCTTGCGCAGCGAAGACACGCCTTCGCCGGTCATTTCGGTGTGCGACAGCGCCGGAATGAATCGATCGAAGCCGGCGAAATCGCCCACTACGGCCCAGACTTCTGCCGCGTCCGCCGGCACTTCCACCGACGACACAACATGGCAGCCTTGCGGATTTTTGATCAGGGTGTCGGGTTGCAGATTGCTCATGGTGTTGCTCCTTGTTGATGAGTCAGAGAAAGTTGATTTCTTTCAGGTAGTCGCAGCCGCGACGCAACAGCGCCGGGGATTTCTGCGGGTAGTGCGCGCCCATCTGCTGCACGCCGGCCTCGGCGTTGGCGTGGCCGATCAGCGAGATATCGCCGATGTCTTCTTCGAAACCGTTGAGGTAGAAACCGAGCACGCCGAACAGCGCGTTGTCGGCGTCGACCCGGTTCAGTTGCTGCTGCCAATCGGTAACGCTGACCAGCGAGAACTCGCTGCCAGTTTCGCGGAACGAAGCGACGTAGGCATCCCAGCTCAGCGGCTCGGGGTTGTGCAGATTGAACACTGCGCGCTCCGCTGAATAACGGCTGGCATGGAAGGCGATGAAGCGGGCGAGAAAGTCCACCGGCATCAGGTCGAAATTCAGCGCAAAGGCCGGCACCTGACCGAGCTGGATCGAGCCTTTGAGCATCAGCATCAAGCGGTTTTTGTGCGGCTGACAAACGCCGCTCAGGCTGTTGAAACTGATATTGCCCGGACGATACAGATTGACCCGCACACCGCGCTCGCGCGCTCGTTCAAGGATGCGTTCGCCGACCCACTTCGACAGGTTGTAGCCGTTGCGAATGTAGATCGGTGGCGTCGCGGCGGCGGGCAACTCGAGCACTCGACCGGCGTCATCCACGGTGCTGGAGGCCGACAGGGTCGAGACGAAATTGAAGACCTTTTTGCTCCGCCCTTCGCACAGCTTCAGCAAGGCAAAGATCGGCTCGACGTTGTCCGCTGCCAGCGACTCGTAATCGAGTACGTGGTTGACGTTGGCGGCGTTGTGCACCAGCGCGCCGAACTCGCGGTCCAGGCGCTGATAATCGTCATCGCCCAGGCCCAGCTGCGGGCGACTCATATCCGCTGCATAAACCCGCACACGGCTCAGATCGAGATGCTCCAGACGGTTTTCGCGCAGGGCCTGAGCGAAGCGTTGTGCTGCCGTTTGCCCGGCGCCGTCGCGCACCAGACAGGCGACCTCGCTGGCGCCCCAACCGAGCAGCGCTTCGACGATGTGCACACCGACAAAACTGTTGGCGCCGGTGACGATGACCTTGTGCACATCGCCCATGCGGCTGATCGGCAGCGGTTCGATATCCAGCGTGCGCTCGGCGTCGGCCATGGCCTGAGCGCTGAGTACCGCGCTGTCGTCGGTGCCGCGCACCAGCGTCGCCAGTTTGCTGATCGTCGGCAGTTCGATGAAGCGATTGATCGAAATGCTTCGGCCAAATTCCTCGCGCAAGCGCAACAACATCCGCGACAGCAGAATCGAATGGCCGCCGAGATTGAAGAAGCTTTCGTCGGTGGAAATGTCGCTGGTCGGCAGTTCCAGCAACTCGGCCCAGATCTCCAGCAACAGCGCTTCGTCGGCGTTCGCTGGCAGGCATTTCGCAGCGCTGTCCTGAACGCTCACCGGCAATCCCAGCAGCGCCCTGCGATCGACCTTACCGTTGCTGGCGAAGGGCATCTGCGGCAGTTCGGTCCATGCCACGGGTTGCATGTAGTCCGGCAGAAACTGCCGGGCATGGGCTTTCAGTTCGTCCCGGGCAGTCTCGGTCTGAGGCTGGGCGAGGAACGCCAGAATGCGCCGTTGACTGTCGATGACCACGGCAATCTGCCGATACAAGCGACTCTCGCGCAGGCACCGTTCGATCTCTTCCGGCTCGACGCGAAAGCCGCGGATTTTCACCTGATTGTCGCGCCGCCCGCACAGTTCGATACCGTGCTCGCCCCACTTGGCCATGTCGCCGCTGCGGTAGGCGCGCAAGGTCTCGCCGCCGGGCAGTGACAGGGTCAGATAGCGCTCGGCGGTCTGCTGCGGGTTGTTCAGGTAACCGAGGCAGACACCCGGGCCGACAATGAACAGTTCACCGACGGTTTGATTGGGCACCGGTTGCAGATCGTCGTCGAGAATCAGCACCTGACTGTTGGCGATCGGCGCTCCCAGCGTGCGGTTGCTGTCGCCCGGTTTTAGCTGGCGCGCGGTGATCAGCACGGTGGCTTCGGTCGGGCCGTACAGGTTGTGCAGGGTACCTTGCCGGGTCAGTTGTTCAATGACGAACGGCTCGCAGACATCGCCGCCGGTCATCACCTGCAGGCCTTCGAGTGGTTGCAGCGGCAGGATGCTCAACAGCGCCGGCGGCAGGAAGGCGTGGGTCAGTTGCCGACGGCGAATCAGCGCAACCAGTTGCAAAGGATCGCGACGCTGGGTGTCGTCCGGCACCACCAGCTCCGCGCCGACGAGCAGGCTCGGAAAGATGTCGATTAGCGACGAATCAAAGCTCAGCGATGAGAACTGCAATACCCGACTCTCGGCGCGCAATCGCACATGGTCGGCGTACCACGCAGTGAAGTGAGCGAGATTGGCCTGGCTGAGCAGCACGCCTTTCGGATGCCCGGTGGTGCCCGAGGTGTAGAGCGCCATGCACGGCGCATTGAGCTCGGGCGGGTGCAGCATCAGCGGCCGATCGAGATCGGCGTCGGTCGCCTCGATGCCACTGACATCCAGCCCCGTTATCGATTCGCTGAGCGCCTGCCGCCCATCGTGGAGCAACAACACAGCGCCGGCGTTTTCCAGGATGTATTGCTGGCGCTGCAGCGGATGACTCGGCTCCAGCGGCAAGTACACCGCGCCGCTGCCGAGAATCGCCAGGATCGAAGCGAACAACGCCGGGTCCTTGCCTTGGCAGACTCCGACCACCCACGGCTGCGGATGTTGCTCGAGCAGGGGCAGCAGTCGCTGTTGAATCGCGCGGCTGTGGGCGTGCAACTGACGATAGCTGATGGCCTGTCCGCGGAGGTACAGCGCCGGCCATTCGGCATGCTCGATCAGGCTCTGTTGCAGACGCTCGATCAGCGGGGTCTGCGCTTGCTGCAGCAGTGCAGGGTTCGCCGTATTGTTGACGCGGTGGACGTACGCCAGTTTGTCGAGAAACAGCAGATCTTCCAGCCGTTCGAAATCCGGCGCGCTCAGCGCAGGGGCATGGCGAAAATAATCCGCATCGCGGGAAAAACGGCTGACCAGCAACGCCACTTCGTCGACCACATGGACGAGCGCTCGCTGGCGTAAGGACTGACCATTGCCGGACGGCTCATCGCCGATCGGCACACGGCTGATCAGCGAGGAGCCGAGGAAGCACAGCAAGTCGAGGGTCTGCAGGCCGCCGTCGGCTTGTGCAGCGACACCCAGGCGCAGGTGCAGATGCGGGATCGCGCAGAAGTCGCCGGCGCCGATAAAGCCATCGTCGATGATCAGATCCACGGCTGCGGGTGTCGCGCCGCTGCGCGTCACTGCATGGCCATGCTGTTCGAGTTCCCGGGCCAGATCGGTCATGGCCTGGCTGGCGCCGGTGAGCAAAATGTCGAGACGTTTCATGTCGGCCTCCTCAAACCAGATAGTCGCGCAGGGCGTGCTGCACACACGGTGTGTCGAGCAGCGAGCTGTTGTGGAAAAACTTGACGATGTTGCCCACCAACGGGTGGTGGCGGTTGATCGGGAAGGCCAATCCAGCGATTTCCTCGCGCAGTGACCGCCGGGTGATTTCGCTGACCGGCAGTGCATCGATCAGGCGCAGGTCGAAGGACTTCTGGATGTCATTGGTCAGGTAATGGCCGATGAATACCGGCAGAATCTGCGCGATGGTTTCGCGGTCCGCGTCGCTGGCGGTGTGCCAATAGATGCGCACCATCCGCGCCCAGAAACTGGAGTGGCGACCCTCGTCGAGCAAATGGTCGGCCATCAGGCCCTTGATCGACGGCTTGACCGAATCGTCGCGGGCGAACGCGGCGACGTCGCCGGTCACGGTGTTTTCGGCGATCGCCACGCAAATCAATTCCACCGCGCTGCGCAGGTGCTCCGGCGCCAGTGCCACAGCGGCGGGAATCGCCCGGCTCAGTTCGATTTCGTCGGGCAACTGAATCGGTTCGATACCGGTCAGCGCCACCGTTTGCTGCATGAAATCCATGGCTACCAGCGCGTGGTAATCCTCATCGACCACCACGGTCATCGCGTCGTAGCGACAGGCGAACGGAAACGCCACGGCGAAGCGATCTTTGGCAATGCTGCGGGCGGTCTTGTCGACGATTTCGGTTTCGAAAATCACTACGTCATTGATGAATTTGTACAACGTCTGCACCAGCGCGAAATCACGCTGTTGCGGGCATTCACGCAGGAAGGTTTCGCTGAGCACCAGCGGCTGGCGGCTAAGCGGGTAGATCAGGCGCTGATCGTCTTCGAGCACCCGTCGCGGACGGGTACGAATAGTCGCGCGGGTTTCCCAGGCCTCGGCGAAGGATTGATAGTCGGCGGCGTTCATTGGGCCACCTCGACAACTTCTGCGCCCATGCTCAGGCGCAGCCCGTCCCACAGGGCGATGCGGCTTTCGACGGCGGCGATGGCGCTGGCATAGACTTCCGTTGCGCGCTGCGGATCGCCATCGACCAGACGTTCCAGCAACTGCTCGGCGGCGGGGCCGTGGTCCTCGGAGTCGACTTCGATGTGCCGTTGCAGGTAATACCGGAAAGTCGGCGCCTGTTCGATGCCGATGCCCCAGTCATCGAGGATGCGCTGGAACATGGTCGGGATAACGCTCTCGCGACCATGCAGGAATGCGGCGGCGACGCTGTGTCCCGGCGCTTGCAGGGCAATCTGCAAGGTATCGCGGACAAACTGCGCCGCCGCCGGCTCGACATCGACGCTTTGCAACGCAACGTCATAACTCACGCCTTCCTGCTGCAACGCGACGAAGCGTTCCACTGCTGTGGTGCTCGCGCCGATTTCGCGCATCGCATCCAGGTACAACTCGAAGTGGCTGTAATGGCCGGCATCGAGGCGATCGTCCGATTCCTCCCCCAGCACAATCTCGTTGATCAACCGCGCCGCGTGAGGATCGCGCGGCGGCAGCCAGGGCAAGCGTGTGCAAGTCAGTTCCTGTTGCAGGCGCTTGGTCAGCGACATGAAGTCCCATACGGCAAATACATGGGTTTCCATGAAACGGCGTAGTACCGATAACGAAGTAATCTCGGAGAAGATCGGGTGAATACTCAGTTCGGCTTTCTTCAGGGCGAGTTGCTGCTTAGTGGGCATCATGATGTCCTTTATCAGTGATATGAGGTGCACAGTTCTTTTCAGTTGCTGTAAGCGATGGAGAAAGTTGGATGGAAGTTATCCAGACACTTTCAATATCGCGCTCTGACGCCGTTGCGGGGCCACGGTTGCTGCGTTTGGTACGTGAGGTATGCCGCGGTGAACGACAAAGTTCAAACCTGGCGAGAGAAAGCTAATACAGGGCAAAAGCAATTAACAAGTTTATTTTCAATTATTTTAAGTTGGCTGTTTTTCAAGTATGAAAGTTGCCGATAAAACTTTCAGAGCAAGTTTTATTTGGGCGAAGTTGCTCCTTTCGGCTAATTGGGGCCAAAATTGATAAAAAGAGTGAATGCCTCACTCGAAGCAACTTTTAACTAAGGAGATTGATTGAATTGATGGGGGCGAAAGTTGGCCGGGACCGGCGCCATGACTTCCTGTTTCCCGTGACAAGGCTCCTTCCGTAGGTTCCTGTTGCGGAGACTGTGCCGTCAGGGCGGCGTGTCCCCGTTCTATAGGGTTGGCGCTGGAAGAGTGCGGGTAAATTGCCGTCACGGCTATTACCGATTGGTCATTGGCATAGAGCGACAAAGCGCTGGTCCGGGCGCGGCGGGCAGCCGCGCACGCGCCGATCCGCTGCCAGAGCTGGCAGCAGAGCGGTCGCGAAGATTTGTAAGGGGATTATTCGGCGGGCGAGATATCAGCGTGCGGTATGGCGCTTCTGCGCGGCGGGGGTCGCCAGGTAGCGGGTGATGACCTCAACGCCACGGTTGAGGTGCTGCTCCAGCAGTTTGAGTGAATGCGGGATGTCTCGCTCGATCACGGCATGAAGCATGGCGCGGTGGTCGTCCTGAGACAGCTTGCCCAGGCCCATGGCTTCCAGGTTGAAACGCAGGAAACGTTCTTCCTCGTTGAGGCCGTCCTCCACCAGGCGCAGCAGGCGCTGATTGGGCGCCTTGCTGTACAGGGCCATGTGGAACAGACGGTTGAGGCGGCCGATTTCGTTGTAATCGTGCTGGGCTTCCAGTTCGTCGATATAGCCGGCGGCGAGTTGATGCTCGGCGTCAGTCAGCAGCGGAATCGACTGCCGCAATGCCTCGGATTCGAGCAGAATGCGCAACTCGTAGGTTTCGGTGGCATCGCCTTGGATCAGCGGCGCAACCACGGCGCCTTTGTGCGTGGTGACGCTGAGCAGCTCTTGCGCTTCCAGTTGGCGCAAGGCCTCGCGCACCGGCATACGGCTGACCCCGAACAGGTCGGCCAGATCCTGTTGGCGCAACGCTGTGCCACAGGGCAGACGACCATCTAGAATGGCCGAGCGCAGGGTTTCTTCAATTACCGACCGGGCCAGATGCGCAGGAATCGGTCCTTCGACTTTGATGCTGTGCAGCGGTTTGGGCTTCTGAGTCACGACAACACACCCTGTAGGTCGTAATATTTGGATCCAAATGACACTAGTGATTGCTCTACAGGTTGTCAAACCTTGTAAAACATAACGCTGCCATCTCAAGTCTAGCGCGTCTTTCGATGATCTCACGGTGCCATTGTTTTTTGCCGGGCTAAGCTTCACCATCAAACGCTTCCTTTCTGTCCTCTGGAAACCTGCTGTGGCGGTACGTTTCGCGATCCCTCGGACCTTGCGCTGGCTTGGCTGCGCATTGCTGCTGGCCGGCGTCATGCTGGGCGGTCTGCACGCCGATTGGGATTTTTCCGCGATCAGCCGCAAGGCCACTGCTCTTTACGGGCCACTGGGTGCCGGGCAGCAGCGCATCGACGCCTGGCAGAATCTGCTGGCGACGCAGAAGCAGGTCAGTGAGATGGACAAGCTCAAGGTGGTGAACCTGTTCTTCAACAAGCAGGTGCGCTACGTCGAGGACATCGATCTCTGGCGCGAGGTGGATTATTGGGAAACCCCGATCGAAGCGCTGTGGAAAGGCGCTGGCGACTGCGAAGACTACGCGATCGCCAAGTATTTCAGCCTGCGCCATCTCGGGGTTTCCAGTGACAAGCTGCGCATCACCTACGTCAAGGCGCTGCGGCAGAACCGCGCGCACATGGTGTTGACGTACTATGCGACCCCCGATGCCATGCCGCTGGTGCTCGACAGCCTGATCGATCCGATCCAGCCGGCGTCGCAGCGGACCGATTTGCTGCCGGTCTACTCTTTCAATGCCGAAGGTCTGTATCTGCCGGGCGCCAAGGGCAATAAAAAGGTCGGCGACACCAAACGCCTGTCGCGCTGGCAGGATGTGCTGAAAAAAATGCAGGCCGAAGGTTTTCCGGTCGAGACGACTAACTAGGAGCACGCGCTCAGATGTCTTTGTTCAAACAGCTGTTGATCGCTATCTGTCTGTTCCTGGTCGTGGCCTTCACCGGCAGCTTCATGGTCAGCCTGGAGAGCTCGCGCACCCAGTACGTCAATCAGTTGCGCTCCCACGCGCAGGACGCTGCGACGGCGCTGGCGTTGTCGCTGACGCCGAATATCGACGACCCGGCGATGGTCGAGCTGCTGGTCAGTTCGATTTTCGACAGCGGCTATTACGCGAGCATTCGCGTGGTCGACGTGAAGACCGAGCAGACCATTGTCGAGCGCAGCGGCACTCCGGCGGTGAGCAACGTGCCGGACTGGTTCGTCAGACTGATCGGTCTGGAACCGGCCGGTGGCGATGCGCTGGTCAGCCGCGGCTGGGAGCAGGCGGCGCGGGTCGAGGTGGTCAGCCATCCGATGTTCGCCGTGGCCAAGCTGTGGCAGAGCGCGCTGGGCAGCCTCGGCTGGTTGTTGATCTGCGGTGCGCTGAGCGCGGTGCTCGGCGCGCTGCTGCTGCGTCGGCAGTTGAAGCCGCTTGATTACATGGTCCAGCAGTCCCATGCCATCGCCCGCCGCGAGTTTCTCAGCCTGCCGGATCTGCCGCGCACGCCTGAATTGCGCAGGGTGGTGCAGGCGATGAATCAGATGGTCGAGAAGCTCAAGACGCTGTTTCAGGAGCAGGCCGAGCGCAGCGAAAAACTGCGCACAGAGTCCTATCAGGACAACCTCACAGGCCTGGCCAACCGCCGCTATTTCGAGATGCAACTGAACAACCGGGTTAGCAACCCGGAGCAGGCCAGTTCCGGTTATCTGCTGCTGTTGCGGGTCAAGGATCTGGCCGGGCTCAACCAGCGTCTCGGCGGCCAGCGCACCGACCAGTTGCTCAAAGCCGTCGGTGAGCAACTGACCCGCGAGTGCGCAAGATATCCACAGACTCAAGACTTGGTAACGCGAATTCGCGGCGGTGAGTTCGCCGTGCTGGCGCCGGGGCTGGTGCGCGAGGAGGCGTTGCAGCTGGCGCAAAATCTCGACAATGCACTGAGCAGCCTGCATGCCACCGGCGCGACCGATGTGCCGGCGGTGGCTTCGATCGGGCTGGCGCCGTTCGCCCATGGTGATTCGCCGCAAGCAGTGCTGACCCTGGGCGATCAGGCATTGGCGCAGGCCGAAGGCCAGGGCGAGCAGAATTGGGCGTGCATCGATCAGAGTCTGGTAGCGGAGGTTGGCGACGATCATCACGCTTGGCATCGACTGCTGGATCAGGCCTTGAGTCAGCAGCGTTTCGAGTTGTATTTCCAGCCGGTGGTCGCCGCGCAGGACACGCAACTGGTGCTGCATTACAAAGTGCTGTCGCGCTTGCTCGACGAGCAGGGCCAGACTATTCCCGCCGGGCGCTTCCTGCCGTGGCTGGAGCGCTTCGGCTGGACCGCGCGGCTCGATCGGCTGATGCTTGAACGCGTGCTCGAGCAGATGAAGGCGCACGAGGATTCGCTGGCGCTGAACCTGTCCTCGGCGACGCTGGCCGATCCGCAGGCGTTGAACAAAGTGTTCGAGATTCTGCGCGCACACTCCAACCTCGGCGCGCGTCTGACTCTGGAAATCGGTGAGGAGCAGTTGCCTGAACAGGCGGTGCTGGAGCAGTTGACCCGACGCCTGCGCGAGCTGGGTTTCTCGCTGAGCCTGCAACGTTTTGGCGGACGCTTCAGCATGATTGGCAACCTGGCGCGGTTAGGTCTGGCGTATCTGAAGATCGATGGCAGCTACATTCGGGCGATCGATCAGGAAAGCGACAAGCGTCTGTTCATCGAAGCGATCCAGCGCGCGGCGCACAGCATCGATCTGCCGTTGATTGCCGAACGGGTCGAGACCGAAGGGGAGTTGTCGGTGATTCGCGAGATGGGCCTTTATGGCGTGCAGGGGCAGTTGCTCGGCGAGCCGAAGCCCTGGAAGTAAATCTTGGAGAGCGTTGATTTCAGTGATGCCGCCTTCGCGAGCAGGCTCGCTCCCACATTTGCAATGCATTCCAGTGTGGGAGCGAGCCTGCTCGCGAAAGGGCCAGTCCAGTCGGTGAAGATCCAGGATCAGATCAACCCGCCCTCATCCTCATCGATCAACTGGCTCAACCCGCCCAGCGCTTCACGCGCCTGGGTGCGGTCCATCAGTTTGGCCTGGGCCGCCGCCGGCAGGTCGGTGACGCGGATCACGCCTTTCTGGGTCAGCACCTGAATCAGGTCGTCGAGCACCCGAATCATTTCAAAGTCGCTCTGTTTGAGCTGTCTGAGGCTGTTTTCCACGGCTTCGTTGGCGTACCACGCCTGAATCTCATGGTTGTCGGCGGGCAGCGTTTCCGTGGCCTCGGCGTACGCCGCAGCTTCCACGCGAATCAACTGGCCTTGCGCATCGCGTTGCACGTAGAACATTGAGCATCCCTCACAAATGAACAGCGTCATGCTGTCAGCAGCATAGCCAACTGCGCGCCAGTATGCGGGGCGACGATGCAATCGTCACCGCTGCATTGCCTGAAAACGCGACGGCCGCCTCAGCGGAGGCGGCCGTTTTTGTTTCAGCCTCAGCTGTTGTTGTGATCGACCTTGATGGTCGGGTCGCTGCCGGCAATCAGGTTGTGCAGGTTGGCGCTCGCCCAATTGTTGCCTTCCAGTTTGATCGTCACGTCCGGCGTCGCCGCAGCGGCATCGCCCGAGTTGAATTTGCCCGCCGAGCTGACTTGCAGCGACGACGTGCCATCGACCGTGGTGATTTTCAGGAAGTTGTCGATCGTGCTGCCGGTCTCGCCCTGCAACAGGTCGCGCAGGTCGATGCGGTCGCCTTCACTGGCTTTGAAATCCTTGATCACATCGTTACCGGTGTCGCCCGATTTCCAGACGAAAGTGTCACCACCGGAACCACCGATGAGGATGTCGTTGCCCTGACCGCCGATCAGCGTGTCTTTGCCGCTGCCACCGAGCAGGATGTCATTGCCTTTGCCGCCGTCGAGCAGGTCGTTGCCGCCCGAGCCGAACAGGATGTCATTGCCTGCGCCACCGAGCAGCGTGTCGTTGCCGTCATGTGCGCCGGACACATCGAACGCCTGGTAGTGTTCGGTGATGTACTGGTGCACGTTGCTGGTGCTGACTTTGCTGACCTCGACGCCGGTTTCCTTGGCGACGAACGCCTGCATCGCCTGGTAACCCTCGCCGGCAATGCCGTTGAAGCTGACCAGATCGCCGAACAGGATGTCATTGCCTTCGCCGCCGTTGACGGTGTCGTTACCCGGCATCGTGGCTTCGGTATGACCGATGATCGAGTTGGCCAGGTCTTTCGGATCAATGTTGGTCTGCGGCGTTTTATCCGAATCGTACGGTTTCAGGTCATCCAGGGTGACGCCGCTGTTCAGACCGATCGCTTCGACGTTCGACAGCCCGCTGAGCAAGGCAAAGCCGCTGGCCGAGTTGCTGGTCGTCGACGAGTTGGTGCTGTTGCCGGTACCGGCCAGGTTCGACAGCTCGTAAGTGCCGTCGCCCTGAGCGTGGATGGTGCCCAGGTTGCTGCTGCTCCAGCCCCACCATGAGCTGTAGGTTTGCAGAGTCACGGTGCCGGCACTGTTGATCGTCAACGCATGGGTGTTGTCGATGTAGGTGCTGAAGGTGTCGCCCGGCTTGTAGTTGCTGGTTTTCACCACGTCATCGAGCTTCACGTTGCCGTACAGCGTCGGATTGGCTTGCTCGCCGGTCTGGTAATAGGTCGGTTGGCCGTCGGTAATGAAGTATGTGAGGTTCTTCGCCCCGGTGTTGGCTACGGCATCGGCACTCTGGAACCAGTTGGCCGTGGTCTTGAACACGTCCTCGTAGTTGGTGCCGCCGCCGGAGCCCATCGAGTCCAGCACGGCTTTGAGTTGCGCCAGCGCATTCGGGTCGTTGAGGTTCACCGACACCGACTTGTTGACCTGGGTATCGAAGTCCACCAGGAAGATGTTCACCGTGCCGGAGTTGCTGCCGCCCAGGCTCTGCTTGAGGCTGTTGAACACCGAAGTCAGCGAGTCTTTCGCAGCGTTCAGCGACGACGTGCTCATGCTGCCCGAGCTGTCGACCATGAACGCGATGTTGTAGTTGGTGCCAGGGACCACGGTCAGGCCGCCGATGTCAGCGACGATGATGTCGTTGGCGTCGGTGCCGGTGACGGTGTCGTCACCCGAGGTGGCGGTGACTGCGTTGTACACCGCAGGCACTACGGTGACCGGAATGGTCGCGGTGCTGCTCGCCGAGCCGCCGACCTGTTCGGTCGACGTCGAAGTCACGGTCAGGTTGAACTGACCGTTGTAGTAGGTCGGCGGAGTCACGGTCAGAGAGCCGAGGTTCCAGCCAGTGACATTGGCTTCGCCATTGCTCGCGGTAACGGTGAAGGTATGCCCCGCGCCATCGCTGAGCACCGAACCGACCGGTGCACCGCTGATCTTCACGCTCAGGGTTTCCGAGCCGTCGGTGTCGGTCAGCGCGGTGCTGATCGCCGACAGCTTCACCGTGGTGCCCTCGGCGCCGGTGTTGAGCTTGTAGCCGTCGTAGTAACCTTCGCCGTTGGTGCCGTGCAGATCGGACACCGTCACGCCCGAGTTGATCAGGTCCTGCACACCGGTGTAGATCGGCACGCCAGCGTTGCTCAGGTCGATCGGTGTGCTGCCGTTGACCGACAGGTTGACGTCGTAGCTGCCCGGGCCGCTCTGGTTGTGGTGGTAGATGTCGAGGGTGTAGTAGCCGCTGGTGGTCGGGGTGAACGAACCATTGATCGCACCGCCCGCGCCCCAGGTACCCGAAGCCACGTTCTTGCCGCCGATGGTGATCAGCAGGCTGTCATCGGCGACGCCGCTGAAGCTGTAGGTCTTGCCGGCTTCCAGGTAGATCAGGCCAGAGGTCTTCGACGCCGTACCGGCGGCGACGCTGCCGTCGGACTGCACGTTGGTGACGTTGCCGCTGGAGTTCGGTTTGCCGGCCGCGTCGATCACGCTTTTCAGGGTGGTCGAGTTCGCGCCGCTGCCGTCAGTGCCCAGACCCGAGAGGCCGGTCCAGACTTCTTTGATCAGGCCAGTGGATTTCACGCTGTTGTCGGCCACGGCCACGGTCGGCGCATCCGTCACTGGCGTGATGTCGATCTTCACCGTGCCGGTATTGCCCAGCGCCTGGCCATCGGTAGGCTGGAACTTGATCTGTGCGTAGTCCGCCTGATTGTTGCCCAGACCGGTGCCGCCGTAACCGTTGGTGCCCGACTCGTTGGCATCCGGCAGGAAGCGCAACTTGCCAGCGTCGATGTCGGCCTTGCTGAAGGTCTGATTGTTGGCAACGTCTTTCCAGGTCGAGCCTTCCAGATACTGCAGTTTGCCCTCGCCCGGCAGCTGAGTGATCTTGATCCCGAGGCTGGTTGCAGGGCTGTCGACATCGCTGACGCCAAAGGTCGACCAGCCGAGGACCAGCGGCGTGTCTTCGCTGCCGGTGACATCGCTCGGCGCAGCGACCGGTGCATCGTTGACCGCCACCACGTTGACCGTGGTGGTCGCGGTGTTCGAGTAGTTGCCGCCATCGGTCACCGTCACGGTGATGATCCGAGGCACGGTGCTCGGATTTTCGCTGCTGTTGGTGAAGCTGATGTTCTTGATGACCTGCATGTAGTCGGCCAGCGTCGCGTTACCCGACAGCGTGAGGGTCACCGTGCCGTTGGTGCTGTTGGCATTGATGGTGATGCCGTTGACGCTGTTGCCCAGATTCAGTGCATCGCCGTCCTGACGGTTGGTCAGCACCACGGTGGCGCCGGTGAGCATCGTGCTGTCCGGGTCGGTGATGCTGATGTCGGTATCAGCGATCGACACGCCGGCGCCCGGGGTGTTCTCGGTGAACGTCACTTTGTAATCGGCACCGGTCGCGCCGCTGGAGTTGTTGGCGTCCAGATCGAGCACCGGTGGCGCATCGTTGTCGATGATCGAAGTACTGACGCTGCCATTGGTGCTGCTGACCGCGAGGTTCTCGAAGTTGCCGCCGGTAGCCGAATCGATCTTGACGACGAAGTTCTCGGTGCCTTCGGTGATCTTGTCATCGAGGGTGGCGACGTTGAACTGCGCGCTGCTGGCGCCCGCCGGGATCTTCACGGTGTACACACCGGTGAAGTCCGAACCGTCGGCAGCGGTGCCGCTGTAAACGATTTTCAGGGTCACTTCGGTCTGCGCCGGGTGATTGAGGCTGACGGTGTAGCTGGCGGTCTGGCCCTCGGTCACCGAGCTGCTGCCACTGATGCTGACGGTAGTGGTGTCGACAGTGTCGGTGACGCTGGTCACTGCTGGCGTGCTACTCGGTACCAGGTTTTCGAAGCTGCCACCGGTTGCGGTTTTGATCGTGGCCTGCACCGAGCCGGCGTCTTTGTAAACGTCGTCGGACGGAGCTGGAACGTTCACGGTGCCGGTGGTTTCGCCTGCTTTGATGGTGATGACAGCGCCGTTGCTCAGGGTCACGGTGACCGGCGAGCCCGCCGGGTTGGTGAGCGTGGCGGTGTAAGTGATCTGGCCACCTTCTGCTACCGAGCCAGTCGCCGACAGCGACAGGTTGGTGGTGTCGACGGTGTCGGTCACGGTGGTGCTGACCGGAGTCTTGTCCGCGACCAGGTTTTCGAAGTTGCCGCCGGTCACGCCGGTAATCGAGTTGGTCAGCGGAGCTTGACCGGTCAGCGCATCGTTTGGAGCCACAGCGGTCACGGTGCCGGATGTCTGGCCGACCGCGATGGTGATGTTCTGACCATTGGCCAGAGTCACGACGACAGGCGAACCGGTGACAGGTGCGCCGACGGTTGCGGTGTAGACGACGTTGCCGCCTTCGGCCGCTGTAGCGGTTGCGCTCAGTTTTACGGTGGTGGTGTCGATCGTGTCAGTGACGCTGGTCACTGCTGGCGTGGTGCTCGGTACCAGGTTTTCGAAGCTGCCACCGGTTGCGGTTTTGATCGTGGCCTGCACCGAGCTGGCGTCTTTGTAAACGTCGTCGGACGGAGCTGGGACGGTCACATTGCCGGTGGTTTCACCAGCCTTGATGGTGATGACAGCGCCGTTCGACAGGGTCACAGTCACAGGCGAGCCTGCGGCGTTGGTCAGTGTCGCGGTGTAAGTGATCTGACCACCTTCTGCTACCGAGCCAGTCGCCGACAGCGACAGGTTGGTGGTGTCGACGGTGTCGGTCACGGTGGTGCTGACCGGAGTCTTGTCGGCCACCAGATTTTCGAAATTGCCACCGCTGACGTTGGTGATCGCATTGGTGATCGGCGCGTGGCCGGCCAGTGCATCGTTCGAAGCAACAGCGGTTGCAGTGCCGGTAGTTTGACCGACGCCGATGGTGATGGTCTGGCCGTTGGCCAGAGTCACGACGACAGGCGAACCGGTTACTGGCGCACCGACCGTGGCGGTGTAAGTCACAGTGCCGCCTTCAGCAACCGAGGTATCAGCGGTCAATTTGACCGTCGAAGTATCGATGGTGTCGGTGACTTGAGTGACGGCTGGCGTGGTGCTTGGAACCAGGTTCTCGAAGTTGCCACCGGTGGCGCTGGTGATCGTTGCCTGCACGGAGCCGGCGTCTTTGTAGACGTCATCGGACGGTGCCGGAACGGTCGCAGTGCCGGTGGTCTCGCCTGCTTTGATGGTGATGACAGCGCCGTTCGACAAGGTCACGGTCACTGGCGAGCCTGCGGCGTTGGTCAAGGTCGCGGTGTAAGTGATCTGACCACCCTCTGCTACCGAGCCAGTCGCCGACAGCGACAGGTTGGTGGTGTCGACGGTGTCCGTCACGGTGGTGCTGACCGGAGTCTTGTCGGCCAACAGATTTTCGAAATTGCCACCGCTGACGTTGGTGATCGCATTGGTGATCGGGGCGTGACCGGTCAGTGCATCGTTCGAAGCAACAGCGGTTGCAGTGCCGGTAGTTTGACCGACGCCGATGGTGATGGTCTGGCCGTTGGCAAGGGTCACGACCACAGGCGAACCGGTTACTGGCGCACCGACCGTGGCGGTGTAAGTCACGGTGCCGCCTTCAGCAACCGAGGTATCGGCGGTCAATTTGACCGTCGAAGTATCGATGGTGTCAGTGACTTGAGTGATCGCTGGCGTGGTGCTCGGAACAAGGTTCTCGAAATTGCCGCCGGTAGCGCCGGTGATCGTTGCCTGCACGGAGCCGGCGTCTTTGTAGACGTCATCGGACGGTGCCGGAACAGTCGCAGTGCCAGTGGTTTCGCCTGCCTTGATGGTAATCACCGCGCCGTTCGACAAGGTCACGGTCACAGGCGAGCCTGCGGCGTTGGTCAATGTAGCGGTGTAAACAATCGAGCCACCCTCGGCCACCGAACCTGTCGCGCTCAACGACAGATTGGTAGTGTCGGCAACGTCTGTGACGGAGGTCGAAACCGGGGTTTTGTCCGCCACCAGATTTTCGAAATTGCCACCGCTGACGTTGGTGATCGCATTGGTGATCGGCGCGTGGCCGGCCAGCGCATCGTTCGAAGCAACAGCGGTTGCAGTGCCGGTAGTTTGACCGACGCCGATGGTGATGGTCTGGCCGTTGGCCAGAGTCACGACGACAGGCGAGCCAGTAACTGGAGCGCCAACTGTTGCGGTGTAAGTCACAGTGCCGCCTTCGGCCACCGAAGTATCAGCCGTCAGTTTGACGGTCGAGGTGTCGATGGTGTCGGTGACTGTCGTCACGGCTGGAGCAGTGCTTGGTACCAGGCTTTCGAAGTTGCCACCAGTGGCGCTGGTGATCGTCGCCTGCACGGAGCCGGCGTCTTTGTAGACGTCATCGGACGGTGCCGGAACGGTCGCAGTGCCGGTGGTTTCGCCTGCCTTGATGGTAATCACCGCGCCGTTCGACAAGGTCACGGTCACAGGCGAGCCTGCAGCGTTGGTCAGTGTCGCGGTGTACGTAATCTGACCGCCCTCAGCCACAGAACCGGTCGCGCTCAGCGACAGATTGGTAGTGTCGGCAACGTCTGTGACGGAGGTCGAAACCGTGGTTTTGTCCGCCACCAGATTTTCAAAATTACCGCCGCTGACGCCAGTGATCGAGTTGGTCAGCGGAGCGTTGCCGGTCAGCGCATCGTTCGGTGCGGTGAAGGTCGCAGTGCCGGAAGTCTGGCCCACAGCGATAGTGATGTTCTGACCATTCGCCAGAGTCACGACCACAGGCGAACCAGTGACCGGAGCGCCAACTGTCGCGGTGTAAGTCACAGTGCCGCCTTCAGCAACCGAGGTATCGGCGGTCAATTTGACCGTCGAAGTGTCGATGGTGTCGGTGACTGTCGTCACGGCTGGAGCAGTGCTTGGCACCAGGTTCTCGAAATTGCCACCGGTAGCGCCGGTGATCGTTGCCTGCACGGAGCCGGCGTCTTTGTAGACGTCATCGGACGGTGCCGGAACGGTCGCAGTGCCGGTGGTCTCGCCAGCCTTGATAGTGATCACGGCGCCGTTCGAAAGGGTCACTGTCACAGGCGAGCCTGCGGCGTTGGTCAACGTCGCGGTGTACGTAATCTGACCGCCCTCAGCCACAGAACCGGTCGCGCTCAACGACAGATTGGTAGTGTCGGCAACGTCTGTGACGGAGGTCGAAACCGGGGTTTTGTCCGCAACCAGATTTTCGAAGTTACCGCCGCTTACTCCAGTGATCGAGTTGGTCAGCGGAGCGTTGCCGGTCAGCGCATCGTTCGGTGCGGTAAAGGTCGCAGTGCCGGAAGTCTGGCCTACAGCGATGGTGATGTTCTGACCATTGGCCAGGGTCACGACCACAGGCGAGCCAGTAACTGGAGCGCCAACTGTTGCGGTGTAAGTCACAGTGCCGCCTTCGGCCACCGAAGTATCAGCCGTCAGTTTGACGGTCGAGGTGTCGATGGTGTCGGTGACTGTCGTCACGGCTGGAGCAGTGCTTGGCACCAGGTTCTCGAAATTGCCACCGGTAGCGCCGGTGATCGTTGCCTGCACGGAGCCGGCGTCTTTGTAGACGTCATCGGACGGTGCCGGAACGGTCGCAGTGCCGCTGGTTTCGCCTGCCTTGATGGTAATCACCGCGCCGTTCGACAAGGTCACGGTCACAGGCGAGCCTGCAGCGTTGGTCAGTGTCGCGGTGTACGTAATCTGACCGCCCTCAGCCACAGAACCGGTCGCGCTCAGCGACAGATTGGTAGTGTCGGCAACGTCTGTGACGGAGGTCGAAACCGTGGTTTTGTCCGCAACCAGATTTTCGAAGTTACCGCCGCTTACGCCAGTGATCGAGTTGGTCAGCGGAGCGTTGCCGGTCAGCGCATCGTTCGGTGCGGTAAAGGTCGCAGTGCCGGAAGTCTGGCCGACGGCGATGGTGATGTTCTGACCGTTCGCCAGGGTCACGACCACAGGCGAACCAGTAACTGGTGCGCCGACGGTGGCGGTGTAAGTAACGGTACCGCCTTCGGCCACCGAAGTATCAGCCGTCAGTTTGACGGTCGAGGTGTCGATGGTGTCGGTGACTGTCGTCACGGCTGGAGCAGTGCTCGGAACAAGGTTCTCGAAATTGCCACCAGTGGCGCTGGTGATCGTTGCCTGCACAGAGCCGGCGTCTTTGTAGACGTCATCGGACGGTGCCGGAACGGTCGCAGTGCCGCTGGTTTCGCCTGCTTTGATGGTGATGACAGCGCCGTTCGACAAGGTCACGGTCACTGGCGAGCCTGCGGCGTTGGTCAAGGTCGCGGTGTAAGTGATCTGACCGCCCTCAGCCACAGAAGCGGTCGCGCTCAGCGACAGATTTGTAGTGTCGGCAACGTCTGTGACGGAAGTCGAAACCGGGGTTTTGTCCGCCACCAGATTTTCGAAGTTGCCACCGCTGACGTTGGTGATCGCATTGGTGATCGGCGCGTGGCCGGCCAGTGCATCGTTAGAAGCAACAGCGGTTGCAGTGCCAGTAGTTTGACCGACGCCGATGGTGATGGTCTGGCCGTTGGCCAGAGTCACGACGACCGGCGAGCCGGTAACAGGCGAACCAACCGTGGCGGTGTAAGTCACAGTGCCGCCTTCAGCAACCGAGGTATCAGCGGTCAATTTGACCGTCGAAGTGTCGATGGTGTCAGTGACTTGAGTGACGGCTGGCGTGGTGCTTGGAACCAGGTTCTCGAAGTTGCCACCGGTGGCGCTGGTGATCGTTGCCTGGACGGAGCCGGCGTCTTTGTAGACGTCATCGGACGGTGCAGGAACGGTCGCAGTGCCGGTGGTTTCACCTGCCTTGATGGTGATCACGGCGCCGTTCGACAGGGTCACGGTCACAGGCGAGCCAGCAGCGTTGGTCAATGTAGCGGTGTAAACAATCGAGCCACCCTCGGCCACCGAACCTGTCGCGCTCAACGACAGATTGGTAGTGTCGGCAACGTCTGTGACGGAAGTCGAAACCGGGGTTTTGTCCGCCACCAGATTTTCGAAGTTGCCGCCGGTTACGCCAGTGATCGAGTTGGTCAGCGGAGCGTTTCCGGCCAACGCATCGTTTGGTGCGGTGAAGGTCGCAGTGCCGGAAGTCTGGCCCACAGCGATAGTGATGTTCTGACCGTTCGCCAGAGTCACAACCACAGGCGAGCCAGTAACAGGCGCGCCGACGGTGGCGGTGTAAGTAACGGTACCGCCTTCAGCCACCGAGGTATCGGCGGTCAGTTTGACGGTCGAAGTGTCGATGGTATCGGTGACATTGGTCACGGCTGGAACCGAGCTCGGCACCAGGTTTTCGAAGTTGCCGCCCGTAGCACCCTCGATGGTCACTTCGACTTTGCCGGCGTCTTTGTAGACGTCATCGGCAGGTGCCGCAACGGTCACGCTGCCGGTGGTTTTACCCGCGTCGATGGTGATCGTGGCACCGTTCGACAGGGTCACGGTCACCGGTGTGCCGGCCGGGTTGGTCAGCGTTGCGGTGTAGGTGATCTGCCCGCCTTCGGCGACCGAATCGCTCGCGGTCAGGTTCAGGTTGGTAGTGTCGGTGGTATCCGATACCACGGTGTCGGCGGACTTGCCGTCGACCACCAGTTTTTCGTAATTGCCGCCCGTGGCGCCATCGATGGTCACGCTCAACGAACTGCCGCCCGCCAATGGGCTGTTCGGCGCGACGTAGTTGACGCTGCCGGTGGTTTCGCCGACCGCGATGGTGATGGTCTGGCCGTTGGACAGGCTGACGATCACCGGTGAACCGGTCACTGGCGCGCCCACGGTCGCGGTGTAGACCACGGTTTCGCCTTCGGCGACGTTCGCGGTGGCGCTCAATGACACGGTGGAGGTGTCGATGGTGTCGTTGACTGTGGTCACCGCCGGCGCTGTGCTGCTGACGAGGTTTTCGAAGTTGCCGCCGGTTGCGCTCTGGATGGTCGCTTCAACGCTGCCAGCGTCTTTGTAGACGTCGTCTTTCGGCGCATCGACAGTCACGGTGCCGCTGGTTTTGCCGGCCTCGATGGTGATCGTCGCGCCATTGCTCAAGGTCACGGTCACCGGTGTGCCGGCGGCGTTGCTCAGGGTTGCGGTGTAGGTGATCTGGCCGCCTTCGTTCACCGCGCCGGTGGCGCTGAGCGACAGACTGGTGGTGTCGACGCTGTCGGTCACGGTGGTGCTGACCGGGGTCTGGTCGGCGACGAGGTTTTCGAAGTTGCCGCCGCTGACATTGGTGATCGAGTTGGTCAGTGGCGCGTGCCCGGCGAGGACGTCGTTCGGCGCGGTGGTGCTCACGCTGCCGCTGGTCTTGCCGACTTCGATGGTGATGTTCTGACCGTTGGCCAGGGTCACGACCACAGGCGAACCGGTGACCGGAGCGCCAACCGTGGCAGTGTAGGTGACGGTGCCGCCCTCGGCCGCTGTCTCGGTGGCGGTCAGTTTGACCGTCGAGGTATCGACGGTGTCGGTGACGTCGGTGACCGCTGGCGTGGTGCTTGGCACCAGGTTTTCGAAGTTGCCGCCGGTGGCGTCCTTGATCGTGACTTCAACTTTGCCGGCGTCTTTGTAGACGTCATCGGCAGGTGCCGGAACGGTGACGGTGCCGCTGGTTTTGCCGGCCTCGATGGTGATCACCGCGCCGTTGCTCAGACTCACGGTAACCGGCGTGCCGGCCGGGTTGCTCAGGGTCGCGGTGTAGACAATCGAACCGCCCTCGGCCACGGAGCCGGTCGCGGACAGCGACAGGTTGGTGGTGTCGGCGACGTCAGTCACCGAGGTCACCGCCGGGGTCTGGTCGGCCACGAGATTTTCGTAATTGCCACCGCTGGCGCCATCGATTTTCACGCTCAAGGTGTTGCCGCCGGCCTGTGCATCGTTCGGCGCGGTGAAGTTGACGCTGCCGCTGCTGGCGCCGACCGGAATGGTGATGGTCTGGCCGTTGGACAGGGTGACGACTACCGGCGAACCGGTGACCGGTGCGGTCACCGAAGCGGTGTAGACGACCACGCCGCCTTCGACCGCGCTGGCGCTGGCGGTCAGCGAAACCGTGCTGTTGTCGATGGTGTCAGTAACGTTGGTGACTGCCGGGGTCTTGTCGACCACCAGGTTTTCAAAGTTGCCACCGCTGGTCTTGGTGATGCTCGCATCGATCTTGCCGGCGTCCTTGTAGACATCATCGGCGGGCGCGGCGACGGTTGCGTTGCCGGTGCTCGCGCCTTTGGCAATGCTGATCACCGCGCCGTTGCTCAGGGTCACGGTCATGGCGGATCCGGCCGGATTGCTCAGGGTAGCGGTGTAGACGATCGAGCCGCCCTCGGCGACGCTGCCGGTAGCGCTCAGGCTGATATCGGTGGTGTCGACGGCGTCGGTGACTTTGGTCACCACTGCCGAACGATCGGCCTCGACGCGCTCGAAATTGCCGCCGCTGTGGCTGGCGATTGCCGTCCGCACGTTGCTGCCGTCGATGTATGGGGTGTTGGCGGGTGCCGGGAAATTCACCGAACCGCTGGTGGCGCCGGCTGCGATATTGATCACTGCGCCGTTGGCCAGGGTCACGGTCATGGCGGTGCCGGCCGGGTTGCTCAGGGTCGCGGTATAGGTGATCTGGCCACCTTCGCTGACGGTATCGCTGGCAGTCAGAGTCAGCGCGGTTGTGTCGACGGTATCGTTGACTGTGGTGCTGGCCGGAGTCTTGCTGACGTCGAGCTTTTCGAAGTTGCCGCCGCTGGCATCGGTCATGGTCACGGTGAGCTTGCTGACGTCCTTGTAGACGTCATCGCTCGGTGCGGCAATCGTTACCGAACCGCTGGTCTTGCCTGCTTCAATGGTGATGGTCTGGCCATTGCTCAGGTTGACGGTGACCGGGGTCTGCGCGGCGTTGGTCAGCGTTGCGGTGTAAGTGATCGAAGCGCCTTCGAGCACATAGCTCTCGGCACTGAGGGTCAGGTGCGTGGTGTTGACGGTGTCGGCAACGTTGGTCACCGCTGGCGTCGGATTCGGCACCAGGTTTTCGAAATTGCCACCGGTGGCGTCCTTGATGGTCACTTCGACTTTACCGGCGTCTTTGTAGACGTCATCGGCAGGTGCCGGAACGGTCACGGTGCCGGTGGTCTTGCCCGCTTCAATGGTGATGACCGAGCCGTTGCTCAGATTCACGGTCACAGGCGTGCCGGCCGGGTTGCTCAAGGTTGCGGTGTAGGTGATCTGCCCGCCTTCGTTGACGTTACCGGTGGCAGTCAGCGCGACGCTGGTGGTGTCGACGGTGTCCGTCACGGTGGTGCTGACCGGGGTCTTGTCGGCCACCAGATTTTCGTAGTTACCACCGCTGACATTAGTGATCGAGTTGGTCAGCGGTGCGTGACCGATCTGGACGTCATTCGATACGGGGGCGGTAACGCTGCCGGTGGTCTGGCCGACAGCGATGGTGATGTTCTGACCGTTGGCCAGAGTCACGACGACAGGCGAGCCAGTGACTGGCGCGCCGACGGTCGCGGTGTAAGTGACGATTCCGCCTTCGGCCACCGAAGTATCAGCCGTCAGTTTGACGGTCGAAGTGTCGATGGTGTCAGTGACTGTCGTCACGGCTGGAGCAGTGCTTGGCACCAGGTTCTCGAAATTGCCACCAGTGGCGCTGGTGATCGTCGCCTGGACGGAACCGGCGTCTTTGTAGACGTCATCGGACGGTGCAGGAACGGTCGCAGTGCCGCTGGTTTCGCCAGCCTTGATAGTGATCACGGCACCGTTGGACAAGGTCACGGTCACTGGCGAGCCAGCAGCATTGGTCAAGGTCGCGGTGTAAGTGATCTGGCCACCCTCGGCCACCGAGTTTGTCGCACTCAGCGACAGGTTGGTGGTATCGGCAACATCCGTAACGGTGGTCGAGACTGGGGTGTTATCTGCAACCAGATTTTCGAAGTTACCGCCGGTGACGCCAGTGATCGAGTTGGTCAGCGGAGCGTTGCCGGTCAAGGCATCGTTCGGTGCAGTGTAGGTGATGGAACCAGTGGTCTGGCCGACGGCGATGGTGATGTTCTGGCCGTTCGCCAACGTCACGACGACAGCCGAGCCGGTGACGGGTGCGCCGACGCTGGCGGTGTAAGTGACGGTTCCGCCTTCGGCAACCGAAGTGTCAGCGGTCAGTTTCACCGTCGAGGTATCGACGGTGTCGGTGATTTCGGTCACCGCCGGGGTGATGCTCGGCACCAGATTCTCGAAGTTGCCGCCGGTGGCGTCCTTGATGCTGACTTCGACCTGGCCGGCGTCTTTGTAGACGTCATCGGCAGGCGCTGGAACGGTGACGGTGCCGGTGGTTTTGCCGGCATCGATGGTGATCACCGAGCCGTTGCTCAGGGTCACGGTTACCGGAGTGCCAGCCGGATTCGTCAGCGTGGCGGTGTAGGTGATCTGCCCACCTTCGGCCACAGTGCCGGTGGCGCTAAGGCTCAGGCCAGTGTCATCGACCGAGTCGGTGATGGTGGTGACCGCTGGCGTGTTGCTTGGCACCAGATTCTCGAAGTTGCCACCGGTTGCACCAGTGATCGTGGTGCTGACGGTGCTGCCATTGTTGTAAACGTCATTGGCCGCTGTCGGCACGTTGACGGTGCCGACGGTTTCGCCGGCCGCAATGGTGATGGTCGAACCGTTCGACAGAGTGACGGTCACCGGGGTTTGCGCCGGGTTGGTCAGGGTCGCGGTGTAAGTGATCTGGCCGCCTTCAACGATGTTGTTGGTCGCGGTCAGAGTCAGGCCGGTGTTGTCGACCGAGTCGGTGATCGTGGTCACGGCTGGCGTCGGGTTCGGCACCAGGTTTTCGAAGTTGCCGCCGGTTGCACTGGTGATCGTGGTGCTGACAGTGCTGCCATTGTTGTAGACGTCATTGGCCGCTGTCGGCACGTTGACGGTGCCGACGGTCTCGCCTGCCGCAATGGTGATGGTCGAACCGTTGGACAGAGTGACGGTAACCGGGGTTTGCGCCGGATTAGTCAATGTCGCGGTGTAAGTGATCTGGCCCCCTTCAACGATGTTGTTGGTCGCGGTCAGGGTCAGGCCGGTGTTGTCGACTGAGTCGGTGATCGTAGTGACTGCTGGCGTCGGGTTCGGCACCAGGTTTTCGAAGTTGCCGCCGGTAGCGCCAGTAATCGTGGTGCTGACGGTGCTGCCATTGTTGTACACGTCATTGGCCGCAGTCGGCACGTTGACGGTGCCGACGGTTTCGCCGGCTGCAATGGTGATGGTCGAGCCGTTCGACAGAGTGACGGTCACCGGGGTTTGAGCCGGGTTGGTCAGGGTCGCGGTGTAAGTGATCTGGCCGCCTTCAACGATGTTGTTGGTCGCGGTCAGGGTCAGGCCGGTGTTGTCGACTGAGTCGGTGATGGTGGTCACGGCTGGCGTCGGGTTCGGCACCAGGTTTTCGAAGTTGCCACCGGTAGCGCCAGTAATCGTAGTGCTGACAGTGCTGCCATTGTTGTAGACGTCATTGGCCGCTGTCGGCACGTTGACGGTGCCGACGGTCTCGCCTGCCGCAATGGTGATGGTCGAACCGTTGGACAGAGTGACGGTAACCGGGGTTTGCGCCGGATTAGTCAATGTCGCGGTGTAAGTGATCTGGCCGCCTTCGACGATGTTGTTGGTCGCGGTCAGGGTCAGGCCGGTGTTGTCGACTGAGTCGGTGATCGTAGTGACTGCTGGCGTGGTGCTTGGCACCAGATTCTCGAAGTTGCCACCGGTTGCACCAGTGATCGTGGTGCTGACAGTGCTGCCATTGTTGTAGACGTCATTGGCCGCTGTCGGCACGTTGACGGTGCCGACAGTCTCGCCTGCTGCAATGGTGATGGTCGAGCCGTTCGACAGAGTGACGGTTACCGGGGTTTGCGCCGGGTTGGTCAGGGTCGCGGTGTAAGTGATCTGGCCGCCTTCCACGATGTTGTTGGTCGCGGTCAGGGTCAGGCCGGTGTTGTCGACCGAATCGGTGATCGTGGTCACGGCTGGCGTCGGGTTCGGCACCAGGTTTTCGAAGTTGCCGCCGGTAGCGCCAGTAATCGTGGTGCTGACGGTGCTGCCATTGTTGTACACGTCATTGGCCGCAGTCGGCACGTTGACGGTGCCGACGGTTTCGCCTGCCGCAATGGTGATGGTCGAACCGTTGGACAGAGTGACGGTAACCGGGGTTTGAGCCGGATTAGTCAATGTCGCGGTGTAAGTGATCTGGCCGCCTTCAACGATGTTGTTGGTCGCGGTCAGGGTCAGGCCGGTGTTGTCGACTGAGTCGGTGATCGTAGTGACTGCTGGCGTCGGGTTCGGCACCAGATTTTCGAAATTGCCACCGGTTGCACTGGTGATCGTGGTGCTGACAGTGCTGCCATTGTTGTAGACGTCATTGGCCGCAGTCGGCACGTTGACGGTGCCGACGGTTTCGCCGGCCGCAATGGTGATGGTCGAACCGTTCGACAGAGTGACGGTTACCGGCGTCTGCGCCGGATTGGTCAGGGTCGCGGTGTAAGTGATCTGGCCGCCTTCAACGATGTTGTTGGTCGCGGTCAGGGTCAGGCCGGTGTTGTCTACCGAGTCGGTGATCGTGGTCACGGCTGGCGTCGGGTTCGGCACCAGGTTTTCGAAGTTGCCACCGGTAGCCCCGGTGATCGTCGTCGTAACGGTACTGCCGTTGTT
Source organism: Pseudomonas sp. HN2 (assembly GCF_020736465.1). Taxonomy (NCBI): domain Bacteria; kingdom Pseudomonadati; phylum Pseudomonadota; class Gammaproteobacteria; order Pseudomonadales; family Pseudomonadaceae; genus Pseudomonas; species Pseudomonas sp. HN2. Next base: position 168,425 of record NZ_CP085885.1, read on the forward strand.
ATAGACGTCGTTAGGCGGGGTCGGCACGTTGACGGTGCCGGTAGTCTGGCCAGCGCCGATGGTGATAGTCGAACCGTTCGACAGGGTGACGGTAACCGGCGTCTGCGCCGGGTTGGTCAATGTCGCGGTGTAAGTGATCTGCCCACCTTCGGTGACGCTCGAGCCAGTCGTCAAGGTCACGGTAGTGGTGTCGACGGTGTCGGTGACTTGCGTGGTCGCCGGGATGGTCGGCGGGGTTACGGTGATGCCGTTGCCGCCGCTGGTGCCGGTGACGGTCACGTCGATCTGGGTCGGGTCGTTATAGACCGTGTCGTTCGGTGCCATCGGCACGTTGACGGTGCCGGTGGTGGCGCCGGCCGGAATGACGATCACCGCACCATTGGACAAGGTGATGGTCAGGTCGGTCAGCGGTGCCTGGGTCAGGGTCGCGGTGTACACCAGCACGCCGCCGGCTTCGGTGATGGTCGGCGTGGCGCTGAGGCTCAGGGTCGAATCGCGCAGCGCATTGGTGGTGGTGTCGGTGGTCAGGCCGCCCGTGGTGTCCTGCGCGACTTGCCCGGCAGCGTTGATGCCCGCCGTTGGGAAGCCAATGGTCGGATCGACGCGGCCAGCAGTGGCGTCGAGCATGACGAAGCTGTGGCCGCCACCGGCAGCACCACCGGTGCCCGCGGCGGTCGGGCCGGCCGCGGTGGATTCAAGCGCAGTGGTCGGGTCGACACCGGCGGCGATGGCTTGCTGCAGTTCTTCAACAGAAGGTGCCGCCTGCGCGGTGGCTTCGGCCAGGTCAGTGCTGGAGTCAGGCGAGCTGGCGCTCCACTGGGTGTCGCGGCCCAGATCGAGCGTGCGGCCATCGGCCAGTTCCAGCGACACCGCGCCGGACAGACCGGTATCGATCTGATCGCCGACATACAGGCGATCGCCTTCAACGAGTACGCGACGCACGCCCTCTGGGGACACCACGAAAACCTGACCGACAATGCTTTTGACGACGGCAACAACACTGCTCATTGAAGACTCTCCGGGTGTCACATTCAGTTGACTTCCATGGACCTGACGGGCGTCGGCGCCACTTCAGTCTGGACGTACTTTCTATAAATGGATAACTTATTGACGCTGTATTTCCGTCAATAATCTGGCTATAAATTATCGCGATTAACTTTATGCCAAACTATTGACCTTCTGGGAGCCATCCTAAACAATCGCCCCACTAATGTCACATTGATATTTCCGCGGCGACCTGTCCTTCAGCGTGTCATCCAGTTCCTCTTTTGAACTTTCCGACATACGGTCATTCGGGTTGCCATCATCCGACGCAGCGCCACGTTTTTGCTGTGATTCAAGACAAGAAGTTCCGGGAAAATTCCAACCATGCGTTCGCTTTTGCTCCTTGCTGCTCCCTTCGCTCTCGCCGCCTCCTTTGTACAAGCACAATCCTTACCAGAAGCCATGCAACAGGCGCTGGATGTCCATCCGGAGATTCAGGCGGGGGTCAACAGTCGATTGGCGGCGGATTATCAATTAAAGGCGGCGAAAGGAGGATACCTGCCCAAGGTCGATCTGCTGGGCGGTTATGGCCGTGAAGGTACTGACAGCGTGACGACCCGAGCGAACGGTGGCGGCAATCATTGGGAGACTTTGAACCGCAGCGAGTCAAGTTTACGTCTCTCGCAAATGGTTTTTGACGGTTTTGCGACGTCCAACGAAGTCGCGCGTCAACAAGCCAACGTCAGCTCCCGTGCTTACTCCCTGCTCGGCACTTCCGAGCGCACCGCGCTGACCGTCGCCCAGGTGTATCTGGACGTGTTGACCCGCCGTGAATTCGTCCGTCTGGCCGAGGAAAACCTCAAGAGCCACCAGCGCATCTACGACCAGATCCAGTTGCGCACCCAGCGCGGCGTCGGCAGCGGTGCCGACCTCGATCAGGCCGAAGCACGCATGGCCCAGGCCCGCAACAACCTGATCACCGAACAGACCAACCTGGCCGATGCGGAAACCAACTTCCTCAGCGCCGTCGGCCAGATGCCAGACCAGCTCGAGCGGCCGGCGCCGTTCATGGCGATGATGCCGGCCAACCTCAACGAAGCCCGCGCGCAGATGCTGGAAAACAGCCCGATCCTGCGCTCCGCCGAGTCGGACATCGCCGCTGCCGAAAAGCAGTTCGCCACCGCGAAATCGACCTTCTACCCGCGCTTCGACGCCGAACTGGGGCGCACCGCGGATAACGATCTCGACGGCCAGAACGGCCACAACAACGAATGGCAGGCCATGCTGCGCATGCGCTTCAACCTGTATTCCGGCGGCAGCAACAAAGCTGATCTGGAATCCAAGTCGTACCTGGCCAACCAGGCGCTGGACATCCGCAACAACGCCCTGCGTCAGTTGAACGAAGAGCTTGGCCTGGCCTGGAATGCGCTGAACAACGCCAACGCCCAGGTGCCGATCGCCCAGCAGTACGTCGACCACAGCACTTCGGTGCGTACCGCCTACCAGCGTCAATTCAGCCTCGGCGAGCGCACCCTGCTGGACTTGCTCGACAGCGAAAACGAGTTGTTCACCGCCTCGCGGCGTCTGGCAGAAATCAAGAACATTCAGTTATTTACTCAGTACCGAATCAAGGCGACCATGGGCCAATTGCTCAAAAGCCAGGGAGTGGTCGCGCCGTTGGCATCCGTTGTGCAGAACGACGTGAAGCCCAAGGTCCAGCTGCCTGGGATGAACTGAGTTATCCCTTTCAACTGCTAAAGAGTGTCGAGCGTGGAATCAGAAGTCAGTCGAGTTCAACTCAGCCATGATCCACGCGCGTTGCATGACGATCCGTTGCTGGATGGTCTGCTCGCCCTGTGCATGCTGCACCAGAAGCCTGCCAGCGCAGCGATGCTGACCACCGGCCTGCCGCTGCCCAAACAACGTTTGAGTGTCGAGTTGCTGCCCCGCGCAGCGGCTCGCGCCGGCCTGCAGGGGCGGGTGTTGCAGCGCAAGCTCGAAGAGATTCCGGCGATCGCCATGCCCGCGCTGTTGCTGCTCAAGGATGGCCGCAGTGCCGTCCTGCTCGGCTGGCAGGGCGAAAACGATGCGCGGGTGCTGCTCAGCGAAAGCGATGGCGGCGAATCGGTGGTCAGCCGCGAACTGCTGACCGACGATTACACCGGCAAAGTGTTCTTCGCCCAGCCGCAGCACAAATTCGACGTCAACCACGGCACGCTGATCCCGCGGGCACGCTCGTGGTTTCGCGACACCCTCAAGCGTTCGCGCTGGCTCTACGCCGATGCGATCGCCGCGAGTTTCCTGATCAACATCATCGCCATGGCCGCGCCGCTGTTCGTGATGAACGTCTACGACCGCGTGGTGCCGAACCAGGCCGAAGCGACCCTGTGGGTGCTGGCGCTGGGCATCACCGGCGCTTACATCTTCGATCTGATCCTCAAGAGCCTGCGCAGTCTGTGCCTGGATCTGGCCGGGAAGAAAACCGACCTGATCATCTCCGCCACGCTGTTCGAGCGCATCGTCGGCATGGCGATGAAATACCGCCCGGCGCGGGTCGGCAGCTTTGCCCAGAACATTCATGAATTTCAGAGCCTGCGCGACTTCCTCGCCTCGCTGACCCTGACCAGCCTGATCGATCTGCCGTTCACCATCCTGATTTTCATCGTCATCGCCATTCTCGGCGGGCATCTGGTATGGATTCCGGTGCTGGCATTCCCGATTGCGCTGCTGATCGGCTACGCCTTGCAGAAGCCGCTGATCGCGACCATGGAGCGCACCATGGCGCTGGGCGCCGAGCGCCAGTCGAGCCTGATCGAAACCCTCGCCGGTCTGGACGCGGTCAAAGTCAACAACGCCGAAAGCGAGCGCCAGTATCAGTGGGAGCAGACCATCGGCACCCTCAGCCGTCTCGAGCTGCGAGTGAAAATGCTCTCCGGTCTGGCGATGAACATCACCTTGCTGATCCAGCAACTGGCCGGGGTGATCATGATCGTATTCGGCGTGTACCAGATCATCGCCGGTAACCTGAGCATGGGCGGGCTGATTGCCTGCTATATGCTCAGTGGCCGCGCGCTGAGCCCACTGGCGTCGCTGTCCGGTCTGCTCACGCGCTATCAGCAGGCGCGGGTGACCATGACCTCCGTCGACCAGATGATGGAGCTGCCGCAGGAGCGCAATTTCGAAGAGCGCCCGCTGAGCCGCAAGGTTCTGCAGGGTGCGATCGAATGCCGTCAGCTCAGCTTCACCTACCCGGATCAACAGAACCCGGCGCTGAAGAACATCAACCTGGTGATCCGGCCTGGCGAGAAGATCGGCATCATCGGCCGCAGCGGCTCGGGCAAAAGCTCGCTGGCCAAATTGCTGGTCGGTCTGTACCAACCGGACGACGGTGCGTTGCTGGTCGACGGCGTGGACATCCGCCAGATCGACGTCAGCGAACTGCGCTACAATATCGGTTACGTGCCACAGGACATTCAACTGCTGTCCGGCACCCTGCGCGACAACCTGGTGTCCGGCGCGCGTTACGTCGAAGACGAGCTTGTCCTGCAGGCGGCCGAACTGGCCGGCGTCCACGAATTCGCTCGTCTGCACCCGCAGGGCTATGAGCTGCAAGTCGGCGAACGCGGACAGAACCTCTCTGGCGGCCAGCGGCAGAACGTCGCCCTGGCCCGTGCGCTGTTGCTCAATCCGCCGATTCTGCTCATGGATGAGCCGACCAGTGCGATGGACAACACCGGCGAAGAACGCCTCAAGCAACGCCTCGCGGCGGTGGTCGAAAACAAGACCGTGGTGCTGGTCACGCACCGGGCATCGCTGTTGTCGCTGGTCGATCGCCTGCTGGTGATCGATCGCGGGCAGATTCTCGCCGACGGCCCGAAAGCCGCCGTGATGGAAGCGTTGAAGAAGGGGCAGATCAGTGTTGCTTAAGTCCGGTGTCAAGGAGTCGATCCGTCGCTACTTCAAGGGTTCTGCCTCGCTGCAGGGCCAACCGCTGCCTGAGGTCAACAAAGCGCTGATCGAAGACGCCCCGCGCGTCGTGCGCCTGACCATCTGGGCGATTATCGGTTTCTTTGTATTCCTGATGCTCTGGGCCAACTTCGCGGTGATCGATGAAGTGACCAAGGGCGACGGCAAGGCAATTCCCTCGTCGAAAATCCAGAAAATCCAGAACCTGGAGGGGGGGATCGTCTCCGAACTGTTCGTCAAGGAAGGCCAGATCGTCGAGGCCGGCGCGCCGCTGATTCGTCTCGACGACACGCGGTTTGCCTCTAACGTCGGCGAAACCGAGGCCGATCGCCTGTCGATGCTGCTGCGGGTCGAGCGCCTGAGCGCGGAAGTCGATGATCGTCCGCTGAATTTCCCCGAAGACGTGCTCAAAGCGGTGCCGGGCCAGGCGAAAAGCGAAGAGTCACTGTACATCAGCCGGCGTCAGCAACTGCACGATGAAATCGGCGGCCTGCAGGAGCAGCTGATCCAGCGTCAGCAGGAGCTGCGGGAGTTCAGCTCCAAGCAAGCGCAGTACCGTCAGCAGCTCGGCTTGCAGCGTCAGGAAATCAACATGTCCGAGCCGCTGGTGGCGCAGGGCGCGGTCTCGCCGGTAGAAGTGCTGCGCCTCAAGCGTGCCGAAGTGGAGACCCGTGGCCAGCTCGATGCGACCACGCTGGCCATTCCGCGCGCGGAATCGGCGATCAAGGAAGTGCAGCGCAAGATCGACGAAACCCGCGGCAAATTCCGCAGCGAAGCGCTGACTCAGCTCAACGAAGCGCGCACCGATCTGAACAAGGCCCAGGCCACCGGCAAGGCGCTGGAGGACCGCGTCAGCCGTACGCTGGTCACCTCGCCGGTGCGCGGTATCGTCAACAAGTTGCTGGTCAACACCATCGGCGGCGTGATCCAGCCGGGCAGCGACATGGTCGAAATCGTGCCGCTGGATGACACCCTGCTGGTCGAAGCCAAGATCCGTCCGCAGGACATCGCGTTCCTGCATCCGGGGCAGGAAGCGATCGTCAAATTCACCGCCTATGACTACACCATTTACGGCGGGCTGAAGGCACAACTCGAGCAGATTGGCGCCGACACCATCACCGACGAAGACAAGAAAACCACCTATTACGTGATCAAGGTGCGCACCGAGCGCAGTCATCTGGGCACGGACGACAAACCGCTGTTGATCATTCCGGGGATGGTTGCTTCGGTGGATATCATCACGGGCAAGAAATCGGTGTTGAGCTATTTGCTGAAGCCGATCATTCGGGCGCGGGCTGAAGCGTTGCACGAGCGTTGATCTCCAGTGGCCTCGCTGGCCTCATCGCGAGCAGGCTCACTCCTACAGTTGATTGCATTTCTTCAGATGGAATGCGATCCCTGTAGGAGTGAGCCTGCTCGCGATAGCGCTAGCCCAAGCGCCGCATCTCTGTCGGGAAGTGACAAAAATCGTCACTCCACGCCCTTACCCTTCGTCATATCGTTATTCATTAACGGTATTTAATTTCCAATTCTTATAGCTATAAAGTCACCCACCTGCGTACCTGCCGACCAATCGGCGCGCCGCACGCCCTGAACCGACACGCAATCCAGCGTGAGTGTCTGATCGACGTGCGCGTCCGTGAGCGCGCCGTGCGTGGGAGATGATTGATGTCCGCCGCTACTGCCACCGAAAGCGCCGCAACTGCCGCGCCACAAGTTTTCGAAATTCGTCCATTCAGCGGTGCCGTCGGCGCCGAGATCGTTGGCCTCGACCTCAGCCGAGCGGTCAATGATCAGGACTTCGCGCGCATTCACCGCGCGCACCTGGATCACCACGTCGTGGTCTTTCGCGATCAGCAGATCACCCCGCAACAGCAAATCGATTTCAGCCGTCGCTTCGGCGTGTTGCAGATCCACGTGCTCAAGCAGTTCCTGCTGGCCAATTACCCGGAAATTCTCATCGTTTCCAACATCATCGAGAACGGCCAGAACATCGGTCTCGGTGACGCCGGCAAGTTCTGGCACTCCGATCTTTCCTATAAAGAGCTGCCAAGTCTCGGCTCGATGCTGCACGCCCAAGAGCTGCCCTCCGAGGGCGGCGACACGCTGTTTGCCGACATGCACAAAGCCTGGGACAACCTGCCCGCTGCGTTGCGCAACGCGGTCGAAGGGCGTTCCGCCGCGCATTCCTACACCGCGCGCTACAGCGAAACCAAATTCGAAGGCAACTGGCGCCCGACCCTGACCCCGGAACAACTGGCCCAGGTCGCAGAAGTAGTGCACCCGGTAGTGCGCACCCACCCGGAAAACGGTCGCAAGGCCCTGTTCGTCAGCGAAGGCTTCACCACGCGCATCGTCGGCCTCCCGGAAGACGAAAGTCGCCAGCTGCTCGCCGAACTCTTCGCCCACAGCGTGCTGCCGCAAAACATCTACCGCCATCAGTGGGAACCCCACGATCTGGTGTTCTGGGACAACCGTTCGCTGATCCACCTCGCCGCCGGCTGCCCCGCGCATCTGCGCCGCAAGCTGTATCGCACGACCATTCAGGGCGACGCGCCTTTCTGATTTGCCGGAGATCGACCATGAACGCCCCTTTGCCAGGCCACGCGGCCAGCAACCCGATCGCCCACAGCGAAGCGTTGTTGGCCGTCGATCACGTCAGCCTCGAATACCGCACGCCGCAACGCGTGGTGCGCGCCACTCACCAGGTCAGTTTCGCCGTCGATCCGGCGGATCGTTTCGTCCTGCTCGGCCCGTCCGGCTGTGGCAAATCCACCCTGCTCAAAGCGGTCGCCGGGTTCATCCAGCCCTGCGAAGGCGAGATCCGCCTGCAAGGTCAACGCGTCGACGCACCGGGGCCGGACCGCATTGTGGTGTTCCAGGAATTCGACCAGTTGCCGCCGTGGAAAACCGTGAAGCAGAACGTAATGTTTCCGTTGCTGGCCTCGCGCACCTTGAACAAGAAGGACGCGGAAGAACGCGCGCTGCACTATCTGGAAAAGGTCGGCCTGGCGGCATTCGCCGACGCCTATCCGCACACCTTGTCCGGCGGCATGAAAGCGCGGGTGGCGATCGCCCGAGCGTTGGCCATGCAGCCGAAAATCCTTTTGATGGATGAACCCTTCGCTGCACTCGATGCGCTGACCCGCCGCAAGATGCAGGAGGAATTGCTGCTGCTCTGGGAAGAGGTGCGCTTCACCCTGTTGTTCGTCACCCACTCGATCGAAGAGGCGTTGGTGGTGGGCAATCGCATCCTGTTGCTGTCGCCGCATCCGGGGCGGGTGCGCGCCGAAGTGCACAGCCATCAATACGATCTGCACAGCCTCGGTGGCGTGGCGTTTCAGGAATCGGCGCGGCGCATTCATCGTCTGCTGTTCGATGAAGGCCAGGCGCCGGAGACCGAACGTGAGCATGACTTCAACGACATTCGCATCGCCTATTGAGCGGCCAGGAGGACTACCCGATGAGCCATTCATCATCCGTGCGTGAAGAATTCGAAACCGTGCTCGAGCCGCTGACCGCAGTGCCGGTCGAGCGCGAATTGCCGCTTGGCACGCGCCTGTGGCAACAGGGCTGGCTGCGCAAAAGCCTGATCCTGATCGTGCTGGCGATTATCTGGGAAGTTGTCGCGCGGATTCAGAACAACGACCTGATGCTGCCGAGCTTTCTGCAAACCGCACAGGCCTTGTTTGACGGTGTGCTCAGTGGCGAGCTGCTGGCCAAGGTGTGGATATCTTTGGTGGTGCTGATCAAGGGCTACCTGATCGGCATCGTTCTCGCGTTCGCCCTGACGACATTGGCGGTCTCGACCCAGTTGGGGCGTGATCTGCTCAGTACGATGACCTCGATGTTCAACCCGTTGCCGGCGATTGCCCTGCTGCCGCTGGCATTGTTGTGGTTCGGGTTGGGGCAGAACAGCCTGATCTTCGTGTTGGTGCATTCGGTGTTGTGGGCACTGGCGCTGAACACTTATGCCGGATTTCTCGGCGTCTCCGAGACGCTGCGCATGGCCGGACGCAATTATGGTTTGAAGGGCTTGCGCCTGGTCTTGTTCATCCTGATCCCGGCGGCGCTGCCGTCGATTCTCGCGGGTCTGAAAATTGGCTGGGCGTTCGCCTGGCGCACCTTGATCGCCGCCGAATTGGTGTTTGGCGCGACCAGTGGCAAGGGCGGGCTGGGCTGGTACATCTTTCAGAATCGCAATGAGCTGTACACCGACAAGGTGTTTGCCGGATTGGCGGTGGTGATCCTGATTGGCTTGCTGGTGGAAAACCTGGTGTTCGATACCCTCGAGCGTGTGACCGTCAAGCGTTGGGGTATGCAACGTTAACAATGGTATGCCGGCTGGCCCAATCGCGAGCAGGCTCACTCCTACATTTGAAATGCGTTCCCCTGTAGGAGTGAGCCTGCTCGCGATAGCTTTTTCAAAGGCACCGCCACTCTTGAGTATGTTTGCTAGCATTGCGCACAGATCAATCCAGATCAGCCAAGAGTGCTCAGCATGCAACTCCCGGACATGAACCTTCTGGTCGCCCTCGATGCCTTGCTCGACGAGGGCAGTGTGGTCGGCGCGGCGCGGCGGATGAACCTCAGCCCGGCGGCCATGAGCCGCACGCTGACGCGGATCCGCGAAGCCATCGGCGATCCGATTCTGGTCCGCGCCGGGCGCGGTCTGGTGCCGACACCCAAAGCTCTTGAGCTGCGCGAACAGGTACGCGACGTGGTCGAGCAGGCGGCGCTGCTGTTCCGCTCCGCCGACAGCGTCGAGCTGGGCACCTTGCGCCGGCGTTTCAGCATCCGTGCCAATGATTTCTTCGTCGGCGTCTACGGCGGCAAGCTGTTCGACACCCTCGACCAGCTCGCCCCGCATTGCGAATTGCGCTTCGTCCCGGAAGGTGACGGCGACGATGAGGCGCTGCGCGAAGGGCGCATCGATCTGAGCGTCAGCAATACCCGTCCGCTCACGCCGGAAGTGAAAGTGCAGAACCTGTTCACCACCCACTTCGTCGGCCTGGTGCGCGAGAACCATCCGTTGCTCGATGGCGAAATCACTGCCGAACGCTACGCCGGGTTTTCCCACATCAGCATGTCGCGCCGGGGCATTGCTCGCGGCCCGATCGATACGGCGCTGAACGCACTGGGGCTGGAGCGCCGGGTGGCGGTCATCGCGCCGAGTTTTCATGCGGCGATGTTTGCCTTGCCTGACTCCGACCTGATCCTGCCGGTGCCCAAAGAGGCCCTGCTCAGCGTACGGCGGCTGGGGCTGAAACTACGCTCGTTCGACCTGCCGATTCCGCTGCCGATGCTGATGCTGACCCAGGCCTGGCACCCGCGCTTCGACAAGGACCCGGCCCACCGCTGGCTGCGCGAAACCCTCAAGACCTGCTGCGATGAAACGTGGCTGGCCGCACAGCCATAATCCCGAATTGCGCACAAATCCCCTGTAGGAGTGAGCCTGCTCGCGATAGCGTTGTGTCAGTCTCCAAACATGGCGACTGGTGCGCCGCCATCGCGAGCAGGCTCACTCCTACAGGGGATAATCGTTGTGTCTGATGCACTTATAACCTGCCAATAAGTCAATTTTCGTCAGCATCAAGCCCCACTAAAATGCTCCGGTATTTTCACCCCCGGAGTTTTCATTCATGACATCCCTGACGGTCACGGCGCCGCTTGCCGCGACCAGCCCGGCGACGGCGGCTGCGCCACCGGTGTTCGGGGCGCGGATCATCATTGGTCTGGTCGGCGTGCTGTTGGCCGTGCTGGTCTCGGGCCTCAACGAGATGGTCACCAAAGTCGCACTCGCTGATATTCGCGGTGCGCTGCACATCGGTTACGACGAAGGCACCTGGCTCGTCGCCAGTTACACCGCCACGTCGGTCGCGGCCATGGCCTTTGCGCCGTGGTGCTCGGTGACCTTCTCGCTGCGCCGTTTCACCCTCTGCGCCATCGGCCTGTTTACCCTGCTTGGCGTGCTGTGCCCGTTCGCCCCGAATTACGAAAGTCTGTTGTTGATGCGCATCCTTCAGGGCCTGGCCGGCGGCGCGCTGCCGCCGATGTTGATGACCGTCGCGCTGCGCTTTCTCCCCGCCAACATCAAACTCTACGGACTGGCCGGCTACGCCTTGACTGCGACGTTCGGTCCGGGACTCGGCACGCCTCTGGCCGGCCTGTGGACCGAATACGTCGGCTGGCAATGGACCTTCTGGCAGATCATCGTGCCGTGCCTGATCGCCATGGCTGCCGTGGCCTACGGCTTGCCGCAGGATCCGCTGCGGCTGGAGCGGCTCAAGTCATTCAACTGGAAAGGCTTGCTGCTGGGCTTTCCGGCGATCTGCATGTTGGTCATAGGCCTGTTGCAGGGCAATCGGCTGGACTGGTTCGAATCAAGTTTGATCTGCGCCTTGCTCGGTGCCGGTTCGCTGCTGCTGGTGGCTTTTCTGATCAATGAATGGTCGCAGCCGATTCCGTTTTTCAAGCTGCAGATGCTCGGCATCCGCAACCTGATGTTCGCGCTGATCACCCTCGCCGGTGTGTTGATCGTACTGCTGGCGGTGGTGCTGATTCCGTCGAGTTATCTAGCGCAGGTGCAGGGTTATCGTCCGGCGCAAACCGCGCCGATCATGCTCATCGCCGCGTTGCCGCAGTTGATCGCGCTGCCGCTGGTGGCGGCTTTGTGCAACTTGCGCTGGGTCGACTGCCGTTGGGTGCTTGGCATTGGTCTTGGCATGCTTGCGCTGTCCTGCCTGGGCGGTTCGCACCTGACGTCGCAGTGGATCCGCGACGATTTCTACGTCCTGCAATGGCTGCAGATTTTCGGCCAGCCGATGGCGGTGTTGCCGCTGCTGATGTTGTCGACCGGCAGTATCTCGCCGATGGAAGGGCCTTTCGCGTCAGCGTGGTTCAACACCGTCAAGGGGCTGGCGGCCGTGGTTGCTACCGGCGTGATCGAAGCGCTGACCACCTCGCGCCTGCATTTCCATTCGACCATGTTGGTCGACAGCCTCGGCAATTCGCCGCTGGCCGATCACAGCGATCCGGGCCTCGCTCACCGCCTGCACGAGCAGGCGGTGGTGCTGACTTCGTCCGACCTCTACGTGTGCATGGCTGGCGTCGCCGTGGCGTTGATCCTGCTGATTTTCTGGCTGCCGACGCGGATTTATCCACCGCGCGCGCCGACCTGATCGCTGCACTGAAACTGAAGGTTTTTTTATGACTCAATCCAAGCAAAAACTCGCGGTAGCCGTGGCTGCCGCATTGGCGGTGGGCGTGCTGGTGTACCTGGCGATGCCAGGACTGTTCGGAAACCGCACCGAGCAAACCACCAACGACGCGTTCGTCTCCGCCGACTACACGCTGGTGGTGCCGCGCGTTGCCGGCTTCATCAAACAGGTGCTGGTCGAAGACAACCAACAGGTCAAGGCCGGGCAGTTGCTGGCGTTGATCGATGACCGCGATTTGCGCGCCGCTGCGGAAGCGGCGGATGCGCAAACCCTGGTCGCGCGGGCGCAGTTGCAGAACGCCAACGCGACCCTGGAACGGCAGGCTTCGCTGATTGCTCAGGCGCAGGCTGCAGTGGTCTCGGCCAAAGCGCAAATGGCTTTCGCGCAGCAGGAACTGAACCGCTACAACCACCTCGCCGGGGTCGGCGCCGGCACCGTGCAGAACGCGCAACAGGCACGCACGCGCATCGATCAGGCCTCGGCACGCCTCGACACCGCGACGGCGAAGCTGGCGGCCGAACGCAAGCAGGTCGAAATCCTCACTGCCCAGCGCAACGCCGCCGAAGGCACTCTGAAACACGCGCAGGCGGCGCTGGAAATCGCCAGTTTCAACCTGTCTTACACGCGCATCACCGCGCCGCAGGACGGCATGATCGGCGAACGTGCAGTGCGTGTCGGCGCCTACGTCACGCCGGGCAGCAAACTGCTGGCGGTGGTGCCGTTGCAGCAGGCGTATGTGGTTGCCAATTTTCAGGAAACCCAATTGACCGACGTGCAGCCGGGGCAGGATGTGCAGGTACGGGTCGACAGCCTGGGCGGCGAAGCGCTGAGCGGTCGCGTTGAGAGCATCGCCCCGGCAACGGGCGTGACTTTTGCGGCGGTGAAACCGGATAACGCGACGGGCAATTTCACCAAAGTGGTGCAGCGGATTCCGGTGAAGATCATGCTGGAGCCGGGCCAGCCATTGGCCGAGCGCTTGCGGGTGGGGATGTCGGTCGAGGCGAGTATTGATACCGCCAGCTCAAAAGCATCCAAGCGTGAGGTGACGCAGCGATGATCGGTGTTGAATCGGCTGTCGCCTTCGCGAGCAGGCTCGCTCCCACATTTTGTAATGCGTTCCCCCTGTGGGAGCGAGCCTGCTCGCGAAAACGCCAGTGGCAGCAACACACTCTGAGTACCTTGCTTGCAGTCAGCCTCGGCGCTTGTACCGTCGGCCCGGACTTCCAGAAACCCGCAGCCACTCAACCCGCCGACTGGGCCAAACCCGCCCAGTCCGCCCCGAGCCAGGCCGTCAACGAACCGCTGAACCAACGCTGGTGGGAAACTTTTCAGGACCCGCAGCTATCCGCGCTCACTCAGCGCGCGCTCAATAGCAACCTCGACCTCAAACTGGCCAGCAGCCGCCTGCAACAAAGCCGCGCCGCGCGCCAGGTGATCACCGCCGAGCGTTATCCGAACAGCGCCGCCACCGGCAGCTACGCACGCAAACGCAACAGCGGCAAGGGTCTGAACGATCCATCGGGGAATAACGGTGATTCGGCCTTCAACCTCTGGGACGCCGGTTTCTCGGCTTCATGGGAGCTGGATTTCTGGGGCCGCGTGCGTCGTGAAACTGAGGCCGCGGATGCCAACCTCGAAGTGGCGGAAAACGATCGTCGCGGTGTGCTGCTGGCCGTACTGGCCGACACCGCGCAAAACTACATTCAGCTGCGCGGGGTGCAGAACACCCGTGCCGTCACCGAGCAGAACCTCGACGTCGCCCGGCACAGCCTGAAACTTTCGCAGCTGCGTTTGGCCGATGGCGTGGCGACCGATCTCGACGTCGCCGAGGCCGCCGCGCAAGTCGCCGCCATCGAAGCACGACTGCCAGCGCTCGAGCAGCGTCAGGCGCAACTGATCAACGCGATCAGTCTGTTGATGGGCGAACCGCCGCAAGCCCTCGCTCAAACGTTATCCACAGACGCGGCGGTTCCGCAGTCGCCTCTGCAAGTCGCCATCGGCCTGCCGTCTGATTTGGCCGAACGCCGCCCGGATATCCGCCAGGCCGAAGCGCGTCTGCACGCCGCCACCGCCAATATCGGCGTGGCCCAGGGCGATTTCTATCCGCGCATCACCCTGTCCGGCAACCTCGGATCGCAGGCCCTGCAACTCAGCGATTTCGGTTCATGGGGCTCGCGCGCCTTTGGTATCGGCCCGCAATTCAGCTTGCCGCTGTTCGACGGCGGACGTCTGCGCGGCATGCTGCAGCTGCGCGAAGCCCAACAACAGGAAGCGGCCATCGCCTACCAGCAGATTGTGCTGCGGGCCTGGCATGAAATCGACGATCAACTGACCGCGTACAACGCCAGCCAGCGCCGTCGCGACAGCCTCGCCGAAGCCGTGCGCCAGAACCAGATCGCCCTGCGCACCGCGCAGCAGCAGTACGTCGAGGGTGTGGTCGATTTCGTCAACGTCCTCACCGTGCAGAGCGCCTTGCTCGCCACGCAGGAACAATGGGTGGAAAGCTCAACCGGCGTTTCCCTGGCGATGGTCGGCTTGTACAAGGCGCTGGGCGGCGGATGGCAGTCGGTCTATCCGGCAGCGCAACTGGCCGCAGGCTCGCCGGACGTCGCCAGGCCCTGAACCCACAGCGACAGCTATGATCAACTCCACTGCAGCAAACGGCGTGACGCCGGACCTGAATTGCAGAGGAGTTGCATCATGGAAAATCCGCAGCACAGCCTACCGGCCCTGTTCAAACAACTCGGCCTCCCTCACGACGCGATCAGCATCGATCAGTTCATCGCCAGCCATTCCCCGCTCAAGCCGGATTTGCATCTGGCCGACGCGTTTTTCTGGACGGAAAGTCAGGCGCAGTTTCTGCGCGAGGAGATTCTGGATGATGCGGATTGGGCGGAGGTGGTGGATCAGTTGAATTTGATATTGCGGAAGAAAGCATAAATAGACCAAAATCACGTCCTAATTTGAGGTCCTTATTATGCAAAGTGTTCTTGCCGATATGGCTGTCAGTGTCTCTGAACTAAAGAAAAATCCTACTGCCGTGTTGAACGGTGCACATGGGGGGGCCGTCGCTGTCCTCAACCACAATCGCGTCATGGGTTATATGGTGCCGGCCGAGGTTTACGAAGCGATGATGGAGCGGCTTGATGATCTTGAGCTGGCTGACATCGTTCGTTCGCGCCTCCACGAAACGCCCATTTCGGTAAGCCTGGATGACTTATAAGCTTGAGTTTCTGCCGTCTGCGCACAAAGAGTGGAACAAGCTGGGTCATACGTTGCGGGAGCAGTTCAAAAAGAAGCTGGGTGAGAGGCTGAAGCTTCCCAGAATCCCGGCTGACGCCCTCCACAGCATGCCCGACTGCTACAAAATCAAACTCAAAGCCTCGGGATATCGATTGGTTTACCAAGTCATCGACGAACGAGTCGTGGTTTCCGTGCTAGCGGTTGGCAAGCGCGAACGCAGCAGCGTTTACGATGCTGCCAAGAACCGTTGAACGAGCCCCCGCTTTATTCAAGTGGCCGATGTTTGTCGATGAGATGCTTGAGTGACCGGGCTGGGCCATCAAAGTGTGGGGTCAGTTTGATGTATCGTCTGGCATGAGGCGCGGCATGTAAAAAAAATTGCGCGAAAAGGCTCAGATGTAAAAAAAACCTCCTTACTGTAAAAAAAATTTCGTTCTGTCACTCGCATTAGATTTTTTCTACGAAAAATTGCGAATCCAACTTGTGGACGCCTCGGCCAAGCGTGGAGAGATTTGTTTCAAAACTTGACTGAAATTCCCCACCAATGCGATATTGATAGTTAGCAAACTAACAGTGTCAGTTATCCCGTGTCCGATTCCCTCGACAGTCTCCAGATGAACATCAGCAGCGCCATGGTGGTGGCCGCCCGGCATTGGCGGAAGATCTGCCAGACCACGCTGGTCAATTACGGAATTTCCGAAGCCTGCGCCGTGCCCTTGTTGATGATCGGGCGTTTGGGCGAGGGCGTGCGCCAGGTGCAAGTCGCCCAAGCGGCGGGGATGGAGAGCCCGTCGCTGGTGCGCTTGCTCGATCAGCTGTGCCATGCCGGTTACGTCTGCCGCACCGAAGATGCCCAGGATCGTCGCGCCAAGTGCCTGAGCCTGACCGACACCGGTCGCGAGCTGGTGCAGGCGGTGGAGGCCGAGCTGGTGCGCTTGCGCCACGAAGTGCTGGAAGGCATCGAGCGCAGCGATCTGGAAGCTACGCTTCGGGTACTCAGGGCTTTTGAGGCGGCGAGTTCGCCTGTGGTGGTCAATTCTTGAACGGTTTTTTCACTGGCATGCCGCCGGCCCGTGACTGGTTTTACGGGGTGCGTACTTTTGCCGCGTCGATGATTGCGCTGTACATCGCCTTGCTCATGCAAATGCCGCGTCCGTATTGGGCGATGGCCACGGTGTACATCGTCTCCAGCCCGTTTCTCGGCCCGACCAGTTCCAAGGCTCTATACCGGGCAGCGGGTACTTTTCTCGGCGCGGCGGCGGCAGTGCTGTTCGTGCCGATGTTCGTGCAAAGCCCCTACGTGCTGGTGGTGGTCATTGCCTTGTGGACCGGCATTCTGCTGTTCATGTCCCTGCATTTGCGCACGGCCAACAGCTATGCACTGATGCTGGCCGGCTACACCTTGCCGTTGATTGCCCTGCCGGTGGTGGATAATCCGCTGGCGGTGTGGGATGTGGCCGAGGCGCGTACCGAAGAGATTTTCCTTGGCATCGCCGTTGCTGCGGTGGTCGGTGCGATGTTCTGGCCGCGCCGGCTGGCGCCGGTGTTCAACGATGCGGTAAGCAAGTGGTTCGCCGATGCGACGAGCTACAGCCTGAAGTTTCTCAGTCGCGATGTGCAGCCGGAAGAAGTCACCGCGCTGCGCATGGCCATGGTCGCCAATTTCAACAGCCTTGAATTGATGATCGGCCAGTTGCCCCACGAAGGCGCGCGGCCACAGACCGTGCGCAACACCAAGGAGCTGCGCGGACGGATGATTCACCTGCTGCCGGTGATCGATGCGCTTGAGGATTCGCTATACGCCCTGGAACGGCGCACCCCTGAGCTGGTGGAAAAATTCCAGCCGTTGCTCGCAGCCACCCGTGAATGGCTGAGCCATGCGGATGCCGATCTCGCGCGCTGGCAAGCACTGCGCGATCAGCTCGACGCGTTGCAACCGAGTGCCGAAGCGCTGGAGGAGCGCAAACAGTTGCTGTTCTCCAATGCGATCTACCGCCTCGGTGAATTCATCGATCTGTGGCAGGACTGCCGCAGCCTGCAGGATGCGATCCTGTGCGAGCGCCAGGACAGCTGGCGCGCCGTGTACCGGCACTGGCGCCTCGGCCGGTTGACGCCGTTCATCGATCGCGGGCTGATGCTGTACTCGGTGGCCTCGACCATTCTGGCGATCATCGTCGCTTCGGTGTTGTGGATTCTGCTCGGCTGGCCGGATGGCGGCAGTGCGGTGATTCTGGCGGCGGTGGCGTGCAGCTTCTTCGCCTCGATGGACGACCCGGCCCCGCAGATTTACCGATTCTTTTTCTGGACCGGGATGTCGGTGCTGTTCGCCAGTCTTTACCTGTTTCTGATTCTGCCCAACCTGCACGATTTCCCCATGCTGGTGCTGGCGTTTGCCGTGCCGTTCATTTGCATCGGCACCCTGACGGTGCAGCCGCGTTTCTACCTCGGCATGCTGCTGACGCTGGTCAATACCTCGTCGTTCATCAGCATTCAGGGTGCCTACGACGCGGACTTTTTTGCCTTCGCCAACTCCAACCTCGCCGGGCCACTGGGGCTGTTGTTCGCTTTTATCTGGACGCTGGTGGCGCGACCGTTCGGTGCCGAGCTGGCGGCCAAGCGCCTGACTCGATTCAGTTGGAAAGACATCGTCAGCATGACCGAACCGGCCAGCCTCGCCGAGCATCGGCAACTGGGCGTGCAGTTGCTTGATCGGCTGATGCAGCACCTGCCGCGTCTGGCCCTGACCGGCCAGGACACCGGCATTGCCATGCGCGAAGTGCGCGTCGGTTTGAATATGCTCGATTTGCTCGCCTACACCCCGCGCGTCACTGGCGTGCCAAACGCCCTGTTGCGACAGGTGGTGAGCGAGGTCGGCGAGTATTTCCGCGCCTGCCTCAAAGCCGACGAACGCCTGCCGGCGCAGAGCGGTCTGCTGATGACCCTTGATCGCACCCGCCGTGCGCTGAACGGCGAGGGCGACGATGAAACCCGTCTGCACCTGTTGCACGCCTTGAGTGGTTTGCGTCTGGCCTTGCTGCCCGGCGTCGAATTCGTCTCCAGCGCCGAGCCCGAAGAACCGCTGCCCGATGGAGCGCCCCTATGATCGGTGATCTGGATATCAGCGGCATTTTCCTGCCGACCCTGCTGGTGCTGATGGGCATTACCTATGTGTTGTTTCTGTTGGTGCATGGCGTGCTGCAGCGCCTGCACTTTTACCGTCTGGTCTGGCACCGGGCATTGTTCAACGTGGCGCTCTACGCCGTGCTGCTGTACGGCGTGGACTCACTCAGTCGATACCTGATGACATGAAAAAACCGTTTCTGACTATAGGTCGCGTGGTCCTGACCCTGCTGATCGTGACTTTTGCCGTTGTCCTCGTCTGGCGCATGGTGATGTATTACATGTTCGCGCCGTGGACCCGCGACGGCCACATTCGTGCCGACATCATCCAGATCGCCCCGGACGTGTCCGGGTTGATCCAGCAAGTCGAAGTGAAGGACAACCAGTTGATCAAGCGTGGCCAGGTGCTGTTCAGTATCGATCAGGACCGCTTCAAACTGGCCCTGCGCCAGGCCAGGGCCGCCGTCGCTGATCGCCAGGAAACCCTCGCCCAGGCGCAGCGTGAAGCCAAGCGTAACCGTGGCCTCGGCAACCTGGTGCCGGCCGAGCAACTGGAAGAGAGCCAGTCGCGGGTGGCCCGTGCGCAATCGGCGCTGGCCGAAGCGTTGGTGGCGGTCGACAGTGCGCAGCTCAACCTCGATCGCTCGGTGATCCGCAGCCCGGTCGACGGTTACGTCAACGACCGCGCGCCGCGTCCGCAGGAGTTCGTCACCGCCGGGCGCCCGGTATTGTCGGTGGTCGACAGCAATTCCTTCCACATCGACGGCTATTTTGAAGAAACCAAACTCGACGGCATTCACGTCGGGCAGTCGGTGGATATCCGCGTGATCGGCGACCGCGCACGGTTGCGCGGGCATGTCGAAAGCATCGTCGCCGGCATTGAAGACCGTGATCGCACCAGTGGCAGCAACCTGCTGCCGAACGTCAACCCGGCGTTCAGTTGGGTGCGCCTGGCGCAGCGGATTCCGGTGCGCATCGCCTTCGATGACGTACCGGCCGACTTCCGCATGATTGCCGGGCGTACCGCCACTGTGTCGATCATCGACGATCAACCCCGGGAGCCGCAGCCATGAGCAAGGCCTGGTTGATCGCCGGGTTGGGCGTGATGCTCTCGGCCTGCCAGATGGTCGGTCCGGATTATCAGGTGCCTGCCGACGCGGCAGCGCAGCGCAAGGATATTCAGGGCGAGCTGGCAATCGCTGGCAAACCGGTGGTTTCGGCGCCGGTGCCGGCCGACTGGTGGCGACTGTATAAAGACCCGCGCCTCGATCAACTGGTGCAGCAGGCCATGGCGTCCAACACCGATCTGCGTGTAGCGGCGGCGAACCTGTCGCGGGCGCGCGCTCAGGTGGATGAGGCCGAGGCCGCTGGCGGTTGGAGTGGCGGCGTGAAAATGGGCGCCCAGCGTCTGCAGGAATCCGGTCAGGCGTTCCTGCTGCCGGAGAAAGTGCCGGTGGATAACGTCGGCGACATCGGCATCAGCGCTTCGTATCAGTTCGACTTGTGGGGCACCCTGCAGCGCGGCATCGAAGCGGCCAAAGCCAATGCCGATGCGACCCAGGCCGCTGCCGATACCGCACGCATCACGCTGGTGGCGGACGTGGTTCGCGCTTACACCCAGGTCTGCGCCGCCAATGAAGAGCGGGAAATCGCCGAGCATTCTCTCGATCTGCAATCGCAGAGCACTTCACTGATCCAGCGTCTGCGTGACGCCGGGCGTGGCGACGAAACCCAGGTCACCCGCTCGCAAACCCAATTCAAATCCCTGCGCGCCGACTTGCCGCGTTATGAAGCGGCGCGTCAGGCCGGGCTGTTCCGTTTGTCGATGCTGCTGGCCAAACCGGTCGAGCAATTGCCGGCGGGCACGGCCAGTTGCGCCGAGTTGCCGAAGATCGCTCAACGGCTGCCGGTGGGGGACGGTGCTGCGCTGCTCAAGCGTCGCCCTGATATTCGTCAGGCTGAACGCCGTCTCGCGGCGGCAACGGCGGGCATCGGTATCGCCACCGGTGAGCTGTACCCGGACATCAGCATCGGCGCGACGATTGGCACCGTCGGTCTCATCGACGATCTGGGTGACCCTTCGACCAACCGCTGGGGTTTCGGCCCGTCGCTGAGCTGGAAGGTGCCGACCAACGGCGCCCGTGCGCGGATTCGTGAGGCCGAGGCCAACACTCAGGGCGCGCTGGCGCATTTCGACGGTGTGGTGCTCAACGCCATCCGCGAGACCCAGACCGGTCTGGCCCAGTACAGCGCGTTGCTGCAACGCCGCGATGCACTGGCCGAAGCCGAGCAGTCGGCGAAGCTCGCCGCCGAGCAGACGCACCGCTTCTTCCAGGCCGGCCGCGAGTCGTTCCTCGCTGACCTGCAAGCGACCCGCACCTACACCGATGTCACCGCGCAACTGGCCGCCGCGAACACCCAGGTCGCGATGAGCCAGATCGATTTGTTCCTCGCCTTGGGCGGTGGCTGGGAAAGCGGACGAACGAACACCTCGGGCGCCAGCAAACCCTGAGGCCGTTGCTATGCTTTGAAGTGTTGGAGGGGCGCCCCATGCCAAGCGCTCCTGCAATGCACATTGCTCGTGCTGGCCCAGGGGAAACCAATAATGAAAAACCCTTACGCTCTCGGCTTCTGGTGCGCTCTGGTCGCACTGGTGCTGCTCTCGGCCACATATTTCTACGGGATCATGCTGGCCCACCAGATTGACACGGCAATGGTTTTTCTCGACAGCGCCGTTGCGCTGATCGCGGTGATGGCGATCGTCGTCGTCGCCTGGACCTCGATTCAGCTGCAGCGGGTCAAGAAGCGCCAGCTCGAGCGCGGCAAGATGCTCGTGCTGATCTGGGACACCAAAGTCGCCCTGCGCCGGGTCGAAACCGTGTTCGACCGCTACTTCTGGGGCAGTTACTGGCAGCCCGGGCGTACCTTTGCAGAAGTCATGGGCGAACTCACCGGCACGCCGCTGGAAAAAAGCCTCGAAGCTCTGAAGAAGCAATGCCTGGAACTCGACAAGCAGATCGCCGATGAAGGCTGGCACTGGCTGAACAATGCTCGCGAGCTGTCAGATGTCGCCACGGCCATGGCCCGCGAACGCTATCAGCTGGATTTCTGCGATGTACGGATGGAGGCGCCAGGCGGGGCGGTGATCGATCGAGACTTCGAAGTGCTGGTGTACACCTGGACCGCGCGGCTGAAGAGCTTCGATCATCAGCTGGATGAAATTGAAGTCCAATATTCCTGATTTGTTGTGAATCCTCCGGCGCTATCGCGAGCAGGCTCACTCCTACATTTGGAATGCGTTCCCCCTGTAGGAGTGAGCCTGCTCGCGATAGCGTCCTTCCAGACACTGAAACTCTTCAACCCTGTCAGCGGTCCATTCCCCCCACAGACACTCTTTAACCTCTAAACAGTGGGCCGTCCCCCGCGCCCGGTGCTAATCTCCACCGCTTATTGCGCACAGTCGAGCCGCGACCCGATCCCGGGTTCAAGGAAGACGACTTCATTCACAGCCACGGAAATCGATCAGGTCATTCATGAATAAATCAGCAGGCGTGCTCCTCGGAATCGTTGTTGCCATCGGCGCGATCAGCGCAGGCGGGGCCTGGTACACCGGGACCAAGATCGAAGGCGTACTGAACAACGCCGTGACCAACGCCAACAAAGAGCTGCAGACCGCGATGGCCGGCTCCAACGGCACGGCGTCGCTGGAGCTGGTGTCGCTGGAACGCCACACCTTCACCAGCACCGCGCACTATCGCCTCAAGGGCGAAGGCGAGATGTTCGGTGATGCGCCGGTCGAGCTGCTGTTCGTCGACCATATCGAACACGGCCCGTTGCCGTTCTCCCGTCTGGTTTCGCTGAAGTGGCTGCCGGTCATGGCCACCAGCAACTATGAACTGGAAAAGAGCCCGTCCACAGAAAAATGGTTCGCCGCCACCAACGGCGCCGCGCCGCTCAAGGGCGTGACCAACATCGGCTACGACGAATCGACCACCAGCACCCTCAACCTGGTGCCGTTCGAAACCGCCCTGGATGAGCAGTCGAGCCTGAAGTTTTCCGGTCTGAGTATGGACATCGCCGCCAGCGCCCAGGCGCAGAAGGTCAAGGCCGACGGCTACATGGACAATCTGAAACTGGTCACCGTGTCTGAAGACCAGGCGCCGGTGCAGATCGAGCTCAACGGCCTGACCCTGGCCAGCAACCTCGCCAAGAGCACCTACGGTTACTACACCGGGGAAAACACCCTGGAAGTGACCAGCAGCAAAACCACCTTCGGCGCCAAACCGATGGTGCTGGGGGTGAAGAACTTCGAAATGAAGAACCGCACCGAAGAAAGCGGCAGCAACGCCTCGGGCCGTGCCGATTACAAAATCGGCGAAGTGACGCTCAACGACAAGAAAGTCGGTTCGGCAGCCATGGCCATGAGCCTGAAGAACCTCGACATTCCTTCGACCATGTCGCTGATGCAGATCTACCAGACCAAATTGCAGCCGTACGAAAAAGCCGCCGCCGAAGCCGCCGCACAGGGCCTGCCGGCACCGGAGCTGAACCTGACCGAAGCGGAAAACGCCCAGGTCAAAGCCGACCTGCAGAAGCTGCTGGCCGCCGGCCCGCAACTGGCGCTGGAGAACCTTTCGTTCAACACCGCCAACGGTGAAAGCCGCGCCAATCTGGTGATCGACCTGACCAAACCGCAATCGATGGACCTGCCACCGGATCAACTGGGCAAGCAGCTGATTGCGCTGCTCGACCTGAACATTCAAGTGTCCAAGCCGATGCTGGTCGATCTGCTCAGCGTGCAGGCGCAACTCGATGGCCAGACTGACGCCAAAGCCATCGTCGATCAGTCCAGGGAAGCGGCGGACATGTTCGCCGGCATGGCGGTCGGCTCGCAATTGGCCGTCGTCGACGGCACCAACGTGGTGACCAAGCTGCATTACGCGGCCAATCAGGTCGAATTCAACGGCCAGAAAATGACCGTCGAACAGTTCATCGGCTTCCTGATGAGCAAGTTCGCCGGCGTCACCCAAGTGCAATAAATCCACCGCGCGCCACCCGGACGCCCGGCCCCTGTGTGAACAGGCGCCGGGCGTTTTGCTGTACGGGTTTTGTACAGAAGGGCCGATTCTGAACAATTATTGCGATGTGAAAATTCGCTCTCGCTTGCGTGCAGACTGCCTCACCAAGCTTGGCCGAAGGCTGTCTTCTCGGCCACCGTTACGAATGGGCAAGGAGGGCATTGCGACCCGGCTGGCCATGTAAGGATGCTGACGAATGCCGCGTATTGATGGTCCTGTAGTACATCGTGGTTTGCGCCCTTTGTTCCGATTCGCCCTCTGCAGCCAGTTGCTCTGGCCGCTGCTGGCGTTGGCCGACACACCCTATGATGAAATGGTCCGCGATGCTCGCGCCGGGCACTACACGCCCGCGTTGACGGTGTTGCGTCAGGTGCCGCCGGGCCAGGCCAGCGATGGCCAGATCAGTGATCACCTGCAAATCGCCAGTTGGGCCGGGCTCGATGCCGAAGTGGTCAAGGTCTATGAAACCCAGGGCCGCGACCGCGTCCTGCCGGTTCAGGCGCTGACCGCCGCTGCGCGTGCCTATCGCAACCTCAAGCGCTGGGACCAGGCCGCCCAGGTCTATAACCAGGCGCTGGCGCTGGAACCGGATAACGCCGACCTGCAACTGGGTCTGGCGCTGACCCAGGCCGATTCCGGCAAGCCCGATCAGGCCGTCACCCGTGCCCAGGCGCTGGTCGCCGCCAAACCCGATGATCCGTCACGCCGCCTGGCCTTGGGCTATGCCCTCGGCCGCGCCGGCAAGCAGTACGACGCACTCTTCGAATACGATCAGGCGTTTATCCGCGCCGGCAACAAACCGGAAGTCGCCCGCGAGTACGTGGTCGCGCTGCAAAAGGCCCGTCTGCCTGAACCGGCGCTGCGCCTGGCCAGTCAGCGTCCCGGTCTGATTGATCCGGTGACCTTGCGCCGTCTCGAAGGCGATCTCGCCGCCGAACGTGTGCGCCTCGCCGAACTCGCCACCCGCAGCGAACAGGAACGCTACGTCATCGCTGACCGCGCGCTGGCCGATTACGACAAACTGCTCGCGACCTGGACGCCTGACGCCACTGCCCACGACGACGTGACGCGCTGGCGCATCGACCGCATGGGGGCGCTCAAGGCCCGGGCGCGCACCGCCGACGTCATCAGCGAATATCAAAAGCTGCAGGCCGAGGGCGTGCAGATTCCGACCTACGCCCTGCGTTGGGTGGCGGCGTCTTATCTCGATCAGCGTGAGCCGGAGATCGCCACCGATCTGTATCGCCAGGTGCTTTCAGCGCCTGACGCCGATGTCGGTGATCGTCTCGAAGACACCACTGCGCTGTACTACTCGCTGCTGGAAAGCGATCGCGCCGACGAGGCGCGCAAGGTCGCCGAAGACGCGGCGAAAGCCCAGCGTCCGCGCGTCGAACTCAAGGGTCTGCCGATCGGCAATCCCAACGATGAGTGGATGGACGCCCAGCAACTCGCGGCGCAGGCCGGCACTTACAGTTCCGACCTGCCCCACGGCGAAGAGCGTTTGCAGACTCTCATCGAGCAAGCGCCAGGCAATCTCGGCTTGCGTCTGGCCCAGGCCGATCTCTACCTCGCCCGCCAGATGCCGCGCCGCGCGGAAAGCCAGCTCAAGGAAGCCGAGAGCGCGGCACCGCGCGACGCGGGCCTGGAGGTCGCTCAGGCGCGCACCGCGATGGAGTTGCAGGAGTGGCGGCAGAACGATGCGCTGGTCGATGACGTGGTCGCGCGCTATCCGGACAACCGCCAGGTGCAGCGACTGGCCCGCGAGCGCGAAGTGCATGACATGGCCGAACTGCGCGTCGAAGCCTACGGCGGCAAGGCCAATGGTGGCGGCAGTGGCGATGCCGGTGCGGTCAGCGGCAGCCGTGATTTCGGCATCCAGAGCACGTTGTACAGCCCGCCGATCAACGAAGACTGGCGTGTGTTCGCCGGCGCCGGTTATGCCACCGGTGATTTCGCCGAAGGGACTGGCCACCATCGCTTCCAACGGGTCGGCCTGGAACGGCGTACCCGTGACATGACCCTCGAAGCCGAAGTGTCGAATCACGATTACGGCTTCGGTGACAAACAGGGCGCGCGCCTGGCGATCGCCCGCGACATCAACGATCACTGGCAGTACGGCGGCAGCCTCGAATACCTCTCGGCGGAAACACCGCTGCGCGCACTCAACAGCGATATCAAGGCCAATGGCGGCAGCGCATTCCTGCGCTGGCGCGCCAACGAAAGCCGCGAGTGGCGCGTCTCGGTCAGCCCCTCGCACTTCAGCGATGGCAACAACCGTGTCGAAGCGTTGGTGACCGGACGTGAAGGTATCTACAGCGCGCCGAACATCCAGGTCGATGCTGGTCTGGAAGTCGGCACCAGCCACAACTCGAAATCCGATGACGTGCCGTACTTCAACCCCAAGTCGGACTTCAGCGTGATGCCGCTGGTCAACGTCAACCACGTCCTCTACCACCGTTACGAAACTTCCTGGAGCCAGCAATTCCAGGCCGGCGCCGGCACCTACAGCCAGCGCGACCACGGCACCGGCGGCATGGCGTTGCTCGGTTACGGCCAACGGTACGCCTGGAACGACGTGTTCGATGTGGGCGGCATGTTCAGTGTGATCAACCGGCCTTACGACGGTGATCGGGAAACTGATCTGCGTCTGCTCGTCGACCTCACTTTCCGCTTCTAGAAGAGTTTGAAGATGCCTTTTATCTCGCGTTTCATCCTTTTGCTGGGAGCGCTGCTGATCAGCGCCTGCGCCCAGCAGGCCCCGGCCTTCGCGCCGCCCTCCGAGCGCCCGGTCGCGGCCAGTGAACAACCGTGGCCAAAAAACCATGTGCTCGGCATCGCCTATCACGACGTTGAAGACCGTGATCCCGATCAGGCCGTGGTGGCAGTGCGCACCGAACGCATGATCGAGCAACTCGCCTGGCTGCGTGAAAACGGCTACAAACCGGTAACCGTCGACCAGATCATGGCCGCACGCAAGGGTGGCCCGCAGCTGCCGGCGAAAGCGGTGCTGCTCAGCTTCGACGACGGTTATGCCAGCTTCTATACCCGCGTCTTGCCGGTGTTGCGCGCCTACAACTGGCACGCTTTGCTGGCGCCGGTCGGCACCTGGATCGACACACCGCTGAATCAGCCAGTGGACTTTGCCGGCACGCCGCGCAAGCGTTCGGACTTTCTGACCTGGGAGCAGGTCCGCGAAATTTCCAGGTCGGGGCTGGTAGAGATCGCCGCCCATACCGACGCCAGCCACAAAGGCATCCTCGCCAACCCGCAGGGCAACTTGCAGCCGGCCGCTGCGACCCGGCGCTATGACCCCGTGACCAAGCGCTACGAGTCCGAAGCCGATTTCCAGGCACGCATTCGTGCCGACGTGAAGACTATTTCCGAGAAGATCCGCCAGGTTACCGGTTACAAACCGCGGGTCTGGGTCTGGCCGTACGGCGCTGCTGACGGCACGTCGCTGAGCGTGGTTGGCGAGGAGGGCTATGAAATGGCCCTGACCCTGGACGACGGCCTCGACACCCTCGACAACCTGATGAGCGGGCCACGCTTCCTCGTTACCTCCGACCCTGACGGCGAGCATTTTGCCAACAGCATCGTCGCGGTGCAGGAAGAGTTGGCGATGCGCGTGGTGCATGTCGATCTGGATAACGTCTACGATCCGGACCCGGCGCAACAGGACATCAACCTCGGCAAACTGGTGCAGCGCATTTCTGACCTGGGCCCCACCACGGTGTTTCTGCAAGCTTTTGCCGATCCCAAGGGCGATGGTCTGGTGCACTCGCTGTACTTCCCCAACCGCCACTTGCCGGTGCGCTCCGACCTGTTCGACCGCGTCGCCTGGCAACTGCGCACCCGCGCTCATGTGAAGGTCTATGCATGGATGCCGGTGCTGAGTTTCGAGCTCGATTCGAAGCTGCCGCGGGTGACCCGCTGGGACCCGAAGACCGCCATCACGTCGGTCGATCCAAAGCAGTACAAGCGCCTGTCACCGTTCAATCCCGAAGTGCGGAAAGCCATTGGTGAAATCTACGAAGACCTGGCGAGTCTGACCTCGATCGATGGCGTCCTCTACCATGACGACGCAGTGCTGTCGGACTTCGAAGATGCCAGCCCGGATGCCTTGAAGGCCTACGCTGCACATGGGTTGCCCGGCTCGATCGCCGCGCTGCGCGACGACCCGGCGGCGATGCAACGCTGGACCCGCTTCAAGAGCCGCTACCTGATCGACTTCACCAACGAACTGACCGCCAGGGTCCGCGCCATTCGCGGCCCGCAGGTGCTGACCGCGCGCAACATCTTTGCCGAGCCGATGCTCAATCCCGAGAGCGAAGCGTGGTTCGCACAGAATCTCGACGATTTCCTCGCCACCTACGACTGGACGGCGCCGATGGCCATGCCATTGATGGAGAAACAGACCCGGGCCGAGTCCGGGCCGTGGCTGGAAACCCTGGTGGCCACAGTTAAAAAACGTCCCGGTGCGCTCAATCGCACGGTGTTCGAATTGCAGGCGCGTGACTGGAACCAGAAGGATCAGGCCGACATCGATGCCGCACAACTGGCGGACTGGATGGGCCGGCTCAAGCGCCAGGGCGCGACCAGTTTCGGTTACTACCCGGACAACTTCCTCGACAACCTGCCGGACCTGAAAACCGTAAGGCCTGCACTCTCCAACAAATGGAATCCATAACATGCTGGATAGACTGTTAGCCCTGCTTGTTCTGGCGATCGTTCTTGGCGTTCCGCTGGGGCTGATTTTCCTGGTGACCGGCCAGTTCCTGATGTCGTTCGTGTTCTTCTACCCGCTGTTCATGTCCGGGTTGTGGATCGCCGGCGGCCTGTATTTCTGGTTGCACTGGGAGCGCCACTGGCCATGGCAGGACGACACGCTGCCGCCGCCACTGGAAGGCGAGCCGCTGATCTCGATCCTGATTCCTTGCTACAACGAAGGCGACAACGCTGCCGACACCATTCACGCGGCACTGGCGCAGCATTACCCGAACATCGAAGTCATCGCGATCAACGACGGCTCCAAGGACAACACGGCTGAAGTTCTCGACGCACTGGCCAAGGAAGATCCTCGTTTGCGGGTCCTGCATCTGGCGGAAAACCAGGGCAAGGCGGTGGCCCTGCGCATGGGCGCGATTGCTGCGCGCAGTGAATATCTGGTGTGCATCGATGGCGACGCCTTGCTGGCGCCCAATACCGCGGCCTATCTGGTCGCGCCGATGCTGGATAACGCACGTCTCGGCGCGGTGACTGGCAACCCGCGCATCCGCACACGGTCGACGTTGATCGGGCGGGTGCAGGTCGGCGAGTTCTCCTCGATCATCGGTCTGATCAAACGCACGCAACGGGTGTTCGGGCGCATCTTCACCGTCTCCGGGGTGATCGTCGCGTTCCGCCGTACCGCGCTGAACCGGGTCGGCTACTGGAGCCCGGACATGATCACCGAAGACATCGACATCAGCTGGAAGCTGCAGCTCGATCACTGGAGCATCTTTTACGAACCGCGCGCGCTGTGCTGGATCCTCATGCCGGAGACCCTCGGCGGCCTTTGGAAGCAGCGTCTGCGCTGGGCTCAGGGCGGCGCCGAAGTGCTGTTCAAGAACATTCGCGGCATCTGGCAGTATCGCCATCGTTACCTGTGGCCGCTGCTGTTCGAATACTGCCTGTCCACCGGTTGGGCGTTCACCTTCCTGTTGTCGGTGATTTTCTGGGGCATGGGCAAATTCATGGTCATGCCGGATGCAATCGCTGTGGATCACTTGATGCCACCGGCCTTCACCGGTCTGTTGCTGGCGGTGGTCTGTCTGGTGCAGTTCGCGGTCAGCATCGTTATCGATCGGCGCTATGAGCCGGGTCTGGGCAAGACCATGTTCTGGGTGGTCTGGTACCCGCTGGTGTTCTGGCTCGTCAGTCTGCTGACCACTTTGGTCAGTTTCCCCAAAGTGTTGTTCAGCCAACACAAGAAACGCGCGCGCTGGGTCAGTCCTGATCGGGGCATCCGACCGCTGGGCGACGAGCAGGAGGAAGTCATCAAATGAAAATTATCCGCACTCGCCAACGGCCCTTTCTGGTGGTGATCGACGTCATCCTCACCGTGATGGCCTGGATCGGCCTGCTGTACCTGTTGGTGCGCGGCCTATGGCCATTGATCGAAACCACCGGCGGCCCGCGCATCGAGCACTCGGCGTTCGATGCCTTGGGCACCTTGCAGGTTTATCTGTGGGTGGCGGTGGTCAACGCAGTGATCCTGATTGGTTGGGCACGTTATCAGCAACGCAAGAGCCGCAGCTTCGCTCAGCGCCGGTTGCCCTCGCCGGTGATTGGTGATGAAGGTCTGAGCAAAAGCTTCAAGCTCTGCGATGAGCGTTTCCAGAAACTGCGCACGCCTGGCGTGATGACCATCCACAACGATCAGGACGGCGATATCAGCCACGTGGAAACGCATTTCTGGCCGGTGCAGCAGCAGGCATTGCCCGCGCCGCTGGGGCAACAGCGGGTGATCTTTCTGCATGCCGATGGCGATGACCAACGCGAGCCGGTAAACCGCCTGACGTGACCGAGACGGAGCCCGTAGGAGCTGACGAGTGAAACGAGGCTGCGATCTTTTGATCTTGTTTTTAACAGTCAAAAGATCGCAGCCTTCGGCAGCTCCTACCGGACCGGTATCAGGCCTGGATCAGCGTCCAGGCCTCCTTCATCCGCAAAGGTTGTTTCATCCGTTCGGCCAGCAGCGCCATCGCGCGTTGCTTGTCGCAGGCCACCGCCGCGACGACGATGCCGTTTTTCGCGAACAGACCAATGAACGGCGGCTTTTCCGGCTCGCCGTTGAACTCGACCTCGTCCCATTCTGCAGCGTGACCGAGATAGTCGTAGTTCTTGCCGAAGTGGTACGTCCAGAAGAACGGCACATCCAGATAATGCTCCTCGCCACCGAGCATGTTGGCGGCGGCAATGCGCGCGTGTTGCTGGGCCAAACGCCAGTGCTCGATCCGGGTTGGCTGGCCGCTCAGCGGAAACGTGGCGATATCGCCGATGGCCCATAAACCATCGCCGACACGCATGCCGTCATCGACGCGCAAAGACTGATCATCTTCCTTGGACAGTGAGCCGAAGGCCTCGGTAGCCGGGTGGACGCCGACGCCAGCGAGGATCAAATCCGCCGCCAGGCGCAAGCCGTTGTCGAGCAACACGCCCTCGACCTTCTCTTCGCCAAAGATCTCGGTAGCCTCGTGCTCGCTGATGAACTTCACCCCGTGCTCTTCGTGCAACGCGCGAATCGCCTTGCCCACCGCTTCGCCGAATTGCTTGGCGAAAGGGATCGCATGACGCGCCAGCACGGTAACGTCGAGGCCGTACTCGCGCAGGGCTGACGCGCATTCGAGGGCGATGAAACTGTCGCCGATGATCACCGCGCGCTGGCCCGGTTGAGCGGCGTTGATGATCTGTTCAGCCTGGGCTTTCGAACGCAGGACGAAGACGTTGGCCAGCTCAGCGCCGGTTAGTTTCAGCGGGTTGGGTGCGCCACCCGTCGCGAGTACCGCGGCGTCGTAGCGCAGGATTCCGCCATTGCTTAAATGAAGGGTTTTGCCTGGAGCGTCGAGTGCGCTGACTTCGCTTTGTACGCGTTCGATGCGTTGTGCTTGATAGAAGGCTTCATCGCGCAGGGGCGGGACCTCTTTCGGCGACATCTCCCCGGACAGAACAAATTTGCTCAACACCGTGCGGTCGTAGCCGGCATCCGGTTCGCCGTCGACCATAACGATGCGCCCGCCAAAACCCTTCTCCCGCAACGCCGCCGCGCATGCAGTGCCTGCGGCGCCGGCGCCGACCACCACGAACGTTCTTGGATCGTCGGCCGGCGGGGTGTGCTGATCGGGCAGGGGCTGGTCATCGACCCAGATCTCCTCGCCGCGCAACTCCAGCGGAAAGCGCTTGAGACTGTCCAGCGACGGCGGCTCGCAAAGGCCGCCGTCCTCGGCGCGGTACGCGGCTTTGTGCCAAGGGCAGATCAACCTGCCGTGACACAACGCACCCTCTGCCAGTGGCGCACCGGCGTGTGGACACAGGCCCTGAAACGCTCGCAACTCTCCGTTGACACGCAGCAGGACGATCTTGCAGTCGCCGATTTCGACTTGCAGGCCACGGTCTTGCGGGACATCGGCGAAACGGGCGACACGGTGCAGGGACATCTTCAGCTTCCTCGCAGGCATTTCTCTTGTGAGTTGAGGCCGCCGCGGGAGGTTCAGCCATTTGCTACTGCCAAGGCACGAACGGTACAGCTATAGTTTGCGGGCCGACGACGGCCTCACTGCACAAGGTGCTCCCGGAATGACCCGATTGACCTCTCTCAACCCATGGCTGGCGGCCATCGCCGTGACCCTTTGCGTGCAGTTCCCGGCGCAGGCCCAGGAGCGCTTCACCCTGAGCATCCCGGGCGTGTCGGATAACCGCTTGTTCACCTCGGCCGCCGCCAGCGACGCGCCTGGCTGCGGTGGCAAGAACCAGTCGCCGGCGCTGAGCTGGAACGCCGGCCCGGCCGGAACCCAGAGCTACGCCATCGTCATGCATGACCCGGACGGCCAGAAGGGCCTGGGCGTCGATCACTGGATTCACTATGGGATCAAACCCACCACCCACCAGATCGCGGCCGGCGTCGGCTCTAAATCCGCGCTCGAAGGCGTCGGCGGCACCAACAGCAAAGGCAACACCCATTACATGGGCCCATGCCCGCCAGTGGGCGACAGCGCGCACCACTACATCATTCAGATCTACGCGCTCGACCTCGCCTCGGACGCTTTGCCGGCCGGCCTGACCCGCGCCGAGCTGATGGACAAGATCAAAGGCCATGTGCTGCGCAACAGCAGCGCGGTGCGGCGTTATCACCGCTGAGGCTCGGCCGCTTACGGGCGGCTGACTGCCCTGATTTCCCAGCCATTTGGCATTGCCCCGCGAAAACGCGCACTATCGAGCCATTGCCAATGCGCTGGAGGACACCGTGGCAGCAAAAATCGACCGCATCGCCCAGCTACTCAACTGCCCGGAGAAGGGCGAACAAATGCGGCGTGCAGTAACCGAGACACGTAAGGAATTTCTGCTGAATCAGCCGGAGGAAGACCTCGTTGATGAAGACGAGGTGTTTGAAGAGGTGGAGGAGGAGGGAGATGACGACGATGAATATGACGAGTTTGACTGGACGACGGAGTGACGGCGTTCCAGCGATCTTGTCATCACCCACAAAAAAGCCCCGGACCATCACAGTCCGGGGCTTTCTCGCTTGATTCATGGTGCACCAGGCGGGATTCGAACCCACGACCCCTGCCTTCGGAGGGCAGTACTCTATCCAGCTGAGCTACTGGTGCAGCGGGCGACATCATACCTAGGTCGGCTCGGGGCGTCCATGCCGGGTTTGGCGGGTTTTGTCAGAGTGCGTGTCAGCACAAAATCGCGGTATTCCTTAAAGCGGTAACGTCCTGCAAAACCCTCGCTTGGCGCTTTGCCGGGGTTGATCTAAGGTTTTTCCTGCAGTACGGATTTTCGGTGCGTTGATCTGAAAAGCGGCATTTTTGTTCTTTTTTTCGAACGACCTATTGTCCTTTACCCCCTTTGAACCTACGATCCGTTTGAGATTTCAAACGCTCGTTGACGGGATGTTGCAGCGCAGGTGCGCCCGGTCGTGCACTGTCGATGCGCCACAATCCGCTCACTGATTTCCCTGACGGCAGCCTTGCGAGGCGCCTTTCTACAATCATAATTTGCTCCGCGCAGGCCGCGGTGCTGTTAAGGAAAGCCGACATGCAGCTTAAAGACACCCAGTTGTTCCGCCAGCAAGCCTTCATCGATGGCGCTTGGGTCGATGCGGACAACGGTCAGACGATCAAGGTCAACAACCCGGCCACCGGCGAGATCCTCGGCACCGTGCCGAAGATGGGCGCCGCAGAAACTCGCCGTGCCATCGATGCCGCCGACAAGGCGCTGCCGGCCTGGCGTGCACTGACCGCCAAGGAGCGTGCCGGCAAGCTGCGTCGCTGGTTCGAGCTGATGATCGAGAATCAGGACGATCTCGCGCGCCTGATGACCCTCGAGCAGGGCAAGCCGCTGGCCGAAGCCAAGGGCGAAATCGTTTACGCCGCTTCGTTCATCGAGTGGTTCGCCGAGGAAGCCAAGCGCATCTACGGCGACGTGATTCCGGGCCACCAGCCGGACAAGCGCCTGATTGTGATCAAGCAACCGATTGGCGTCACTGCCGCGATCACCCCGTGGAACTTCCCGGCGGCGATGATCACTCGCAAGGCCGGCCCGGCGCTGGCCGCCGGTTGCACCATGGTGCTCAAGCCTGCTTCGCAAACCCCTTTCTCCGCGTTCGCCCTGGCCGAACTGGCTCAGCGCGCGGGCATTCCGGCGGGTGTGTTCAGCGTGGTCTCCGGCAGCGCCGGCGATATCGGCAGCGAGCTGACCAGCAACCCGATCGTGCGCAAACTGTCCTTCACCGGCTCGACCGAAATCGGTCGCCAGTTGATGGCCGAATGCGCCAAGGACATCAAGAAAGTCTCGCTGGAACTGGGCGGCAACGCGCCGTTCATCGTGTTCGACGATGCGGATCTGGATAAGGCCGTCGAAGGCGCGATCATTTCCAAATACCGCAACAACGGCCAGACCTGCGTCTGCGCCAACCGTCTGTACATTCAGGACGCGGTCTACGACGCGTTCGCCGAGAAGCTGAAAGTGGCTGTGGCCAAACTGAAAATCGGCAACGGTCTGGAAGACGGCACCACCACTGGCCCGCTGATCGACGAAAAAGCCGTGGCCAAGGTTCAGGAGCACATCGCTGACGCCGTGAGCAAAGGCGCGACCGTACTGGCCGGCGGCAAGGCGATGGAAGGCAACTTCTTCGAGCCGACCATCCTCACCAACGTGCCGAAAAACGCGGCCGTGGCCAAGGAAGAAACCTTCGGTCCGCTGGCGCCGCTGTTCCGCTTCAAAGACGAAGCGGAAGTGATCGCCATGTCCAACGACACCGAATTCGGTCTCGCCTCGTATTTCTACGCACGCGACCTCGGCCGTGTGTTCCGTGTCGCCGAAGCGCTGGAATACGGCATGGTCGGCGTCAACACCGGGCTGATCTCCAACGAAGTCGCGCCGTTCGGCGGCATCAAGGCCTCCGGCCTGGGCCGTGAAGGTTCCAAGTACGGCATCGAAGATTACCTGGAAATCAAATACCTCTGCCTGGGCATCTAAGCCGGGAATGGGATCGCTGCAAACGCAAAGGGCACGAGAGCGCTGTCCTTTGTGTCGTTTCAAAACGGAATTTTCTCTGCGGCCGGGAACGCCGTGGCAGTCGATCATCGCATGCTGCCACCGCCGATTCCTCCCGCTTCATCCTTGAACCACGCCGCCCGATGAGCGGCGAATGAGGACTGTAATGAGCAAGACTAACGCTGAACTGATGGCCCGCCGCACCAATGCCGTACCTCGTGGTGTTGGCCAGATTCACCCGATCTTCGCCGAATCGGCAAAGAACGCAACGGTGACCGACGTCGAAGGTCGTGAGTTCATCGACTTCGCTGGCGGCATTGCTGTACTGAACACCGGCCACGTGCACCCGAAAATCATCGCTGCCGTAACCGAACAGCTGAACAAGCTGACCCACACCTGTTTCCAGGTGCTGGCCTACGAACCGTACGTTGAGCTGTGCGAAAAAATCAACGCCAAGGTGCCAGGCGATTTCGCCAAGAAAACCCTGCTGGTGACCACCGGTTCCGAAGCGGTGGAAAACGCCGTGAAGATCGCCCGTGCCGCCACCGGCCGCGCTGGCGTGATCGCGTTCACCGGCGCTTACCACGGTCGCACCATGATGACCCTGGGCCTGACCGGTAAAGTCGTGCCGTACTCCGCTGGCATGGGCCTGATGCCAGGCGGCATCTTCCGCGCGCTGTACCCGAACGAACTGCACGGTGTGAGCATCGACGACTCGATCGCCTCCATCGAGCGCATCTTCAAGAACGACGCCGAGCCGAAAGACATCGCCGCGATCATCATCGAACCTGTTCAGGGTGAGGGTGGTTTCTACGTCGCGCCGAAAGAGTTCATGAAGCGTCTGCGCGCGCTGTGCGACCAGCACGGCATTCTGCTGATCGCTGACGAAGTGCAGACCGGCGCTGGCCGTACCGGCACTTTCTTCGCCATGGAACAGATGGGCGTTGCCGCCGACCTGACCACCTTCGCCAAGTCCATCGCTGGCGGTTTCCCGCTGGCCGGCGTGTGCGGCAAGGCCGAGTACATGGACGCCATCGCCCCGGGTGGCCTGGGCGGCACCTACGCTGGTAGCCCGATCGCTTGCGCCGCTGCGCTGGCCGTGATGGAAGTGTTCGAAGAAGAGCAACTGCTGGACCGCTGCAAGGCTGTCGGCGAGCGTCTGGTCACCGGCCTGAAGGCCATTCAGGCCAAGTACCCGGTGATCGGTGAAGTGCGCGCGCTGGGCGCGATGATCGCGGTCGAGCTGTTCGAAAACGGCGACAGCCACAAGCCAAACCCGACCGCTGTAGCGGCAGTTGTCGCCAAGGCGCGTGACAAGGGCCTGATCCTGCTGTCCTGCGGCACTTACGGTAACGTGCTGCGCGTGCTGGTCCCGCTGACCTCGCCGGACGAGCAACTGGACAAGGGTCTGGCGATCATCGAAGAGTGCTTCTCCGAACTCTGATCGATGGTGTGACCTGCTCGACAAAAACCCGCTTCGGCGGGTTTTTTTACGCCCGTTGAAACACATCGGCCGCGTTTGCGCTGTAACGAATGTCCGGCATTGGCTAAGGTTCAGGCATTGCAAGGAGAGCGCGCATGACTGCCGTTGATTTACCCGCCGTACCCCGGGTGTTGATTGCCGAGGCCGATCCCTGGTCTCGCGACCTGCTTAAACAAGTACTGCTCAACGTGCGCTGCGATGCGCGCCTGGATCTGTGCGCCGACGGCCAGCAAGCGCTGTCGTTGCTTGGCGAGGTGCCGTATGACCTGGCCATCGTCGATTGGGAGCTGCCCGGAATCGATGGACTGCATGTGCTGCGCAGCGTTCGTCAGCGCAAACGCAATCCGCCACTGCCGTTCATTCTGATGAGCAGCCGCAACGACAGCGCCAGCGTGCGCGAAGCGATTCCGCTGGCGCCGACCGCGTACCTGACCAAACCGTTGAACATGGACGGCCTGACCGAGCGCTTGCAGGGTTTGCTGCTTAACGCCGGCGAAGCCGTGGTCTGCGAAGTGCCGGCACTGGCGCCGGGCATGACCCTGTCAGTGTTTCTGGAACGGCGTCGCGAGCAGGCCGATGGCGCGCCGCTGATGACCGACGTGCAAGTGGCGGTCAAGCGAAGCCTCAATCCCGAAGGGCTGGACCTGAAACTGCTGGAGGAAGAGGTTCGCACCGATCCCCAGATCACCGCGGTGCTGATCGCGGCCGCCAACAGTGCTGCGCAGCACCATGGCGCGCCAGTGCAGACCCTGGCGCAGGCGCTGCATCGACTCGGCACCGGGCAAAGCATGAACCTGATACTCGGGCTGGCGCTCAAACGCAGCGCCCGGCTCAGCAATGCATGCCTGGCAGATTACGCCGAGCGCTACTGGGGGCTGTCACTGCACACGGCGGAATATGCCCGCACGCTGGCGCGCTTGCTCGATCTGGATCAGGAACGCTGCTATTGCGCGGGCATGCTGCATCGACTCGGCGATCTGGCGCTGCTGCGCTGCTTGCAGGAATGGCAACAGGCCGGCGGCGAGCTGGACGAGCTGGAAGAGGTCGGTGAAGCGTTGGCGAAGTTTGCCGCTTCCTACGGCTCGGCATTGAGAACTCGCTGGCGGCTGCCGCTGGAGTTGCGCGAGTTGATTGCTTCGGTCTACCAGCTCGGTGGTGGCGTTTACAGTCGCGAGGCGCTGGTGATGAACATGGCGGCGCAGATGGCGCGGCTGACCGAGCATGAAGGCGTCGAGGAACTGGCGAAGAGCAGGACGGCGCGGTTGCTGAAGATCGGCTTGCCGGAGTTGATGCGGATGCGCAAATAACCGGCTTACATAAACCCTGTAGGAGTGAGCCTGCTCGCGATAGCGGAGTGTCAGTTATTAAAGTTTCGTCTGACACTCCGCGATCGCGAGCAGGCTCACTCCTACAGGGGGATGTGTTGAATATGAGACCGGGTCAGGCCGCAATAATCCGGTTCTTGCCCTGCCGCTTCGCCTCGTACATCGCGGCATCCGCGCGGGCGAACAGGTTGTCGAGGCTCTTGTCTTCGTCGGTGAGATTGGTCAGGCCCTGGCTCACGGTGATGCTGAACGGCTGACCGTCGTGGTTGAAGCGCAGCCGCTGGATTTCCTGCTGCAGTCGCTCCGCCACTTGCACGGCCATCTCCGGCGCACAGCCGGGGAACACCGCAGCGAACTCCTCACCGCCAATCCGCCCGAACAGGTCGCCACGACGCAATGATCCACGCCCGCACTCGGCGATCCGTTGCAGCACGTTGTCGCCTTCGGGGTGGCCGTAGCTGTCGTTAATCACTTTGAAATCGTCGATGTCCAGCAGCAGGAAGGCCAGCGGTGTGCCGTGGCGGCGGGCCTCGGCGAACTCGCGGTGGGCACATTCGAAGAAGTGGCGGCGGTTGCTGCTCTGCGTCAGCACATCGGTGGTGGCCAAGCGTTGCAGCTCGGTTTCCATGTTTTTCTTGTCAGTGATGTCTTCGGCGATGCCGACGATGATCACCGGTTGACCGGGCTCGTCCTGCCGATTGATGAAGCATTTGTCGCTGATCCAGCGCACCTGGCCGTCGGCGGCGATGATGCGGTACTCGCGATCTTCCACCGCACCTCGGTGCAGGACTTCGGCGAGGCTCTGTTCGGCGTACTCGAGATCATCGGGATAAATGCTGTCACGCCACTGGTTGTAGTCAGCCAGCAACAGTGCTGCGGAGCGGCCGAAAATCCGTTCGTACGCCGGGCTGACATACAGCACCTGACGTGTTTCCCAGTTGAAAGCCCAGAGCACGGCGTTGACGCTGACCAGCAGGGAACTGATCAACTGTTCGCGTTCGCTCAGGCGCGCGACTTCGCCTTGCGCGTGCATCAGCGCCATCAACGTTTGCGCGGCCTCGGGCCATTGGGTGAAGGATGTGTCTTTCTGGTTGTTGTTGACCATCGGCACAGATCTCAAAGGGCGCGCCGCAATGTCGACAACGGCCACAGGACAACCCGCCGGGATGGCGAAGTGTCTTTGAGATAGAGGATTTTCGGCGAAGTTCCCGGCCATTACCGAGTCCCGCCAGGCGGCGAGCTGTAGGAGCTGACGAGTGCAACGAGGCTGCGATCTCTTGATCTTAAGAATCAGAAGATCGCAGCCAGTGCCGGATCAAACCGCCGCAGGACGCAGCGAGTAGGTTTTCAGCTGATCGGCAAAATCACGCAACGACTGGATGCCACTGGCCTCGGCCTCGTGAATCCATTCCTTGATGGCAGCGAGCATGTCGTGGCCATTGGAACTGGTCTTGACCCAGATCTGCTGCAGGGCCAGGCGTTTTTCGTAAATGACTTTCAGCGCCTGGCTGTGTTCCAGCATGGTCTGGATGCGCAGGTGATGACGGTCTTCCAGCAGGCTGGTTTCCCGAGACAGCAGGCGTTTGGCCCGGTGGAACTGGTGGCGCACCGAGTGATCGACCTTGGCCAGCTCCTGCTTGACCAGCGGGCCGATCACCAATTTGCGGTACTGGGCCATGATCTGGAAGCGGTTGTTGAGGATCGCCATGGCAGTGTCCATGTCGAGGCTGCCCTTGCCTTCAACGCGGTGGGCGATGGGTGCGACCCGCTGCACCTTGGCCAGACGCAGGAAGCAGAAGACCTTGATCCACGCCCAGCCGAGGTCGAATTCCCATTTCTTCACCGACAGCTTGGCCGAGTTGGGATAGGTGTGATGGTTGTTGTGCAGTTCTTCACCGCCGATCAGGATGCCCCAGGGCACCAGATTGGTCGCCGCATCACGGCATTCGAAATTGCGATAGCCGACGGCGTGGCCCAGGCCGTTGATGACACCTGCGGCCCACACCGGAATCCACATCATCTGGATTGCCCAGATGGTGATGCCGATGGTGCCGAACAGCAGCAGGTCGATCACGCCCATGATCGCCACGCCCAGTAATGGATAGCGGCTGTACAGGTTGCGTTCGATCCAGTCTTCCGGGCAGTTCTTGCCGTAGATGCGCAGGGTTTCCGGGTTCTGTGCTTCGCTGCGGTACAGCTCGGCACCGGTGCGCAGTACCGTGGACAGGCCCTTGATCACCGGGCTGTGCGGGTCATCTTCGGTTTCGCATTTGGCGTGGTGTTTGCGGTGGATGGCGGTCCACTCGCGGGTGTTCTGCGCCGTGGTCAGCCACAGCCAGAATCGGAAAAAGTGCTTCAGACCCGCATTCAGCTCGAGCGAGCGGTGGGCCGAGTAACGGTGCAGATAGACCGTGACGGCAACAATCGTCACATGGGTCATCAGCAGGGTGACCGCGACCAGTGACCAAGCCGACAAGCCAAGAAAACCTTCGTACCACATAGGCTATAGGGCCCTCGATAAAGATAAAAACAGCCGTTGCATTATCACTAAGCACACAGATAAAACCAGTCGCCCTTTCAGATAAGAAGTCGCTGAATGTTTCTTGACCTATAATTCCAACCTTTTTGTAGGGACATGGACGACCGAATGTCTGCGACTTACCGCGATGCCTTGCGTGCAGCGCTGCTCTACCTGTTACTGGCCGCCGTGTGGCTGCAGGTTTCTGATCATTTATTAAGCAAATTCTTCGATGACTCCGGTGAGCGGGCCCATTGGCAACTGATCAACGGTTATCTGCTGGCAGCGGTCAGCGCCGGGGTGATTTTTCTCGCGCGGGCGCGTCTGTGTCGGTTTCTCGGCATCGGCGCGCGCTTGCGTGAGCGGCATACCGACCGCGAGCGCCTGCGTCAGGCGGCCGCCGTGTTCGACTGCACCCGCGAAGGTGTACTGGTCACCGACCATCGAGGCTCGATCGTCCACGTCAACCGGGCTTTCATCGAGATCACCGGTTATCGGCGCGACGAGGTGATCGGCCAGCAGCCCAGTCTGTTCAAGTCCGGCCACCATCCGCCGGGGTTCTATCAGGCGATGTTCGCCACACTCGAGGCCGAAGGTGAATGGAGCGGCGAGATCTGGAACCGGCGCAAGAGCGGCGAGATTTATCCACAGTGGCAGACGATCCGGGTGATTCACGATGATTTCGGTCGGCTCAGCCATTATGTGGCGGTGTTCTCCGACATCAGTGCGATCAAGGATTCCGAGTCCGAGCTCAAACACCTGGCGCATCACGATCCGTTGACCGATCTGCCCAATCGCCTGCTGTTCAGTGATCGCGCCGAGCAGGCGCTGGCGTCGGCGCAGACGCACAAGCGTGGCTGCGCGCTGCTGCTGCTCGATCTGGACCATTTCAAGATGATCAATGACAGCCTCGGGCATAACGTCGGTGATCGGTTGCTCAAAATGGTGGCGACGCGTTTGCAGGAGCTGTCCGGCCCCGGCATCACCCTGGCACGGCTGGGCGGTGATGAATTCGCCGTGCTCGCGGAAAGTTCTCCACAGCCCGCGCAGGCGGCGGCATTGGCACAACGGATTCTGGACGCGTTGAAGGAGCCGATGCTGATTGACGGCAATCAACTGTTTATCAACGCCAGCATCGGCATCAGCCTGTTTCCCAGCGATGCCTTGAGCGCCGAGCAGTTGCTGCGCAACGCCGACAGCGCGCTGTTCAAAGCCAAAAGCAGCGGGCGCAACGGCTACGCGCTGTACACCGAAGAGCTGACCGCGCACGCCCAGCAACGGGTCGAAATCGCCTTCGAACTGCGCCGGGCATTGGAGCAGCAGGAATTGCGTGTCTATTACCAGCCGGTGCACGACCTGCAAAGCAGCCGTCTGATCGGCGTCGAGGCACTGGTGCGCTGGCAGCATCCGCAGCGCGGCCTGGTGTCACCGGCAGAATTCATTCCGATTGCCGAGCGCACCGGTCTGATCGCCGACATCGATGCCTGGGTGATGCAGCAGGCTTGTCGACAGATGTGCCAATGGCAGCAAAGCGGCGTGGTGCTGTCGTTCGTCGCGGTGAATGTCTCGTCGCGGCTGTTTGCCCGGCGTGAGCTTTACCAGCAGGTGGCGCAGGTGCTGCACGACACCGGGCTGGATCCGGCCCATCTGGAACTGGAAGTCACCGAAAGCGCGGTAATGGACGATCCAGAAGTGGCGCTGGAGCAAATGCATCGGTTGCGTGAACTGGGTGTGCGCCTGGCCATTGATGATTTCGGCACCGGCTATTCTTCGCTGCTGCGGCTCAAGCGCCTGCCGGTGCAGAAACTCAAGATCGATCAGGGTTTCGTTGCCGGGTTGCCCTGGGACGAGGATGACGTGGCGATTGTCCGGGTGATCATCGCGCTGGCGCGGAGCATGGGAATGCAGGTGCATGCCGAGGGGATCGAGGAGGTTGAGCAGGCGGCGTTTTTGCTTGAGCAGGCGTGTGATCTGGGGCAGGGGTATTGGTTTGGGCGACCAATTTCTGCGGCGGAAATTGATTGGGAGCGTGCTCCACTGATTAGTTAAAGATCAAAAGATCGCAGCCTTCGGCAGCTCCTACGGGGATCGGTGCAGGAGCTGATGCAAGCTGTGATCTTTTGCTTTTACAGGCTGCAACCCCTTGTGCGGGCAGACAAACATTTCTGGTTATATAAACATTCTTAAATAGTCTTTTTAAGAATATCCGTGCCTCTCTTATATTGCTCTCACGCCGAACGCAGTGCCGCCCACTGCCAGGCAAAATCCCTTCAAAGGAGCAGCACCATGAGCGCATCCCTTCGCAGCGTTGACGGTCAGGACGAAAGCACCATCTTGCGTGAAATCCAGAGCGCCCTGCGCGATCTGCGGTTCGGCGCGGTGGAGATCACTGTGCACAACGCGCAAGTCGTACAGATCGAACGCAAAGAGAAATTCCGTTTGCAGCAACCCGGTAAACAACCGGGCTGAGCTTGAGATCAAAAGATCGCAGCCTTCGGCAGCTTCTACAGGGGGCTGTGTGCAGGAGCTGGCGAAGGCGGCGATCTTTCAACGGGACCCGATTCCAGCAATACATAAGAAAAAGCCACCACCAAGAATTCCAGGAGCTTTCACCCATGTCGTCGATTCGCCGTTACGCTTTGGCCGCGCTGGCCAGTGCCGTGTTTGCCGGTTCCGCCGTTGCCAAGGATTACGAACTGCTCAACGTGTCGTATGACCCGACGCGCGAGCTGTATCAGGAATACAACGCCGAATTCATCAAGTTCTGGCAGAAGGATCATGCTGGCGACACGGTGAAAATCCAGCAATCCCATGGTGGTTCGGGCAAGCAGGGTCGTGCGGTGATCGACGGTCTGCGTGCTGACGTGGTGACCCTGGCCCTGGCCGGCGACATCGATGAAATTGCCAAGCTCGGCAAGAGCCTGCCCGCGGACTGGCAGAAGCGTCTGCCGGAAGCGAGCACGCCGTACACCTCGACCATCGTGTTCCTGGTGCGCAAGGGCAACCCGAAAGGCATCAAGGACTGGGGCGATCTGGTCAAGAATGACGTCTCGGTGATCACGCCGAACCCGAAAACCTCGGGCGGTGCGCGCTGGAACTTCCTCGCGGCGTGGGCCTATGGCCTGAAAGCCAACGGCGGTGATGAAGCCAAGGCCAAGGAATACGTGCAAACCCTGTTCAAGCACGTGCCGATCCTCGACACCGGCGCCCGTGGTT
Source organism: Pseudomonas sp. HN2 (assembly GCF_020736465.1). NCBI lineage: Bacteria > Pseudomonadati > Pseudomonadota > Gammaproteobacteria > Pseudomonadales > Pseudomonadaceae > Pseudomonas > Pseudomonas sp. HN2. The sequence continues at coordinate 211,837 of NZ_CP085885.1, forward strand.
CGACCATCACCTTCGTCAACAACGGTCAGGGCGACGTGTTGCTGGCCTGGGAAAACGAAGCGTTCCTGGCGCTGAAAGAAGACGGCGGCGCCGACAAGTTCGACATCGTCGTACCTTCGCTGTCGATCCTCGCCGAACCGCCAGTGGCCGTGGTCGACAAGAATGCCGAGAAGAAGGGCAACGCGCAGATCGCCGAAGCCTATCTCAAGCACCTGTACAGCCCGGCCGGCCAGGAAATCGCCGCGAAGAACTTCTATCGTCCACGTGACAAGGACGTAGCGGCCAAATATGCCCAGCAGTTCCCGAAACTGGAGCTGGTGACCATCGACAAGGACTTCGGCGGCTGGAAATCCGCGCAGCCGAAATTCTTCAACGACGGTGGCGTGTTCGACCAGATTTATCAGGCGCAGTAATCTCACTCGAAACGAGCCTGAAGTTCAGGCACAAACCATGTGGGAGCGAGCCTGCTCGCGAAGGCGGTCTATCAGCGACAGGGATGTTGACTGATACTCCCTCTTCGCGAGCCGGCTCGCTCCCACATTGATGCGTTTTCAACCAGGGACTTTTATGTCGCGTCGTATCTCCCCCGTCATACCCGGCTTCGGGCTGACGCTGGGTTACACCTTGGTGTACCTCAGCCTGATTGTGCTTATCCCGCTGGCGGCGATGTTCGTCCATGCCGCCCAGCTGACCTGGGATCAGTTCTGGACGATCATTTCCGCACCGCGTGTGCTGGCGGCGTTGAAGCTGAGCTTCGGTACCGCGCTGTGTGCGGCGATCATCAACGGCATCATCGGTACGTTGCTGGCCTGGGTGCTGGTGCGCTACACCTTCCCCGGGCGCAAGGTGATCGACGCGATGATCGATCTGCCGTTCGCCCTGCCCACCGCCGTGGCCGGCATCGCGCTGACGGCGCTGTACACGCCGACCGGTCTGGTCGGCCAGTTCGCCGCCGACCTCGGCTTCAAGATCGCCTACACGCCGCTGGGCATCACCCTTGCCCTGACTTTCGTGACCCTGCCTTTCGTGGTGCGCACGGTGCAGCCGGTGCTGGCCGATATTCCCCGTGAAGTCGAAGAGGCGGCTGCCTGCCTCGGTGCTAAACCATTACAGGTGTTCCGCCACATTCTGCTGCCGGCGCTGTTGCCGGCCTGGCTGACCGGTTTCGCTCTGGCGTTCGCTCGGGGTGTCGGCGAGTACGGTTCGGTGATCTTCATCGCCGGCAACATGCCCATGAAAACCGAAATCCTGCCGCTGCTGATCATGGTCAAACTCGACCAGTACGATTACACCGGTGCCACCTCCATCGGCGTGCTGATGCTGGTGGTTTCCTTCGTCCTGTTGCTGCTGATCAACTTGCTGCAGCGGCGCATCGAAACCCCATAAGGAGGCGCGAACATGTCCCAATCGTCTATTGCGGCCGCGTCCTCGGCCAACGCTGCGCGGCGTGGCAGTGCGACCTCGCGCATAATCCTGATCGGTCTTGGCTGGCTGATCTTTTTCCTGTTTCTGCTGCTGCCGCTGTTCATCGTTGTATCGCAGGGTTTGAAGAATGGCCTTGGCGCGTTCTTCACCGCGATTTTTGAACCGGACGCGCTGTCGGCGCTGAAACTGACGGTGATCGCCGTGCTGATCTCGGTGCCGCTGAACCTGGTGTTCGGCGTCAGCGCGGCGTGGTGCGTGAGCAAATACTCGTTCCGTGGCAAGAGCATGCTGGTCACGCTGATCGACCTGCCGTTCTCGGTGTCGCCGGTGATCGCCGGTCTGGTCTACGTGCTGATGTTCGGTGCGCAGGGCCTGTTCGGGCCGTGGCTGCAGGATCACGACATCCAGATCGTCTTCGCCTTGCCGGGCATTGTCCTGGCGACGATTTTCGTCACCGTGCCGTTCGTGGCTCGTGAACTGATCCCGCTGATGCAGGAGCAAGGCACCCAGGAAGAGGAGGCCGCGCGCCTGCTCGGTGCCAATGGCTGGCAGATGTTCTGGCACGTCACCGTACCCAACATCAAGTGGGGTCTGATTTATGGTGTGGTGCTGTGTACTGCGCGGGCCATGGGTGAGTTCGGTGCGGTGTCGGTGGTGTCCGGGCACATTCGCGGGGTGACCAACACCTTGCCGCTGCACGTCGAGATCCTCTACAACGAATACAACCACGTGGCCGCGTTCGCCGTGGCGAGCCTGTTGCTGATCCTGGCGCTCTTCATCCTGCTGCTCAAGCAGTGGAGCGAAAACCGTATCAACCGCCTGCGCGCCAGCGCCGCGGAGGAATAATTCATGTCGATCGAAGTGCGTAACGTCAGCAAGAATTTCAATGCGTTCAAAGCGCTGGACAACATCAGCCTGGATATCCAGAGCGGTGAGCTGGTCGCGCTGCTGGGCCCTTCGGGCTGCGGCAAAACCACCTTGCTGCGCATTATTGCCGGTCTGGAAACCCCGGATCAGGGCAACATCGTCTTTCACGGCGAAGACGTTTCCGGCCACGATGTGCGGGATCGCAACGTCGGTTTCGTGTTTCAGCATTACGCGTTGTTCCGCCACATGACGGTGTTCGACAACGTCGCGTTCGGCCTGCGCATGAAGCCGAAAAACCAGCGCCCGAGCGAAAGCCAGATCGCGGCCAAGGTCCACGAACTGCTGAACATGGTGCAACTGGACTGGCTGTCGGATCGTTATCCTGAGCAATTGTCCGGTGGTCAGCGTCAGCGTATCGCCCTGGCCCGTGCCCTGGCGGTCGAGCCGAAAGTATTGCTGCTCGATGAACCGTTCGGCGCCCTCGACGCCAAGGTGCGCAAGGAACTGCGGCGCTGGCTGGCGCGGCTGCACGAAGACATCAACCTGACTTCGGTGTTCGTGACCCACGACCAGGAAGAAGCAATGGAAGTCGCCGACCGTATCGTGGTGATGAACAAGGGCGTGATCGAGCAGATCGGCTCACCGGGCGACGTCTACGAAAACCCGGCCAGTGATTTCGTCTATCACTTCCTTGGCGACTCGAACCGCTTGCTGCTGAGCGACGACAACCATGTGCTGTTCCGCCCGCATGAAGTGTCGTTGTCCAGGCATGAGCTGGAAGATCACCATGCCGCTGAAGTGCGCGATATCCGCCCACTGGGCGCGACGACGCGGGTGACGCTGAAGGTCGAAGGGCAGACTGATCTGATCGAAGCCGAGGTGGTGAAAGACCACGACAGCCTGATCGGCCTGGCCAAGGGTGAAACCTTGTTCTTCAAACCGAAGGTCTGGCAGAAAGTCGCTAACCTCTAAAAGCAAAAGCTTCGCGAGCAGGCTCGCTCCCACAATTGGAATGCGTTTTTCTGTGGGAGCGAGCCTGCTCGCGAAAGCGGTCTAAACAGCCGCACGATTCGGATTGACCCGCACCACCCCCGCCCGCGCCTCGATCTGCGCTTTCAACTCCTGGCGCATCCCCAACAGAAACGCCACCTCGGCCACGACAAACAATGGCCCGACAATCAGCCCGCTGATGTCATCGACAAACGCCGGTTTGCGCCCTTCATAGTGATGCCCGACAAACTGGATCACCCAGCCGATCACGAACATCGCCAGGCCGCTGCTCAGCCAGACCAGGATGCTTTGCTGCGCCAGTGCATGTCCGATCCACACCGACAGGCCCATCAGCAGCGTCATCAACACGCCGAGCTGTAACTCCAGACGCAGGTAGAACCACGCCGACGCCAGCGCCACGACAACGGCGGGAGATACCCACAACCCGCCCAGCGACCACTCCGGCCGAGACAGCAGAACCGCGACCGCCACCACGATCAGCGGTATGCCGATAAAGTGGCTGACGATGTTGCGCGGGTCGCGGTGGTAGGCGGCGTATTGACTGAGGTGGTCGACGAGGCTTTTCATTGTTGTTCCTCCAGTGGGGTTGAATGCATCATCCCTCGGGATCGGCGCTCGCTCTGTCGGGCAGGCGACACTCCAGGAGTGGTTATGCAAATTCGTGCACGGTTGCTCAACGGCCAGTGGTTCAGTCATCTGCCGCTGTCCTTTCAGGATAGTCTGCTGGCGTTGGCCCGAGAGCGGCGGCTGACCGCGGGGCAGCGGCTGTTCCAGCGCGGCGATGCGCCGTGCGGTCTGTACGCGGTGCTCGATGGCGCGGTGCGCATCGGCGCAGTCAGCGAGCAGGGCAAGGAGGCGTTGTTGAGTCTGGTGGAGGCGCCGCACTGGTTCGGCGAAATCTGTCTGTTTGACGGTCAGCCACGCACCCATGATGCCTATGCCGTCGGGGCATGCACCTTGCTGAATATTCCGCAGGCGGCGCTGCTCAAACTGCTCGACGAACAGCCGCAGTACTGGCGGCATCTGGCGCTGCTGATGAGCCACAAATTGCGCCTGGCCTTTATCAATCTTGAACAACTGAGCCTGCTGCCGGCCCCGGCGCGCTTGGCTCATCGCTTGTTGATGATCGCCGAAGGCTACGGCGAACTCGACGCACCACGCCGGACGCTGCAACTGCCGCAGGAGCAGTTGGCGGCGATGCTGTCGCTGTCGCGGCAGACTACCAATCAGATCCTCAAGGACTTGCAGGGGCAGGGGATTATCGGTCTGGCTTACGGCGAGATCGAAATCCTCGATAGCGCGCGATTGCGGGCCTTGGCCACGATCTGAGATTTCACACCGAACCATTGTAGGAGTGAGCCTGCTCGCGATAGCGGTATGTCAGTCACACATGAATCAACTGACAGATTGCTATCGCGAGCAGGCTCACTCCTACAGGGGATCTACGTTTGGATTACGAACCGCGATAGGTCGAGAAGCCGTACGGGCTCAGCAGCAGCGGGATGTGGTAGTGCTGATCGGTCTGCTTGACCTGGAAGATCACCGGAATTTCCGGGAAGAACGTTTCGTGCTTGATCTTCTGGTAGTACTCCCCGGTCTTGAACACCACGCGGTATTCACCGGCCTCGAATGGCTGTTTGGCCGGGAACAGTTCGGCGATCCGCCCTTGCTCGTTGGTGGTGCCTTGGGCCAGTGGCTGCCAGTTTTCGCCGACGTGTTTTTCCAGGGTGACGTTGATGCCCGGTGATGGCAGGCCGTTTTCCAGGTTGAGCACGTGCACGCTCAGCGGGTTGCCGGCGGCCAGCGCCAGGCTGGAAACAGCGCTCAGGCCGAGGGCGGCGAGGGTCATGCGCAGGGTGGTCATGGTGGATCTCCTTAGTGGGAACGGGTGATGGTCAGGCCGGCTTTGTCGGCGGCGGCGAGGGCGCAGTTTTCGTCTTGCTCACCGCCGCCAGAACCGGCCACGCCCATGGCGCCGACCAGTTCGCTGCCGGCGAACAGCGGAATGCCGCCGCCGAGCAAGAGCAATTCGTCGAGGGTGTTGAGGTTGGCGGTTTCCGCGTTGCTGCGGGCGCGCTCGGCGAAGAGCCGCGTCGGGGTCTTGGTCGACAGCGCGGTGTAGGCCTTGCGCTGACTGGCGGCGGTGTTATGCGGGCCGACGCCGTCACCACGCAGCGTCACCAACAGGTTGCCGCCACGGTCGAGCACCGACACCGTGCCGGTGCAGCTGCTCATCGCCTTGTCGGCCAGCCAGCGTGCGGTTTTCAGATCGAGGTCGGCGTGGCGCGGCAGTTCCGGTGTGGCGCTCGCGGCGCCGCTGAGGCCGAGGATCAGGCTGGCGACAAGGTATTTGACGGTCATGGGCAGGCTCCGAATGGGGATGTCTGCACCTTAACCGGCGCACTTCGTCAGAACCCCGTCAGGCGGATTACAAGTTTGTAATGGGCAACGACGCCGAACACGCCTAGCCTGTGTGCCTGAACAATCGAGGTGTGCCATGCGTTTGCTGGTCGTAGAAGATGAAGCCAAAACCGCCAATTTCCTCGCCAAGGGCCTGGGCGAGTCGGGTTTTGCCGTGGATGTGGCGCTCAATGGTCTCGACGGCCGCTATTTTATCGAGCAGCAGGCATATGACCTGATCATCCTCGACGTGATGCTGCCCGGTCTCAACGGCTGGCAATTGCTGCAACTGATCCGCCAGCGCGGCGCCACACCGGTGCTGTTTCTCACCGCCAAGGACGCCATCGAAGACCGCGTGCGTGGTCTTGAGCTGGGTGCCGATGATTACCTGCTCAAACCCTTCGCCTTCGCCGAATTGCTCGCGCGGGTGCGCACACTGCTGCGACGCGGGCCGATGCGCGAAGCCGAGTCGTACAACATCGCTGATCTGGAGATCGACGTGTTGCGCCGCCGGGTCAGTCGCGGCGGCCAACGCATTGCCCTGACCAACAAAGAGTTTGCCTTGCTGCAGTTGCTCGCCAGCCGCCAGGGCGAAGTGCTGTCGCGCACGCTGATCGCTTCGCAGGTGTGGAACCTGAATTTCGACAGCGACACCAACATGGTCGAAGTCGCAGTCCGACGCTTGCGCGCCAAGGTCGACGACCCGTACATGCCGAAACTTATCCACACCGTGCGTGGCGTCGGTTATCAACTGGAAGCGCCGGACGATGTGGAGTAGATCGATCGCCTGGCGTCTGGCGCTGGCCTTCGCCGTGGTCTGCGCGCTGGTACTCAGCGCAATCGGCGTTTTTCTCTACCGCTCGCTGGCCTCGGAGCTGGCCTTTCGTGACGACATGGCCTTGCTTGGCCGCCTGGAACAAGTGCGCGCCTTGCTCGCCGACAGCGACAGTCTTGACGCTTTGCAGGCACGGCCGCGGCTGTACCAGAACATGCTCGGCAATCTCGACAGCCTGCTGCTGGTGCGCCGCGCCGACGGCTCCAGCGTGATCGCGATCAACCCGCGTCAGCGCGAATTGCCAGCGCTCAATGCATTAGCGCGAGAACAACTGCCGCAACGCCGCGACGTGCTCACCTGGCAGGCCAGCGACGGTGCCGAACTGGCATTGCTGTCCGGTCAGGCCCAAGGCCCCAACGGTGAAACCCTGACGGTGATCGCCGGCAAAGTGCTCAGCGAGCGCGAGCAGATGCTCGGCAGTTATCGCCTGCGCCTGTATCTGGCTGTCGGCCTCGGCGCATTGCTCGCCTTTGCGCTGGGCCTGTTGTTGCTGCGTCGGGGGCTGCAACCGTTGCATCAGTTGAGCGAAGCGGTGCGCAACATCGATCTGCGCAGCCTCGATCGGCGCCTGCCGACCGACGGCACGCCGACCGAATTGCGCGAGCCGGTGCACGCGCTCAACGCCATGCTGGCGCGGCTGGACGACAGTGTGCAGCGTCTGTCGCAGTTCTCTGCCGACCTCGCCCACGAAATCCGCACGCCGTTGCACACCTTGCTGGCCAGCAACGGCCAGGCTTTGAACCATCCGCGCAGCACGGCGGAATATCAGGACGTGCTGGCCTCGAACATGGAAGAGTTTGAACGGCTCAAGCGCATGGCCGAGAACCTGATGTTTCTCGCCCGCGCCGAACAGGCCGAACGCGCGCTCAACCTGCAAACACTGGACTTGCGCAGCGTCGGCGACGAGCTCTGCGATTACTTCGAAGCCCTGGCCGATGACCGCGACCTCCAACTGCAAAACCGCATGCACGGCGAATTGCCCGCCGACCAGCAACTGCTGCAACGCGCCCTCGGCAACCTGTTGGCCAACGCTGTGCGTCACGCCGACCCCGGCACCCTGATCAGCCTGCAACGCCGGGATGAACCGGGTATGTGCTGGCTGCAAGTACACAACCACGGCCCGATCATCCCGCCTGAGCATCTGGGCAAACTGTTCGATCGCTTTTATCGCGTCGACCCTTCGCGAGCCGAACCGGGGGATTCGGGCGGGTTGGGGCTGGCGATAGTGCAGTCGATCATGCAGTTGCATGGCGGGCAGGTGCGGGTGAGTAGTGATGTGGCGGGGACGGTGTTTGAGTTGGGGTTTGAGGGGCGGTGTTAAGACGTTAGCGATGGCTGACCATCTACGCTAAGCTCATTTAATTGCATTGTTGATGATGCAATTAAATTTTTTTGGTGGATTTGCATTGTAAACAATGCATTTGGGGCGGTGATGGAAAAAATTGGCGAGTTGATCAGAAGCTTGCGTAAGGCTGAAAAGCTGTCCCAGCAAGCTTTGGCGCAGCAATACGGCATGAGTCGCGCAACAATCTCGGGGATTGAAAACAACACAATCTCGGAAATCGGTCTGCGTAAAGTCGAAGCGATTCTTAACGGATTCGGCTACGAATTGGCCGCAATCCCCCGCGCCTCTCGACGGCCGACACTCGACACGCTGCGCAAGGTGAACTTCCATGGTTGAGGCATTGGACCGCTTGCAGGTCTGCGTCGGCGGCCATGAGGTTGGAAGATTGGGGCGCGGGCACGCAGATGTCGACAGCGTGTTCAGCTATCGGGACGATGCGATTGATGAAAATGCCGTTTCGCTGACCATGCCGACACGCCTGGAAAGTTATGGTTGTGAACGCGGCATTCATCCGATATTCGAGATGAATCTTCCTGAAGGTGCGTTGCGCGATGAGTTGGTCCGGCGTTTCAGCAAAGCCGTGCGCGGCTTCGATGACTTCGCTTTACTAAGTATCGTCGGCCCGCATCAACTCGGGCGTCTTTCGATCGCGAGCGCATCGACAACTGATCGTCCACCTGAAACCTCGCTCGCTGAGTTGTTGGTTCATGACGGTGCGCATGGTTTGTTCGAGGATCTTTTGCAGACTTACGGGCAGTATTCCGGGGTTTCAGGCGTGCAGCCCAAAGTATTGGTGCGTGATAGTGCCGCTGCAATAGACCGACTGACGCACCGAGGCTCGACTCATCTGGTCAAAGCCTTCCGTGCCGAAGAGTATCCCGAGCTGGCAACCAACGAATATTTCTGCCTGCGCGCTGCGCAACTTTGTGGCCTCGACGTGCCGCATTTCGAACTCAGCGAGCATGGCAAATTTCTCGTCATCGAGCGTTTTGACTTGAGTGACACCGGATACCTCGGTTTCGAAGACTTTTGCGTGCTCAACGGCTGGCCGTCGAAGGCCAAATACGATGGCTCTTACGAAGGAGTCGCACGGCAGATCAAGGCGTTTGTTTCGCCCTCATTACTCAAGCACGCACTGGAAGCTTTCTTCAAGATTGTCGCTTTATCGGCGGCATTGAAAAACGGCGATGCCCACCTGAAAAACTTTGGCGTGCTCTATGAGGATTGTGGCGAGCGCGCATTGGTCAGGCTGGCTCCGGCGTACGACATCATCACCACGTCGGTGTACATCAAGAGCGATAGTATGGCACTGCTGTTGGGCGGTTCGAAGGGGTGGCCCAAGCATAAAATGCTTACCAAGTTTGGTCGTACGGCCTGCAATCTAAGTGAAGCGCGTTGCAACCAGTTACTGCAAATGGTCGCGCAGGGTGTACAGCAAGCGCTGGGCGAAATGGCGGAGTACAGCGCAAATCATCCTGCCTTCGCAGAGGTGGGCGCTGCAATGATCGAACAATGGTCGGCCGGTCTGGCGCGCAGCCTGCGCAACAGTTGAAACTCAGCGCAACTGATCCCGAAACTGCCCCGGGGTCATCCCCGTCCAGCGCTTGAACGCGCGGCTGAAGCTGCTGGTGTCGGCGAAGCCCAGCAGATAGCTGACTTCACTCAACGAACACTGTGGATCGCGCAGGTGCAACAGCGCGAGGTTTTCACGGCTTTCGTTGAGCAGGGTGTCGAAGCGACAGCCTTCGTCGGCAAGATGCCGTTGCAGGCTGCGCAGGCTCAGGTGCAAGGCCTGGGCGATGCGTTCGGCGCTCGGTTCGCCTTCGGGCAATTGTTCTTCAATGGCATCGCGCACTTTGCGTTCCCAGGTCAGCGGTTTGAGCTGGGCGAGGGTGCGTTTGAGTACGGCTTCGTTGTGTTCGGCCAGTTCCGGGTTGGCGTCATCGAGGTGGCTGTCGAAGTCGCTGAGGGCGAACTCCAGGCGGTCTTCGGCGGCGGAAAAATACACTGGCGCGCGGAGGACTTTGTGCCATTGCTGGGCGTCGTGCGGTTCCGGGCGGCGCAAGTACACCGCCAGCGGTGCATAGTCACGGCCGAGACGATTGCGGCAGGTGCGCACGTAGATCGCCGCGAAGGCGTCGATGGCTTCGAAGGCCGGGGCCGGGTTGCCTGAGGGGATTTTCAGGCGGAATTGATAGCGGTCTTCGCGGCGGCTCAGTTCCAGCTCCAGCGCATCGCTGACCACCGGGTGATAACGCACGATGCGCTCGAACACCTCGCGCAAACTGCCGCTGGCCACCAGTGCATAACCGAGCGCGTGGAACGTGGTCGGGCTGACGAAGCGCGACACGCGCAAGCCCAGCGCCGGATCGCCGCTGGCCTCAACCGCGAGTGCCCACAAACGCGTGGTGCCGGACAGCGGATAACGCGCGTTAGGGTCGTCCATCAGCGTCGGGTCGAGCCCGGCCTGCTGGCACAGGGCGAGGCTGTCCAGACCCAGCGCGTCGAGTTGCTTGCGCAGGGCACGGGTCCAGCTGGCGAGGGAGGTCGGTTCCTTCATGCTGATTGGCGCGTCCGGTCAACAGGTTGGCGTTCTTGGCTAGCGCGGTTCAAGCCCCGGCGAGGCACGATGCACACATCTTAGACCGGAGGATGGAAGCATGGACGGTACTTCTGCAAGCCCTGAACGACTGAATGCGGCGCAGCGCTCGGCGCATATTCGCCAGGTGGTGCTGGCCAAAGGTGTGGAATTGCGTGAGCGCTACCCGATTCTCCAGCATCAGGATGCTCTGGGCGTGGGGATTCTGGTGTTCGCGCTGGCCGGGATGATTGGATCAGCGGCGCTGTACATCACCGGCCATATGGCCTGGTGGGTGTGCCTGCTGCTCAATGGTTTTTTCGCCTCGCTGACCCATGAGCTTGAGCACGACCTGATCCACAGCATGTATTTCCGCAAGCAGCGCGTGCCGCACAACCTGATGATGGGCCTGGTCTGGCTGGCGCGGCCGAGCACGATCAACCCGTGGATCCGCCGTCATCTGCACCTCAACCACCACAAGGTGTCCGGCACCGAAGCCGACATGGAAGAGCGTGCGATCACCAACGGCGAGCCGTGGGGTTTTGCGCGCCTGTTGATGGTGGGCGACAACCTCATGTCGGCGTGCATCCGCCTGCTGCGGGCCAAAACCTGGGCGCACAAGCTGAGCATCGGCAAACGCGTGCTCAAGGTCTACGCACCGCTGGCGCTGCTGCACTGGGGCGCGTGGTATGTGTTTCTCGGCTTTCATGCGGCGAACGGCATCGCCTATTGGCTGGGCTCGCCAATCGAGTGGTCGGCCACCACGCTTTCGGTAATGCAGGTGATCGATATTGCCGCCGTGGTGATCATCGGCCCGAACGTGCTGCGCACTTTTTGCCTGCATTTCATCAGCTCGAACATGCATTACTACGGTGACGTCGAACCGGGCAATGTGCTGCAGCAATGTCAGGTGCTGAACCCGTGGTGGCTGTGGCCGTTGCAGGCGTTTTGCTTCAACTTCGGCAGCAGTCACGGGATTCATCATTTCGTGGTGAAGGAGCCGTTTTACATTCGCCAGATGACGGTGCCGGTGGCGCATAAGGTAATGCGCGAGATGGGCGTGCGTTTCAATGATTTCGGCACGTTTGGCCGGGCGAACCGGTTTGTGCGCAGGGACGAAGAGGTGGTGTCCGGGGAAGTGGTGGAGGCCTGACAGATGCCCCTCACCCTAGCCCTCTCCCGGGGGGAGAGGGGACTGATCGAGGTGTTTAGGCTTGATACATCGACCTGAAATTCCGTGCCGAACTCGGGTTTGAAAAGCATGAAGATCTGCTCCCTTTCCCCCTCTCCCTCTGGGAGAGGGCTGGGGTGAGGGGCTCTTGATCTTGCTTCAATCCGGCTGAAACGGCGAAGCACTGAGGATCACTCCGGTCTCCTCGACATACCGCTGCCAATGCCCGATCAGGTCAGTGAGTTTCTGCGGCTGACTCAATGCCAGGTCATGAATCTCCCCCGGATCGCTTGCCAGATCATAGAGCTGCCAGGTCGCCGGCCCCACCGGCCCGGGGATCCACACCGCTTTCCACGACCCTTGGCGAATTGCCCGGCGTCCGAACAATTCCCAACCCGTCACGGTGTGTTCGTCATGCACCTGCGTGGTCTCGCCGGACAAAAAGCCCAGCCACGATTTACCGCGCAGTGGCGCCACGGCTTTGCCTTTCCACTGTTTGCCCGGATGCCGCACGCCAGCCAGATCGAGGATGGTCGGGGTGATGTCCATCACCGTGCCGAAACCATGGCTGATCTGCCCTTTGAGCGGCAGTTGCGGATAGTGCAGCAGCGCCGGCACGCGGATCCCGCCCTCGGTGGTAAACGCTTTGAACAACCGCGACGGCGCGGTCGCCACCTGTGCCCAGTTCGGCCCGTACCAGACGTAGGAATTGGCCCGGCCGATGTTGTCGAGGCTGTTGTCGTAATGCTGGTTCAGGTAGGTCATCAACTCCGGACCGAACTTGGGGAACGCTTCCAGCAGCGCGCCTTCTGCACCGTTATCGGACATGAACAGGATAAAGGTGTTATCGAGTTGGCCTTGCTGGCGCAAATAATCGACCACACGGCCGATGTTCCAGTCCATGCGCTCGACCATCGCCGCGTAGACCTCCATCGCTCGTGCGGATATCTGCTTTTGCTCATCGCTCAAAGCGTCCCACTGGGCGCTGAGCTGAATCAGCGGATGCGGCTCGACGTCTGCCTCGATCAGGCCCAGCGCCTTGAGTTTTTCCAGGCGTTCGAGGCGTAGCGCTTCCGGGCCGGCATCGTAGCGGCCACGGTATTTCGCGACGATCTCGGCGGGCGCCTGCAGCGGCCAGTGCGGTGCGGAGAACGGCAGATAGGCGAAGAACGGCCGGGTCTGATCGCGTTCCTTCAGGTACTGCAGCAACTTGTCGCCGAAGGCATCGGAGGAATAGAAATCCTTCGGCAACTCGTCGACAAACTGATCGTCTTCGATGTACAGCGCCGGGGTGGATTTCAGCAGCCCGGGCGTTTGCTCATCGTAGGTCGGCTCGAACCCATAGTGGTTGGCGGCGCCCGGCAACAGCGAAAATGATCGCTCGAAGCCGCGCGCATGGGGCGCCAGTTCGGCCTTCAGACCCAGATGCCATTTGCCGCTCATCAAGGTCTGATACCCGGCCTCGCGCAGCAGCTCGGGCAAGGCGACGACGCGGTCATTGAGGTAGCCCTCGTAGCCGGGTTTGCCGATCAGTTCCGGAGTCAACGCTTCGGCCATGGTGCCGATGCCGGCGATGTGGTGATCGGTGCCGGTCAGCAGCATCGAACGCGTCGGCGAGCAGGTCGGCGCAGTGTGAAAATCAGTCAGGCGCAGGCCGTTGTCGGCCAGTGCATCGAGGTTCGGCGTAGCGATTTCGCCGCCGAACGCACCGATATCGGAAAAGCCCAGATCGTCGGCCAGAATCACCAGAAAGTTGGGACGTTGCGGCATCGCGAAACTCCTGTTCAGCAGGCAATGAACGTCAGCGGCAGATCGCGGATCTGCACCGGTGCGCTCGGTTGGTAGTGGTCATCACTGGTCAATTCGTGCAGCAGTTCTTCGCGCAACTGATGGAAGTCGTAACCGCTGCGCTGGCGCGGGTGCGGCAAGGCGATGTCGACCACTTGCTTGATCCGCCCCGGACGCGGCTCCATCACCACCACGCGGTCGGCGAGAAAGATTGCTTCGTCGACATCGTGGGTCACCAGAATCGTGGTGATCCTTGCCCGTTCGCGGATCGCCAACAGCTCGTCCTGCATTTGCTGACGGGTCAGCGCATCGAGGGCACCGAAAGGTTCGTCGAGCAGCAGGATTCGCGGGCTGGCGACGAGGCCGCGGGCAATCGCCACGCGCTGCGCCATGCCGCCAGAAAGCTGATGCGGATAGGCCTCGGTGAAATCGCTGAGGCCGACCAGCTCGATGAAATCCTTGATGCGCTGTTGTTTCTGCGCCCCGCTCAGCGGTTCGTTGACCAGGCCCAGGCCGATGTTGTCGGCGACCGTCAGCCATGGGAACAGGCGATGTTCCTGAAAGACGATGCCGCGCTCGCCGCCGATGCCGCTGACGGCTTTGCCGTCGACGCTGATCTGGCCGCGAAACTCGGTGTCGAGGCCGACCAGCAAACGCAGCAGGGTGGATTTGCCACAGCCGCTGGAACCGACAATGGCGACAAATTCGCCCTCGGCGATGTCCAGGTTGAATTCACGGATCGCCTCCAGTTCGAAACCGTTGACGGCGAAGGATTTGCCTACGTGGTTGAAGCTGACAATTGGTGCGTTCATGCGTGTCTCCAGCGGGTCGCGCGAATTTCCAGGCGTTGGCCGATCAGGTTGAGCAGGGCGCCAGTAAGTCCGACCAGCAGCATGCCAGCCATGATCAGGTCCATGCGCAGCAGCTGTTGCGCGCCGATCATCTGGCTGCCGATGCCGCCATTGGACGGCATGAAATATTCGGCGCCGATGGTGCCCAGCCAGGCGTAGATCAGGCTCAGTCGCAGCCCGGCGAAAATCCCCGGCGCAGCGCCCGGCAGCACCAGTCGGCGCAGCCGCTGGCCGAGGTTCAGGCGCAGCACTTGCGCGGCTTCGTTGAGTTGCGGCGACAGGTTGGCGACGCTGCGCTGGGTGGCGATGAACAGCGGGAAAAACGCGGCGAGGGCAACGAACACCCACTTGGCCAGTTCGCCCAAGCCGAACCACGCGGTGAGCAGCGGCACCCAGGCGAAAATCGCGATCTGCCGCAGTGCGGCGAATGTCGGGCCGAGCAGGCGTTCACTGAGACGCGACAGGCCGAGCAGCAAGCCCAGGGCGAAACCGAGTCCGCCACCAATCAGCAAACCGCCGAGGGTGCGGCTCAGGCTCAGCGCCATGCCGTTGACCAGCGTGCCGTCGAGCAGTCCGTCCCATGCCGTGCTCAGTACAGCCGCAGGGCTGACCAGAATGCTCGCGTCGACCCACTGTTGATCATTGGCCAGTTGCCACAGCGCCAGCAACCCCAGCGGCAGCAGCCACGGTTGCAGGCGTTGCCAGCCTTGATAGCGTGGGCCGCGAGTGATGTGTGCGGTGGCCGGGTGTGGCCAGTGCACCAGTTTGCGGTCGAGCAGACCGATGCCGCGATCCATGGCCACGCCGATCAGACCGATGATCACGATGCACACGAACACGATGTCGAGCATGAACAGCTGCCGCGCCCAGACCATCAGATAGCCGATGCCTTCACTGGAGGCCAGCAGCTCGACGGCCAGCAACGAGGTCCAGCCGGCGGCGAGTGCCAGGCGCACACCGGCCATGAATGCCGGCAGCGCCGCTGGGAGCACCAGACGCCGAATCAGCAGAAGTGGCGGCAAGCGCAACACGGCGGCGGCTTCGCGCAGTTTCGGTTGCGCATCGCGCACGCCGACCAGCGTGTGCAGGGTAACCGGCACGACGATGGCTTTGATCAACACCACCAGTTTCAGCACTTCGCCGATGCCGAAAAACACCATGAACAGCGGAATCCATGCCAGCGTCGGCACCTGTGCAAGTCCGGCGAAAGTCGGGAAGATCAGTCGCTCCAGACGTCGGCTGAAACCCAGTGCGGCGCCGAGCACCGCGCCGGCCGAAACGCCTGCCAGCAAGCCCCAGAACAACCGTTGCAGGCTGACCCACAAATGGCTCCACAACTCGCCTTGCGCCAGTTCCACGGCACTGCTCCACACCAGCGATGGTGCCGGTAGGATCTGCTCGCTCATCCACTGGTTGCGCGCGGCCAGCCACCACAGGACGAACAGGCTGACAGGCAGGAGCCATGGCAACAGACGTTGATGCAGACTGGGCCAGGAGCGGCGGCTTTTCAGTGGCGGCGCGGCCAGCGGCAGGCTGAGCAGGGATTGACGGGCCATGGGTGACCTCCGTTGTCGGGTTGCATCAAGATCGGGTCAAGACCAGAAGATCGCAGCCTTCGGCAGCTCCTGCATGGATCGCATTCCCCTGTAGGAGCTGCCGAAGGCTGCGATCTTTAGCGGTATTAGCCACACTAAAATAGTTATAAGCCAACGAGAAAAATATCAATTTGGAGATAAGCGAAGCCATTTAAGGCTTACAGTCCGTACGCATCCAATGCATTCGAAGAATATTTTCGATGCTGTTCATGCATATCGCGCTGCAAGCCGCATTCGCTCTCGCTTAGCTCATATAGATATAAAAATGTGCATTTATAGTATTTAAGTGAAGGTGCGCATTCAGCCTACTTTCGGCTCCTCAGCGATCAAGGAGCCGCATCCATGAACCCTCCGTTCAAACGTCTCATCAGTCTGTTGGCCGCCCCGGCGCTTGCAGGCTTTCTCACGCTCAGCGCCCAGGCCGAGGAGCTCAAGGAAATCCGCATCGCCGTGCCCGATCTCAGTGCCGGTACGCAGCACAGCGGTGGCGGCGTAGTCGATGTGCTGCGCGATCAACAGATCTTCGAAAAGGCTTTCGCCGAGCAGGGCATCAAGATTCAGTGGAGTTTCTTCAAGGGCGCCGGGCCGGTGATCAATGAGGCGTTTGCCAACGGTCAGGTCGATCTGGCCTATCTCGGCGATCTCGCCGCGATCATCGGCAAGTCCAATGGTCTGGACACGCGCCTGCTCAGCGCCACGGCGCGTGGGGTCAAGCAATACCTCGGCGTGGTGCCCGGCTCGGGGATCAAGACCCTGCAGGATCTCAAGGGCAAGCGCGTGGCGATCTTCCGCGGTACGGCGACGCAGCTGTCGTTCGATGCGGCGCTGGCCAGTCAGGGGCTGAGCGAGAAAGACGTGAAGGTCATCAATCTGGATTTCAACGCCGCGGTCTCGGCACTCGCGGCCAGGCAGATCGATGCATCGTGGGGCAGCTCCGCCCTGAGTGCCTTGCAAGCCAAAGGCCTGGCGGAATTGCCGCTGAACACCAAGGACCTTGGCGGCGCTGGCAGCGTTCAGGCGGTCCTGCTCGGCAACGGCAAGTTTGTCGACGCACATCCTGAAGTCATCGCGAAACTGCTCAAGGCGCAGCAGCAGGCGGTCGAGTGGCTGACTCAGGACAGCAACAAGGACGCCTATGTGCAACTGGTATCGGGGCTGGCGAGTTATCCGCCGGTGATCCTTACTCAGGATCTGAAAGATCAGAATCTGAGCGAAATTTTCCCATCGACCCTGGATCCGGTGTTTCTCAGTGGCCTGCAGGACAAGGTCGACCTGGCGGCGCAGCAGAGGCTGATCCGCAAGCCGTTCAAGGTCAGTGATTGGGTGGCGCCTGAGCTCTCAGCCGCCAAGCTTTAGATCTCCAGCGTCTTCGCTGAACTCTTCGCGAGCAGGCTCGCTCCCACATTTGGATATGTGCACATATCCAAATGTGGGAGCGAGCCTGCTCGCGAAGGGGTTTCAGACAGCGACGCTGACATCCTGCCGATCCACCGCCACCAGCGTCTCGATCATCGCCCTGGCCGCTGGCGACAGCCGAAACCCGGTACGGCTGACGATGCCGCAGCGCGCGTTCATGCTCTCCAGGTTCTGCGGCAGGTTGCGCCAGTGCAGCAGTACCAGCGCCCCCTTGGCGACATCTTCGACAAACGCCTCCTCCGTGCCGACACCGATTGCATTGGATTGCAGCACCACTTTCACCAGCGCCGGGAAATGTTCGGTCTCGATGGTCGGCGAGAAATCGATGCGTCCGCTGAGGTTCGCCAGCAGCTTGCGAATACCCGGCGGAATCAGCGTGGCGGCCAGCGGGTAGTCGAACATGTCGTTGGTCGACAGGCTTTCCTTGGCCAACAACGGATGTCCCGGGCGGCAGAAAAATACGCCGCGCTTGGGTGTCAGCGGTTGGGTCTGGAAATTCGGATCGGACTCGAAATGGCGAATGTCGGCGATGAAGAATTCGATCTCTTCGCGGCTCAGCGCACGGCTGAGCTTTTCCCAGTTATCCACCTGAAAACAGGTGCGCACTTTCGGGTGCGCATTGATGAATTGCGCCACCGCGTCCGGCACCAGTTTAACCGCCGGCGCCGGGCCGCAGCCGAAGTGCACTTCGCCGGCGTCGAGCTTGGTCATCTGCGTCACTTCAGCGCTGAGCAATGCCGCCCCCTGCACCAGGCTCAGGGCGTGTTGCAGCACTACCTGGCCCTCCGGGGTCGGACGCAGATCCTTGTTGCCGCGATCCACCAGCACGCAGCCGAACTCTTGCTCCAGCCCCTGAATGCTGCGGCTGAACGCCGGTTGAGTGATGCCCATGGCGTCTGCCGCGCGGACAAAACTGCGGTGTTCGTTGAGGGCGATGAAGTAGCGCAACTGGCGAAGATCCATATGCTTTTCCGGCATCCTAAAAATAGCTCGAAGGCATTTGCGACGAGGGTTGCTTGAGGTTTTAAATGCAAGCTCTTATTCCGTCAACGAAGCATGTGAATATCTATTAGATGTAAATGGAATATAGATAGAGCGTTGTTTCGCTGCCGGAAAAATCGCAAACCGTCGATGAGGGTCGTCCCATGAGCAATGCCGCACTCGCCGTAAAACCCGTTTCTCACGCGTTGGAAATTCACCCCGTAGCCGGGCGTATCGGTGCGGAAATCCGCGGCGTGCACCTGTCCGGGGAGCTGGATGCCGCCACCGTCGAAGCAATCCAGCAGGCGCTGGTTGACTACAAAGTGCTGTTTTTCCGCGAACAGACTCAGCTCGACGATCAGCGTCAGGAAGCCTTCGCTCATCTGCTCGGCGAGCCGGTAGCGCACCCCACCGTGCCGGTACGAGAGGGCACTCGATATCTGCTTGAGCTGGACGGCGCCGAAGGTCAGCGCGCCAATTCCTGGCACACCGACGTGACGTTCGTCGACGCCTACCCGAAAGCCTCGATCCTGCGCTCGGTGGTCGCCCCGGCATACGGCGGCGATACGCTGTGGGCCAACACCGCAACGGCATACAGTGGCTTGCCGATCGAGCTGCGTGAACTGGCCGACAAGCTCACCGCCGTGCACAGCAATGAGTACGACTATGCCGGGGCGAAGCCGGACGTCTCTGCGGAAAAACTGGAGCGCTATCGCAAAGTCTTCACCTCGACCGTTTACGAGACCGAGCATCCGGTGGTGCGAGTGCATCCGATCAGCGGCGAAAAGAGCCTGCTGCTGGGGCATTTCGTCAAACGCATCAAAGGCTATTCGCAGGCAGATTCGGCGCACCTGTTCGGCTTGTTGCAAAGCCATGTGATCCGCCAGGAAAACACCGTGCGCTGGCGCTGGCAGGCCGGTGATGTGGCGATCTGGGATAACCGTTCGACGCAGCATTACGCGATTGATGATTACGGCACCCAGGATCGCGTGGTGCGTCGAGTGACGCTCAAGGGCGAGGTGCCGGTGGGGGTGAATGGGCAGCGGAGCCAGACCATCAAAGGGCGTGACTGAAGATCAAAAGCCCCTCACCCCAGCCCTCTCCCAGAGGGAGAGGGAGCCGACCGAGTTGTCTTGCGTTGTACGTCGACCTGAAAGACCGAGCCGATCATTGGTTCGGTCTTTCAGGTCGATGCAGCTTCTGAATATCCCCCAATCAGTCCCCTCTCCCTTTGGGAGAGGGTTAGGGTGAGGGGCTCTTGATGCTACCAAACCCCAATCTGAACCACCTTCTCGCTTTCCGGCTCTCCATAACGAAACCGCTGCCCGCGCAAGTCGATCTCCTGATGGCTGATGGTCGTACGCCGCTTCAGGCCGCGCACCCACTCAAACAGATACCCCGCATGCTCCTCGCGCACCGCCGCGTACGCCGGGTCATCCCCCAGATCACGCAGTTCCTGCGGGTCATTCAACAGATCAAACAGCTGCGCTCGAAAGCCGTCGTACGCCAGGTATTTCCAGCGCTCGCTGCGCACCATGGTCATGCGGCAACGGTCGATCGGTTGGTCCAGTCGTTCCCGCGCCGGTGCCTGAAAGGCGTAGTCGTACTCGCTGATCGCATAGCGGCGCCAATCGGGATTTTCTCCGTGCAGCAGCGGGATCAGTGAACGCCCTTCGAGCCGATGTTCCGCGCCCGGTAATCCCAGCGCTTGAAGAAATGTCGGCAACCCATCGATGGTTTCCGCCAAGCGATCATCGACAGTGCCACGGGTGACATCCGCCGCCGGCCGAGGGTCACGCACGATCAGTGGCACGCCCACCGCCTGCTCGAGCAGAAACTCCTTCTCGCCCAGCCAATGATCGCCAAGGAAGTCGCCGTGATCGCTGGTGAACACGATCAACGTGTCATCCCAGCGCCCGTTGCTCTGCAGAAAATCGAACAGCCGCCCCAAATGATCGTCCACCTGCTTGATCAAGCCCATGTAGGTGGGGATTACATTCAATCGTACTGAATCGCGGGAAAAGTTGAGGCTTTCCTCATGTTGACGAAAGGCAGCATATACGGGGTGTTTGCTGGCTTCAGAGGGCGATGCGCGGACCGGTTCGAGAATCGATTTCGTACTGTACAAGGCGTGGTATGGCGCCGGTACGATGTAGGGCCAGTGGGGTTTGATGTACGAGAGGTGTAAACACCAGGATTTCTCGCCTTGCTCAGCGATGAAGTCGATGGCGCGATTGGTAGTGTAGACAGTCTCGGAGTGTTGCTCGGGAATTCGTGCTGGCAAATTCGCATGACGCATTTTCCAGCCACTGAGGATTTCACCGTTCTCGCCTTCGGCGGCGTTCGCCCAGTCGTGCCAGGGATTGCGGCCGTCGAAGCCGTGTTCGCGCAGATAGTGGGTGTAGGGCGCGGAATCGCGCTTGTCGTCGAATAAAGGATTGTCGGGGTAGATGCCGTCGTGGCGCAGGTACGGTTCGAAGCCGACCTCATTGAGCAACTCGGCTTGCGCGCTTTGCGGGTTGATCGCCAGGCGCTGCAAGGCGTCGACATTGGCCGTGGCGTGGGTCTTGCCGACCAGTGCAGTGCGAATGCCGTGAGGCCGCAGGTAATCGCCGATCGTCAGTTCATCCAGCGGCAAGGGCACGGCGTTCCAGGCCACTTGATGACTGCTGACATAGCGTCCGGTATAGGCCGACATCCGCGACGGGCCGCAGATCGTGCCCTGGGTGTAGGCACGGCTGAAACGCACGCCTTCGGCGGCAAGGCGATCAATGTTCGGCGTGTGCAGATGCGGGTGGCCGTAGCAGGACAGGTAATCGCGGCGCAGTTGATCGCACATGATGTACAGCACGTTGCGCACGGGGTTGGGAGGAGTGGGCATGGGGTTCACCGGTCAGTGGGACAGGTGAGGGTTTTCGCCGTCGGTGGGGGTGTTCGGCAAGTGCATTTGCGGAATGGGGTTTATGCAGGGATTGCATCAGCCTCTTCGCGAGCAGGCTCGCTCGCACATTTGAAATGCGTAATTCCTGTGGGAGCGAGCCTGCTCGCGAAGGGGCCAGCTCAGACCGCAAAATTCTCCAGCGAACACACCTCATCATCCACCGCATCGATCGCCTTGATCTGCTCAATCATCGCTTCGGCCAACGGTGACAACCGATACCCGGCGCGGCTGACAATCCCATAGCGGGTATACAGCTCCTCCAGATCATCGGCGAGACCTTCGATCTTCAGACAGACCAGCTCACCCTTGGCCAGATGCAGCGCATCGGAGTACGCCCCGACAATCCCGATCGCCTCCGATCGCAGCACCACGCTCAACAGACTCGAGCCGTTTTCGCATTCCACATTCGGGGTGAAATCCGGGCGACCGCTGAGGTCGACGATGACCTTGCGCAGGTTCGGCGGGCGGATGCTGACCGCAAGTGGATAACTCAGCAACTGCTCGGCGGTGATCCGTTCAAACGCCGTCAATGGATGCCCGGCGCGGCAGCAGAAATGCCATTTGCGCGCGCGCAAGCGGTGGGTCTGGTAATCCGGATCCGCCTCGAACTGCCGGGTGTCGGCGACGAAGAATTCGAACTCTTCGCTGAGCAGGCGTTTGCTCAGGCTTTGCCAGTCATCGACCTGAAACTGCACCCGTGCTTTCGGGTAGCGACCGATGAAGGCGCCAATCGCGCGCGGGATCAATCCGGCCGCCGGCGCCGGCCCGCAACCAAAGCGCAATTCTCCTGCTTCGAGGCCGTTGAACTGGCTGATCTCGTTGGCCATCTGCTGCGCACCGCTGACCAGCCGCCGCGCATGTTCGAGCAGGACCTGGCCTTGTTTGGTCGGCGGCAATTCCTTGCGCCCACGGTCGACCAACTGGCAGCCGACGCTGTGCTCCAGCGCCTGAATGCTGCGACTGAATGCCGACTGCGACAGGTTCACTGCCTGCGCGCCTGCGACGAAGCTGCGTTGTTCAGCCAGGGCAATGAAGTGACGAAGTTGGCGCAAGTCGATATGCATTTTTCACATAAAAAATATCCGGGAAATGCATTGGATATGCATTAGGTCGACTCCTTATAAAGGCAATCTCTTATGCAGTAAATATTTGTAAATCCATAAATGAATAACTGAAAAGAATATGCAGTGCTGAAGATGTCTGTGTGTTTTTTGACCAGGAGCCGCGCCATGAGTCCGTTGAACCTCGCGTCACCCCCATCACCACGACGGCTCAAACGCCTGCCTTTGGCGCTATTGCTGGCAGGCAGCGCCAGTTGGACTCACGGTTATGCCGCCGAATCGGAAGCCCCGGCGCCGGTCCCGGCAGGCAAAGCGGCAGCCAACGCTTCGCAGCTGGAAACGGTGACCGTCACCACCCGCCGCCGCGAAGAAAGCTCGCAAGATGTACCGACGCCGATGAGCGTGGTCAGCGGGCAGAATCTGGAGACGCAGCGGGTCTACCGTATTCAGGATTTGCAGCAACTGGTGCCCAGCGTCAACGTCGCCTACATGCATGCGCGCCAGTCCAGCGTGTCGATCCGCGGTCTGGGCAACAACCCGGCCAGTGATGGCCTGGAAGGCAGCGTTGGTCTGTACATCGACAACGTCTATCTGGGCCGTCCGGGGATGGCGGTGTTCGATCTGATGGACATCGAGCAGCTCGAAGTTCTGCGTGGGCCGCAGGGCACGCTGTTCGGCAAGAACACCACCGCCGGGGTCATCAACATCAGCACCCGCGCGCCTTCATTCACGCCTGAGCGCAGCATCGAAACCTCGGTCGGCGAGGACGGTTATTTCCAGACCAAGGGCACCATTTCCGGGCCGCTCAATGATCAGTTGGCCGGGCGCTTTTCTGCTTACCGCACGCGCAGTGACGGCGACATCAAGAACGAATACGACGGCCACGACCTTAACGGCGGCTCGCGCGAAGGCTTTCGCGCCCAGCTGTTGTTCAAGCCCGATGAAGATTTCAATCTGCGCTGGATCGGCGATTACAACGAAGAAGATTCCAGCGCCGGTACCCGCGTGCTGTACAACACCGGGCCAACGATCAACGGCGTCAACCTGTATGAATCGCGGGCCAGCGCGGCCGGAGCGACGCTGGTCAACGGTCGGCACCGCAAGGTCAATCTCGACAACGACCAACACGTCACCGTGCATCAGGGCGGCACTTCGGTGGAGGCCAATTGGACGTTGCCGAGCGACTTCACCCTGACGTCGGTCAGCTCGTACCGCTTCTGGAATTTCACCCCGCGCAACGACGACGGCCTCAACGTGCCGGCCAGTTACAACGCCGGCGTGTCGGTGGAAGACAAACAGTACTCGCAGGAATTTCGCCTGGCTTCGCCCAAGGGCGAGTTCTTCGATTACGTGGTCGGTGCCTACTATTTCGGCTCGGATCTGGACAACAAATCCTTTGCCTATTACGGCCCGCAGGCTGATATTTGGAACGGCACGCCGGCCGGCGCCCTGGCCAACGTCACCAGCGTCGGCAAGGGGCATATCAAGACCGACAGTTTCGCCCTGTTCGCTCAAGGCACCTGGCACCTGAGCGAACGCCTGGATTTCACCGCCGGGGTGCGTGGCACCTACGAAGAGAAAAACGCCTCGGTCAGCCGCAACGCGCCGCTCGGTGGCGTGGCGGTGGCGGGCGCGGCAGCCAATGCGCGTCGCGGGCGTGCCGGCGTCTACGATTCCGGAGACTTGAATCAGTACAGCTCCAGCCCCTCGGGACTGCTCAACCTGAGCTATCGCATCACCGATGATGTGCTCGGTTACGCCACGCTGTCCCACGGCGAGAAATCCGGCGGGGTCAACCTCGCGGTCGGCTCTGCGCCGACCGCTGGCGCCGACTCGCTATTGATCGGCACCGAGCGCGCGAACAACGCCGAACTCGGTTTCAAAAGCACGCTGTGGGATCACCGCCTGCAACTCAACGCCAACGTGTTCTGGACTCAGGTCAACGCCTACCAGACCAACGCCTATGACGCCGCCAACCGCGTGCAATACCTGACCAACGCCGGCTCGGTACGCTCGCGCGGCATCGAGTTCGAAAGCACCGTGGTGCCGCTACGTGGCCTGACGCTGAATTTCAACGGCTCGTACAACGACGTCAGCTACCTCTCCTACAAAGATGCACCGTGCCCGCCGGAAGTCAGCCAGGCCCCGGGTGCACCGGCCTCCTGCGATCTCAGCGGCCATCAAGTGGTCGGCGCGTCGAAATGGATCGGCAACGCCAACGGCGAATACAAATGGAATCTGGATAACGGCTTCGAGCCCTACGTTACTGGCAGCTATGCGTTCCGCTCCAAAGCGGTGGGCACGGTCGAGGATTCCGACTACGGGCAGATCCCCAGTTACGCGGTGGTCAACCTCTCCACCGGCCTGCGCGGCGATTTCAATCAGGGCCAGTGGGATGTTTCGCTGTGGCTGAAAAACGCCTTCGACAAAACCTACTACACGACCCTGTGGACGGGCGGCAACGGCGGCTATGAAGGCTTGCTTGGCACGCCGCGAACCCTCGGCGTTACCGGTCGCTACGACTTCTGACGAACGCATCTGATGACAAGCTATCCAGTTTTGTCATCAGATGTGAGCCTATGAAGTTTTATCCAGCTTCAACCCACAACCTCACCGATACCCCTCATTCAAGTGGCTTTATCGGTATGACAATAGTTATGACCACCAATTCCTGTGGCTAAATAAAGGGCTATTTCAGAACGCGCAAACAGTATTGAACTGCGCATTTCTGCTGTTCGATCTGAATAACAGGCATGATTCCTTTTAGGAAAAAACCGGAATTGTCCATGTTGCTGAAAATCTCTCGCTGGCCTGACGGGATCTCTGTCCAGACGCCTGACGTGGTCTTCTGAACGACAATCGGCGAACCACCATCATTAGTGACTTCAAAATCGGGAGTCGAGGTAACTTTGTTTTCCGTTTTACCGGTTTTCTCAGTGGCGGAGGGGGGGGAGTCTGAAAAAACGACGTAGAGCTTTTCAGGCTCGGTTTTCATTGAGACTGACACATATCCCGGTGAAGGCGGGTTCTGGGGAGGGTTGAATAAACCTCCCGCTGTTGGAAGTGCGTTAACACTATAGCTCTCTCCTGGGGCTATCGACGTCTCAGGCTGTCCGTACACTCGAGCATAAACTGTTCCCGACCTGAAGCCGTTTTTGAACTCAGTGCTTAGATACGGCGTTTTATTCTTTTCTTCTGCCTGAACTGTAAGCGGTAATAAGGCGGCAAGCGCAATACACAAAATTCCAGTTTTCATGACGATCTCCGTAGATTTATGGCCGCTTTAATTTGATAACAAAGCCAAGGAGCTCGCTACTGTCAGAAATTACAGGATTTCAAGATCTACAAGATTCCTTCGTAATAAAAAAGCGCGTTTTCGCCGATCTTGGTTATTGATGCCCTTAGTGAATATTTTGAATGCCTAAAATGCATGTCGCGTTATAGCGGGCAGCTACAGCCTGCATAAATCGAGGGTTAGCGGGAATGCTGCGAATTTAATATTCTTTTTGGGCATATCCATGGCGTTAAAAATTACTTTCCGAGATAAGCACTTGGCTTAATTATTAGCTCATTGAACGCCGTAGAGATTTAACCGGCGGATCAACAGCCGAACGCAAAAGACCGCAGGGAGTTGAACAATGGGCAATGTCCAGACCGCCGCCAGCGCAGGGGAATTGCTGTGGCGGCAAACGCCGAGCGGCGAACTGGTCGATCTTGGCCGGCCGCACCGTGTGCCGTTGGGGCAGTTGCGTTTACAGCGTGCACCCAAGGGTATTTTGAGCCGGCGCGAAACCCTTCTGCTCGGGGTGCTCGCGTTTGTCTTGCACGGCGCGCTGATTTATTGGGTCAGCCAGAAACCGACGCCGGTGCTGCCGGTGGTACCGCCGGAAATTCCGCCGATGACCATCGAGTTTTCGCGTCCGGCTCCACCAGCGCCGCCGGTTGTTGCGCCGCCACCACCGCCGCCGGTGGTAGAACCGCCACCGCCAGTGGAGGACGAGTTGGCAGTGAAACCGCCGCCACCCAAGCCGATTCCCAAACCCAAACCGGTGGTGAAACCTGCGCCCAAACCTGCGCCCAAGCCGGTAGAGCAGGCGCCAGCACCAGCGAAACCGGCAGCCCCGGTCGCCGCGCCAGCGCCTCCTGCGCCACCGGCACCGGCGCCTGTTACCCCGGCGTCAGCCAACGCTGCGTATCTCAAAAATCCGGCACCGGAATATCCGTCGCTGGCCCAGCGTCGCGGTTGGGAAGGCACGGTGCTGTTACGGGTGCATGTGTTGGCCAGCGGTAAACCGGGCGAGATCCAGATTGCCAAAAGCAGTGGCCGGCAGCAGCTCGACAACGCAGCGCTCAACGCTGTAAAGCGCTGGAGTTTCGTTCCGGCCAAGCAGGGTGATGTTGCTCAGGACGGCTGGGTCAGCGTGCCCATCGATTTCAAGATTCATTAAACCGAAACCAAATTCGCGCGAAATGTTTACACGAGGGAACACATCATGACGTTACTGGCATCTCCACTGGAATCCATCGAAAGCGCGGTGATCTGGCTGCTGGTGGTTTTTTCCGTCGCCACTTGGGGCCTGGCGCTGCTCAAGGCTGTGCAGTTCGGCCGTCTGAAGGCGCAGGATCGGCGCTTTCATAAACGTTTCTGGGCGGCGTCGAGTCTGGATGCCGCCGCCGAGTTGAGCGAAACCCAGCCCGGTGCCGCAGCACGGGTGGCGCAGGCCGGTTACGCGGCAATTCAGGTGGGCGAGGCGCCGCAGGCGAATGATCTGAGCCAGGCGATCAACCATCAGGATCGCCTCGAGCGCGCCCTGCGCCAGCAGATCGTGCGTGAACGGCGCTCGCTGGAAACCGGTCTGGCAGTGGTTGCGAGTATTGGCAGCACCTCGCCGTTCATTGGTCTGTTCGGCACGGTGTGGGGAATCATGGAGGCCTTGAAAGGCATCAGCGCTGCCGGTTCGGCAAGCCTGGAAACGGTGGCAGGCCCGATTGGCGCGGCACTGGTCGCGACCGGTGTGGGGATCGCCGTCGCGGTGCCGGCGGTGCTGGTTTACAACTACTTTCTGCGGCGTCTGAAATTGACCGCGGCGGATCTGGATGACTTCGCCCACGACTTCTACAGCCTGGCGCAGAAGAGTGCATTCCGCGTACTGATCCACCCGACCGCGCACAAGGTGGCGACGCCGGGCAACGCGGCAAAAGTGAAGGAGGCGTCCTGACATGGCCTTCTCTACGCAAGACACGGACGAGGTGCTCAGCGAAATCAACGTGACGCCACTGGTGGACGTGATGCTGGTGCTGCTGGTGGTCTTCATCGTCACCGCGCCACTGCTGACCAACGCGATACCGATCAACCTGCCGAAGACCGAAGCGGTGGCGCCGGTCGAGCAGAAGGATCCGCTGGTGGTGAGCATCGACGGCGCCGGCAAGCTGTTCATCAACAAGGACGAGATCCAGCCTGACTTGCTCGAATTCAACCTGAAGTCGGCCAAGGCCAAGGACCCGGAAGTGCGCGTGCAATTGCAGGCCGACGACGGGGTGAACTACGGCGAAGTGGCGCGAGCCATGGCTTCGATCGAACGGGCAGGGATTACCAAATTGTCGGTGATCACTGCGCGGTGACAGATGTTGTTTTTCCGGGGCCGTTTCCTTGGCAGGGTGCGGCCCTTTTTTTATGCATTTTTTGCCCACGACACCCTCCAATGTGGGAGCGAGCCTGCTCGCGAAGGCGCCATTCGCCACAACATCTTCGTCGACTGATGCACCGTATTCGCGAGCAGGCTCGCTCCCACAGACTTAATGCGCCATATGCATTATGGGTCTTAATAAATAGCTTCTTATTCCTTAACGAATATAACTCCTCTCCCTATACTCGACCCAGAACAGACACGACGCAGGAGAGCTCCCCATGCGCAACGAATCAATCCGTTACCTGATTGTGCCGGGCTGGCAAGGATCGCCAGAGGATCATTGGCAAAGCCATTGGCAGAACAGCCTGCCGAACAGTGCGCGGGTCGAACAGGCCGATTGGCTGACACCGCGCCGTGAGGACTGGGTCGCCGCGCTGGCCGAAGCGGTTGCCGCCGACAGCACGCCGGTGATTTTGATTGCTCACAGCCTCGGCTGCATCACGGTCGCCCACTGGGCAGCGACGGCGCCGTTGCAATACCTGCGTCAGGTGCGCGGGGCGTTGCTGGTCGCGCCGGCCGATGTCGAGCGTCCTGCCTGCGCGCCGGCACTGCGCAACTTCGCGCCGATCCCGACGGATCTGTTGCCGTTCCCCAGCCAGGTCGTCAGCTCCGACAACGACGCCGCCGTCAGTGCGCCGCGTGCTTTGGAGCTGGCGCGCAATTGGGGTGCGGAGGCGGGGATTCTCGCCGGAGCCGGGCACATTAACGTCAAGTCCGGGCATCAGCGTTGGGAGCAGGGTTTTGCCTATCTCTATCGCCTGCAAAACCGCCTTGAACACCACGCCCGCCGTCGCGCCTGATCTTATTTTTCAACGCCCCCGTCGGCTGGCGGTTTTGGGCGGGAGCCTGCCATGAGTTTCGAAACCTTCGGTCAGCCCTTGCTGACCTTTCCCGATGCGGAAAAAAGCCCCCTGAGCATTCGCGCCAAAGCGCTGGTGTTTGTCGATCCGCGCTCGCGGCAATTGCGTGAAGAACTCGAACAACTGGCACCACGTTCGATCTCGGTGTTGATCCGCGGCGAGACCGGCACCGGTAAAGAGCTGCTGGCCCGGCACATCCATCGCGCCAGCGACCGCAGCGGTCTATTCGTTTCGGTGAATTGCGGCGCGATCAGCCCGACCTACGCCGATGCTGAACTGTTCGGCTACGCCGCCGGCAGCTACAGCGGCGCAGCCAGCAGCCGCGCCGGCTGGTTCGGTTCGGCCAATGGCGGCACCCTGTACCTGGATGAGATCGGCGACCTGCCACTGCCGATCCAGATCAAGTTGCTCGCGGCCCTGGAAAACCACGAAGTCACCCGCGTCGGTGCGCATCAGCCGAGCCCGGTGGATGTGCGCCTGGTCGCCGCGACCAGTATTGATCTGGCCCAGGCCGTGGACGCCGGAAAATTCCACGAGCGGCTCTATCACTACCTCAGCGAGGGTCATCTGGAGCTGCCGGCATTGCGCGCGCGCACCGGCGACATCCTCTCGCTCGCCGAGTATTTCCTCGGCATCTACAGCCAGCGTCTCGACCTGCCCGTGCCACTGATCAGCGAAGCCGCGCAGCATGTGCTCGAACAACACAGCTGGCCGGGCAACACCCGCGAGCTGGAAAACGTCATTCACTTCGCCCTGCTGGTCAGCACAGGTGAAGAGATTCTGCCGGAGCATTTGAACCTGCCGCCGGTGCTGACGCAGATCGAAAGCCAGATCAAACAGATCCTGACCACCGGCTCCACCGCTGACCAAGCCGCGCTCAAGCAACTTCTGGCGAACGCCAAACTCCTGTAGGAGCTGCGGCACGCTGCGATCTTTTGATCTTCAGCTGTCTCAAAGCCTTGGAAATCAAAAGATCGCAGCCTTCGGCAGCTCCTACAGTTGAGGTAGAGCTGTATGAACAAAATGGAATATGAAGCTGAATAAACGTTATTGTCCGGGAATAAAAAATCCGGGTATTGTCCGCCTCACGCCAGCGATATCACTTCACTGGCACACGTATTAATGCCGTCGTCGATGACGACCGTGATTTTCGATAAGGACACTGCATGAAAAAGGTTCTGTTGTTTACCGCATTGGCGGCTGCGCTCACGGCTTCTTTCGCCAACGCCGGCGAGAAACTGGTGGTTGCCGCAACGCCGGTGCCACACGCTGAAATCCTCGAGCTGATCAAGCCGACCTTGGCCAAAGAAGGCGTGGATCTGGAAATCAAGGTTTTCACCGACTACGTGCAACCGAACGTACAGGTTGGCGAGAAGCGTCTGGACGCCAACTACTTCCAGACCCTGCCGTACCTGAACAGCTTCAACCAGGGCAAATACAAGGACGACAAATCCAAGTACCTGGTGACCGTGCAGGGTGTCCACGTTGAACCGTTCGGTGGCTACTCGAGCAAGTACAAGACCCTGGCTGAACTGCCGGACGGCGCCACCATCGCCATCCCGAACGAAGGCAGCAACAGCGGCCGTGCCCTGATCCTGCTGCAGAAGGCTGGCCTGATCGAACTGAAAGACCCGAAAAACGCCTTGGCGACGCCGAAGGACATCGCCAAGAACCCGCACAACTTCAAGTTCAAGGAACTGGAATCGGCCCTGCTGCCGCGCGTACTGAAAGAAGTTGATCTGGACATGATCAACACCAACTACGCCCTGGAAGCCAAGCTGAACCCGACCAAGGATGCGCTGGTGATCGAAGGCGCTGACTCGCCGTACGTGAACTTCCTGGTGGCCCGTGAGGACAACAAGAACAGCGACGCGATCCAGAAACTGGCCAAGGCCCTGACCAGCCCGGAAGTCAAAGCCTTCATCGAGAAGAAGTACAGCGGCGCGGTGTTGCCGGCGTTCTGACCTGACGCTTGAGTGAATCCGCTTCAGACGTGAAAACGCCGATGGCCAGTGATGGGCATCGGCGTTTTTGTGTGTGCGTTGAAAAGCCCCTCACCTTAACCCTCTCCCGCAGGGAGAGGGGGCTGAATGGGGGATGCCGTAGAGGTCCGCCGACCTGATCGCGCGTCGCTGAATCCATAATCGACTCGGTCCTTCAGGTCGATGTACGACGAAAGACACTGCGGTCGGCCCCCTCTCCCTCCGGGAGAGGGCTGGGGTGAGGGGCTTTTGATTTACGCTGTGGTCTTCAACGCCCGGCGCAACGCCCTGAGCAATTTCACAATGTCCTGCGGATCCAGCCGCTGCGGCACTTTTACGTCCATGTTGTTCTTCCTTGTGGTGAATGGGCCGGAGAGTCTGGCCAAAAGCTGTTCGTCCTTGGAGGTCTTTCGTGAAAAAAAGATCCGTCCTACAGCGCAAAGAAAAATAGCCTTCTTATTCTTTCCCGGCAAACCCACAAGATAGTTTTTTGAGTGATATCAATATGCTTTAACGGTATTTAAATTCTTGTTTTTATACCTATAAAGTCAGTGGCTGCCGGACAGCCACCCGCCGTCCATGGATTGCATCACCGCCGCTTACCGAGCGGCGTCAGGACGCTTCATGACTTTCGACTACGCCTTTATCCTCAGCACCCTGCCGGCCTTTCTCAAGGCCGTGGGTGTGACGCTGCAGGTCGGATTGATCGCGATCGGCACTTCGCTGCTGGTGGCGCTGTTCAACGCGACGATTCTGGTGTTCCGCACGCCTTACCTGGGAAAACTGGTCGGCCTCTATGTAGAGCTGGCGCGCAACACGCCGCTGCTGATTCAGCTGTTCTTCGTCTACTTCGCTTTGCCGGCAGTGGGAATCCAGGTTTCCGGTTTCACTGCGGCAATCATCACCATGACTTTCCTTGGCGGTGCCTACCTCACCGAAGTGCTGCGCGCCGGCGTCGATGCGGTGCCCCAGGCGCAACTGGAATCCGGGCGGTCGATTGGGCTGTCCCACGGCCAGTTGCTGCGCTATGTGATCCTGCCGCAGGCAGGGATCCTCAGCCTACCGTCGCTGTTCGCCAATTTCATTTTCCTGCTCAAGGAAACCACCGTGGTCTCGGCGGTGGCGGTGCCGGAAATCCTTTACACCACCAAGAGCTACATCGCGCTCTACTACAAAACCTACGAAATGCTCGCCGTGCTGACGCTGATCTGCGTGCTGCTGTTCCTGCCGCTGTCGCTGTTGCTCCGCCGTCTGGAAAGGAGGCTCCAGCATGGCCAGTTCGGGTCTTGAACTGCTCTGGGTGTCGTTGCCACAACTGGCCAAGGGCGCCGGGCAAACCCTGTCGATCTCGTTTCTGAGCATTGCCATCAGTACGGTCGGCGGCGTGCTCTACGGTGTGCTGCGCACGTTGAACGCAACGTGGCTGAACGCGATTTTGCGCATCTATCTGGAGTTGTTCCGGGCGATCCCGGTGCTGGTCTGGCTGTATCTGCTGTTCTTCGGTTTGCCGATTTTCTTCGGCCTGAGCCTGCCGAGCTTCTGGTGCGCGGTGCTGGTGCTGTCGCTGTGGGGCGCCAGCGAGGTCGGCGAAGTGGCGCGCGGTGCGCTGCATTCGTTACCGCGCGGGCAGCGCGAAGCGGGGCTGTCGATCGGGCTGAACGCTGCGCAACTGTATGGCTACGTGCTTTTGCCGCAAGCGCTCAAGCGCATGACGCCGCCGACCATCAACGTCTACACGCGGATCATCAAGACCAGTTCGCTGGCGGTGCTCATTGGCGTCGTCGATGTGATCAAGGTCGGCCAACAGATCATCGAGCGCACTTACGAATCGGTACTGATCTACGGCGCGCTGTTCCTGTTTTTCTTTTTCATCTGCTACCCGCTCTCGGCCGCCTCACGCGTGCTGGAACGGCGCTGGACGCAAGCATGAGCGCACTGATCGAGTTTCACGGCTTCAACAAATTCTATGGCGAGCAGCAGGTGCTCAACGGCATCGACCTGCAAGTGCAGAGCGGCGAAGTGATCGTCATTCTTGGCCCCAGCGGTTGCGGCAAAAGCACCTTGCTGCGTTGCCTCAATGGTCTGGAAGAGGCGCACAGCGGCAGCCTGAAATTCGTCGGCCGGGAGCTGCTGGACAAAGCCACTGACTGGCGCGAAATCCGTCAGCAGATCGGCATGGTGTTCCAGAGTTATCACCTGTTCCCGCACATGAACGTGCTCGACAACCTGCTGCTCGGCCCGCTCAAGGTGCAGAAGCGCCAGTGCCGCGAAGCGCAACAGCAGGCCGAAGCCTTGCTTGAGCGCGTCGGTCTGCTGGACAAGCGCGATGCTTTCCCGCGCCAGCTCTCCGGCGGTCAGCAACAACGCATCGCCATTGTCCGGTCGCTGTGCATGAACCCACGGGTCATGCTCTTCGACGAAGTCACCGCCGCCCTCGACCCGGAAATGGTCAAGGAAGTGCTGCAGGTCATTCAGGGCCTGGCCCGCGAAGGCATGACCCTGTTGATCGTCACCCACGAAATGGCCTTCGCCCGCGCGGTGGCCGACCGCATCGTGTTCATGGATGCCGGGCGCATCCTTGAACAGTCCCCACCCGAGATTTTCTTTACGAACCCGCAGACCGCACGCGCGCAGCAGTTTCTGGAGAAGTTCTCCTTCGTTGCCACACTGCCAGAAACGAATCCGACAAAGGAACTGGAACCGCTATGAAAACTGCCGCTCTGTTAATGCCTCTGCTCAGCCTCGCCTTGCTTGCCGGTTGCGGCAAAACCGAAGAGCCGCCAAAGCCGAAGGTCGCCAGCGAAAGCGCCGCGCCTGCCGGTTATCTGGACAAGATCAAGGCCCGCGACAAATTGATCGTCGGTGTATTTACCGACAAACCACCGTTCGGCTTCGTCGATGAGGCCGGGCGCTACGTCGGCTTCGACACCGACATCGGCCGGCGCTTCGCCAAGGATCTGCTCGGCGATGAAAACAAGGTCGAGTTTGTTGCCGTCGAGCCGGCCAGCCGCATTCCGTTTCTGCAAAGCGACAAGGTCGACCTGATCCTCGCCAACATGACCGTCACCCCGGAGCGCAAGGAAGCGGTGGAATTCACCAACCCGAACCTCAAGGTGGCCGTGCAGGCGCTGGTGCCGCAGGGCAGTTCGGTGAAAAAGCTCGATGATCTGGCGACGCGCACCACGATTGTCACCACCGGCACCACCGCTGATATCTGGCTGACCAAGAACCACCCGGACTGGAAACTGCTCAAGTTCGAGAAGAACTCCGAGTCGCTGCAAGCCTTGGCCAATGGCCGCGGCGATGCCTATGCGCAGGATAATCTGGTGCTGTTCAGCTGGGCCAAACAGAATCCCGGCTATCGCGTGCTCGAGGAAAAACTGGGCGCCGAGGCGCCGATCGCGCCGGCCGTGAAGAAGGGCAACCTGGAGTTACGTGACTGGGTCAACAGCGAGCTGGCCAAACTGGGCGAGGAGAAATACCTGCTCAAGCTCTATGACCAATATGTGCGTAAAGAGCTGAGCGATGACACCCGGCCTGAAAGTGTGATTGTTGAAGGGGGCAAGTGGCAGGGCTGATTGCCTGTTGGATCGGCGGTGAGGCTTGCCCCTCACCCCAGCCCTCTCCCGAGGGAGAGGGAGCCGACCGGGTTGTCTTGCATCAGAATCGACCTGACAAACCGAGTCGATTATGAATTCACAGAAGCAATTTCAGGTCGACGCAATTCTCGCAAACAACTCGATCAGTCCCCTCTCCCTCTGGGAGAGGGTTAGGGTGAGGGGCTTTTCGCTGGCACTGCTCAATCCGGCCAGTGCCACGCTGGCTCGTCCAGCATCCGCTGCCCGACAATTCCGGTCTGCCCCAGCGTCTTCTCCAGCACGATGCAATTGCACTGCGGATCTTCCTGCAATGCCGAGATCAGTCGCCGCGCGTGGGACACCACCCACACCTGGCATTGCTCTGAAGCGCAGATGATCAGTCGCGCCAGCGCCGGCAGCAGGTCCGGATGCAGGCTGGTTTCCGGTTCGTTGAGCACCATCAGCGATGGCGGTCGCGGAGTCAGTAGGGCTGCGACCAACAGCAGATAGCGCAAGGTCCCGTCCGACAGCTCTGCCGCTGACAACGGCCGCAGCAAGCCTTCCTGATAAAACTCGATGGCGAAAC
Organism: Pseudomonas sp. HN2; assembly: GCF_020736465.1. Lineage (NCBI taxonomy): Bacteria > Pseudomonadati > Pseudomonadota > Gammaproteobacteria > Pseudomonadales > Pseudomonadaceae > Pseudomonas > Pseudomonas sp. HN2. Next base: position 246,798 of record NZ_CP085885.1, read on the forward strand.
GGCCACCGGCCAACGGCGCGATGTTCAGTCGCGCGCCGGGAAACGCATCGCTGATCGCCGCGCTTAACGCCTGCGGGTCGCCGATTTCGATAATCGTCTGCAAGGCTGCCGCCAGATCGCGACCGTCGTGGTGCAACACTGGCGTGCGCGTGCCCAATTGCGGCTGACGCACAGGCGCGTCGGCATCGCTGCGAAAGTGATCATAGAAGCGCCAGCGGCGGATGAACTCGCGCATCTGGAATACTTCCGGCGAGCTGCGCAGATTGCCGACCTGATCGAACAGGCTGTCGAAGTTCGGCGTGTGTTGCGCCAGCACATCCCAGGTACGACCTTCGCGGGCGCGAATCATCGGGCCGTTACGGTCGACCAGCAGGCTCGCCGGGCGAAACACCGGGCCGGCCCAGATGCATTCACGTTTGATTTCCGGATCGAGCGAAAAACACGAACGGCTCGGCTCCGGCAGGCCCAGGCCAATGGCGTAACTGAAATCCTCGCCGGCAAATCCCAGGCGCAACCGTTTCACGCCCTGGCGCACCGTCGCCTCGATCGCCACCTCACCGTTGCGCATGCGCCGGCTGATGGTTTCCGGCCCGGCCCAGAACGTCGATTCCAGCCCGCCCTCACGCGCCAGCGCATTGACCACGCCGCCCTGCGCGGTTTCCGCCAGCAGGCGCAGGGCGCGATAGAGGTTGGACTTGCCGCTGCCATTGGGTCCCGTAATGAGGTTCAGGCGCCCGAGCGGAATCACCAGTTTGTTGATCGAGCGGTAATTGGCCACGGCCAGGGTATTGAGCATGGAATTCCTTCTCTTCGGGCGGCCCTTGTAGGAGCTGCCGAAGGCTGCGATCTTTTGATCTTGAAAAAGCAAAGATCGCAGCCTTCGGCAGCTCCTGCACGGAAATATTGTGATCGCTCAGGCGAACGTTGAACCCTGTTCTAAGCTCACAGTCGTATCGTCACTTGCACGTTCGTACACAGGAAGGAGTCTGCATGGCGAGTCCCGGAATGAAAACAGCGGTCATGCTGAGTCTGTTCACTTTGCTCACCGCTTGCGGCGACAAGAAACCTGCTCAGGAATACCTGCCACGGGTCTTTGTGCAAGCGGTCGAACCGGCCAACTACGCCGCAGCGGTGACCCTCACCGGTGATGTGCAGGCGCGGGTGCAGACGCAGCTGTCGTTCCGCGTCGGCGGCAAGATCATTCAGCGCATGGTCGATGTCGGCGACCGGGTCACGGCCAAACAGGTACTGGCCAAGCTCGATCCGAAAGATCTGCAGACCAACGTCGATTCCGCTCAGGCCCAGGTCGTCGCCGAACAGGCCCGCGTCAAGCAAGCCGCGGCGGCCTTCGTCCGTCAGCAAAAACTCCTGCCCAAGGGCTACACCAGTCAGAGCGAATACGATTCGGCGCAAGCGGCGCTGCGCAGCAGCCAGAGCGCATTGAGCGCGGCGCAGGCGCAATTGGCCAACGCCAGGGACCAGCTCAGCTACACCTCGCTGATCGCCGATGCACCGGGCGTGATCACCGAGCGCCAGGCTGAAGTCGGCCAAGTGGTACAGGCCACCGCACCGATTTTCAGCCTTGCCCGCGACGGCGACCGCGACGCAGTGTTCAATGTCTACGAATCGCTGCTGGCCGAGCGGCCATCCGACCGTTCGATCGTGGTCAGCCTGCTCGACAACCCTGAAATCAAAACCACCGGCACCGTGCGCGAAATCACCCCCTCGGTATCGGCGCAGTCGGGCACCGTGCAGGTCAAGGTCAGCCTCGACAAACTGCCGCCGGGCATGCAGCTCGGTTCGGTGGTGAGCGCCACCGCCAAAGGCACCGGCAAATCGGCGGTGGAACTGCCATGGTCGGCGCTGACGAAAAACATCAGCGACCCGGCGGTATGGCTGGTCGATGACAAGGGCGAAGCGCAGTTGCATACGGTCACCGTCGGTCGTTACCTGACCGGCAAAGTGATCATCAGCGAAGGCCTCAAGGGCGGCGAGAAAGTCATCGTCGCCGGCGGCCAGTTGCTGCACCCCGGCATGAAAGTCGAGATTGCCGAAAACACCTACAAGGATCTGCAACCGGGAGCGCAGCCATGAAGCGTCTCGGCCTGTTGTGCATGGCGCTGCTGCTGGGCGCCTGCTCGGAAAAGGAAAAACCACCGGAACCGGTCCGCCCGGTGCTGTCGGTCACGGTCAAAGCGCTGAACGAAGAAAGCCTCGGGCGCTTTGCCGGCAGCATTCAGGCGCGCTACGAGAGCAACACCGGTTTCCGCGTCGGCGGCCGTATCGCCCGGCGTAACGTCGATGTCGGCGCCGAGGTGCAGAAGGGCACTTTGCTCGCCACCCTCGACCCGTCCGACCAGCAGAATCAGTTGCGTTCGGCCCAAGGCGATCTGGCGAGAATCCAGGCGCAACTGATCAACGCTCAGGCCAACGCACGTCGTCAGCAAGCGCTGTTCGATCGCGGCGTCGGTGCCCAGGCGCAACTGGACGTCGCCAACACCGACCTGAAAACCACCCAGGCCTCGCTCGATCAGGCACGCGCAGCGGTCAGCCAGAGCAAGGACCAGTTGAGCTACACCGAGCTGCGCTCCGATCACAAAGCCGTGGTCACCGCGTGGAACGCCGAGGCCGGGCAGGTGGTGACCGCCGGGCAACAAGTGGTGACGCTGGCGCAACCGGACATCAAGGAAGCGGTGATCGACCTGCCCGATACGCTGGTCGATCAGTTGCCCAGCGACGTGGTGTTCTCGGTGGCCGCGCAACTGGACCCGAGCATCAACACCACGGCGATCATCCGCGAGATCGAGCCCCAGGCACAAAGCGCTACGCGCACCCGTCGCGCCCGTCTGACGTTGTCGGATACGCCGGACGGTTTCCGCCTCGGCACCGCGATCAGCGTGACCCTCAGCTCGGCGATCAAGCCGCGGATCGAACTGCCGCTCACGGCCTTGCAGGAAGTCGATGGCAAAACCCGGATCTGGGTGATCGACACGCAAAACAAAACCGTCAACCCGCGTGAGGTCAGCGTGGTCAGCCGTGGTGACAACAGCGTGGTGCTGGCCGGCGGTGTGCAAAACGGCGAACGCGTGGTCAGCGCCGGCGTCAACAGTCTCAAACCCGGACAATCGGTAAAACTTGACGAGGACAGTCAATGAAAGGCTCTTTCAACCTCTCCGAATGGGCCCTCAAGCACCAGTCTTTCGTGTGGTACCTGATGTTCGTCGGGCTGCTGATGGGGGTGTTCTCGTACTTCAATCTGGGGCGCGAAGAAGACCCGTCATTCACCATCAAGACCATGGTGATCCAGACCAAATGGCCGGGCGCGACCCAGGAAGAAACCCTCAAGCAGGTCACCGACCGCATCGAGAAAAAACTTGAGGAGCTCGATTCCCTCGACTACGTGAAAAGCTACACGCGCCCCGGCGAATCGACGGTGTACGTGTACCTGCGTGACACCACCAGTGCCAAGGACATCCCGGAAATCTGGTACCAGGTGCGCAAGAAGATCGACGACATTCGCGGCCAGTTCCCCCAGGGCATTCAGGGCCCGGGATTCAATGATGAATTCGGTGACGTGTACGGCTCGGTCTACGCCTTCACCGCCGACGGCCTGACCATGCGCCAGTTGCGCGATTACGTGGAACAGGCGCGCGCCGAGATCCGCAACGTGCCGGGGTTGGGCAAGATCGAAATGGTCGGCCAGCAGGACGAAACGATTTACCTGAATTTCTCCACGCGCAAACTCGCAGCGCTGGGTATCGACCAGCGCCAGGTGGTGCAGAGCCTGCAATCGCAGAACGCCGTGACCCCGGCCGGGGTAATCGAGGCGGGGCCGGAGCGGATTTCCGTACGCACCTCGGGCCAGTTCGCTTCGGAAAAAGACCTCGCCGAGGTCAATCTCAAGCTCAATGATCGCTTCTATCGTCTGGCCGACATCGCCGAGATCAGCCGTGGCTACGTCGACCCGGCGACGCCGGAATTCCGCTTCGACGGCAAACCGGCGATTGGCCTGGCGATTGCCATGCAGAAGGGCGGCAACGTTCAGGAGTTCGGTAAAGCGCTGCACGAGCGCATCGACCAGCTCACCGCCGACTTGCCGGTCGGCGTCGGTGTGCACACGGTTTCCGATCAGGCGGTGGTGGTGGAAGAGGCCGTCGGCGGTTTCACCAGCGCCCTGTTCGAAGCGGTCATCATCGTGCTGGTGGTGAGCTTCATCAGCCTCGGCGTGCGCGCCGGCCTGGTGGTGGCCTGCTCGATTCCGCTGGTGCTGGCGATGGTCTTTGTGTTCATGGAATACAGCGGCATCACCATGCAGCGGATTTCCCTCGGCGCGCTGATCATTGCCCTTGGCCTGCTGGTGGACGACGCGATGATCACCGTGGAAATGATGGTCACGCGTCTGGAAATGGGCGAGAGCAAGGAGCAGGCGGCGACCTTCGCCTACACCTCGACGGCGTTCCCGATGCTCACCGGTACGCTGGTGACCGTCGCCGGTTTCGTGCCCATTGGCCTCAACGCCAGCTCTGCCGGTGAGTACACGTTCACGCTGTTCGCGGTGATCGCGGTAGCGATGATCGTCTCGTGGGTGGTGGCGGTGTTCTTCGCGCCGGTGATTGGCGTGCACATCCTCAGCGACAAGGTGAAGGCCCATGATGCCGAGCCGGGTCGCGTCGGCCGGGCGTTCAACGGCGGTCTGTTGTGGGCCATGCGCAATCGCTGGTGGGCGATCGGTGTCACCGTGCTGTTGTTCGTGCTGGCAGTGTTCTGCATGCGCTTCGTACAGAACCAGTTTTTCCCGGCATCCGACCGCCCGGAAATTCTCGTCGACCTGAACCTGCCGCAAAACGCCTCGATCGATGAAACCCGCAAAGCGGTGGACAAGCTCGAAGCAACGCTCAAGGGCGATCCGGACATCGTGCGCTGGAGCACTTACATCGGTCAGGGCGCGATCCGTTTCTACCTGCCCCTCGATCAGCAATTGCAGAATCCGTACTACGCGCAACTGGTGATCGTCAGCAAGGATTTCGAGGCCCGCGAGGCCCTCAGCCAGCGCTTGCGCGAGCGCCTGCACAAAGACTTCGTCGGCATCGGCAGCTACGTGCAGGCCCTGGAGATGGGGCCTCCAGTGGGGCGTCCGATTCAGTACCGGGTCAGCGGCAAGGACGTCGATCAGGTGCGCAAACACGCCATCGACCTGGCCACCGAACTGGACAAGAACCCGCACATCGGCGAGATCATTTACGACTGGAACGAACCGGGCAAAGTCCTGCGCATCGACATCGCCCAGGACAAGGCGCGGCAACTCGGGCTGTCGTCCGAAGACGTCGCCAACCTGATGAACAGCATCGTCAGCGGCTCGCCGTTGACCCAGGTCGATGACGACATCTACCTGATCAACGTGGTCGGTCGCGCGGTGGACTCCGAGCGCGGTACCCCGGAAACCCTGCAGAACCTGCAGATCGTCACGCCGAGCGGCACCTCGATTCCGCTGCTGGCGTTCGCCACCGTGCGCTATGAACTGGAGCAGCCGCTGGTGTGGCGTCGTGATCGCTTGCCGACCATTACCATCAAGGCCTCGGTGCGCGACGAGATTCAGCCGACCGATCTGGTGAAATTGCTCAAGCCGTCGATCGACGCTTTTGCGTCGAAATTGCCGGTCGGCTACAAGGTCGCCACCGGCGGTACGGTCGAGGAAAGCGGCAAGGCCCAGGGGCCGATTGCCAAGGTGCTGCCGCTGATGCTGTTTCTGATGGCGACGTTCCTGATGATCCAGTTGCACAGCGTGCAGAAGATGTTCCTGGTCGCCAGTGTCGCCCCGCTGGGGCTGATCGGCGTAGTGCTGGCGCTGGTGCCGACCGGTACGCCGATGGGCTTTGTGGCGATCCTCGGGATTCTTGCGCTGATCGGCATCATCATCCGCAACTCGGTGATCCTGGTGACCCAGATCGATGAGTTCGAGCAAAAGGGCTACGCGCCGTGGGACGCGGTGGTCGAAGCCACCGAACACCGACGCCGCCCCATCCTGCTGACCGCCGCAGCGGCGAGCATGGGCATGATCCCGATTGCGCGGGAAGTGTTCTGGGGGCCGATGGCCTACGCGATGATTGGCGGCATCGTCGTGGCGACGTTGCTGACGCTGCTGTTCCTGCCGGCGCTGTATGTGGCCTGGTACAAGATTCGTGAACCGCAGAAGGACGCGGCTTAAAAGCGAGTGCTGCGCACTCATCGCGAGCAGGCTCACTCCTACAGTTGAAATGCGTCCCCTGTAGGAGTGAGCCTGCTCGCGATGGCGTCAGAACGGTTTATGAAGATTTATGCCACACGCTCGCCAGCCAAGGCTGCTGTTCGCGCGGCAAACCGGCCGGCCGGTAATAATGCTCAAGCTCGACAAACCCCGCCGCCGTCAACAAACCGCGCCAGGCCTCGAGATCGTGGTACGAGCCGTAGCGCGGCCCGTTCCAGCCCTCCCGGTTGTCGCCACGCGGATTGGAGCTGAACAACACACCGCCCGGTTTCAGGGTGTCGTGCAATTGCCGCAGCACCTGCGGCAATACCTGCAACGGCACATGAAACAGCACGGCATTGGCGAAAATGCCGTCGAAGCGTGCGGCGGGCAGGTCAAGTTGCAGAAAGTCCTGCTGCCAGACTTCGCAACCGCTGTCCTCGCGGGCCATGCGCGCGAACTCCTGCGAGCCATCGAGGCCGATCGCGAGGTGGCCCATGCGCGTGAACGTCTGCAAATCCCGTCCCGGACCGCAGCCGAAATCCAGAATCGTCAACGGCGGCTCCGCCTGAATGTGGCGCAACAACGCTTCGATATTCTGGCTGACATCGTGGTCGCGAGTGCCCTCACGGAAATCCTCGGCCACCGAGTTGTAGTGACCAAGGGTCGTGGCGGTGATCTGTTCGAGGTCGCTGGGCGTTTTCATGATCGATGCTGTATTGGCGATGTGAGGGCGGACTATAAGCTGTTTTGCCGGTAAAAAAACGCCGCCTGCGCTGGCTTCAGTGCGGGCGGCGATGGGTGCCAGGCTTCAGAGCTGCTTCGCTCCCAGACAATCGATCGAACGGTCCATCATCGCTTTGGCCATTTCCAGCAGATGCCAGACCGAGAACACCATGGCGCGATCCGCGCCCCCGAGCTGATCACCGCATTGATGCACGGTCACCGAAGCGCAGCGCAGCAGATCGGCGACATACAACTGCGCATCCTCCAGCGTCACATCCTCGCTGATGCTGTAGACACGTTTCTGTCCCGCCAACGTGACCTGTGTGCCAGCCAGATGCGAGTCGACGGCGCGGCACAGTGCGGAGCGATCCTTGAGCAAATCCTCGGTGAACCGCTTGCTTGAGGTAAGGCTGAGTGGCGGATCGGCAAGATTTTTTTCCATGGGTAAACTCCTGACTACAAGTGGGAGCCAACCATTTCGCGACTAAACGAGCAGGGCGGCGGCTGCACGCGGATCAGTCGCCGGCCGCCGGTTATCGGCGCACCCGAAAGTGTCCTGCGCACAGCCAACATCGGACAGCTAAAGCCTCTGCCGAGGTCAGGCCTGACTGCACGCCCAGCGAATCCGGACAACTGAATCCGGTCACCGCAAAACAGTGACGACCGGAGATTAGCTACGGGATATTTCGGGTACAAGCGGGCAAATCATTCTAGGAATCGTCCTGCAAACCCGCGTGGTTCGGGCTGGCGAAACGATAAAAATCATGTAGGAAGCTTCTGATTTTAACTACAGGCGTTGCCCAAAATAGTGCGATCACATCGGCTCGGTTGATGGCCACCTGCCGCTATCGACCTTAGCGCTTATTCAGCCCTCGCGCCAGCCTGTCTCCACCCAACTGAATCAGCGCCACCAACGCCACCAGCAAGACAATCACCGTCAACATGATCTGACTGTCGAAGCGCTGATAGCCGTAGCGGTAAGCGATATCCCCCAACCCGCCCGCACCGATTGCACCGGCCATCGCCGAGGAGTTGATCATTGTCACCAGGGTGATGGTGAACCCTCCGACAATTCCGGGCAGCGCCTCGGGCAACAGTACATGCCAGACGATGTGCCAGCGTCGGCAGCCCATCGCCTGTGCCGCTTCGATCAGGCCATGATCGACCTCGCGCAGACTCACTTCGGCGATCCGCGCAAAGAACGGCGTCGCAGCAATGGTCAGCGGAACCACAGCGGCCCACACACCGTATGTGGTGCCGACGATCAGGCGGGTGAATGGAATCAGGGCGACCATCAGAATCAGGAATGGAATCGAGCGGAACAGATTGACGAAGGCGCCCAAGGCGCGGTTCAGCAGCGGCGCTTGATAGATCCCGCCCTTGTCGCTGGTGACCAGAATCACCGCCATGGGAATGCCCACCAGCAGCGCGATCAGCGACGACACGCCGACCATCAAAAAGGTGTCGATAAAACCCTGCAGCAAGCGATCAAACCACATAACCCAATACCTCCACCCGTTGCGCCCAGTGTCCGGCGCGTTCACGCAATTGTTCGGCGCTGAAAGTCGAGCCGCTGACGGCCAGCAACAGCTGCCCCAGCGCATGACCCTGGATCCGTTCGACACCGCCCTGAAGCAGCTTCACCCGGCCACCCAATGCAGCGAATAACGCGGCCAGATCCGGCTCGTCTGCCGCACTGCCGGTGAACTGCAAACGCAACACCACCGTCGCATCAGAAGCCGTGGATTGCGCCTGCAAACGGCTTTGCAATTCTTCCGGCAGGGCGTGCTGCAGCGGCGCCAGCAGGGTCTGGCTGACTGCGTGTTGCGGATTGCCGAACACTTGCCACACCGGCCCTTGCTCGACCACATGGCCATGCTCGAGCACGACGACGCGGTCGCAAATCTCGCGGATCACCGCCATCTCGTGAGTGATCAGCACAATGGTCAGGCCCAGGCGTTTATTGATCTGGCGCAACAGGCCGAGGATCGACTGCGTGGTTTCCGGGTCGAGGGCCGACGTCGCTTCATCGCAGAGCAGAATGTCCGGGTCATGTACCAGCGCGCGGGCGATGCCGACGCGCTGTTTCTGCCCGCCGGAAAGCTGCGCCGGGTATGCCTTGTGCTTGCCTTGCAGGCCGACCAGTTCGAGCAGTTCGCGGACCTTGTTCTCGCGTTGCGCTTTCGGCACACCGGCCACTTTCAGCGGCAACTCGACGTTCTGCCAGACGGTCTTGGCCGACATCAGATTGAAGTGCTGGAAGATCATGCCGATGCGTCGGCGCAGGGCGACGAGGCGGTCTTCATCGAACTCGCCGATATCCACCTGATCGATCAGCACGCGGCCCGATGTCGGTTGCTCGAGACGATTGATCGTACGGATCAACGACGACTTGCCGGCGCCGCTGCGGCCGATGATGCCGAACACTTCCCCGCGCTGGATTGCCAGGTCGATGCCCTGCAAAGCCGCGACCGGGCCTTGCCGGCCGTTGTAGGTTTTGCCCAGGCCGATAAAGCGTACGTGGGCGCGATTCAACTCGGGGTGCAGCTCGGTTTGTTCAGCATTGTGTGGCTCTGGAAGCTCCAGTCGCCGTTGGATCGCGGCAGTCATGTTCAGCTTTCCCAACCGGCCTGATAGAGCTTGCCGTGGGCTTTATCCAGCGCCGCGCGAACGGCTGGCGAATGCTGATAGATGTCGACGAACTTGATCAGGCGCGGGTCGGTTTTGCTCTTCGGCTGGATGACGAACTGGATCACGTATTCCTTGTGATCGAGACCGTCGAACAGCAGCGCCGAGCCGGCATCGAAGGTCTTCGCCAATCGGATATAGGCCGGGTAACCCTGGACCAGATCGGCGTCGTCATACGCGCGCACCAGTTGCACGGCTTCGACCTGAAGGATCTTGATCTTCTTCGGGTTGGCGACGATGTCGTCCTCGGTGGCCTTGTAGCCGACGCCCGGTTTCAAGGTGATCAACCCGGCCTTGGCGAGCAATTGCAAACCGCGACCGCTGTTGATCGGATCGTTGGCGATGGCGACGCTGGCGCCTTCGGGCAGCTCATCGAAGCTTTTGTATTTCTTCGAATACAGGCCGACGTTGTTGATGATCCCCGGTGCGAACGGCACCAGGTCGAAACCGGACGCGGCTTTGGCATTTTCCAGGAACGGGACGTGCTGGAAGTAATTCACGTCGATATCACCAGCGGCGAGGCTGACGTTGGGCGCGATCCAGTCGGTGAATTCCACCAGCTCGACTTTCAGGCCTTGCCTGGAGGCCTCTTCGACGGCGGCTTCCAGCGGTATGGCAAACGCGGCGGTGGTGCCGACTTTCAGCGGCGCATCGCCAGCGAATACCGCCGAGCTGAACAGGCCGAAGGCCAGGGCCAGTGCTTTGACTGGGTGGGACAGGATTTTTTTGGACATGGTGGTTTTTTCCAGTCAGTGCATAAGATGTGTGGTGTCTGTTATGGCCTCATCGCGAGCAGGCTCACTCCTACATTTGGAATGCGTTCCCCTGTAGGAGTGAGCCTGCTCGCGATGCTTTTAGTGGCGATACTCGGAGCCGGTGTGTTGCTCAGGCAACTGCGCCGCACCGTGAAACAACTTCTCGCGCAAGGTGCCGTCGTCGTACGCGGTCTTGTACGAGCCGCGCCGCTGCAACTCGGGAATCACCAGTTCGATGAAATCGACATAGCTTTCCGGGGTGACGATGCGGGTCAGGTTGAAACCGTCCAGCCCGGTTTCGGCGATCCACGATTCCAGCGCATCCGCCACTTGCTCGGGCGAACCGACCACGGTGATGTAGCGGCCTCCGAGGGCGTGTTGCTCGAGCAATTTGCGTCGGGTCCAGTCGTTGTTCTGCAGATTTTTCGTCGCCGACTGAATCGCGTTGCTCTTTACGTACTGGATCGGTTCGTCGATTTCGTATTGGGCAAAGTCGATGCCGGTGGACGCGGAAAAGTGCGCCACGCCGGCCTCGGCACTGGCGTAACTCAAGTACTCGGCATGCTTGGCCCAAGCCGCCTCTTCAGTGGCACCGACAATGACGTTGAGGCCCATGAACACCTTGATGTCTTGCGGATTGCGCCCGGCCTCGACCGCGCTGGCGCGGACTTTATCGACCTGCACCCTGGTCGACGGTTTGTTCTGACCGCTGATGAACACGCACTCGGCGTGCCGCCCGGCGAAGAGCAATCCGCGATCGGAGCTGCCAGCCTGAAACAGCACTGGCGTGCGCTGCGGTGAAGGTTCGCAGAGGTGATAGCCCTCGACCTGATAGAACTCGCCCCTGTGCTCGACCTTGTGCACTTTTTCCGGGTTGGCGTAGATGCGCTGCTCCCGGTCATTGAGCACCGCGCCGTTTTCCCAGCTGCCTTCCCAGAGTTTGTACAACACCTGCAGATATTCTTCGGCCTGGTCATAGCGACGGTCGTGTTCGACCTGTTCGCGCAGACCCATGGCTTTGGCAGCGCTGTCCAGGTAACCGGTGACGATGTTCCAGCCGACCCGGCCGCGACTCAGATGATCGAGCGTGGACATGCGTCGAGCGAACAGATACGGCGGTTCGTAAGTGAGATTGGCGGTCAGGCCGAAGCCGAGGTTTTTGGTGACAGCGGCCATCGCCGAAACCAATAGCAGCGGATCGTTGACCGGCAACTGGATCGACTCTTTCAGCGTCACGTCCACCGAGTTCTGGTAGACGTCGTAGACGCCGACGATATCAGCGATGAACAAGCCATCGAATAATCCGCGCTCCAACAGCTGCGCCAGTTCGGTCCAGTACTCGATGGTGTTGTAGCGGGTCGAGGTGTCGCGCGGATGCGTCCACAGGCCATGATTGATATGGCCGATGCAGTTCATGTTGAACGCATTGAGCAGGATCTTCTTTTTCGCGGCGGCCATCAGATGGTCCCCCGCAATGGCGGTTTTTCGTCATTGAGGTAGTAGTTGCCCACCGCGTGATATTTCCAGCGCACTGGGTCATGCAGGGTGTGCACGCGAGCGTTGCGCCAGTGCCGGTCGAGGCCGTGCTCACTCAGCGTCGCCTGACTGCCGGCGAGTTCGAACAGCGTACTGCCAGCGGCGAGGGAAATTTCCGTGCTGATTGCGCGTGCTTCAGCCACCGCGATCGATGCGGCAGCGACAGTGTCAGCATTGGTTTCAGCTTGCGCGGCATCAAGGAATTCGCCGGCGCGCTCGAGCAAGGCTTCGGTGGCGTGCAGACGAATGCTCAAGTGGCCGAAGCTCTTCAGCGTCAGCGGATCTTCGGTGGCCTTGTCGTTGCCGGAATCGATCCACGGACGGGTCTTGCTGCGCACGAAATGCAGCGCATCTTCGTAAGCTGCGCGGGCAATGCCAGTGTCGATGGCGGCGTGAAGAATCTGCGCCAGCGGGCCGACGGTGGTCGGGCGCTCGAAAGCGCTCTGGAACGGCAGCACGTCTTCAACCGCCACATACACATCTTCGAACACCACTGAACCGCTGCCGGTGGTGCGCTGGCCGAAGCCGCTCCAGTCGTCGATCACCGTCAGGCCTTTGCTCTCACGCGGGACGAAGGCCAGTTGCTGCACACCGTTTTCATCGACTACCGACGTCGGGATGCGCTGCGCGTAAATCGCCCCGGTCGAGTAGAACTTGCGACCGTTGATGCGATAACCCTCGCCGTCGCGGGTGAGGCGCGTGATGCGGTCGTGAGCGGTTTTGGTGCCCAGTTCTGCCAAGGCATTGCCGAAGCGTTGCCCGGCGAGTACCTCCGCGTACAGGCGCTGTTTCTGTTCGTCGCTGCCATTCACGCGCAGCACTTCCAGCGCGTAGAAATGGTTCTGCGGAATCTGTCCCAGCGAGCCGTCGGCCTGGGCGATCAGCGCGATGACTGTGGCCAGGGTGACGTTGGATACGCCAGCGCCGCCGTATTCTTTCGGCACGGTGATGGCCCACAAACCGGAGCGGGAAAACACTTCGAGCTCCGCCAATGGCAGGCGGCGTTCGCGGTCGCGCAGGGCACTGTCGCGCTTGAAGTCTTCGGCCAGGTCGCTGGCGACGATCAGGGCTTGCTCATCGCTGGTGATGACCGCGACGTGATGGGAAAGCGTCATGTTTTTCCTCCAGATGTCTGGTCGTCTCAGATCCAGGAATGGCGAGCCGGCAAGGTGCCGTTGAGGCGATAAGCACCGACCGCGTGATATTTCCAGCGCACCGGGTCGTGCAGGGTGTGCACGCGTGCGTTGCGCCAGTGGCGGTCGAGATTGAATTCGGCGAGGGTCGCGCGACTGCCCGCCAGTTCGAACAGCTTTTCGCTGGCCACCAGCGCAACTTCGGTGGTCAGCACTTTCGCTTCGGCCACGGCGATAGACGCGCGTGCGGCCGATTCGGCAGTCAGCGGTGCGGCGTGGACCTGATCGAGTACTTTGCCGGCCTTGCGCAGCAGTGCTTCGGCAGCGTGCAGTTCGATTTTCAGTTTGCCGATATCGGCGATCACGTAGAGGTCATCGCTGGCGCGCTCGACCTTGGCGTCGATCCATGGCCGTGCGCGGGTTTTGACGAACTCGATGGCGTCGTCGATGGCGCCACGGGCGATGCCGGCATCGATCGCCGCTTGAATCAGCTGCGACACTGCGCCTTGGGTGTTCGGCTTCTCATTGATCTTCCAGTTGTCGATGACCAGGCTCGATTCGACGCGCACGTTGTTCAGCAAAATCGTGCCGCTGGCGGTGGTGCGCTGGCCAAAGCCCGACCAGTCATCAACGATACGCAAACCCGGTGTGCCGCGACGGACGAAAGCCAGCACTTGCCTGCCGTCATCGTTTAGCGCTTTCACCGCGACCCAGTGCGCAAACAGGGCACCGGTGGAGTAGAACTTCTGGCCGTTGATCACGTAGTCATCGCCATCGGCGGTGATGCGCGCTTTCAGTTCCAGAGTATTTTTTGTGCCGCGTTCCGGGCCGGCATTGCCGATGCGCCAGCCTTCCAGAACACTCTGGAACAGCTGCTTTTTCTGCGCTTCGGTGGCGCTGCCGAGCACCAGATTGATGATGCCGAACTGGTTCTGCGGGATCTGCCCGAGCGCCGGGTCGGCGGCGGAAATGATCGCGAATACTTCGGCCAGCGTGACGAAGGAAACCTGAGGGCCGCCGTATTCACGGGGGATGGCAATGCTGCCCAGACCGCTGCGGGTGAACTGTTCGATTTCCGACCACGGCAGCTTGCGCTGGCGGTCGCGTTTGGCCGCCTGCACGCGTGCAACCTGCGCCAGGTCATGGGCGGCCTTGATCGCTTGAGCGTCGTTGCGCAGTACTTGCGCGGGCAACAACAGCGGGGCGATGTCCAGATCGGACTGCACGTTTGCATCTGCAAGACTGGACATCAGTGCCGCTCCCTGGCTGCACGCAATGCCCTGGCGATCTGCACTGGGGTGATTGTGTTCCGGACCATACCTACCTCACATCTCATGAAAAACGCCGCGAAGTGCGACGATTGAAAGAATGTCCGGTGGTCCGGTTCATATACCCTAAGCGCGTATAAAAATTAAATAAACTAACTTTTAGGAATATGCATAGAAGGGGGGATGTCAGCGTGGGTTGCCGATTTTCAGGTGAAAGGTAACGTACCTCCCATCCTGAGCGGCGCTCACTTGGTGCGCGATTCGGCGGCCTTGAATTCGGGGTTCAACGGGACTTTCACATACGGATTCACGCAGCCGATTTTCAATGTGCGCGGCGGCGCCCAGCGCGAGTTGTTACCGACCCGGTCGAGGATGCAATAGGTCACGTCCAGTCGCAGATCTTCGCCCGCTTCGACGATGACTGCCGGTGGCACCCACACCTGAATCGGCAGCCCGACATCGGCCGCCGTGACCGGCGCCAGATCCATGCGCACATCGCCCCAGCGCAGGGTGATGGCGTCGTCTTCAGCCATGTTCAGATAGGGTTCGATGGTCAGCGGCACGCCGCGTTTGATCTGGTTGGGGTTTACGCCCTGACGGCGAATCGCCTCCGGGATGATCACCGGTGCCAGTTGCTGATTTTCGTCTTCGCACTGCCCGGTGGGCTGGCCACCGGGGCAATCAAGTTTGACCTGCACCCGGGTCGCTGAGGACAGGGCGGGGCCTTGGCCGACCTGCATCACGCGGTAGTGAATGCGGGCGGTACCGTTGCCGATGAAACTCTCCGGCACCCGCAGGCTGACGGGCGCGCCGACATCGGCCGCGCTGAGGACTTTGGAAGCGACATAACACTTGTTCCAGAACAGCTCGATCAGGTCGCCATCGTCCATGCCAGGGTAGGGCGGCACATTGACCAGCAGGTGAGCGGCTGTCGCCAGGTTGACGCCGGTTGTCTGTGCGCATGCCAGCGTTGGCGCTGCAAGTTCGGGGGTGTGCGAAGTGCGGGTCATCGGTTTCTCTCCTTGAAGTCTTGCAGCGAAATCCGTTTCTGGAAAACAAAAGGCGCGAATCAACTGGCAATAAAGTGACAAGTATTTTGCTCAGTATTGATTTGGTTTTTTTTAACTAAGTGGCGCCGGTTGCCGACTAGATAAAAGTCTGCGGAGAGGGGTGTCAATAGACGGGGTTAGTTAATCCGTGAATTACAAGTTAATCAGAAATCTCCTACGCCATTGAGGCACTGTACCTCGGCGGAGCGGCGAAAGCAGCTACAGAAAAACGCCGATTCCGCTGCGTTTTGTGCGGGTTTATGCTTGAGCAAACGTATAGGGATGCGATGAGTAAAGGATGAATGCATGCATTGCGCAATGTATCTTGCGTGCGCTGTTAATAAATATCTGAAAGGTACAAGTGCGGGAGAGAAAAGCTAACTTCCATCCGTGGAAGTTAAGAGCTATTGCAGAGAAAGTTCTCAGGCGTGATTCAGAAACTTGCTGAGAAACTGTTGGGTGCGTTCTTCTTTCGGGTTGGCAAACAGTGCTTTCGCTTCACCTTGCTCAACAATTACGCCCTTGTCGAAAAACACCACACGATTGGCCACGTCACGGGCGAATCCCATTTCATGGGTGACAATCACCATGGTGCGGTTTTCTTCCGCAAGTCCTCGAATGGTTGCCAGCACCTCGCCAACCAGTTCCGGATCGAGCGCTGAGGTCGGTTCGTCGAAGAGGATGACCTCCGGCTCCATTGCCAGCGCCCGGGCGATCGCCACGCGCTGCTGTTGGCCACCGGAGAGACGACGCGGATAAGCATCCTCTTTGCCGGCGAGCCCAACCTTGGTCAGCAGCTTCTTGCCCAGCGCAACGGCCTGGTCGCGCGGCATCTTCTTGACCACGATCGGGCCTTCGATGACGTTTTCCAAGGCAGTGCGATGGGGGAACAGGTTGAAGTTCTGGAACACGAAACCGACGTGCTGACGAAGGTTACGCACCAGACTCTGCTGCTGGTTCAACGGGCGGCCGGTATCGATTTCGATATCGCCGACCTTGATCCGGCCGCTGGTGGGTTCTTCGAGGAAATTCAGGCAGCGCAGGAACGTCGTTTTCCCCGAGCCGCTGGGGCCGATGATCGCGACGACTTCGCCTTCCTTTACCTCAAGGTCGATGCCGTTGAGCACGACCTGACCCTTGAATTGCTTGGTCAGTTTTTCCACGACAATCATCGGGTCAGGACTCCTGGTCATGCCGATTGACCCGCTCTTCCAACTTGTTCTGGAAGTGCGAAAGCACTGTGGCCAGAATCCAGTAGATCAGCGCAGCGGCAAGATACATGGTGAAGACTTCGAAGGTCCGGGCGGTAATCAGCTGCGCCTGACGGAACAGTTCCGGCACCTGGATGGTGGCGGCCAGCGCCGTGTCCTTGACCAGCGAAATGAAGCTGTTGCCCAGCGGCGGCAATGCCGTGCGCATCGCTTGCGGCAGGATGGCCCGCCGCAAGGTCTGCGCGCGGGTCATGCCGATACTCGCAGCAGCTTCCCACTGACCGCGTTCGATCGAACCGATCGCGGCACGCAGGATTTCACAGGCGTAGGCGGCCATGTTCAGCGAAAAGCCGATCAGTGCCGCCGGCAGCGGATCAAGCTCCATGCCCAGTTGCGGCAGGCCGTAATAGATCACAAACAGCTGGACCAGCAACGGCGTACCGCGGAAGAACGACACGTAGATGCGGGCCAGCCAACTGACCGATTTGAAGCGCGACAGGCGCATCAGTGCCAGGCCGAAGCCCAGCAGCAGACCGAAGAACATCCCGCCGAGGCTGAGAACTACCGTGTAGTACGCGCCCTTCAACAGGAAGGGCGCGGAATCCAGCGCGAGTTGGAAAGCCTCTTCCATTATTTAGTGACGTCTGCGTTGAAGTATTTCTTCGACAGTTTCTCAAGGGTGCCGTCGGCACGCAGTTCGTCCAGCGCCTTGTTCACCGCAGCCAGCAGTTCAGGCTCGCCTTTGCGCAGGGCGATACCGGATTCCTGACGGGAGAAGGCCTCACCGGCAGCCACGGTTTTCGGGGCTTTCTTGGCGTATTCGAGTGCAGCCAGACGGTCGATCAGGATGGCATCGGTACGACCGTTGTTGAGGTCGGCGAACTTGGTCGGATCATCGTCGTAGGTGCGCACGTCAGCACCCGGCACGTTGGCGCGAACCCACTGCTCGTAGTTGGTGCCCAGGCCGACACCGACTTTCTTGCCGGACAGGTCAGCGGCGGTCTTGATATTCAGCGCCGACTCTTTGCTTTTCAGCACGAGGGCCTGAATGCCGGAGACAGTGTAGGGTTCGGAGAAGTCATACTTCTTCTTGCGCTCGTCGGAGATGGTTACCTGATTGACTACCAGATCCAGACGCTTTGATTCCAGTGCAGCGAGGATGCCGTCCCATTTGGTCGGCTGGATCTTGGCCTTGACCCCGAGTTTTTGCGCCAGCGCTTCGGAGAGCTCGACTTCGAAACCGGACAGCTTGCCGTTCTCGTCAACGAAGCTGAACGGCGGATAAGTACCTTCCAGGCCGACGCTGAGAACGCCTTTGTCCTTGATCTGTTGCAACTGCTCACCGGCCACTGCCTGACCGATCAGGCCGGCGCCCAGCGCCAGACCCAGCGAACCGACCAGCAGAGTGCGACGTAGTGCGGAAAAATTCATGACAAGCCCCTGTGTTTTCTTATGGAAGACGCTTAAGGAATGTAGGCAAATGGGTGATTTGGACGACAGCGCTATCCTGCCTTAAAGCAGCTTAAGCGTCTCGCCCGAAATTCGCCTGCGGCGAGACTATAAGATGTCTGTTTTAGACTTGAAAATACTTAATATGGAAACTGTTATTCATTTAAGGAATATCCATGCCTTTTTAAAAGATCGCAGTCTGCGGCAGCTCCTGCGGGTGATCCCATGCAGGAGCTGCCGCAGGCTGCGATCTTTTGATCTGCTCTTACAGAAAATCCTTGTAGGCAAACAACGCCGGCGCGCCACCGGTGTGCAGGAAGATGATCGGGCCGTCATCGAAGCGCTGCCGGCCGATCCCGTCTAACAGGCCGGCCATGGCCTTGCCGGTGTACACGGGGTCAAGCAACAGACCCTCCTGAGCGGCCAACAGTTTCACCGCCGCCAAAGTCCCGGCATTGGGTTCGCCGTAACGCGGGCCGAAATACTCGTCCCACAGCTCGACCTTGAAGCTGGTCGGCAACTCGATGCCCAGCAGCTCCGCCGTGCGTTCAGCCAGACCCTGGACCTTCGGCCGCTGATCTTCTTCACTGCGCGAAACTGTTACACCAATCACTGGCAATTGCGGCAGCGCCTCACTCAGCGCCAGTCCGAGACCACTGTGAGTTCCGGCACTGCCGGAGGCCAGCACCACTGCGGCGAAATCAATGCCGCTGTCCCTGATCTGCTCAGCCAGTTCCAGTCCGGCACGCACGTAACCCAGGGCACCGAGCGCATTGGACCCGCCAATCGGTACCAGATACGGCTTCTTGCCGTTGCTGCGCAGGCGCGCGGCGAGGGCGGCCAGTTGTTCGTCGGCATTGTCGAGGTTGTCGACCAGCTCGACCCTGGTATCGAATAGCTCGAGCAGCAAGCGGTTGCCGTTGCCGGTGTAGTTACTGTCGTCAGTGCCCAGCGGGTTCTCCAGCAGCGCCACACAGCCCAGGCCGAGTTTCGCCGCCAGTGCGGCGGTCTGGCGCACATGGTTCGATTGCAGCGCGCCTGCGGTAATCAGCGTGTCGGCGCCTTGTGCCAGCGCATCGGCGCCGAGGTATTCAAGTTTGCGCAGTTTGTTGCCGCCCATCGCCAGCGGCGTCAGGTCATCACGCTTGATGTACACCTCGCGGCCAAGCCAGCTCGACAGGCGTTCGAGTTTTTCCAAGGGTGTGGGATGGCTCAGCAGTTCAAGACGGGGAAAGCGTTGCAGCTGTGGTTTGATCATGGGTCCGTACTGGCGCAGAAGAATGAATGGACTATAGGCACGCGCTTTTGCCCGGGCAACCGTGAATCGCTTATAGCCAAAAGGACTTAAGCCAGCACTATCGGTTCTTAATTCGTCAGCAAAGGCATGCCGTAAAGTAGGCGCCGTTGACGCGGCCAGACAGTCCGGCTGCCCCGTGAGGAGACTTCACCGTGAGCGAGCGTTCCAGCCATTGGCAATTGCAGACCATCGTCAGCCAGCTGCGCAGCGCGCGGGATCAGTGGCGTGCACAGAATGGCCGGGCATCCGGAGAGCAGGGTGGGCGCGAGTTGCCGTCGCGGGCGGCGATGGCGGAAATCCTCGAGGCGCTGTGCGGCGCGTTGTTTCCGATGCGTCTGGGTCCGGTGGACCTGCGTGAGGAAAGTGAAGATTTCTACGTTGGTCACACCCTTGATGTAGCACTGAATGCCTTGCTGGCGCAGACACGCCTGGAGTTGCGTTACGTCGCCCGTCACAGCGCCCAGGGCGACAGTGAAGTCGAGGGCCGGGCCATTCGGATCGTGCAGGATTTTGCCTTGGCCTTGCCGGGTCTGCGCACGCTGCTCGACACCGACGTGCTGGCGGCGTACCACGGCGATCCGGCGGCACGCAGCGTTGATGAAGTGCTGCTGTGCTATCCGGGCATTCTCGCGGTGATTCACCATCGTCTGGCGCACCACCTGTATCGTGCCGGGCTGCCGCTGCTGGCGCGGATCAGCGCGGAAATTGCCCACTCGGCGACGGGCATCGACATTCACCCGGGCGCGCAGATCGGTCGCAGTTTCTTCATTGATCACGGCACCGGTGTGGTGATTGGCGAAACCGCGATCATCGGCGAGCGAGTGCGCATTTATCAGGCGGTGACCCTGGGTGCCAAGCGCTTCCCCGCGGATGAGGACGGCCAGTTGCAGAAGGGCCATCCGCGCCACCCGATCGTGGAAGACGATGTGGTGATTTACGCCGGGGCGACGATTCTCGGGCGAATCACTATCGGCAAGGGATCGACCATCGGCGGCAACGTGTGGCTGACACGCAGCGTACCGGCGGGGGCGAATCTGACCCAGGCGAATCTGCAGCATGATGACGGGACGCAGAAGTAGGCCGTGGAATCCTTTTCCCCTCACCCCAGCCCTCTCCCGGAGGGAGAGGGGGCCGACCGAGGTGTTTTGCGTCATCCATCGACCTGAAATACCGGGTCGATTATGGATTCGGCACGGTTTCCTCAGGTTGGCGCACATTCTGAACGTCCCCCAATCAGTCCCCTCTCCCTGAGGGAGAGGGGGTGACCGAGGTAATCTTGCGTCATACACCGACCTGAAATACCGGGTTGATTATGGCTTCGGCACGGTTTCCTCAGGTTGGCGCACATTCTGAACATCCCCCAATCAGCCCCCTCTCCCTGAGGGAGAGGGGGTGACCGAGGTAACTTGCGTCATACACCGACCTGAAATACCGGGTCGAGTATGGATTCGGCACGGTTTCCTCAGGTTGGCACACATTCTGAACATCCCCCAATCAGTCCCCTCTCCCTGAGGGAGAGGGGGTGACCGAGGTAATCTTGCGTCATACACCGACCTGAAATGCCGGGTCGATTATGGATTCGGCACGTTTTCCTCAGGTTGGCGCACATTCTGAACATCCCCCAATCCGTCCCCTCTCCCTCTGGGAGAGGGTTAGGGTGAGGGGCTTTTGATTCTTGCTTGGCGCAGTGAACGAATCTCACAAAACCCGCGTCATACACCTCCTCGGGCGCTGTAGGAAACCTACCGCCCAGCCCGGCGATTAGTCCTTACCACCCCATTCATGTTTAACTTGAACGTTCATTCAAGTTAAACCGGTGGTTCGCTGCCCGCTCACAACAGGAGGCTTGCCTTTGCTGAGTCCGATCATTTCAGCCACGTTTCAACCCATCGAGGTGCACGTTTCATGAGTGCATCGTCTACCCCCGCCAGCGGTCTGGTGCGCATGAATCCGCCGGTGTTCTACTTCGCCGCGACGGTGATTCTGCTGTTTGGCCTTGTCGTCATCGCCATACCTGAACAGGCCGGCGCCTGGTTGCTGGAAGCGCAAAACTGGGCGGCCAACACGGTCGGCTGGTACTACATGCTCGCGATGACTCTGTATCTGGTCTTCGTGGTGGTCACCGCCTTATCCGGCTACGGCAAGATAAAACTCGGTGCCGACCACGACGAGCCCGAATTCAGTTACCTGTCCTGGGCCGGCATGCTGTTCGCCGCCGGGATCAGCATCACCCTGTTCTTCTTCTGCGTCTCCGAACCGCTGACGCACATGCTCCAGCCGCCGCAAGGCGAGGCCGGTACCGCCGATGCGGCGCGCCAGGCGATGCAGATTCTGTTCCTGCACTGGGGCCTGCATGGCTGGGGCGTGTTCGCCTTTGTCGGCATGGCGCTGGCCTATTTCGCGTATCGCCACAACCTGCCGCTCGCCCTGCGTTCGGCGCTCTACCCGCTGATCGGCAAACGCATCAACGGCCCGATCGGCTACGCGGTGGACGGCTTCGGCATCATCGCCACGGTGTTCGGCCTCGGTGCGGACATGGGCTTCGGTGTGCTGCATCTCAATTCCGGTCTGGACTACCTGTTCGGCATCGCCCACACCCAGTGGATTCAGGTCGGGCTGATCACGTTGATGATGGGCGCGGCGATCATCGTTGCGGTCTCCGGCGTCGACAAAGGCGTGCGGGTGATGTCCGACATCAACATGCTGCTCGCCTGCGGACTGCTGCTGTTCGTGCTGTTCGCCGGACCGACGCAGCACTTGCTCAATACCTTGATCCAGAACGTCGGCGACTACCTCGGCGCGTTGCCGATGAAAAGTTTCGACCTCTACGCCTACGACAAACCGAGCGACTGGCTGGGTGGCTGGACAGTGTTCTACTGGGCCTGGTGGATTGCATGGTCGCCGTTCGTGGGCCTGTTCATCGCGCGGATTTCCCGTGGCCGGACCATCCGTGAATTCGTCTTCGGCGTGCTGCTGATCCCGCTCGGTTTCACCCTGGCGTGGATGTCGATCTTCGGCAACAGCGCCTTGGACCAAGTGCTTAATCACGGCATGAGCGCGCTGGGCATGTCCGCCATCGACAATCCGTCGATGAGCATTTATCTGCTGCTGGAAACCTACCCGTGGAGCAAAACCGTTATCGCCGTGACGGTGTTCATCAGCTTCGTGTTCTTCGTCACCTCGGCGGACTCCGGCACCGTGGTGCTCTCGACGCTGTCGGCCAAGGGCGGCAACCCGGATGAAGACGGGCCGAAATGGCTGCGGGTGTTCTGGGGCGCGATGACCGCGCTGATCACCAGTGCGCTGCTGTTCTCCGGCAGCATCGATGCGCTGAAGTCAGCGGTGGTGCTGACTTCGTTGCCGTTCTCGCTGATCCTGCTGCTGATGATGTGGGGTCTGCACAAGGCGTTCTATCTGGAATCGCAGAAGCAGATCGCGCAGCTGCATTCGCTGGCGCCGGTCTCCGGTTCGCGGCGCGGCACCGGCGGCTGGCGACAGCGCCTGAGTCAGGCCGTGCACTTCCCGTCCCGCGACGAGGTGTACCGCTTCATGGAAAGCACGGTACGTCCGGCGATCGAGGAAGTGACCGCCGTGTTTGTCGAAAAAGGCCTGCACGTTGTCACTCAGCCGGATCCGGCGCATGACAACGTCAGCCTGGAGATCGGCCATGGCGAACAGCATCCGTTCATCTATCAGGTGCAGATGCGCGGCTACTTCACGCCATCGTTCGCGCGTGGCGGCATGGGCTCCAAGCAACTCAACAATCGCCGCTACTACCGCGCCGAAGTGCACCTGAGCGAAGGCAGTCAGGACTACGATCTGGTCGGCTACACCAAAGAGCAGATCATTAACGACATCCTCGACCAGTACGAACGGCACATGCAGTTCCTGCATCTGGTGCGTTGAATGGCCCCTGAGCGCCGGGACGTTTCACGCCTCGGCGCTCAGCACCATGAACAACACCATCGCCGCCACCGGCACGCCGAACACCGCACTGCCAATCGCAATCTCCGTGCCCAACGGCTGCCCCGCATGCACCACGCCGACCGCCCCGTTGATCAGCGTCAACGCCAGCCACAGCGCTGCGAAAGCGTAGGCCAGCGTGTGGCGGCTGAAGCCGATGTGCTCGCCGATGTAAAGCATCAGCGCGAGCAGGACCAGGCCGAAGACAATGATGATGGTGGTGTGCATGGTGCGTTCTGCCTGATGGAGGTGCAGTGCCGGGAAGGGCCCCTTCGCGAGCAGGCTCGCTCCCACATTGGATCTCGGCTGGACATAAATTTCATGTACACAGGAAATCCCTGTGGGAGCGAGCCTGCTCGCGAAAGGGCCACCTCTGTGTCCTTCAGAGCATAGCCAATCCAGCCCCCGCCATATTCATCAGATGCTTTCGCGCTCGATCACTTGGCACTGCAGCAGATTCAGCCGCTGCACTTCGTCGCTCGGCAACACGCCAAGGCTTTCCAGCACGCGTGTCGCGGCGAGTACACCGATCTCCAGTGCCGGTGGTTTGATCGTGCTCAGGCTGGGCAACAGCATCTCGGCGAACGGGTAATCACCGAAGCCGAGAACGGCGCAGTCTTCGGGAATTTTCAAACCGGCGCGTTGCCCGGCGAGCAGGCCGCCGGCGGCGAGGTTGTCGTTGGCGAAGATAATCGCGTCGGGGCGTGGTGAGGCGTTCATCAAGGCTTCCATCGCTTGCTTGCCGGCCTCGAACGGTGCGCGCTCGGCGTCCGGGGCGAAGAGCCATGGCTCCCTCCCTGCGCCTCGCAGAGTGGCGGCATAACCATCGCGGCGCTCCAAGGCACTGAAGTCCCCCGGCGCGCTGTTTTGCACGAAGGCGATGCGTTGGTAGCCTTTTTCCAGCAGATGCCTTGCCGCCGTCACGCCCACTTCGAAATGCGAAAAGCCGATCTGCATCGGCCCGCGTTCCGGCTGGTAATCCCAGGTTTCGATGACCGGGATATCCGCCTCGGCGAGCATCTTCTCGGTGCCTGTGCTGTGGAAGTGGCTGGTCAGCACCAGCGCTGCCGGCGACCAGCCGAGAAACGCGCGCACGGCATTTTCTTCCTGCTCGATATCGAAATAACTCGATGCCAGCAACAGCTGATAACCGTGTCGACTGAGGGTGTCGCTGAAGCCCTGGATCGTGTTGGCAAAGATCGGCCCGGAGATGTTCGGAATGACCATGCCGACAATTTTCCCGCGCGCCGAGGCCAGGCCGCCCGCCACCAGATTCGGCACGTAGCCCAACTCGGCGACCACTACCGCAATGCGCTCGCGACGCTCAGGCGAAACCTGTTCAGGCTGATTGAAATACCGCGAGACGGTAATCGCCGACACCCCGGCCGCACGCGCCACGGCATTCAGCGTGACTCGGCCGGCGCCTCGGCGTTTGCGCGTTTTCTCGTTGCTCAAGGCACGATCCTTGTAAAAACCAAATCGCATATAAAAGTAATTTTTCAGTATTGGACGCTCTATGCCGAGGTGCCAATACTGGCGATGTTAGCGCTAACAAAGCGCGTTGTCTGCTACTCGCTCGAGCGAATGCCCAAGACAGATTCAGGCGCTGTCGTCGCAGAACGGCAGCGGTTCAGGGCCATTTTTCGAGCGGATACCTATGCGCAATTTTCCTGGGGCAACACACACACTGACGCAGTCGATTCGCGCGGCGGGCTGGATTTTCACCGGGCTGGCGGCGCTGCCGCTGCCCACCGCGCTTGCCGCTGACAGCAGCGATCAGGAACCGACGCTGAAATCCGTCACGGTGACCGCGACTCGCCGGGAAGAGTCGCTGCAGAAAGTACCGGTGGCAGTTTCGGTGCTCGACGGTGAACAGCTCGAACGCGACAACCGCAACGGCGTGGCGAGCATCGTTCAGCAAGTGCCTTCGTTGAACTTCCGCACCGGCGCCTCGAACAAGGACACCTCGTTATTCGTGCGCGGCGTCGGCACGATTTCCACCTCGCCCGGGGTCGAGCCGACCGTGGCGACGGTGATCGATGGCGTGGTGTATGCGCGGCCCGGTCAGGCCACGCTGGATCTGCTCGATCTTGAGCGCGTCGAAGTGCTGCGCGGCCCGCAAGGCACGCTGTTCGGCAAAAATGCCTCGGCCGGTGTACTCAACATCACCAGCAAAGCACCGACCGCCGAAACCCACGGCTACATCGATCAGTCGTACTACAGCGGCAACGAAAGCCGCACCCGTTTCGGCCTCGGCGGCAGCCTCATTCCGGACACGCTGAAGGGCTCGATCAGCACCTTGTTCGGCACATACGACGGCAACGTCGACAATCAGCACAACGGCCATGAAGTGAACGGCTACAACCATCGCGGCGTGCGCGGCAAACTCGAATTCACCCCGAACGACGACATCACCTTTACCCTGGTCGCTGACTACATGCAGTCCCACGACGACGCGCCCAATGGCGTTGTCAGTCAAGCGCTGACGCCGGCCTTCGCCAACGCGCTGAGACCGGTGAATGCCACCAGCCACAACCGCGATATCAACACCGATACCCGCTCTCACATCGAAGACATCAACAAAGGCCTGTCCGGCCAGCTTGACTGGCAACTGGGTGATTACACGCTGACGTCGATCACGGCGTGGCGTGGCTGGGACAACACCCAGTATCAGGATGGCGATCGCCTCGGCACCGTCACCGCCGCGTTTCCCGGCACCGCAGACAAGGGTGATCTGGCCTTCGACCAATACTCGCAAGAGTTGCGTCTGGCCTCACCGAAAGGCGAGTTTCTCGAGTACGTCGGCGGCCTGTTCTACATGCACGGCAAGGACGACGAGACCTACCGGCGCACCCTGACCACCCCCACTCGCACCGACCGTGGTGTCGCCGATTACAGCACCACCAGCGACAGCTACGCGGTGTTTGGCGAGAGCACGCTGAACTTCACTTCGGACTTTCGTGGCATCGCCGGCCTGCGCTATACCCACGATGATCTCGAATACGATCACCGACGCGTTTCAACCTCGGCCACCACGGTCAGCGGCATTCAACCCGCGACAAGCAGTTCAGGCTCGGTGGACGAAGACGGCTGGTCCGGTCGCCTCGGCTTGCAGTACGACCTGAGCGATACCGTCACCACTTACCTGACCTATTCGCGCGGTTACAAGGGCCCGGCCTACAACGTGTTCTTCAACATGCAACCGCGCGATACCGAAGCACTGAAACCGGAGACTTCAAACACCTGGGAGGCGGGGATCAAAGCTACCTCCTGGAACAATCGCCTGACCACCAACCTGGCGATCTTCCACAGCGAGTACGACAACTATCAGGCGAACTTTTTCGACACCGTCGCCGGGCAGGTGGTGACGCGTCTGATCAACGCCGGCAGCGTCACCAGCGAAGGCGTCGAACTCGATTACACCCTGCAAGCCAGCCAGCAACTGAAGTTCTCCGGCGCCTTGGCCTACACCCGCGCACGCATCGACGAATTCGCCTGCCCGGCCGGGGCGGCGGCGTCGTGCAACGTCAACGGCAAACCACTGCCGTTCAGCCCGGACTGGAAAAGCTACGTGCGCGCCGACTACACAATCCCCCTGGACAATGGCCTCGATATTGAATTGGGCACCGATTACAGCTGGCAGAGCGAAGTGCAGTACGACATCAGCCAGAACCCCGATACCAAACAGGGCGCCTATGGGCTGTGGAACGCCAGTCTCGCCCTGGCCGATTACAGCAATGGCTGGCGCGTCGCCCTGCTCGGCAAGAACCTCGCTGACAAGTCCTATTCGCCGTTGCTGGCCAGTGGCGGCAGCTACATCTATCGCGCTGTGCCGCGGGATGACGAACGCTACTTTGGCGTGCAACTGCGCAAGGATTTCTGAGATGAGCCGACAGATGAAACTCGGTGCGTTTCTCATGGCCACCGGGCACCACGTGGCAGCGTGGCGGCACCCGGATGTGCCGGCGGATGCGGGGCTGGATTTCGCCCATTACAAACGTCTGGCGCAAACCGCCGAAGCGGCGAAGTTCGATGCACTGTTCGTCGCCGACAGCGTCGCCGCACCGACCCAGGACATCGCCAGCCGCATGGCGCGCTCCGATCACTTCGAGCCGCTGACGTTGCTCTCGGCACTGAGCGCGGTGACCGAGCACATCGGCCTGATCGCGACGGCCACCACCAGTTACAACGAGCCGTACCACGTGGCGCGCAAGTTCGCCTCGCTCGATCATTTGTCGGGCGGACGTGCCGGATGGAATCTGGTGACTTCGGACAACGCCGCCGAGGCGCTGAATTTCGGCCGCGACGCACACATCGGCCATGCCGAACGCTACAGCCGCGCCCGCGAATTTCATCAAGTGGTCACCGGGCTCTGGGACAGTTGGGAGGACGATGCCTTCCACCGCGACAAGGCCAGCGGCGCCTATTACGACCCGCAGAAGCTGCATGTGCTCGATCATGTGGGTGAGCATTTCCGGGTCAAAGGCCCGCTGAATGTCGCGCGCTCGCCACAGGGGCAGCCGGTAATTGTCCAGGCCGGATCTTCCGAAACCGGGCGTGAGCTGGCCGCGCAAACCGCTGAAGTGGTATTCACCGCACAGACTTCGCTGGCCGCCGCTCAGGCGTTTTACGCCGATATCAAGGGACGCTTGCCCAGGTTCGGACGCAGTGCCGATTCGCTGAAAATCATGCCTGGGGTTTTTGTGGTGGTCGGTGCCAGTGAGGCCGAAGCGCAGGAGAAATGTGAAACGTTTCAGCAATTGGTCGAACCCGAGGTGGGCGTCGCGCTGCTTGGGCGTATGCTGGGCAACTTCGATTTATCGAAGTACCCGCTGGACGGGCCATTGCCAGAGTTGCCGCTGACTGACAGCGGTCAGCAGAGTCGACAGAAACTGCTGACCGAACTGGCGGGTCGGGAGAACCTGACCCTTGCCGGACTCGGTCGCAGGATCGCCGGCGGGCGCGGGCATTACAGCCTGGTCGGTACGCCGGCACAGATTGCCGATCGCCTGCAGGAGTGGTTCGAGCAAGGCGCGGCGGACGGCTTCAACGTGCTGGTACCGCACCTGCCGGGCGGGCTCGAAGATTTCGCCAAAGGCGTGGTGCC
The DNA here is from genome assembly GCF_020736465.1 of Pseudomonas sp. HN2. Classification (NCBI taxonomy): domain Bacteria; kingdom Pseudomonadati; phylum Pseudomonadota; class Gammaproteobacteria; order Pseudomonadales; family Pseudomonadaceae; genus Pseudomonas; species Pseudomonas sp. HN2. The sequence goes on from NZ_CP085885.1 coordinate 275,203, forward strand.
GGAACTGCAAAGGCGTGGCTTGTTCAGAACTGAATATGAAGGCCGCACGTTGCGGCAGAATCTGGGCCTGACTCGACCCGGCAATAGATTTGCGTAACAGCCTTCGCGAGCAGGCTCGCTCCCACACGAGCAATCGACACCCATTTCAAGACAGACAAGAGAGGATTCGATGACCTACACCGCTGCCGAAAACCGCTATGACTCCATCCCCTACCGCCGCGTCGGCCGCAGCGGTCTGGTGCTGCCGGCACTGTCGCTGGGCCTGTGGCACAACTTTGGCGACAGCACACCGATCGACACCCAGCGCGCCTTGCTGCGCACCGCGTTCGATCTGGGCATCAACCATTTCGATCTGGCCAACAACTACGGCCCGCCGTACGGCAGCGCCGAGATCAATTTCGGGCGCCTGCTGCGCGAAGACTTCAAGCATTACCGTGACGAACTGATCATCTCCAGCAAGGCGGGCTGGGACATGTGGCCCGGCCCTTACGGTCAGGGCGGCGGCTCGCGCAAATACGTGCTGGCGAGCCTCGACCAGAGTCTGCAACGCCTCGGTCTCGACTACGTGGATATCTTCTACTCGCACCGCTTCGACCCGGATACCCCGCTGGAAGAAACCGCCAGCGCCCTCGCCACCGCCGTGCAACAGGGCAAGGCGCTGTACATCGGTATCTCGTCCTATTCGGGAGTGAAAACCCGCGAAATGGCCGCGTTGCTGAAAGAGTGGAAAGTGCCGCTGCTGATTCATCAACCGGCGTACAACCTGCTCAATCGCTGGGTGGAAAAGGATCTGCTCGATACCACCGATGAGCTCGGCACGGGCGTCATCGCCTTCACGCCTTTGGCGCAAGGCCTGCTTACCGACAAATACCTCAACGGCGTGCCGGCCGATGCACGGGTCAATCGTCCCGGCGGCGGTTCGTTGCAGGCGTCGCATTTGTCCGAGGCCAACATTGCCCATGTGCGGGCGTTGAACGAGATCGCCCAGCGTCGCGGCCAGAGCCTGGCGCAACTGGCGCTGGCGTGGACGCTGCGCGACCCACGGGTCACCTCGGCGCTGATCGGCGCGAGCCGGCCGGAGCAGATTATCGAGAACGTCGGTGCGCTGAAGAATCTGAATTTCAGCGCTGAAGAGCTGGCGGAGATCGATCGGTTTGCCCAGGAGGGCGGGATCAATCTTTGGGAGAAGCCTTCGACGGCAGAATAAGCGACCCTCACCCCAGCCCTCTCCCGGAGGGAGAGGGAGCCGACCGAGTTGTCTTGCGCCATACATCGACCTGAAATACCGAGTCGATTATGGATTCAGCAAAGCAATATCAGGTCGGCGTACCTCTAAAGCATCCCCCAATCAGTCCCCTCTCCCTCCGGGAGAGGGTTAGGGTGAGGGGCTTTTGCTGTTCAGGGCTCAGCGAAAAAACGGCACATCCCCCAACACCGTCGCCCGCTGCATCACCCGTCGCGCCGGCCGATAATCATCCACCGCGTAATGCTGGGTCACGCGGTTGTCCCAGAAGGCGATGTCGTCTTGCTGCCAGCGCCAGCGAATGGTGAATTCCGGCCGGGTGGCGTGGGCAAACAGAAACTTCAGGATCGCCTCGCTCTCGGTTTCCGAGAGTTCGTTGATCTTCGAGGTAAACCCTTCACTGACGAACAGCGAGCGCCGTCCGCTCACCGGGTGCGTGCGAATCACCGGGTGCGACAGCGGTGGATTCTTGCGCCGCGCCTCTTCCCACTGCGCCAGCGCCTCTGGGGTATTGCCGTAGCGCTCCAGTGGAAACGAGCGGGTGAAATCGTGAGTCGCCGTCAGCCCTTCGAGCAGGTTTTTCATCGGTGCCGACAACGCTTCATACGCGGCGATACCGCTCGCCCACAAGGTGTCGCCACCAAACTCCGGCAGCAACTTGGCGCTGAGCACGGCGCCCATCGCCGGCGTCGGCAGGAAGGTCACGTCGGTGTGCCAGATCGCGTTGTCGCGCACGTCGGTGACGGCGGTATCGAGGATCAGTACTTCCGGTTGCTCCGGCACGTTCGGGTAGATCGGATGAATGTGCAGGTCGCCGAAATAATGCGCGAAACGTGCCTGCTGCGCCGGCTCGATCGGCTGGTTACGGAAGAACAGCACCTGATATTTGAGCAACGCCTGTTCGATGGCGTCGCGGTGTTCCAGGCTCAGCGGCTGGCTGATGTCGACGCCGCTGATCTGCGCGCCGAGGGCCGAGCTTAATGGGGTGATGTTCAGGCTGCTCATGGTCTTTCTCTTCAATTGCGGTCATCACCCTATGTAGGAGCTGCCGAAGGCTGCGATCTTTTGATCTTGATCTTTTTAAAAACAAGATCAAAAGATCGCAGCCTTCGGCAGCTCCTACACAGGGGGTTGATTTGAAAATTGTCAGTGCGCCTGGCCGTGCCACGGCACCAGTTTGCGCTGCAAGGCGCGCAGGCCCATCTCCATGGCGAAGGCGATCAGGGCGATGACCAGAATCCCCAGCACCACCACATCGGTGACCAGAAATTGCGCGGCCGATTGCACCATGAAACCCAGGCCACTGGTGGCCGCGATCAGCTCAGCGGCGACCAGGGTCGACCAGCCAACCCCCAGGCCAATGCGCACGCCAGTGAGAATGTCCGGCAAGGCGCTGGGCAGAATCACATGGCGAATCAGCTGCGCGCGCGTCGCGCCCAACGACTGCGCCGCACGCAGTTTTGCCGGATCAACCGTGCGCACCCCCGTCGCTGTGGCAATGGCAATCGGCGCAAAAATCGCCAGGTAGATCAGCAGCACTTTCGACAACTCGCCGATGCCGCACCAGATCACGATCAGCGGCAGATAGGCCAGCGGCGGGATAGGGCGATAGAACTCGATCAGCGGATCGAGCACGCCACGGGCGATGCGGTTGGCGCCGATGGCAATGCCCACCGGCACGGCGGTCAGGATGGCAAAACCCAGGCCCAGACCAATGCGGCTCAGGCTGGCGCCCAAGTGCTGCCACAACGTCGAATCCATGTATCCGGAAGTCGCCAGCAGCCAGCCCTTTTGCAACACGGCAGAAGGTGGCGGCAGGAACAGCGGTTCGATCAGGCCGGTAGCAGTCACCGCCCACCAGATCGCCAACAGGCCGAACAGGGTCAGCAGGCTGATCCAGCGCGTGCTGAGGCTACGGCGTACCGGAATGCTCACCGAAGGGGTTTTCACCGCCGCAGCGGAAACGTCGTAACTGCTCATGCGCGCTCCTGCCGGGGTACGGCGCTGCGTTGCGAGAAGACTTTGCTCAACACGTGTTCGCGGGTTTCGATAAAACGCGGATCGGATTTGATCGCGCGAGCCGACTCGCCAGCGGCGTAGCGCTGACCGAAATCCAGCTGCAGACGCTCAACGATCTGCCCTGGATTGGGTGCCAGCAGAATCAGGTCCGTGGCGAGGAACACCGCTTCTTCAATGTCGTGGGTAATCAGGAAAACCGGTTTGGCGGTGCGCTGCCAGACTTGCAGCAACAGCTCCTGCATCTGCTCGCGAGTAAATGCATCAAGCGCGCCGAAGGGTTCGTCCATCAGCAGCACGCGTGGATCGGCGGCGAGGGCGCGGGCGAGGCCGACGCGTTGTTTCTGGCCCCCGGACAATTGCCAGATGCGCCGGTCCTCGAAACCGGCGAGATCGACCAGTGCGAGCATTTCCCGAGCGCGCTGCTCGCGTTTGTCCCTGCCGACACCGGCCAGTTCGAGGCCGAAGGCAACGTTGGCGAGCACGTCCTGCCAGGGCAGCAAGGCGTCGTCCTGGAACACCACGCCGCGCTCGGCGCTCGGGCCTTTGACCGGCACGCCGTCAAGGGTGATGCGCCCGGCACTTGGTTCGACGAAACCGGCAATCAGGTTCAACAGTGAAGTCTTGCCACTGCCGGACGGGCCAAGGGCGACCAGCAATTGCTGCGGCCCCAGGGTCAGAGAAATATCCGCCAGCACCGGCTCCGGGCTGCCCGGGTACTGTGCGCTGATGCGCTCCAGCTGTAGCAAGGCCATCGCTGTAATCTCCGGTTCAGTTGGTGATGTATTTGGCGCTGACGTACGGCGCGTAATCCGGCAGGACGGCTTCGACCTTGCCCTGCTCCTTGAGGAACGCGGCGGTGTCGGTGATGGCTTTGGTGGTCGGCGCGCCGAGGTCACTGACCTGATCCGCCGCCAGCGGGTAGACGTTGCCCTGCAGCAGCAACGGAATGTCGCTGGCCTTGGCGCCGGACAGTTTCACCAATTTGTCGACGTTGGACTGATTCGCCAGCCACGCTTTCGGATCCTTGCGGTAGTCGGCGTAGGCGTCGAGGGTGACCTTGGCAAACGCGGTGACGATGTCCGGATGCTTCTCGGCGAAGTCCTTGCGCACGATCCACGCATCGAATGTCGGCGCGCCGAACTTGGCCAGCTCGCCGGAGGTGATCAGCACTTTGCCGTTTTCCTTGGCCACGCCCAGTGCCGGATCCCAAACGTAAGTGGCGTCGATGTCGCCGCGTTTCCACGCGGCGATAATCGCCGGCGGCGCGAGGTTGAGCACGGTGACTTTCGACGGATCGATGTTCCAGTGCTTGAGCGCGGCGAGCAGGCTGTAATGCCCGGTGGACACGAACGGCACGGCGATTTTCTTGCCGATCAGATCCTGCGGCGTTTTGATGCCGGAGCCGTCGCGCGCGACCAGCGCTTCAGCGGCGCCGATCTGCGTGGCAATCAGGAAGGTTTCCACCGGCACTTTGCGGGTGATCGCGGCGGTCAACGGGCTCGAACCGAGGTAGCCGATCTGCACATCCCCGGACGCGATGGCGGCGATGATGTCGGCGCCGTTATCGAACTTGCGCCAACTGATGTCGGCCTTGGTGGCTTTCTCGTAGGCCCCGTCGGCCTGAGCGACTTTCGCCGGATCGACGGTGGTCTGGTAGGCAACGGTGAGACCGGCCGCCTGGGCCAGGAAGCTTGCAGCAGCCAGAGAGGCCACGGCGAGCAGGCGAAGCGGGAAATTCAGTTTCAATTGGGAGCTCCAGATCAGGCGACCGAATGTCGGCGTGAACGGAGACTAAATGATCTAAGAATCGAGAAATAAATAACTTTTTCGAATGAGCTTATGAGCGGAAAAATCTAAGCACAGCGGGCGGTTGGCACTTGTGGCGAGGGAGCTTGCTCCCGCTGGAGGCCGAAGGACTCCCAAATCCGTTAACGCATTTCATCTGATGCGCCGCGTTGGATAATTTGCGACTGCTGCGCAGCCGAGCGGGAGCAAGCTCCCTCGCCACAGAGAAATTTGATCAGTTACTGATCGCCAGGATGCTCGCCTGATACGCGCCGACAAACACATCGAAATCGCCGACTTCGTTCTGCTCAAGCTCGGTCTGCTGCGCCAGCGACGCCCGGGCCAGTTCTTCAAACTTCGCTTGCTCGTCAGCCGCCAGCGGTTCGCGACGGAAGAACTCGGCATGGATCTGGCTCTGGCGCAGGGAGAACTGCGCGAAGCTTTCCTTGTGCTCGGCCATGGCGGCCAGCACCTGCGCCGATGGCGTCAGGGACGGATCGTTGACCTTGGCCAGTTGGGCATCCAGCGCCTTGCTGTGGGCATCGCCGCCGACGCTCTGATCGAGCATCGCCGCCAGTGGAGCAATCTGCTCGAGCAGCTCGGCCGCCCATTGCTTCATCTCGACCGGCTGACCGTCACGCTGCAATTGCAGGCCCGGACGGCGGCCTTCCTTGACCACGCTGAGGAAGTTCGAGGTGGCGTTGCCGCACGAAGTGTTAGTCAGCAGCGGGCTGTCGTTCAGCGCGCAATACAGCAGGAAGGCGTCGATGAAGCGCGATTCGGTGAGGTCGATGCCCATCGGCAGGAACGGGTTGATGTCCAGGCAGCGCACTTCGACGTATTGAATGCCGCGCGCCATCAGCGCCTGGATCGGCCGTTCGCCGGTGTAGGTCACGCGTTTCGGGCGGATGTTGGAGTAGTACTCGTTTTCGATCTGCAGGATGTTGGTGTTGAGCTGCACCCACTCGCCGTCCTTGTGCGTGCCGACTTCAACGTACGGCGCGTAAGGCGTGGCCACCGCTTCGCGCAGGCTGTCGGTGTAACTGGCCAGATCGTTGTAGCAGGGCGTCAGGCCGGCCTGGGCGTTGCTCTGATAACCGAGATCGCTCATGCGCAGGCTGGTCGCATACGGCAGATACAGCGTGTCCGGATCAAGCTGTTCGAGTTGATGCGAACGCCCGCGCAGGAAACCGGCATCCAGTGCCGGCGAGGCGCCGAACAGGTACATCAGCAGCCAGCTGTAGCGGCGGAAGTTGCGGATCAGCGCGATATAGGACACCGACTGGAAATCGCGATCAGTGCCGACGAAGCCTTCGGCCTCGCGCAGCAATGGCCAGAGCTGTTCCGGCAGGGAAAAGTTGTAGTGAATCCCGGCGATGCACTGCATGGTCTTGCCGTAGCGCAGGGCCAGGCCCTTGCGATAGACGTACTTGAGCTGGCCGATGTTGGAGGTGCCGTAATAGGCAATCGGGATGTCTTCCTCGGCCGGCAACGGGCACGGCATCGATGGACTCCACAGGTACTCGTTGCCGAGCTTGCTGTAGGCAAAGCGGTGAATCTTGTCCAGGCTCGCCAGCGTGTCGGCAGGATCCGGCAGGGCAGGCGTGATGAATTCCAGCAGCGACTCGGAGTAGTCGGTGGTGATCTGTTCGTTGGTCAGCGCGGAACCCAGGGCTTCGGGGTGCGGCGTTTGCGCCAGGCGACCTTCACTGGTCACACGCAGGCATTCACGTTCGATACCGTGCAGGCACTGCTTGAGCAGAGAGAGGTTGGCGCGCTCGCCGAGCAGAGCCAGGCGGCGGTTGAGAAGTTCGCTCAATTTGGATTCCTTCACGCGTCAGTCGCCCCAATATGGGGGTGGGCAGGACGGTCTACAAGGGTGAAGTTGAAACTGGCGTGATCGCCTGGTTTTGTAGCGGCAGGCCATTTGCCGGTCAGTCAAGAACTGCACAATCCCTGTGGGAGCGAGCCTGCTCGCGAAGAGGGTTTTGCAGTCAATATCACCGTCGACTGACACACCGTCTTCGCGAGCAGGCTCGCTCCCACAGGATTCGTTGCGCCGAAATTAACTCAAAATGATGAGCAACATCTACAGGACAGCGAAGGTGCCTTGCGCTTTTGCGACCAGCTTGTCGCCTTGCATCACCTCGGCTTCGACCACCAGCGTGCGCCGGCCCGGGTGGATCACCCGGGCCGTGCACAGCACCTCGCCGTCGGAAACGGCGCGGATGTAGTTGATCTTGCACTCGATGGTTGCGCTCTGCTGATCAAAGCCATGGCTGCTGGAACAAGCCAGGCCCATGGCAATGTCGACCAGACTGAACAGCGCGCCGCCGTGTAGCTTGCCGCCGCGATTGCGCAGTTCGGGCTCAAGCGCCAGGGCGACTTGCGCGACCCCGGTTTCGAGGCTGTGGAGGCGGCAGCCCAACAGCTTGAAAAACGCGCTCTCGACGAGCCCGGCCGGCATTTCCATCAGCGTTTCTTCAACTGCTTGGCGTTGGCGAACAGCGAGGCCATCGCGTTGTTCACCGGCGCGGCGGTCGCGGTTTCCTTGCGCGGCGCGTTGCCGGAGGACTGGCGCGGTGCCGAGCCCGGACGCGAGCCACGGGCGCCGTCGATTTTTTCGCCCGGGGTGTCGCTCATGCGCATCGACAGGCCGACGCGTTTGCGCGGGATGTCGACTTCCATGACCTTCACTTTCACCACGTCACCGGCCTTGACCGCTTCGCGTGGGTCCTTGATGAACTTCTCCGACAGCGCCGAGATGTGCACCAGACCGTCCTGATGCACGCCGATGTCGACGAATGCACCGAACGCGGTAACGTTGGTTACCACGCCTTCGAGGATCATCCCCAGTTGCAGGTCCTTGAGGTCTTCTACGCCTTCCTGGAACTCGGCGGTCTTGAACTCCGGCCGCGGATCGCGACCGGGTTTTTCCAGTTCTTGCAGGATGTCGGTAACGGTCGGCAGACCGAAGGTTTCGTCGGTGAATTTCTTCGGATCCAGGCGCTTGAGGAACGCGGCATCGCCGATCAGCGAGCGGATGTCGCGGTCGGTTTCAGCAGCAATGCGCTGCACCAGCGGATAGGCTTCCGGGTGCACCGCCGAAGAATCCAGCGGATTGTCGCCGTTCATCACGCGCAAGAAACCGGCGGCCTGTTCGAAGGTTTTTTCGCCCAGTCGCGCCACTTTCTTCAGCGCCGCGCGGGTCTTGAATGCGCCGTGTTCGTCACGGTGAGCAACAATGTTCTGCGCCAGCGTCGCATTGAGGCCGGAGATCCGCGCCAGCAGTGCCACGGAGGCGGTGTTCACATCCACGCCCACGGCGTTCACGCAGTCCTCGACCACCGCGTCAAGACCACGCGCCAGTTTCAGCTGCGAGACATCGTGCTGGTACTGGCCGACACCGATGGATTTCGGGTCGATTTTCACCAGCTCGGCGAGCGGGTCCTGCAGACGACGGGCGATCGACACGGCACCACGGATCGACACGTCGAGGTCCGGGAATTCCTTGGCCGCCAGTTCCGATGCGGAGTACACCGAGGCGCCGGCTTCGGACACCATGACCTTGGTCATCTTCATCGCTGGATATTTTTTGATCAGCTCGATCGCCAGCTTGTCGGTCTCACGGCTGGCGGTGCCGTTGCCGATGGCGATCAGGTCCACCGAGTGCTTGGCGCACAGAGCGGCAAGAATGGCGATGGTCTGATCCCATTTGTTGTGGGGCACGTGCGGGTAAACCGTGGCGTGATCGAGCAGCTTGCCGGTGGAATCGACTACGGCAACCTTGCAGCCGGTGCGCAGACCCGGGTCGAGGCCCAGGGTGGCGCGCGGGCCGGCCGGAGCGGCCAGCAGCAGGTCGTGCAGGTTGTGCGCGAAAACGTTGATCGCTTCGGTTTCGGCGCCGTCGCGCAACTCGCCGAGCAGGTCGGTTTCCAAGTGGGTGTACAGCTTGACCTTCCAGGTCCAGCGCACCACTTCGCTCAGCCATTTGTCCGCCGGGCGGTTCTGGTTCTGAATGCCGAACTGCTGGGCGATCATGCCTTCGCACGGGTGCATGGTGCCGGGCAGCTCATCGCCGACCTTCAGCGCGGAGCTGAGAATGCCTTCGTTGCGACCGCGGAAAATCGCCAGGGCGCGGTGCGACGGCATGCTTTTCAGCGGCTCGTCGTGTTCGAAGTAATCACGGAACTTGGCGCCTTCCTCTTCCTTGCCAGCGATGACGCGGGCACTGAGGATCGCTTCCTGCTTGAGGAAATTACGTAGTTTTTCCAGCAGGGCGGCGTCTTCGGCGAAACGCTCCATGAGGATGTACTTGGCGCCTTCCAGCGCAGCCTTGACGTCGGCCACGCCTTTTTCGGCGTCGACGAAGCGCGCGGCTTCGGTTTCCGGCGCCAGGTTCGGGTCGTTGAACAGGCCGTCGGCCAGTTCGCCGAGGCCGGCTTCAAGGGCGATCTGGCCTTTGGTGCGGCGCTTCTGCTTGTACGGCAGGTACAGGTCTTCGAGGCGCGTCTTGGTGTCGGCGAGCTTGATGTCACGCTCGAGGGCCGGGGTGAGTTTGCCTTGCTCTTCGATGCTGGCGAGGATGCTGATGCGCCGTTCGTCGAGTTCTCGCAGGTAGCGCAGGCGCTCTTCCAGATGACGCAACTGGGTGTCATCGAGGCTGCCGGTCACTTCTTTTCGGTAACGGGCGATGAAGGGAACGGTAGAACCTTCATCGAGTAGCGCGACGGCCGCTTCGACCTGTTGTGGGCGTACGCCGAGTTCCTCGGCGATGCGGCTGTTGATGCTGTCCATAAAACCACCTGACATAGTGTGAAAGCAGGCTCACAGGCACGCTGATAAAGGCCTGGAGGCTGATTGAGCGGCTGGAAAATGGCCGCTGCCTGGATCAAGAGGCTGCCCATTGACCCGTGAAATCGAACAGTTGCTGCACAGGGCCGGAAAAAATACCGGCCACTTACGGTAACGATTCAGACGTTGCCTGGCGCAAAACGCCGCGCATTATAACCAGCGTTCTGTCATTCGGGGGCGTTGCAGGCTGTAGGCATAAACCCCGGTTTTCTGGCAGTGAAGGAAAAATCTGCTAACAATGCACACGGTGCGTATAACGGCAGCTACGCCATAATGCGCGCCGAGCTAAAAGGAGCATCCAATGAGCAGCACTGCACAAACGGCTGAAGGCGAAAAAATTCTTATCGTTGATGACGATCCGGGGCTGAGCAGCCTGCTGGAGCGTTTCTTCGTCAGCAAGGGCTACCGTGCCCGTACCGTTCCGAACACCGAGCAGATGGATCGTCTGCTGGCGCGTGAAGTGTTCAATCTGGTCGTCCTCGACCTGATGCTGCCGGGCGAAGACGGCCTGACCGCGTGCCGCCGCCTGCGTGGCGCGAACAACCAGATTCCGATCATCATGCTCACCGCCAAGGGCGATGAGCTGAGCCGTATCAAGGGCCTCGAACTGGGCGCCGACGATTACCTGGCCAAGCCGTTCAACCCGGACGAGCTGATGGCGCGGGTCAAAGCCGTATTGCGCCGTCAGGCCGCACCGGTACCGGGCGCGCCGGGCAGTGAAGACGAAAACGTCACCTTTGGTGATTACGTGTTGTCACTGGCCACCCGCGAACTCAAGCGGGGCGATGAAGTGCACATGCTCACCACCGGTGAGTTCGCTGTGCTCAAGGCGCTGGTGATGAACGCGCGTCAGCCGCTGACCCGCGACAAACTGATGAACCTCGCCCGTGGCCGGGAATGGGATGCACTGGAGCGTTCCATCGACGTGCAGATCTCGCGTCTGCGCCGGATGATCGAACCCGATGCGTCGAAACCGCGCTATATCCAGACCGTCTGGGGCGTGGGCTACGTGTTCGTACCGGATGGCACCGCCACCAAGTGATCGGTGATTTGTAGGAGCGGGTCTGCCGGTATTGGTCGCACGGCCATTGCCACAGACTCGCAATCCGCAATATGCGAGCATTGCTCGCTCCTGCAAGTGTGTAGCGGTTAAAGATGAAAACCCCCGTCTGGTTCCCCCAAAGCTTTTTCTCTCGCACCCTTTGGCTGGTGCTTATCGTCGTGCTGTTTTCCAAGGCGCTGACCCTGGTTTATCTGTTGATGAACGAGGACGTGCTGGTGGATCGCCAATACAGTCACGGTGTCGCTCTGACGCTGCGCGCATATTGGGCCGCCGATGAAGAAAACCGCGCAAAAATTGCCGATGCCGCGACCCTGATTCGTGTGGTCGGTGCCGGTGTGCCGGAAGGCGAACAGCACTGGCCGTACAGCGAAATCTATCAGCGGCAGATGCAGGCGGAACTGGGTGCCGACACCGAAGTGCGTTTGCGCATGCATTCGCCGCCGGCGTTGTGGGTTCGCGCGCCGAGCCTGGGCGATGGCTGGCTGAAAGTACCGTTGTATCCACATCCGCTGCGTGGTCAGAAAATCTGGAACGTGCTCGGCTGGTTCCTCGCCATCGGCCTCTTGTCCACAGCGTCGGCATGGATTTTCGTCAGCCAGCTCAACCAGCCGTTGAAGCGACTCGTCTATGCCGCGCGGCAACTTGGCCAGGGCCGCAGCGTACGCCTGCCGATCAGCGATACGCCCAGCGAAATGACCGAGGTCTACCGCGCGTTCAACCAGATGGCCGAAGACGTAGAACAGGCCGGACGCGAACGTGAGCTGATGCTGGCGGGGGTGTCCCATGACTTGCGCACGCCGCTGACACGCTTGCGCCTGTCGCTGGAATTGATGGGCGACCACACCGACCTCACCGACGACATGGTCCGCGACATCGAGGACATGGACGCGATTCTCGACCAGTTCCTCGCGTTCATTCGCGACGGTCGCGACGAATCGGTGGAAGAAGTCGACCTCAGTGATCTGGTGCGTGAAGTCGCCGCGCCGTATAACCAGAACGAAGAAAAAGTGCGTTTGCGTCTGGAACCGATCCAGCCATTCCCGCTGCGTCGCGTGTCGATGAAACGCCTGCTCAACAACCTGATCGGTAACGCCTTGAACCATGCCGGCACCGGCGTGGAAGTGGCGGCCTATGTGTCGGGAGATACCAGCGCGCCGTACGTAGTCCTGAGTGTGATGGACCGTGGCGCGGGGATCGATCCGTCGGAGCTTGAGGCGATCTTCAACCCGTTCACCCGAGGCGATCGGGCGCGGGGGGGCAAGGGCACCGGATTGGGATTGGCGATCGTCAAGCGCATTGCGGCGATGCATGGCGGCAATGTCGAATTGCGCAACCGGTCCGGAGGTGGGCTTGAGGCGCGGGTGAGATTGCCGCTGGGATTGATGTTGCCCCGGGATGCGGTTTAGAAGCAGCTGCAAGCTACAAGCTACAAGCTACAAGCTACAAGCTACAAGCAAAGCGCTTTCCACTTGCAGCTTGCAGCTTGAAGCTGCTCCTCTAGCCTTTGCCCTTGGTCCGGGTCATATTCGGCCCGCCATTCTTTTCCAGGTGTTCGATGATGATCCCGGCCACGTTCTTGCCGGTGGTAGTCTCGATCCCTTCCAGTCCCGGCGACGAATTCACTTCCATGACCAGCGGCCCGTGATTGGAACGCAGGATATCCACGCCCGCCACCGCCAAGCCCATCACCTTGGCGGCGCGTAACGCGGTCATGCGTTCTTCCGGGGTGATCTTGATCAGGCTGGCGCTGCCGCCGCGATGCAGATTGGAACGGAACTCGCCCGGTTTGGCCTGGCGCTTCATCGCCGCGATCACCTTGTCGCCGACCACGAAGCAGCGGATATCCGCGCCGCCGGCTTCCTTGATGTATTCCTGGACCATGATGTTCTGCTTCAGGCCCATGAACGCTTCGATCACCGACTCTGCCGCTGTTGCGGTTTCGCACAGCACCACACCGATGCCCTGAGTGCCTTCTAGCACCTTGATCACCAGCGGTGCGCCGTTGACCATGGCGATCAGGTCGGGAATATCGTCTGGCGAGTGGGCAAAACCGGTGACCGGCAAACCGATTCCGCGTCGCGACAGCAGCTGCAACGAACGCAATTTATCCCGGGAGCGAGCAATGGCCACCGACTCGTTGAGCGGGAACACGCCCATCATTTCGAACTGACGCAACACCGCGCAGCCGTAGAACGTTACCGACGCGCCGATCCGCGGGATCACCGCATCAAAACCTTCCAGCGGTTTGCCGCGGTAGTGGATCTGCGGCTTGTGGCTGGCAATGTTCATGTAGGCGCGCAAGGTGTCGATCACCACCATTTCATGCCCGCGCTCGATTCCGGCTTCGACCAGACGGCGGGTGGAATACAGACGCGGATTACGCGACAGCACAGCGATCTTCATGCAACACCTGTGGAAGAGGTAGATACCGGGAACACCGGCTTGTCTTGTACATATTTGATGCCCGGATTGACCACCAACTGGCCATCGATCAGGGCTTTGGAACCGAGCAACAGGCGATAACGCATGGACTTGCGGCAGGCCAGGGTGAATTCCACCGGCCAGACTCGATCACCCAGGGCCAGCGTGGTGCTGATCACGTAGCGCACCTGCGCATGGCCATTGGAGCTTTTGATGGTTTTGCGCGTGACCAGCGGGGCTTCGCAGCGCCGGTGACGCAATTGCACCACCGTGCCCAGGTGCGCGGTGAAGCGCACCCATTTCTCGCCGTCGCGCTCGAACGGTTCGATATCGGTGGCGTGCAGGCTGGAAGTGCTGGCGCCGGTGTCGATTTTCGCGCGCAGACCGGCGACTCCCAGGCCCGGGAGCGCCACCCACTCGCGCAGACCAACAACGGTCAAATGATCAAATGTCTTCAAAGAAAAAAACCAAGAGTTAACGCTTCCAGGCCTCGTCTGGCACCCGGGGCAACGCTTTGAACGCAGGTTTGGCGAACCAGTAGCCCTGCATCAGAAATATTCCACAGTCCGCGAGGAAATCCCGTTCCCCGACGCTCTCGATGCCCTCGGCGATGACTGTAACGTTCAACTCCGCACACATTGTGACAATCCCCCGCACGATCACCTGACGGACACGGTCTTGATCGACATCGCGGATCAGCGCCATGTCGAGTTTGATCAGGTCCGGTTGGAAATCAGCCAGCAGATTGAGCCCCGAATAGCCGGCACCGAAATCGTCGATGGCGGTCTTGAAGCCGAATTCGCGGTATTCACGCAGAATATTGGTCAAATGGCGATAATTATCTACGTGCTCGATTTCCAGGGTTTCGAAAATCAGCCGGTCGATCGGAAAGTTGTGTTTTCGTGCGGCCTCCAGCGTGCTGCGAATGCACAGCTCTGGACGGTAGACGGCGTTGGGCAAAAAGTTGATCGACAAGTGTGTCTGCATATTAAGACTGGCCGCACCTTCGATGGCGCGGGTCCGGCAGAGCTGGTCGAAACGGTAACGGTTGTCTTCTGTAACCTGATTTAACACGGACAGTGCGCCTTCTCCTGCGATGCCTCGCACCAGTGCTTCGTGGGCAAACACGGACTGATCGCGCAGGTCGACGATCGGCTGGAAGGCGAAGGCAAAATCGAAGTCCAGCGGCTCGCTTTGCTGGCAGCCCTGGCAACCGCCCTTGGGCGAGGTCAATGAAGTCGGGAATTTTGTCACTCGGTCACTCCAGGCCGGTCATGCGGCGAAGATCACAGTCTATCTGGTGGGCCGAGTTCTTGCGCCCGACAGAAACGGTAGTACAGTTCCGACTACTGGCTGAACGAGGAATTCATATGGCGCAGAAACAGGAGGAGGACGACAAGGTCCGTCTCGATAAATGGCTATGGGCGGCGCGCTTCTACAAGACTCGTGCCCTGGCCAAAGCAGCGATCGAAAGTGGCAAGGTGCATTGTCGCGGCGAACGCTGCAAACCGGGCAAGGAACCACGCATAGGCGATGAGTTCGAGATTCGCACCGGCTTCGAAGTGCGCACCGTGAGGGTCGAGGCCTTGTCGATCGTGCGTCGGGGCGCACCCGAAGCGCAGACCTTGTACGCCGAGACCGAGGCGAGTATCGCCAAGCGTGAAGCGGCTGCGGCAATGCGCAAGGCAGGGTCGTTGGGCGTGAGCACCGATGGCAAGCCGAGCAAGAAGCAGCGGCGCGATCTGTTCAAGTTTCGCGGTAGCAGCAACGAATGACGTGAGTTGAACACTATTGTGGCGAGGGAGCTTGCTCCCGCTGGCGGCCGAAGGACGCCCTGTACCGTCGAGCAGTGCGCCTCGAGCGACAAATGCACCGACCGGTATGGCGACTGCTGCGCAGCCGAGCGGGAGCAAGCTCCCTCGCCACAGGTCCATCAGCGTGCGGCAGACACCACACTCATCCGCGACACCAGCGGCAACTTGCCCAGCAGCGCGAAAACCGGCGCGGTCAGCTTCAACCAGAAGTTCGACGCGTGCCAGGCAAAGGGTGTGTAGTAACCCCAGCCCAACGCCCAGACCGCCAGCAGCACGCCACCGATGTAATCGTCCTGGCCCCAGTGCGCGCCAGCCACCAGGCGCGGCATCATGAACAGCACTGCCAGACTCCAGACCGTGAAAAACTGGCCGACGGTGCGGCTGAACACGCCCATGAACAACGCCCAGATCAACAGCACCGAGGCATGATCACCCGGGAAACTCTGGCCCGAACGGTCCTTCAGCTCCCAGGTTTTTTCCAGATGCGGAAAGTAATCGCTGATGTGCACGGCGCCCTCGATCACCATCGACGGGCTGCTGTGCTGCCAGCCCATGTGATCGGCGAATTTGGAAAACAGCGCGCGAATCACCACCATCAACAGCAGGATCGAGAAAAAACCGAAGAATGCGCGGCGCACGTCGATTGCCCTGAAGACCCAGTCGCCCCTGATCAGCAGCGTCAGCAGAATCAGGCCAACGACAATGTCGAACGGACGCAGACTTGCAATTGCCCAGATGTGGAGCCATATCGGGTTGCTGGCCAGCGGTGCATTCAGCGAGCGGAACAGCCACTCGTCGAAAATCACACACAGCATCTGACCGGTAGGCCATAACCAGAAAGCCAGTAGCGCCAACGGCACTACGTTACACAGAACCAGCCGGCCGAGGTTCCACCTTGATTGGAACAAACCCGGATTGTTCATAAAATGCCTCCCATGGCGAAAAGCGCCGGCACCAAAAAAAGTGCCAGCAAGCGCAAATTTTCACGTTTTGTAACCATTTTGTCATCACATTCAGATACCCAGACCTATGACCGACCTAGCGGATACCGATTTCACTCAACGCTTCATCTTCGATGACAGCGACACTCGCGGCGAACTGGTAGCGCTGGAGCGCAGCTACGCCGAAGTCCTCGCCAAGCACCCGTACCCGGAGCCAGTCGCGCAGTTGCTCGGCGAACTGATGGCGGCCGCGTCGTTGCTGGTCGGCACGCTGAAGTTCGATGGCTTGCTGATCTTGCAGGCGCGTTCGGAAGGGCCGATTCCGCTGCTGATGATCGAGTGCTCCAGCGAGCGCGAAATCCGTGGCCTGGCGCGCTATGACGCCGAGCAGATCGCGGCGGACGCCACCCTCAGCGACCTGATGCCGAACGGCGTTCTCGCCCTGACTGTCGATCCGACTGTGGGCCAGCGCTATCAGGGCATTGTCGATCTCGACGGCGAAACCCTCTCCGATTGCTTCACCAATTATTTCGTCATGTCGCAGCAAGTCGGCACGCGCTTCAAGCTGTTCGCCGACGGTCGTCGTGCCCGTGGCCTGCTGCTGCAGCAATTGCCCGCCGATCGCTTGAAAGACGAAGAAGAACGGGCCGCCAGCTGGCAGCACCTCACCGCACTGGCCAGCACTTTGAGCGCCGATGAGCTGCTCAGCCTGGACAATGAAACCGTGCTGCATCGCCTGTACCACGAAGAGCAGGTGCGCCTGTTCGATGTGCAGCATCTGCGCTTCAGTTGCAGCTGCTCGCGGGAACGCTCTGGCAATGCGCTGGTCAGTCTTGGGCTGGAAGATGCGCTGGCGCTGGCAGCCGAGCAGGGCGGCAAAGTCGAGATCGATTGCCAGTTCTGCAATCAGCAGTACCTGTTCGACGCGGCCGATATCGCTCAATTGTTCGCTGGCGCGGGCGTCGATACGCCGTCAGATACCCGTCACTAAAACGGTTCAGCGCAGGTAAATTCACTGCGTAATGACGGAATATCGCCGTTACGACGGGAGGACCCTACTCTTTTTGGGCTTTTCTGGCATAATCCGGCCCACTTTTTTCGCGGTAGTAGTGCACGACTTTCTACTACAAAACGTTTGGAGCACACTCGGCCAATGGCCGACGGGGAACCTCATGACGCAAGCCAATAACGCCGTGTACACCGATCTGAGTGTTGATGATCTGGTAAAAGAAGCCCTGAATCGCGGTGAAGGCGAGCTTGCCGATACCGGCGCTCTGGTTGTTCGCACCGGTCACCGCACCGGCCGTTCGCCAGTCGACCGTTTCATCGTTGAAGAGCCTTCCACCCAGGCCGCTATCGCCTGGGGCCCGATCAACCGCAAGTTCCCGGCCGACAAGTTCGATGCCCTGTGGGCTCGCGTCGAGGCCTTCAACAATGCGCAAGAGCACTTCGTTTCCCACGTGCATGTAGGCGCGGCGGAAGATCACTACCTGGCCGTGAAAATGACCACGCAGACTGCTTGGCAGAACCTGTTCGGTCGTTGCCTGTTCATCAACCCGGCCCAGTACAACCCGGCTGGCCGCGAAGAATGGCAAGTGCTCAACGTCGCCAACTTCGAGTGCGTGCCTGAGCGTGACGGCACCAACTCCGACGGCTGCGTGATCATCAACTTCGCGCAGAAAAAAGTGCTGATCGCCGGCATGCGTTACGCCGGTGAGATGAAGAAAGCCATGTTCTCGGTGCAGAACTTCCTGCTTCCGGCCGCTGACGTGCTGCCAATGCACTGCGCTGCCAACATCGGCGAAGACGGCGACGTGACCCTGTTCTTCGGTCTGTCGGGCACTGGTAAAACCACTCTGTCGGCCGACGAAAGCCGTTACCTGATCGGTGACGACGAACACGGCTGGGGCGAAGGCGTGGTGTTCAACATCGAAGGCGGTTGCTATGCCAAGTGCATCGACCTCTCCGAGAAGAACGAGCCGGTCATCTGGAAAGCCATCAAGCACGGCGCGGTGCTGGAAAACGTCGTCATTGACGATGCCAAGCACGCCGACTACGCCGATGTCAGCCTGACCCAGAACAGCCGAGCGGCGTATCCGCTGGAGCACGTTGCCAAGCGTTCCGAGAAGAACCTGGGTGGCGAGCCAAACGCGGTGATCTTCCTGACCTGCGACCTGACCGGCGTACTGCCGCCAGTGTCGATCCTCAACGAAGAACAAGCGGCCTACCACTTCCTGTCCGGCTACACCGCACTGGTGGGCTCGACTGAAATGGGTTCGGGCAGCGGCATCAAGTCGACCTTCTCGACCTGCTTCGGCGCACCGTTCTTCCCGCGTCCGGCTGGTGAATACGCCGAGCTGCTGATCAAGCGCATCCGCGGCTTCGGCTCCAAGGTCTACCTGGTCAACACCGGCTGGACCGGCGGTGGCTACGGCGTCGGCCAACGCTTCAACATCCCGACCACCCGTGCAGTGATCGCCGCTATCCAGAGCGGCGCTCTGATCGGTGCAGCCACCGAGCACCTCGACACCATCAACCTCGACGTGCCACTGGCCGTTCCGGGCGTCGACACCAACCTGCTCAACCCACGCAACACTTGGGCTGACAAGGCTGCGTATGACGAGGCAGCGAAAGCACTGGCCGGTCTGTTCATCGAGAACTTCAAGAAGTTCGAAGTGAGCGACGCGATCAAGGCTGCTGGGCCGAAGTTGTAAGCAGTGGTTTGCAGTGAATAAAAAAAACCGCCCTTTGGGGCGGTTTTTTATTTTCGATTTGAAATGCAGCCTGGTTGGCCTCAAAAACTGGACTTTGGCTTTGGCTTGGCTACTTCTTCAGAACCTGTCAATCAGCCAGTGCACTGAGCACATGGACAGGATCGTTATGAATGGCCTTGAGTAGTGCTTTAGCCGGGCCAGTCGGCTGACGACGACCTTGCTCCCAATTGCGTAACGTCCCGAGCTGGACATCAATCAAGGCTGCGAACTTTGCCTGCGTCATTCCCGTCGCTTTGCGAATCTGTTTAACCTGTAATGCATCCACATGAAATTCGCGGGAAGGTTTTTTTTCACCCCGAAGAATCTCATCCATTTCCTGCACGCTTTCCATCAGCTCATCAAAAAATTTGCTCATGGTTACCTCCAGTTTCCAATCATGGCCTTCAGTGCTTTCCGTTCGTCATGAGTAAGATCCTGCTGCTCATTTTTTGAGTAAATCATCAACAACGCGATCTGTGATGCTGAAACGAAGTGGTAGTAGATGACCCGTGCTCCTCCTCGTTTACCGTGGCCTTTGGAGGCGACTCGTGCTTTACGCACCCCCCCGGTCCCTTCGATTACATCGCCAATGGACGGGTCTGCGACCAGCTGCTTTTGAAAGGTGGCGTAGGCATCGTCGTCCAGTAACTCTCTTACTCGGCGGGTAAAGACTGAAGTCTCAATAAAAATCATGGTCAATGTACGCCAGTGACTTACTTTCAGGCAATGCTGAAGTGTTGATGAGGATGATTGGTGGTTGATCGCCGACAGGGATCGGCGGTGATAAGGCTGCTCGGCTTAGGCCGGCGCTTTCCAGTTGAGCATTTGTGTCTGTGCGACTTGCAGCAGGTCGCAGCCGTCCTGAGTCAGCAGGTACAAGGCGTGGGTGATGTGGGGGATGTCTTCGACGTCGGCTTGTTTGAAGCTCAGGCAGTACAGGGTTTGCAGAAGGTCGCTTGAGGCGCGCAGGCGCTGGACGGCGCACTCGAGGATGTCCTGCGGGTTGGCTTGTGTGTCGATGATCAGCGGTTTGCTGTCGGTGAGGTTTGATTCGAGTGGGCGGTAGCGATCGGTGGTGTATTGACTGCGTGCTTTCATTTTTCGACCCTCGGATGCTGCAAATGAAGCCGCCACATCGTGACCAAGCGACAGGAGGCGACTGTGTTCGGGTTGGTCAACCGGTGAGGATCGTGCACATACCCGGCACACCCGAGGGTGTCCCAAACACAGTCACCATAAACTGCAGGCAAATGAGTGCCCGCAGCATACAGTGCATGCGTATACACGAACCAATCGGGTGACCAAGCCCGAGTCGCTGAACACACAGCGACACCCACGACTATAGGTTCGCACCACCAGCTCGCGATAGCCGACAAGGCATCACGTGAAGTAGGAACGGGACGAACTCTTTGCCGGACGTTGCTATCGATTCTTCAACGTTTTTCAACGCAGATGCTGGTAACCGGAAATATCCAGCAGGCTCGTGGTCAGTCCGGTTGCCGGCCGGTAGATCGTGCCTTTGACTGCCGAGAACGGCACGCCTTTGCTGCCCAGCGAGACATAGCGCTCGCCTTTGTCCAGCTCGGTGAAATAGGTGTAGGACTGGCTGTGCATCTTCTTGTAGCGAGGTTCGTCGCTGACGATGGCGCCGGTGAATCGGAGCAGGTCGGCATTGCTCAGGTTGAGGGTTTTGCTCAGTGGGACGCCCCAGCGTTTGAGGCAGGTTTCGGCGAAATGGCGAACGATGCGGCCGGGTTCGATCAGGGCGTTGAGGTCGCTGCCGCTGGTGGGGTCGCCGCCAAGGGCTGTAGCGTTGCCAGCGAGGGTGGCGTGGCGACCGGCCATTGGGTAGATCGAGGTCCTGGTACCCGTGGCTGTTTGTGGAATCACGCAACTGAAGCCTTTCGAGCGCTCGTCGCGGGCATAGAACGCGATGTATTCCTTGACGTTGGACTGAAGTTTCACCCGGTTTTCCTGAAAGTTGCCGATACCCGGAACTGGATCAATCGCAAATATATTCACCGGAATATGTTTGAGGGCAGCGTCCTTGAACATGGCATTGGCCAACATGTGGCAACTGATCCCCCCACGGCTCCAGCCGACCATATTGACTCGGGTGGGAATGATGCTGTCCTTGCGGAAAGTCTTGATGATCTGTTCCTGTAATTTCTGCTGCGTGATACTCCGCTCGCCATAGTTGTATTGGCGCCACAACCAGGAGCCTTCCACTTTCACATCTTCAATAGGAATGCCTGCGGCTTTCAGACGGTTATATTCTGCCTCGGTAAGTTGTTTACGCTGCCAGTCGCATTTGCCTTTGATGACATTTATGGCATGTTGCACGTTTTCGTCCCAGCCTTTACCGAACAGGGTTCCAGACAGGCCGTATTCGGAGGTCTTGGTGAACAGGTCATCGGCTTGCAGATTGCCGCTGCCAGGGCCGTCGACCACGATCCAATCGGCAAATTCGCGTCCGCTATGGTGTGCAGCAAGCGTAGAAACGATTTCGCCATCCCAGAAGCTTTTATGTTTGTCATCAAACTTGTTGGAACCGGTACCGCAGAAAAAAATGGTTAACGTTGTCATGTTGTTGCTCTCGTTTGTTTTAAGAGCAAGTAAATTAGTTTGAGTGGGATCGCTTGATAAAGTCCTTGGTTGTTTCGATTCTTGTAGATTTGAATAAATCTGTTTTTTGTTTTTTCTGTAATGAAAGTTTTATTGAGCGGAATCGTTAGTTGTCCGGATACTTTATCTACCTGACGATCCCTCGTGTACGCTTGATACCCTGTATCATTCCGTATCGATTTGCCCCCAACCTTTTCTCGACTCGCTGCGATCGCCCGCTAGGCTTTGGGCATGGCAGCAGTCAAAGGAGTGACAGCGAATGCACAACACCCTGGAACAGGTTTTTGGTTATCCACAGTTTCGACCCGGTCAGGAGGCCGCCATCAGCGCGGTGCTGGCGGGGCGCTCGGCGGCGGCGATCTTTCCCACCGGCTCCGGCAAATCGCTGTGCTACCAACTGCCGGCCCTGCTGCTGCCGCATCTGACATTGGTGGTCTCGCCGCTGCTGGCGTTGATGCAGGATCAACTGGCTTTTCTCAAGCGCCACGGCATCTCGGCAGGCAGTATCGATTCGGCGCAGAGCCGCGAGGATGCCAACGACGTCATGGCCCGTGCGCGTTCGGGCGAGCTGAAAATTCTGATGATTTCCGTCGAGCGCCTGAAAAACGAGCGCTTCCGCAATTTTCTGCAACAGGTGCCGATCTCGTTGCTGGTGGTCGATGAAGCACACTGCATTTCCGAGTGGGGCCACAACTTTCGTCCCGACTACCTGAAACTGCCGGACTACCAGCGCCAGTTCAACATCCCCCAGGCCCTGCTGCTTACCGCTACGGCCACACCGAAAGTCATCGCCGACATGCAGACCAAGTTCGCCATTGCCCCGGCAGATGTGGTGACCACTGGTTTTTACCGACCCAACCTCAACCTGCTCGTTGAGCCTGTGCGCGGCCACGACAAGCGCCGGCGGCTGGTGGAATGGATGGCCGAGCGCCCCGGGCAACCGAGCATTGTCTACGTCACGTTGCAGAAGACCGCCGAGCACATTGCCGAGCATCTCGAGCGCAACGGTATCCAGGCCGAGGCTTACCACGCAGGTTTGCCCCACGATCAGCGTGAGGACATTCAACGCCGCTTCATGGCCGGGCAGTCCAATTGCATCGTCGCCACCATTGCCTTCGGCATGGGCATCGACAAGAGCGACATTCGCAACGTCGTGCATTTCGATCTGCCCAAATCCATCGAAAACTACAGCCAGGAAATCGGTCGTGCCGGCCGTGACGGTCAGCCCTCTGACTGCCTGGTGCTGGCCAATCGCGACAGCCTCAATGTGCTGGAGAACTTCGTTTACGGCGACACACCCGAGCGCGATGGCATTCGTTATGTACTCGATGAACTGAAAGCTTCGGTGCCTGAGGGGCAGTGGGAGTTTCTGCTCGGGCCATTGGCGGATCAGAGCAATATTCGCTCGTTGCCATTGAAGACGTTGCTGGTGCAGCTGGAACTGCGCGGTCTGATTGCTCCGCGTTACGCCTATTACGCCGAGTATCGCCTCAAATATTTGCTCGAGCCGGAGGCACTGCTCGAGCGTTTTGAAGGCGAGCGCAGGGATTTCGTTGCGGCGATCATCAGAACGTCCGCGCGAGCACGCACTTGGGCCACGGTAGATTTCGAGGCGATGTACTCGCAGTATTCCGCCGAGCGCAATCGCGTGGTGACAGCGCTGGATTACTTCCAGGAAAGAGGCTGGGTCGAGCTTGAGAGCAAGCAGATGACCGAGGTTTACAGCCTGCTGCACAGTGATTTTGCCAGCGATGCCCTGAGCGCTGAGCTGCACGAGTATTTCACCCGCCACGAACAGACTGAGGTGGCGCGGATTCACGCCATGCTCGAGGTGTTCGCCACCGAACGCTGCCTGGGTTATCGCCTGGCCGAATATTTCGGTGATCACAATGCCCCCGAGCGTTGTGGCCATTGTTCGGTGTGTCACGGCCATGTCGCCCGGTTGCCCGAGCCGCCAGCGTTGCCGCCGCTTGTGGATAAAAACTTCGCAGAATTGTGTGGTGATTTTATCCACAGGCATGAGCAGCATACTGGGCGCATTCCGTCGGCCGAACGCCTGACGCGATTCCTCTGCGGTATCAGCGTGCCTTTGTTCACCAGGCTCAAGGCGCGCGCGATTCCAGGATTCGCAGTGCTGGAGGAGTATCCCTACGCTGAAGTCCGGGAGTGGGCAGACAATCACTTGCTCGATTAGGCAGAGGATCTGTGGGCGCTGCATCCATCCGCTGAATGTCGATCATCACGCTAATAGACTTCAAAAAGCGTCGTGGCCTGACTAAGGTTGGAATCTGTCTTCGGGCCACTCACAAGAGAACAACATGAGCCAGACATCCTTTGAAATCCAGCAGGCTGCGGTGATCGGCGCAGGCACCATGGGCCGTGGCATTGTCATGTGCCTGGCCAATGCCGGCGTGAGCGTGCAGTGGGTGGATAGCAATCCACAGATGCTTGAGCAGGCGCTGATGGCGGTCGCCGAAACTTATGCACACAACGTGCGTCAGGGCCGCATCGATCAGGCCGAGGCGGGTACCCGTATCGCTCGCGTCTCTGCGGCGGCGGATTACGCGACGATCCGCAATGTCGACCTGGTGATCGAAGCGGTGTACGAAAACCTCGAGCTCAAGCAGAAGATCTTTCGTGAGCTGGATGGCCTGCTCAAGCCTGAGGCTCTGCTGGCGAGCAACACCTCGGCGCTGGACATCGACGCCATTGCCGCTGCGACCCGGCGCCCGGCACAGGTGCTGGGCCTGCACTTCTTCAGCCCGGCGCACATCATGAAACTGCTGGAAATCGTACGCGGCGCGCAAACGTCGCCGGCGGCACTCGAAGCCGCCTTGGCCCTCGGCAAGCGTATGGGCAAGGTCAGCGTGGTGTCGGGCAACTGCCACGGTTTTATCGGCAATCGCATGCTGCATCCGTATGTACTCGAAGCGCGCAAGATGCTTCTCGAAGGCGCTTATCCACAGCAGGTGGACTCCGCGCTGCAAGGTTTCGGCTTCGCCATGGGGCCGTTTCGCATGTACGACGTGGTCGGTATCGATCTGGAGTGGCGTGCTCGGGAGCTCGCTGGCAAGGGCCAGGATGCGCCGGAGGTCCAGATCGATAACCGCCTGTGCGAAATGGGCCGGTTCGGGCAGAAGTCCGGTAATGGTTATTACCACTACGAGCCGGGCAGTAGGCAGGCCGAGCATGATCCCGAGGTCGATGCACTGGTGCTGCGGGTCAGTGAGGAATTGGGTTTCCAGCGTCGCGACATCGGTCCTGAAGAAATCCTTGAGCGCTGTTTGCTGGCGCTGGTCAATGAAGGCGCGAAGATCCTGCAGGAGGGCATTGCCGGCTCGGCCCATGACATCGATCTGGTGTACTTGAATGGCTATGGTTTTCCAGCGGAGAAGGGTGGGCCGATGGCCTGGGCGGATCAACAGGGGCTGGCGGATATCCATCAGCGCCTGCTGGCGCTGGAGACGCGCCAGGGCGATCAGTGGAAGCCGGCGCGGCTGATTGGCGAGCTGGCGGCGCAGGGGAGGGGGTTTGCCGATCGCTGAACAATGCTGCGATTGATACATCGCCTTCGCGAGCAGGCTCGCTCCCACAGGTTCGCGCCTTTCAATATTGGAGCGAGCCTGCTCGCGAAGGTGCTGCCACGGTTTGAATTAGACTCGCCGAAAAATCCGAAGGAATCCTTGGTCAATGTCCAGCCCGACACCACAACGCTCCGACTACCCTCATTTCCAGCCCATCACCACACGCTGGCACGACAACGACGCCTACGGTCACGTCAACAACGTTACCTACTACAGCTTCTTCGACACGGCGGTGAACACTTATCTGATTCAGGTCGGTGGCCTGGATATTCATGACGGCGAAGTGGTGGGATTCGTGGTCAGTTCGGCGTGCGATTACTTTGCCTCGATCGCTTTCCCCGATCTGATCGAGATCGGACTGCGGGTCGGCAAGCTGGGCAACAGTTCGGTGCAGTACGAGCTGGCGGTGTTCAAGGTTGGCGAAAGCGAGGCGTGTGCGGCGGGGCGGTTTGTGCATGTGTTTGTCGATCGGGCGAGCAATCAGCCGGTGCCGATTCCTGCAGGTCTGCGCGGGGCGCTGGAACGGTTGGTCATCTGAGCGCGCAAAAAAAATCGCAGCCCAAGGGGCTGCGATTTTCGTTCAAGCTTTCGCCTCAATGGTGGCGATAGTACTTGTGATGCTTGCGGTGGCCGTAAGCGTGGCCGCGACCCGGGTGACCACGGTCGCGGTAGTAGCGACGGTCATCATGGCGACGGTCGTAACGACGATCATCGTCGTCGCTCTTGTTGCCCATGTAGTTACCCAGCGCGCCGCCCGCGCCGCCACCTGCGGCAGAGCCGATCAGGCTGCCGGTGGTGCCGCCAAGACTGCGGCCAACCACGTTACCGCCGGCTGCACCCAGTGCACCGCCGATGGCCGCTTCGCCACGGCTGCGCTTGTCTGCGCCGACCGCACTACCACCCGCGCCGCCCAGGGCTGCGCCGATGGTGGAACCTGTATTGCCGCCTAACGATTGACCGACGACCGAGCCAAGAACCCCGCCCAATGCGCCGCCCACACCTGCTTCGGTGGTGCCTCCGGCAGAAGCGAAGCCACTGACCAGGCCAAGGGACAACAAGAGAATCGAGGAGAACTTCATAGAGGATGAGCCTCAAAGGGATGACGGCGCCGATCCTGAGGCTCTGCATTGGGCGTGACAATCAAAATCCGACGAATAACACGACATGTATACAATATTGCAAGTTACTGTTTTTTCACCGGAACTTAACCGATTTTCGCCGGTCTTTAGCTACTTCGGACAGGCCGTTTTTATACAAAAACGGCCTTTTTTGTGGGCGGTCGAAAAATGTTGAGTGGCGAGACATTCGGTGAATCGGCTACCGCCATCGCGAGCAGGCTCAATCCTGCAGTGACCGCGTTTCTACAGACAGGACACGGTCAATTGTAGGAGTGAGCCTGCTCGCGATAGCAATCGTCCAGTCACCGCATCAAGCAGACTTGGCCATGATCAACCCAGTCTCACTCGCCGCTTCCAGCCGGATCGCAATGAACTTCGAGGTCGGCGTATGGCTGCCATCGCCAGTGCTTTCAAGCGGCACCAGCGGATTGACTTCCGGATAGTACGCCGCCGCCTGCCCGGCAGGAATGTCGAACGCCAACAATGTAAACCCTTTCACCCGGCGCTCGCGCCCGTCGTCCCAGATCGACACGATGTCAGCCTTCTGCCCCGGACGGAAGCCCAGACGAATGATGTCGGCCTCGTTGGCGAACAGCACGTCACGTTGGCCCTTCACGCCGCGATAACGGTCATCAAGTCCATAAATCGTCGTGTTGTACTGATCGTGAGAGCGCATCGATTGCAAAATCAGATCCGGCACCTGGCCGGTGGCACGAGTGCGCTCGTGGACCAGATCTTTCGGCAACTGGTTGGCGCGGAAGTTGGCCCGGCCTGACGGCGTGTTCCACTTGCGTGCACCAGCGGAATTGCCCAGATAGAAGCCGCCCGGGTTCTTGATCTTCTCGTTGAAGTCTTTGAAGTTCGGGATGGTGTCGGCGATCAGTTCGCGGATGCGCCCGTAATCGGCCACCAGCCAGTTCCAGTCGACCGGTTGGCTGCCCAGAGTGGCGGCGGCGATGCCGGCGATGATCGACGGCTCCGAGCGCATCTGGTTCGACAGCGGCTGCAATTGGCCGTTGGAAGCGTGGACCATGCTGAACGAGTCCTCCACGGTCACTGCTTGCGCGCCTTCGGTCTGGATGTCGATATCGGTACGGCCCAGGCACGGCAGGATCAGCGCATCCTTGCCGTGAGCGAGGTGGCTGCGGTTGAGTTTGGTGCTGATCTGCACGGTCAGGTCGCAGTTGCGCAGTGCTTCGAAGGTGCGCGAGCTGTCCGGGGTGGCCTGGGCAAAGTTGCCGCCCAACCCAATGAACACCTTGGCGCGACCTTCGGCCATCGCATGAATTGCCTCGACCACGTTGTGGCCGTTATGACGCGGCACCTTGAACTGGAAGCGACGTTCCAGCGAATCGAGGAACGCCACCGGCGGACGCTCGTTGATGCCCATGGTGCGGTCGCCCTGCACGTTGCTGTGACCGCGTACCGGGCACAGACCGGCGCCCGGCTTGCCGATGTTGCCGCGCAACAACATCAGGTTGGCGATCTCCTGAATGGTCGGCACCGAATGGCGGTGCTGGGTGATGCCCATGGCCCAGCACATGATCACGTTCTTGCCTTTGGCGTACATGCGCGCGGCTTGCTCGATCTCGACCAGCGTCAGGCCGGACTGCTCGACGATCTGCTCCCACGAGGTGTCGTCGACAGTGGCGAGATACTCCAGCACGTTGGCGCTGTGGGCATTGAGGAAATCATGGTCGAACACCGCCGGCTCGCCAGCCTTCTGCGCATCGCGCTCCCATTGCAGAAGGAACTTGGCCATGCCGCGCAGCACGGCCATGTCGCCGCCGAGTGCCGGGCGGAAGTAGGCGGTGTTGGTCGGCTTGTCGCCGTTGGTGAGCATTTCGATCGGGTGCTGTGGATGCTGGAAACGCTCCAGGCCCCGCTCCTTCAGCGGGTTGATGCACACCACCTGGGCGCCGCGTTTCACCGCTTCACGCAACGGTTCGAGCATGCGCGGATGGTTGGTGCCGGGGTTCTGGCCCCAGACGAAAATCGCGTCGGCGTGTTCGAAGTCATCGAAGGTCACCGTGCCTTTGCCGACACCGACGCTCTGCGCCAACGCCACGCCGCTGGCCTCGTGGCACATGTTCGAGCAGTCAGGGAAATTGTTGGTGCCGTAAGCCCGTACGAACAACTGATACAGATACGCCGCTTCGTTGCTGGCGCGGCCCGAGGTGTAGAACTCGGCCTGATCCGGGCTCGGCAGATTGCGCAGGTGCTTGCCGATAAGGGCGAAGGCATCTTCCCAACTGATCGGCTTGTAGCGATCGGACTCGGCGTCGTAAACCATCGGCTCGGTCAGACGACCCTGATATTCCAGCCAGTAATCGCTCTGCTCCAGCAGAGAAGTGACGCTGTGCTTGGCGAAGAACTTCGCATCGACGCGACGCTTGGTCGCTTCCCAGTTCACCGCTTTGGCGCCGTTCTCGCAGAACTTGACCATGCCGCTTTCCGGCGAATCACCCCAGGCACAACCCGGGCAGTCAAAGCCGCCGTTCTGGTTGGTCTTGAGCATCATGCGCAGGTTTTTCAAGGCGTTGTCGCTGGTCAACCACGCCTGGGCCACACTGATCAGGGCGCCCCAGCCGCCGGCGGCGCCTTTGTAAGGCTTGTAGCGCGGAACAGGTTTCTGGTCGGCTTGATGATGTTGGCTCACGCTTGATTCTCCATCGCGGGGCTGTACACCCGCGGCGCACTTTTCTGCGGCAGGTGGATGAGATTGAGGTTGTGGCGCCGGGCCCATTGCACGGCCAGGCCGGTGGGTGCCGACAGGCTGACCAGGGTCTGGATGCCGGCACGCAAGACTTTCTGGATCAGTTCGAGGCTGCAACGGCTGGTGACAATCGCCAGCCCACCCTCGGTGGAAATTTTCTGGCGAATCAAACCGCCGATCAGCTTGTCCAGCGCGTTGTGCCGGCCGATGTCTTCGCGGCCGAGCAGCAATTCACCGCTGGCATTCATGAACACCGCCGCATGTACCGCGCCGCAGTGCTGGCCCAGCGGCTGGAACGCGCCGATGCGCTGGCGCAGGCCATCTAGCCACTCGATCGGTGGCAACGCTGCGCCCGGCAACACTTTAAGATCGGGCAACGCCTGTTCCACCGCTTCGACGCCGCAGAGTCCGCAACCACTGGTGCCGGCCAACTGCCGACGCTGCTGCTTGAGATTCCAGAACGCCCGGTTGGCGATGGTCACCTGCGCGTATTGCGCCGAGCCTGCACCCGTCAGTTGCAGATCATAGATATCGCTGGCGTCTTCGATGATGCCGCTGCCGAGGCTGAAACCGACGATGAAATCTTCGAGGTCAGTCGGGGTGACCAGCATCACTGCCTGACTGATGCCGTTGTAGGCGATCGCCAACGCAACTTCCTCGGCCAGCGCGGTGCTGGCCGATGCCTCGAAGGATAAATCGCTGTAGCTGTAGGTCTGGCTGGCGGCAGGCGCGGGCGTTTCGATTGCTGGCGCCGCGCAGGGAGGACGCTTGGCGTTCATGGCATCACCGACGGTTTGATCTAGGTCAAGACTAGGCGCGGCAAGTTGTCGCGTCTAATCGCTATTACCGATCTACCGATAGATGCCGTCGATCAAGCTTCTTTTGGCGATTTTTGATACAGCGCGAAACACGCCTCAGCCAGCGCTGAACGCGGCGCACCACGGCGCATGATCAGGCCCAGCGGAGCGAGGGTGTGGGCATTCTCGATGGGTTGCAGACGCAGATGATCGGCGAGGGTTTCCGCGCCGCCGTCGAGCGGCATGATCGCGCAGCAAAAGCCGCCGTGTACCGCTTGCAGCAATTGATGCACGGCGTCGGTTTGCAGCAGCGGCTGCGGCGTCAGGCCCCGACTGTGGAAGTTGTGGTCGATGGACTGGCGAAAATGCATGCCGCTGGTGAGCATGCACAGCGGCAGCTCGATCAGCGATTCCCAGCTCAGGGGCGCTTCGCCGAAGCTGAACGAGCGCTCGTCGTAGAGCAGGCCCATGCGGGTCTCGTTGAAGGCCAGCGAATCGAAGCGCTCACTGTCCAGACGCTCCAGATAGGAAACGCCGATGTCGATGCGGTTGTTCGCCAAGTGTTCGAGCACCTGCTCGGAGCTTAGCGAGGACAGCTCGAAGCGCAGTTCCGGGTGCGCTGCGTGCAGACGCTGCATCAACGGTAACGGATCGAAACTCGACAGTGGCACCACACCCAGGCGCAGCGTACCGATCAGGTTGCCGCGACAGGCCGCCGCTTCCGCCTGCAAGCCGTCGTAGGCCGCCAGTACCGTACGCGCCCAGGCCAGCACACGCTCGCCCGGCGCGGTGAAGCCTTCGAAGCGCTGGCCGCGGTTGACCAGTGGCAGATCAAGTTCTTCTTCAAGGCTGCGCAAACGCATCGACAGGGTCGGCTGGGTGATGTGGCAGCGCGCGGCGGCCTGGCCGAAATGGCGGGTTTCGTCGAGGGCGATGAGGAATTTCAGCTGCTTGATGTCCATCTTCGCTCCGGGCGGTTGGCGGGGTGTGGCGATTCTACCGCCTGCGGCGCGGCAGCGTCATTGGTCGGACTGGAACCGGGTTTGGCCGGGGTGGTCTAGGCTTGGACGACTGGAACCCAAATCAAGGAGTGTGCGCTATGAGTCTGTTGAGCTTTGTGAAAGAGGCCGGTGAGAAGCTGATTGATCTGTTGACCCCAGGCAATGCCAATGTGAGTGAGCAATTGAAGGAACATATCAGCAAGGTCGGGTTGGGCAATCCCAACGTGCAGGCGACCGTGGATGGCGACAAGGTGACGGTGACCGGTGAAGTGGCGAGCCAGGAAGAAAAGGAAAAGGTTCTGCTTGCGCTAGGCAACATTGCGGGCGTAGGCAGCGTCGATGATCAGATCACCGTGACCGGCCCGGTTGTGGCGGCCGCCGAGCTTGTCGAGGTCAAGGCAGGTGACACGCTTAGTGCGATCTCACTGCGCGTCTATGGCAATGCCAACCAGTACCAGAAAATCTTCGATGCCAACAAACCGATGCTCAAGGATGTGAACAAGATCTATCCGGGACAAAAACTGCGCATTCCAAAATAACGCAGTCATGTAGGAGCTGCCGAAGGCTGCGATCTTTTGACTTTGATTTTTAAAACCAGAATCAAAAGATCCCAGCCTTCGGCAGCTCCTACAGGGATCCTAGTCCGGTAATCAGATCGCGATAATCCCCGACTGCGGCGAACTCCGCCGTGTCCTTCGGCCCTTTGCGGCTGTCGGGTTCTTTCACTGCGAGCAAATGCGCCACGCCAAAATCCCGTGCACTGCGCAGGATCGGCAAGGTGTCGTCGATAAACAGGCTGCGCGCCGGATCAAAACCGATGTCCGCCTGCAAGGCGTCCCAGAACTGTGGGTTCTCTTTGGGAAAACCATAGTCATGCGAGCTGATCAGCCGCTCGAAGTAGCGCGCCAGTTCGATCCGTTCCAGTTTCAACGACAGCGAATCGCGGTGCGCATTGGTGATCATGATCACCCGTTTGCCGGCACGCTTGATCGCGGCGAGAAAGGTGTCGGCATCCGCGCGCAGGGCAATCAAGTGCGCGGTTTCCTGTTTCAGTTCCCGCACCGACAGTTTCAGCTCCGCGCTCCAGAAATCCAGGCAGTACCACTGCAACTGGCCGGCGTGGCGTTCGAACAACGGCTGCAATTCCAGCTCGGCCATCGCCCGGCTGATGCCGTGCAGTTCGGCGTAGCGCTGGGGCAGGTGCTCGAGCCAGAAATGGTTGTCGAAGTGCAGATCCAGCAGCGTACCGTCCATGTCGAGCAGAACGGTATCGATGTCGGACCACGGTAAAGAGGGCATGGCAACGTCTCGAACGGTGAAAGGATATCCGACGCAAACAATCGGGAAAGCCGCGTTATAGTAGCGCGTTCACGCCAAGGAGCTTTGCATGCGCCAGAAACCCACCGTACTTGCCCGCGAGATCGTCGCCACCAGTCGCCTGTTTCGCGTCGAAGAACTCAAGCTGCGATTTTCCAATGGCGTGGAGCGCACCTACGAGCGTCTGGTCGGCAAAGGCGCGGGGTATGGCGCGGTAATGATCGTCGCGATGCTCGACGCCGAACATGCGGTGCTGATCGAAGAGTATTGCGGCGGGACCGAGGAGTACGAACTGTCTCTGCCCAAAGGCCTGATCGAGCCGGGCGAAGATGTGCTGGCGGCGGCCGAGCGGGAGCTCAAGGAAGAGGCCGGTTATGGCGCGCGCCAACTGGAGCATCTGACCGAGCTGTCGCTGTCGCCCGGTTACATGAGTCAAAAGATTCAAGTCGTCCTCGCCACTGATCTTTACGAGGAACGGCTGGAAGGCGATGAGCCTGAGCCGATGCGCGTCGATAAGGTCAATCTGCGCGAACTGTCGGCGCTGGCGCTCAATCCGCAATTTACCGAAGGCCGCGCGTTGGCGGCGCTGTATTTGACCCGTGACCTGCTGACCCAGCGCGGGGTGTTCAGCTATGAGTGAGATCTTAATGAATTTTCCCCATCCGTTAATGGCACCGGTGGTCGAGCTGGCGTTACAGGCCGGCGAGGCGATTCTGCCGTTCTGGCGTGCCGGTGTTGAAGTCACGGCCAAGTCCGATGATTCGCCGGTGACGGCTGCTGACATGGCAGCACATCACCTGATCGTTGCCGGCCTGACGGCGCTTGATCCGAGCATTCCAGTGCTGTCCGAAGAGGACGCCGATATCCCGCAGAATGTGCGCGCCGGCTGGCAGCGCTGGTGGCTGGTGGATCCGCTGGACGGCACCAAGGAGTTCATCAGCGGCAGCGAGGAGTTCACCGTCAACATCGCACTGATCGAAAACGGCCGGGTGGTGTTTGGCGTGGTGACGATGCCGACCAACGGTCGTTTTTACGTCGGCGGCGCCGAACTGGGTGCCTGGCGTGGCGACAAGGGCGCAACGCCGGTGCCGATTCAGGTGCGCGACGTGCCTGCGCCGGGCGAGGCGTTTACTGTGGTCGCCAGCCGCCGTCATTCAAGTCCTGAGCAAGAGCGTCTGCTGGCCGGGTTGAGCGCGAGTCTCGGTGAGCTGCAACTGACCAATATCGGCAGTTCGTTGAAATTTTGCCTGTTGGCCGAAGGTGCGGCCGATTGCTATCCACGCCTGGCGCCCACTTCGCAGTGGGACACGGCGGCAGCTCAGGGGGTGCTGGAAGGGGCGGGTGGCGAGGTGCTGGATCTGCGCGGCGAGGCGTTCAGTTATCCGCCGCGGGAATCGCTGTTGAACGAGTTCTTTCTGGCGCTGCCGGCGAAGGCTGCGTGGCGCGAGAGATTGTTGGAGTTGGCTCGAGGTTAACTGCCGATCCGGAATTCCCCCTCACCCCAGCCCTCCCCCCAGGAGAGGGCTGGGGTGAGGGGTCTGGCGTTATGCATGGACCTGAAGAATCGAGTCGATTGTGGATTCGGCGAAGCAGTTTCAGGTCGCCTTCAATCTGCAGCATCCCCGTATCGGTTCCCTCTCCCTCGGGAGAGGGCTAGGGTGAGGGGGGGCTTTTGATCTTCAGCTGTGCAACACGTACTGCCCGGTAAACCTCACCGCCTCGTCCTCACTTCCCGCATTCAAAATCTGCGTATCCAGCGTCAACCGCGCTCGCCCATAGCGGCGATACATCGCCACAAACCGCTTCCACACCGCTGCATCTGGCGGCGGACAAATGGCCACGGCGTCCCCGGTCACCGGTAGCGGATAACTGATCTGCCCTTCCTGTATGACGATGTGCCCGTCGGTTATCCCTTCTTCTTTCAAACGCAAATGCAACCAGCCCCAACCGGCCAGCACCGCGCCGCAGTAGAGGCTGCCGCCAAACAGGGTGCTCTTGTGATTGACGTTGGGCGCGAGGGGCAGGTGCAGGCTCAATTGCTGCTCTCGCCACTCAAGCACCTTGAGCCCCATCTCGACGGTCAGCGGAATGTCGTGATGCAGCACCGTTTCCAGGTATTCGCTTGCGCTGCTCATTCGCTCTCTTCCCCGTGGCTGCTGTCGCCGAAATTCAGGCCGTGTTTGCGCAACTTGTCGTGCAGAGTCTTGCGCGGAATGCCCAAGGCTTCGGCGAGGCTGCGTACCGAACTGTGCGAGCGCGCCAGTTCGGCGGCGATCAACGACTTCTCGAAGTTTTCCACTTGCTCGCTGAGGCCGCCGTTGACCACTTCCACAGGCGCGGCGCCGCTGCCGTCAGCGCTGCTATCCAATGCCAGCTCCAGGCCCAGCGCAAAACGCTCGGCGGCATTTTGCAATTCGCGTACGTTGCCCGGCCAGGTGTGGCGCAGCAGCAATGCGCGTTGCGCCGGTTGCAGTTCGTGGGGCGGCAAACCGTGGCGAGCGCTGGCTTCGTCGGCGTAATGCTGGAACAGCACCAATGCGTCTTCACCACGTTCGCGCAGGGGCGGGATACGCAGCGGTGCGACGTTGAGGCGGTAATACAAGTCGGCGCGGAAGCGGCCTTGGTCCGCCGCCTGGCGCAGGTCTTCCTTGGTCGCGGCGATGACCCGGATGTCCAGCGGGATCAACTGATTGCCGCCCAGGCGTTCGACGACCCGCTCTTGCAGCATGCGCAGCAATTTCACTTGCACGTCCATGCTCATACTCTCGATTTCGTCGAGGAACAGCGTGCCGCCGTTGGCGAATTCGAATTTGCCGATGCGGCGCTTCTGCGCGCCGGTGAAGGCGCCGGGCTCGTGGCCGAACAACTCGCTTTCCACCACCGATTCGGCGAGTGCGCCGGCGTTGATCGCCACGAACGGACCGTTGCGCCGGCTCGACAAATCGTGCAGCGCGCGGGCGACCACCTCTTTGCCGGCACCGGTCTCGCCGAGGATCAGCACATCGGCCTTGGTCGCCGCCAGCGCACCGATCTGCTCACGCAGGCGCAACATTGGCGTCGAGTGCCCCACCAGCCGCGCGCTCAGTTCGTTGCGGTCGCTCAAGGCCAGACGCAGGCTGCGGTTGTCCAGCACCAGACGCCGTAACGAGAGGGCGCGACGCACGCTGTCGAGCAGGGCATCGCTGGCAAAGGGTTTTTCCAGAAAGTCGTAAGCGCCGGCGCGCATCGCCTGCACCGCCAGCGGTACGTCGCCATGGCCGGTGATCAGCAGCACCGGCAATTCGGGATCCTGTGCATGCAATTCATTGAGCAGTTCGAGGCCGTCCATACCCGGCATGCGAATGTCGCTGACCACCACACCCGGCCAGTCACGCTCAAGCTGTGCGGCCAGGCCTTTGGCTTCGGACAGTGGCAGGATTTTCAGACCGGCCAGGTCCAGGGTCTGGCCGAGGGCCTGGCGCAGGTGCGGATCGTCGTCGATCAACACTACCTGGATGCGATTGTCGATGGTCATGCACTTCGATCCTCGGACGGTTGCAGGCTGACTCCGGGCGCACCGGCGCGCAGGCGCAGGGTGATCAGGGCGCCGCCTTGCTTGTGGTTGGCGAACGACAGCTCACCACCGAAGGCGCGCATCAGCGTTTCGCAAATGGCCAGCCCCAGACCCAGGCCTTGCGTGCGGGTCTTGGTGGTGTAGAAGGGCTCGCTGGCGCGGCCAAGGGCTTCCATGCAGAACCCGGGGCCGTTGTCGCGAATGTACAGATTGACGCCTTCGGCGGTGGCTTCGGCGCTCAGCCACAATTTGCGCGGCGGGCCTTTTTCGGTCAGCGCATCAAGCGCGTTGGCCAGCAGATTGCCGAGCACTTGGCGCAATCGGGTTTCGCCGGCCTCGACCCACAGCGTGGCGGCAGGCAGGTCGCGGATCAGCTCGACTTCCATACTGCGCCGACGTTTGGCCAGCAATGCCAGCGCATCGTCCAGCGCCGGTTGCAGCGCGACACTTTCCGGTGCGTGGCGATCGCGGCGGGCGAAGGCGCGCAGGTGGGCGATGATCGAGGCCATACGCCCGGTCAGTTCGCTGATCAGTTTGAGGTTGCCGCGCGCGTCGTCGGTGCGTTGATGGTCGAGCAGCACCTCGGCGTTCTCTGCATAACTGCGAATCGCCGCCAGTGGCTGATTGAGTTCGTGGCTGATGCTCGCCGACATGGTGCCCAGCGCCGACAGCTTGCCGGCCTGAACCAGATCGTCCTGGGCGCGCACCAGCTCCTGCTGCGCGTGCTCACGCTCGAGCACTTCCTGCTTCAGGCGTCGGTTGAGGCCTTCCAGATCGCTGGTCCGTTCGGCGACCCGGCCTTCCAGCTCGCGGCGGGCCTTGGCTTCGAAAGCGATGCGCTCCAGATAATGCCGACGCCGCTGCATCATCAAACCCACCAGCAGCATGACCACCAACAGCGTGGCGCCGCCGATCGCGACTACGGTGCGCACCGGGCGATCGATCAATGTGCGCGGGGCGAGAATGCTCACGCTCCAGCCGGTTTCGGCAATGTCGTGGGTCTGCGTCAGCCACGCGTCAGGGCTGAGGTTCAGCGGTCTGGGTTCGCGGGTCGGGTAGGGCTGGATCGCGGTGATCGCGGCGCGCTCGGAATCACTCAGTTCCCGGGTTGATCGGAAACGCCACTCCGGACGCGAGGTAAGAATGACCACGCCGTTGTGGTCGGTCACCAGCAATTGCTCAGGGGTTTTGCCCCACAGGCTTTCGGTGTGGTCGAGGTCGACCTTGATCACCAGCACGCCGATGATTTTCTCGCCGTTGCGCACGGCAGCGGCGAAGAAATAACCGCGTTTGGCCGAGGTGGTGCCGAGGCCGAAGAAGCGTCCGAGGCGTCCGGCCATGGCTTCGCTGAAATACGGGCGAAAGGCGAAGTTGCGGCCGACGAAGCTGTCACGTTTGTCCCAGTTCGACGCCGCCAGTGTCTGGCCGGACGTGTCCATCAGGTACATGACTTCGGCGCCGGTCTGCGCGGCGATGTTTTTCAGCAAACGATTGGCATTGCCTTGGGTCACGCCGTCGTCCGGCGCACCGAGTACCGCGCGCAGGGCCGGCAGGTCGCCGAGAATCTGCGGCAGCACTTCATAGCGATGCAGGGTGCCGAGCAGGTTGGCGACGTAGAGGTCGAGGGTCTGGCGATTCTGCCCGGCGAGTTCGCTGCGGTAATAGCGTTCGGCAAGGTGTTCCAGCGGCCACAGCAGCGGCGCCAGGCACAGGGCCAACAGCGCGAGGCTGCGCCAGCGGGGTCTGCGGGGGAGTGTTGGTTTCATGAGCCGGATACGCCTGTAGAGACAGGCGCATTATGCCTCTGCTCTGTACGAAAACTGCCTGCGCGTCGATCATGCTGCGTTAAAAACAGGCTCGGAATGCTCATTTAGGGGGCCTGGACTCCGCTTCCTCGCCTGTTTTTTGCCTGGCCTGATCACCGCTCGGCGAGTTTTCGTCCAGACCTGGCCTCAGGCGAAGACGTCAGCGTCCTTGAAAAGTGCGGCCGCCTGATCCTTGGTCGACAGTTTCGGCGCTGCGTCCAGTTGCCAGTCGATGCCCAGATCCGGGTCATCCCAGCGGATCGCGCGTTCGGCTGAGGGTGAGTAGTAATCAGTGGTCTTGTAAAG
Organism: Pseudomonas sp. HN2; assembly: GCF_020736465.1. Taxonomy (NCBI): domain Bacteria; kingdom Pseudomonadati; phylum Pseudomonadota; class Gammaproteobacteria; order Pseudomonadales; family Pseudomonadaceae; genus Pseudomonas; species Pseudomonas sp. HN2. The sequence goes on from NZ_CP085885.1 coordinate 312,918, forward strand.
AAATTCGGCGTAATCGCTCAGCACCACAAAGCCATGGGCAAAACCCTCCGGTATCCACATCTGCCGGTGGTTGTCGGCAGACAGACGCACGGCCACCCATTTGCCGAAATCGGGCGAGCTGCGGCGGATGTCCACGGCAACATCGAGCACTTCACCGGCGGTCACCCGAACCAGTTTGCCCTGGGTTTGCTGCAGTTGGTAATGCAGGCCACGCAGTACGCCTTTTTGTGACCGCGAATGGTTGTCCTGCACAAACTGAACATCGAGGCCGGTTGCTTCCAGAAACGCCTTGGCGTTGAAACTCTCGTAGAAAAAACCGCGCTCGTCACCAAACACCTTCGGTTCGATGATCAGAACACCGGGCAGGTCGGTGGTGATTACATTCATGAGTATTTCCATAGATTCAAGGCGAACGGGCGACATTCTTGCGCAAAGCGCTGCGAGGCGCGAGTGCCGACTGCGTGGAGGCGTCAATCCACCTCGCCAAAATACCAGCGTTCCTCCTGGTAATACTGGCCATCCCAGCCTTCAACCTCGTAGCGCAAGCCTCGCTCTCCCATGCCCTGTGGCAAAACCAGCCCCCATTCCAGAGACAGGCTTCTGCCGGTTTCCACATATTCGCTGTCGGAGGCAGGTATATGACCGCGGTGATATTCCAGATCCGCATAGATACAGATTTCGCTGGAAAACATACCGGGAACACAAATGGCTGCGACCACCCTGCAGTCAAGCGCATGCTCCGGTCGGGCCAGGCGTAGATGCTGCGCCGCGTCGATCAGGTGCTGGGCGCATTGCCTTTTCAGGTCGGGTGTCGCCTGTTTTCCTTCGACCATCGACATGTGGATTGGAATTTTCCAGTTCCAGTACTTGTCCTCGAGCGTGAGATCCGCTGGAAAGTATCCCTCGAAATCAGCGGCCCAGGCCGCCAGAGCTCGTAAGCGGCGCGGAATGTTGCGGACTTTTTTATTCGAAAGGGCGAGGCGACGATGGGACATGACTTGGTCTTGCATCCGTGCTGTGAAATTCAGGGCGCAGGTTGCACAGAGCTGCGCGGAAACACAATCTGAAAGTCATGTAGGAAAATTTGACTGGAAGGCTTTCGCGACGGCAGGGCGGCCTTCTTCTGGTCGGTCTTCGTTATAAAGGGTTGCGTATCGCCGGGAGCAATGGCGATATAAGCGCCTAATAAAATGTCAGGGGTCGTTTCATGCCGCTCGCCACGTTGATTCATCGCGCCAGTTTGCCCGGTCCGCAGGTTTCAGAAGCGCAGGCGCTGCAATGGCTGGCCGAATATTACGGGCTTGGCGGCACCTTGCAGGCGCTGGGCAGCCAGCAGGATCTGAATTATCGCGTCGACAGTGCGCGTGGGCGCTTCGTGTTGAAAGTCTGTCGGGGTGACTACGCGCTTTCGGAGCTGCAGGCCCAGCACGCCGGGCTCAAGTATCTGGCCGAGCACTCGGCGATCAAGGTACCACGCGTGATCGCTGCCAATAACGGCGAAGACCTGTTGTCGCTGCACGCCAATGGCGAAGCGGTACATGTGCGGTTGCTGGAGTACATCGACGGGCAGCCGTTGACCGATTTCGATCATCTTGGTCAGGACGTGGTCGCCGGTTTTGGCCGACTCTGTGGAGAGATGGATCTGGCGCTGGCAGGCTTCGATCACCCCGGCCTCGAGCGCACCTTGCAGTGGGACGCGCGCCATGCCAACGCGTTGATCAATCACCTGTTGCCGGTGATCAGCGACGAGCAGCAGCGCGCGGCGATAGGCGCTGCCGCCGAGCGGGCCGAGCGCCATTTGCGGCCGCTGCTGGACAAGTTGCCGGTGCAGGCGATTCACATGGATATCACCGATGACAATGTCGTCTGGCAGCGCGATGTTCAGCGCCATTGGCAGTTGCAAGGGGTGATCGATTTCGGTGATCTGGTGCGTACGTGGCGTATCACCGATCTCTCGGTGACGTGTGCGGCTTTGCTGCATCACGCCGATGGCGATCCGTTTGTCATCCTGCCGGCGGTCAAGGCGTATCACGCGGTCAATCCGTTGCACTACGAAGAGCTGCAAGCGCTGTGGCCGTTGATCGTCGCGCGAGCGGCGGTGCTGGTGCTCAGTAGCGAGCAGCAGGTGAGCGTCGATCCGGGCAATACCTACAGCCGCGACAACCTCAGTCATGAGTGGGAGATCTTCCGCGTCGCGACCTCGGTGCCACTGGCGCTGATGGAGGCGGCGATTCTGACGGCCGTGGGCCAGTCCCTGCCCGGTGTCGAAAACATTCAATTTGCACCACTGCTGCCCGGCCTGGTCGGGCGCGAATTTGCCCTGATCGACTTGGGTGTGCTGAGCCCGCACTTCGAGGCCGGCAATTGGGAGCAGCAGGGCATTGATCAGCGTTTGCTGAAAGAGGCCGCAACGGTGCACGGGCTGGCGGCCACGCGTTATGGCCAGTACCGCTTGTCACGCACGCGGCCGGACAGCGCGACTGAACCGGATACGTTCCCGCTGCATGTCGAATTGCATGTGCCGTCTGGAACCGACGTGCAAGCACCGTTCGCGGGTGTTCTGAGTCAAACGGCGGACGGTGCGCTGCGGCTTGACGGGCCGCAGTTCAGTGTTCGGCTATGGGGCGTGACGCCATTCCCTGACCCTGGCGCAGCGCTGGACCAAGGCCAACGAATCGGTAAGGTCAGCGGGCCTTTGCTCGTGCAATTGTGCCGAGCAGCAGAGCTCGACGCGCCGCTGTTCTGCACGCCGTCCCGGGCACTGGCCTGGCAGGCGTTGTGCCCGTCACCGGCGACGTTGCTTGGCCTCGCCTGCGACGCCGAGCCAGAGCTGGACGCGCAAACCCTGCTCGCGCGTCGCGATGCCAGTTTCGCCCGTACGCAAAAACACTATTACGTCGACCCGCCACGCATCGAGCGCGGCTGGCGCAATCACCTGATCGACATGCACGGCCGAACGTATCTGGACATGCTCAACAACGTTGCAGTCCTGGGCCACGGCCACCCGCGCATGGTGGCGGTCGCGGCGCGGCAATGGTCGTTGCTCAATACCAACTCGCGGTTCAACTATGCGGCAGTCGCCGAGTTTTCCGAACGCTTGCTCAAGCTCGCACCGAAGGGCATGGACCGGGTGTTCCTGGTCAACAGCGGCAGCGAGGCCAATGACCTGGCGATTCGCCTGGCCTGGGCCTACAGCGGCGGGCGCGACATGATCAGCGTCCTCGAGGCCTATCACGGCTGGACGGTCGGCGCCGATGCGGTTTCAACGTCGATTGCCGACAACCCGAAAGCTCTGGAAAGCCGCCCGGACTGGGTGCACCCAGTGACGGCGCCGAACACCTATCGCGGCGAATTCCGTGGCCCCGATTCGGCGCCGGATTACGTGCGCAGCGTCGAACATCATCTGCGAAAACTTGCCGAGCAGAAGCGGCAACTGGCCGGTTTCATTTGCGAGCCGGTGTACGGCAATGCCGGCGGTATTTCGTTGCCGGCGGGTTATCTGCAAAAGGTCTATGCGCTGGTGCGTGCACAGGGCGGGGTGTGCATCGCTGACGAGGTGCAGGTCGGTTATGGGCGCATGGGCAAATTCTTTTGGGGCTTCGAAGATCAGGCCGTGGTGCCGGACATCATCACCATGGCCAAAGGCATGGGCAACGGTCAGCCTCTTGGCGCGGTGATCACTCGTCGAGAGATAGCCGAGGCGCTGGAGGCCGAGGGCTACTTCTTCTCCTCGGCGGGCGGCAGTCCGGTCAGTTGTCAGATCGGCATGGCAGTGCTGGACGTTATGGCAGAAGAAAAGCTCTGGGAAAACGCCCAAGTCGTCGGCGGCCACTTCAAGGCGCGACTGGAAGCGTTGATCGATAAACATCCGCTGGTTGGCGCGGTACACGGCTCAGGGTTCTATCTGGGACTCGAGCTGATCCGCAATCGGCAGACGCTGGAGCCGGCGACTGCAGAGACTGCGTTGCTGTGTGATCGCCTGCGTGAACTGGGGATTTTCATGCAGCCGACCGGCGATGACTTGAACATCCTCAAGATCAAACCACCCATGGTGACGTCGCGCCAGAGCGTGGATTTCTTTGTCGATATGCTGGATCGGGTGCTTACCGAAGGCTTGTAAGCAAGGCACATCCCATGTGGGAGCGAGCCTGCTCGCGAAAGCTGTGTATCAGTCGCCAAATGCGGTGACAGACGCACCGCATTCGCGAGCAGGCTCGCTCCCACATTTGTATTCGGTCTAAAGTTCGATTTGTATCGACTTAATAAGCGTTTAAATAGCGTATTTTCTGATTTATAGGTTTTAAAGCCGATATTTATCGGTTATAAAGTCGCCATTGCCCCGGCCTTGGCGATCTCTTGTCCGGTGCGCGCGTTTCTTTTCGGTCGAATTCGTCGACCGTCAAAGCACTAGCCCGGAGATGATTCATGAGCCGTATCGTTACCGTCGCCGCCACGCAGATGGCCTGTTCGTGGGATCTTGAAGCCAACCTCGAAACTGCTGAAAGGCTGGTGCGTGAAGCCGCCGCCAAAGGTGCGCAGATCATCCTGATTCAAGAGCTGTTCGAGGCACCGTACTTTTGCCAGAAGCCGAATCCGGGTTACCTGCAACTGGCAACGACCGTTGAAGAAAACGTCGCCATCAGGCATTTCCAGAAAATCGCCCAAGAACTTCGAGTGGTGTTGCCGATCAGCTTCTACGAGCTGGCCGGACGGGCGCGCTTCAATAGCATCGCGATCATCGACGCTGATGGCAGCAACCTCGGGATTTATCGTAAAAGCCACATCCCGGACGGCCCGGGCTATCACGAGAAGTATTACTTCAACCCGGGCGACACCGGTTTCAAAGTGTGGAACACGCGTTACGCGAAAATCGGCGTAGGCATCTGCTGGGATCAGTGGTTTCCGGAAGCGGCCCGCAGCATGGCCCTGCAAGGCGCGGAAATCCTGTTCTATCCGACCGCCATTGGCAGCGAGCCACACGACAACAGCATTTCTTCGCGCGATCACTGGCAACGTGTGCAGCAGGGCCATGCCGGCGCCAACCTGATGCCGCTGATCGCCAGCAACCGCATCGGCAACGAAGAACAGGACGGCTATGACATTACTTTCTATGGCTCTTCGTTCATCGCCAACCAGTTCGGTGAAAAAGTGCAGGAGCTGAATAAAACCGAAGAAGGTATTCTTGTGCACACGTTCAACCTCGACGAGCTGGAGCATATTCGCAGCGCGTGGGGTTCATTCCGCGACCGCCGGCCGAATCTGTACGGCGCGTTGAAAACCCTCGACGGTTCCCTGGAGTCCTGATGACCACATTGAAAAGTACCCCACGCGCCGACGGCTTCTACATGCCCGCCGAGTGGGCGCCACAAACCCAGACCTGGATGATCTGGCCCGAGCGCCCGGACAACTGGCGTCTGGGTGGCAAACCGGCGCAGGCCGCGCACGTCGCGGTAGCCAAAGCCATCGCCCGTTTCGAGCCAGTGACCGTTGCCGTCTCCGCCGGCCAGTACGAAAACGCCCGCGCGCGTCTCGATGTGCCGAATATCCGCGTGGTGGAAATGTCCAGCGACGACGCCTGGGTTCGCGACAGCGGCCCGACCTTCGTCATCAACAACCGTGGCGAAGTGCGCGGTGTGAACTGGGATTTCAACGCCTGGGGTGGTTTCGACGGCGGTCTGTATGCGCCGTGGAATCGTGACTCGCAGGTCGGCGGCAAAATCCTCGAGATCGAGCGCAGCCCGCGCTACCGCACTGAAGGTTTCGTGCTCGAAGGCGGTTCGATTCATGTCGACGGCGAAGGCACTTTGATCACCACCGAAGAATGCCTGCTCAACCGCAATCGCAACCCGCACCTGAGCCGTGAAGAAATCGAAGCGGTGCTCAGTGACAACCTGTCCGTGGACAAGATCATCTGGCTGCCGGATGGTCTGTTCAACGACGAAACCGACGGCCACGTGGATAACTTCTGCTGCTACGTGCGCCCGGGTGAAGTATTGCTGGCGTGGACCGACGATCCGCAGGATCCGAACTATCCACGCTGCCAAGCCGCAATGCGCGTGCTGCAAGACAGCACCGACGCCAAGGGCCGCCCGTTGACGGTGCACAAAATGCCGATTCCGGGGCCGTTGTATGCGACCGAGGAAGAGTGCGCCGGGGTCGATCCGGTGGACGGCTCGCAGGAGCGTAATCCGTCCGTGCGCCTGGCCGGTTCCTACGTGAATTTCCTGATCGTCAACGGCGGCATCATTGCGCCGAGCTTCGATGACCCGATGGACGCGCCAGCCAAGGAAATCCTGCACAAGCTGTTCCCGCAGCACGAAGTGGTGATGGTGCCGGGCCGCGAACTGTTACTGGGTGGCGGCAATATTCACTGCCTTACCCAGCAACAGCCGGCGCCGCACAAAGAGTGAGTTGAGTCGTAACAGCTTGAGCTGGTTAACAAATCAGCCTGGCAATGATTAGCTCGCTACGCATGAAAGCAAGCCCGCAGCCCGTCAGGACCGCGGGCTTGTTTGTATCCGCCGGTCGCTGTTCGGCGCGCTTTGGCATAGCTCTTGTATTGCTTCTGTTGCACTAGGGAGGGCGGGGAACTTCAACAGTTCTGTCACAAACCTTGGATAACTTAGCCGCTCATGAACGGGGGAGAGCGCTGAAATGAACGCCGAAGTGAACGTAGTCAGCGAGCGGACTGTGCATCCCATGGCCGTCAATGGCGAATCGCTCCAGCTTGTCGCGCACTGGTTGAAGTCCAATGGAACGCGTCAGATCAGAGAACCTGATCCGCGCCGGATGATGATCGAGCGCTACCCCGCTGGGCTGTTAAGCGAGGCCGAACTGGAAGCGTTGTGGGATGTGATGGAAGGATAGGAGTAACAGGGATTGATCAAAGCGCTGCCGGGATGGCGGCGCTTTTTTTTGCCTGAATTTTATCTACAGGTATTCAAAGGTGGGAGCGAGCCTGCTCGCGAAGGCGTCCGCCCTGCCAATGACTCGTTGACTGATTCATCGCTTTTCGCGAGCAGGCTCGCTCCCACAAATCAAAACTCCCTGCTTAATCTGGTTTTCCTGCAATCGCCCAGCTAAGAATTTACGTTTCTTAGACGTTTTTCGCCTATTTAAAGACGATTCTTGAAATTGACACACTGTTAAGGGCGCGGCTACGATTCCGCCCAACGCCTGTGGCTAACCGCCATGACTCAAAATAAGGAGCAGGCCCGCCATGACGTATCCGTCGGCGGGTCTTTTTGTTTCGGGGTGAATACAAGAGTGCAAAAGCGCCGTTTCAGCCGTTCGACACAGCGCGTTTCAACCCGTAATAAGGAAAACAAAATGTTGAACAAGCGAATCAGTCTGATCGCACTGGGGATGTTGAGTGCTACACAGGCCATGGCTAACGACCAGGCCGAATCCAAGGGTTTCGTTGAAGACAGCAGCCTCAAAGTGCTGCTGCGCAACGCCTACATCAATCGTGATTACAAAGACGGTCGCCCGGACAAAGCCGAGTGGGGCCAGGCGGCGATCGGGACGTTCTCGTCCGGCTTCACCCAAGGCACCGTGGGTGTCGGTGTTGACGCCTTTGGTCTGTACGCATTGCGTCTGGACGGTGGCAAGGGACGCACCGGCGCCCAAGGCATCGACTTCTTCAAGCAGGAAAATGACGGTCGCGCCAACCACGACATCGCCAAGGGCGGCGCAGCGGTCAAATTCCGCTTCTCCAACACCGTGCTGACCTACGGCGACCAGATGCCGGCCCTGCCGGTGCTGAGTTACGACAACGTGCGTCTGTTGCCGGAAAGCTACACCGGTACTTTGATCACTTCCCGTGAGATCAAAGGTCTGGAGTTGAATGCCGGTCGTTTTACCGCTGAATCGCGCAAGAGCGATGAAGGCCGTGACAGCGGCGGTCTGAAGTCGATCAATGTATTGGGCGGCAGCTATCAGTTCACCGAACGCTTCAAAGGCGCGCTCTATGCGTCGGACGTTGAAGACGTCTTGAAGAAACAGTACGTGAACGCCAACTACGTGATTCCGTTCAACAAGGACCAGTCGCTGACCCTGGACTTCAACGGCTATCGCACCAAACTGGACAACTCCTATGTCCGCGAAAACGGTGTAACCGGCGACGACAACAAGATCTGGAGCCTGGCGGCGACCTTCGCCACCGGCCCGCACTCGTTCACCGTGGCGCACCAGCGTTCCACCGGCGACAGCAACCTGGGTTACGCCTACGGCGGTTATCAGAAAGATCAGGGGCGTGTCGGTGACGGTGGCAATACCATCTACCTGGCCAACTCCTACTGGTCGGACTTCAACGCCGAAGATGAACGCAGCTGGCAGCTGGGCTACGGCCTGGACTTCGGTGTATTCGGCGTTCCGGGTCTGAGCTACAACTTCGCTTACGTGCGTGGCGACAACATCACCACCTCCACCAGCGAAGGCGGCACCGAGCGCGAGATCTTCAACCAGTTCAAGTACGTCGTGCAAAGTGGTCCGGCCAAAGACCTGAGCGTGAAGCTGCGCAGCTCGATTCTGCGTGTCTCGCAGAAATCCAGCGAGTACAACGTCAGCGGTAACGAAGTGCGAGTATTCGTGGACTATCCGATCAATATCTTCTGATGATCGAAATGCTGTAAGAAAAATGAGAAAACCCCGATTCGTTCGGGGTTTTTTTTCGACGGTTTTTCAGCCGAAACCGGAAATAACCAGTGTTTTTGTCATGTAAAAGTTGTTTTCGATGCGCCGCAGGTTTCGTTTCAAACAACACTTCAAATGCCTGAAATTCTTTCTCATGGACGCAAATTCTCCACCTAATAGATTAGGGCGTTCAACGCAGCGGAGAATCTGGTAATGATCGTTTTGAACAGAGAAGTGGGCGAATCGCTACGGCGCGACAAATTTGTCAACGTCCAGGGTGGTGACTTCAATCTCTACGGTCATTTTGCCGACTTCGTCAGACTGACCAAGAGTTGGGAAAACATGGAGCCTGACAGCTATTACGGTCAGGCCGAAGCCGGCATGCGCTACCGTCGTTACAGCGACTTTGAATACAACCCGAAAACCCGCGAACTCAAACAACTCGAGCATCGCGCCTATGTGCAATCGAAAGCGAACAACGCCTATGTCGGCGGCGTGGTACGGCACTTTCAGGACTTTTCCGAAGAAGTGATCTCTTCACCGGTGATGCGCAGCCTGATCGACACCGATTTCGAAGTGTACAAGAGCGTTCTGCCGGAAGAGTTGCACGATGAAATCTGGCAATGCCAGATCCATCAGATTCGCATCGAGATCAAACCCGGCAAACAGCTGGAAATCACTCCCGAAGGCATTCACTGCGATGGCTATCCGTTCAGCGGCGTGCACTTCTGGGGACGCAATAACGTCGAGGGTGCGGAGAGTCGTCTGTACGACATCCACAAGCATCAATTGGCGGCGACCACCTACGAGGAAATTCTCGACACCACCTACTTCCTCGATCGCGACATGCGTCACTACGTGACCCCGGCGCGCAACACTCACACGCATGCCATGGCATACCGGCAGATTCTGGCAATTTCCTTCTCGCGGCCCGGGACCGCTTTCGACATTGTTCGCTAATCAGATCACCCCAATCGACGGCGTCGAATGCTCGACGCCAGTGGTCCTGCGCCGGGCTACGGCCAAGGATGCGCAACGCATGGAACGCTTCTTCCGCCAGTTCGACGAAGTGTCGTTCTGCGAATGGCAGGACGCCAAATGCCTGCGCGGCGTGTTGATCCAGAAAACCACCACGGCGTACCTGGCGTTCGATGTCGACGGCGAGATCGTCGGCGCGGTGCTGGGCGGCATGCTCGGCAGCCGCGGCACGATCAATCATCTGGCCGTCAGCCCGCGCTACCGCAGCCAGGGCGTGGGTCAGCGCCTGGTCGAAGCCGCGTCATCCGACATGAAGAGGGTCGGGGTTCTGCGGATGTTTCTGTTCGTCGACGATGCTAACCTCGCGGGCAAGCGATTCTGGACCGCCCAGGGTTTTTGCGAACCTCACGGCGAACGGACATTTGAGAGGGATCTATGAATGACAGGTCCGGCAGCGCACCGTTGATGGCGACTCATCAGCCGTCGCGCACGTTTGCCGAAGCCAGCCCGGTGGTCGCCGGGTATTTCACCGTGTCGTTTGTCTTCGGGCTGATGGCGGTCAACGCTGGTTTGCCGATGTGGCTGCCGGTGGCGATGTGCTTGTTCGTGTATGCCGGCGCATCGCAATTCGCCGCGCTGGCGCTGATCTCCAGCGGCGCATCGCTGACCACCATCGTACTGACCACGTTCCTGATCAATGCGCGGCACATGCTGATGTCGGTGTACATGGCCAAGGCCCTGCGCGCCCTTGGCTTGAGCCGCATGGAACGTTGGGCTTACGCCGGTGGCCTGACCGACGAATCCTTCGCCTTCCACAGCGTCAAGCTCGGCACTGGCGCGCCGGTCAATGTGCGTTATCTGATCGGTTTCAACCTGTTCTGCCACACGTCGTGGGTGCTCGGCGGTTTGCTCGGTGCGGTCTGCGCGCAGTACGCGGCGCACTTGATCAAATATCAGCTCGATTACGCACTGACGGCGATGATGCTCTACGTGCTGGTTTCGCTGTGCAACACGCGCAGAAAACTGATCGCCGCCGCTGCCGCCGTGGTCTGCATGGGAGCACTGAGCCTGATCGGCAGTTCGCCCTTCAACGTATTTATCGCCACGTTTGTGGGCTGCGGAGTGGGTGTATGCCTGACCAAACGTTCCTGATTCTGGTGGTGGCATTGATGATGGCCGTGACCTTTCTGCCACGTGCCTTGCCGCTGCAGATCAACACCGAACACTGGCCGCCGTTCGTGGCGCGGGCGCTGGAATATTTGCCGGTGGCGATCGTCGCTGCGATCAGCCTCACGCCCCTGTTGATCAAGGACCGGCAGATACAGCTCGATCGCCCGGAATTCTATGCCGCGATTCCGACGTTGCTATGTGCGTATTTCAGCAAAAACCTCTTTCTCAGTGTGGCGGTGGGGACGGCTGCGTACATTGCGCTCGGCTCGTTCATGTAGCGGCATATCGACGACATCGTTCAACGCCTGGTGCGACAACTCCGGATTGTTCACCGCCAGGCGCACTTCGAGAAAATCCTCGAAACCGGGGAAGATCGTCAGGCCGTTCTTCTGCGCCGCTTCACGCGAGACCATACCGACCGCATCCATCTGTGTGATGAGCGACAGCGTCAAGGTTTCGCTGCATGAATAGACCATGCGCTGACCGTTCTCGTGATTACCCAGGCCGGCGTCGAGAAAACGCAAAAAGCTGTGGGAATACGGACAGTCTTCAGCAGGACGCACCTGGAACTTGTTGCCCAGCAAGGTCAAAGGATCGTTTTCCTGACCGCAATGCGCACCGACCACCTGCACCTGCACATCCGGCAGCACGATGCTCGGCAAGCCGGGACGCTGCGGGCCGATCAGCACGGCGAGGTCGAAATCTTCGTTCTTCAGCTTGCTGAGATTTTCCATCGACTCGGCGTAGCTGAATTCCATCTGATAATCGGGAAATACCTCGATCAACCGTCCGATCATGCGCCGGTTGAAGTCAGGCGACAGCGTGTTGTTCAACGCCACCTTCAACGTCCGCTGCCCCGGCACCTTCAGCGCCTCGACCTTTTCCTCCATCTGCCGCGTGGCGATCAACACTTTGTCGATGTAGGGCGTCAGCTCCGTGCCTTGCGGCGTCAGCGTCAGCCCCTTGTTTGAACGGCGAAACAAGCGGAAACCGAACTGCTCTTCGACCTTGTTCAACTGCGCGGCCAACGCCTGCACAGTCAGGCACGAATGCTCGGCTGCAGCCGACAACGAGCCGGTCTGCACGATGCGCATGAGGTTGTGTAAGGTTCTGCTATCCATGGGTAATGCCCTCTGAAGTGGGCTGGGTATTGTTGTTTACGAAACGACCGAACCGGCGCCATATGCCGGCTATATTCCTGCACCTGAGCATAGTTGTCGCGGATTTAGTAGCGAATTGATTCCCCCGCCGATGGCTGGAGGCTGACAGAGGATCGGGGTTTTTGGTGGCTTGGGGGTGATGGAGGTCAAAAAAAGTGCTGGGTTTTGGTGCGTGGGGGCGGTTTTTCCGATGAGAAACGGCTTACATCCTCCGAGGTTTTTGCCAGCGTCACGCGCAGAACGATCTCAGGCAGAGTAGCGATTTAGCTGATAGCGCTTACCTGTCAAAGCAGTTGAAATGGATGCTTGGCATTCGATCCATGGCGGTTAACAACCACCTATCAACTTCGCGTTGACCGACGAAGATCCCTCCGACCACAATGTAGAGGTAGCGCTGATGTAGCTACAAAATCACAGCGAGGTTATCGTAATGGCTGCACTACTGAAAACTACCGATGTGCGTTGCCGCATTGATGAGGATTTGAAAACGCGTGCCACTGAAGTCTTAAACGCTTGCGGGCTGAGCATCAGCGACGCCATGCGACTTTTTCTGCGACAGGTTGTTGCCACTCAGGGGCTTCCCTTCGAGGTGCGAGTTCCATCAGAGAAAACGGCGCGCGCAATGATGGAAGCACGAGAAATCCGTGAGCGTTTCGACTCCATAGACGACATGCTGAGGACTGTTGATGGCGAAACCGGAGAAAACGCAAAAACGCGCTGATCGGCCTAAACAGTGTGCACAGACTTCTGAATTCAAGAAGTCTTGGGATCGTTATAACCGTGCCGGAAGGCGAGACATGAACGACGTCCGGAATGTGATGGCGATGTTGTTCTTGGGGCAGCAATTACCCGCAGAATATCTGGATACATAAGCCGGCTTAACTCCGGCTTCTGTGCGGCTGTTTGTTGCGATTGTTCGTTTGTGTATCAAAACTCTAAAAAATTACAGTTTTGTACTAGTCTTGAGCTAAGACAAAATCAGGAGGCGTCTATGCCTACCTCATCTCCAGCCCTCATCCCACGCGAACAACTCGACGCCCCCGAAGCCGGTCGCGTCGCGCTGAAGTTCTTCTTCAACCTTATGGAGCGTTGGGGCTGCAGCGCAGAGCAGCAACGCACATTGCTGGGCGGCGTCGGCAACACCACGTTCTATAAATACAAACATTTGCCGAACATACGTCTGCCTAACGACACCCTTGAGCGGATCTCCTACCTGATGGGCATTCACAAAGCGTTGAGCATCATCTTCAGCAACAGCCGCGAGCGCGCTTACGCTTGGGTCAGCAGCCCGAACACCGCGGCACCGTTCAACGGCAAAACCGCACTGGATTACATGCTGGCGGGCAGGGTGGTCGACATCGCCGATGTGCGCCGCTACCTCGATGGAGTGCGCGGTTGAAAACGCCGGCGCTGGTCGAGGTGCCATGGCCGCGCGCGTATCGCATCGTCAACAGCAGCTTCCCGCCGATTGCGCTGTTCGAAGATGTGCTCGATCCAGAAGACCTCGAAGTCGCCTACGCCATCGAGGCGCTAACCAATGATCGTCTGATCGAGCAGGCCGGCGTGCTCGCTCGCGTGCGCCCGGAAGATCGCCTGTCCGGCCCCGGTTCCAGTCCAGTAATGGCCGCGTTTACCCATGTCGGCAAACGCAGCCGTTTCAGCGACGGCACCTTCGGCGTCTATTACGCGGCCAGCAGCCAGGCCGCAGCCATCGCCGAAACCTGTTACCACCAGGAACGCTTCCTCGCCGCAACCCAGGAAGCCGACCTCGAATTGACCATGCGCACTTACGTCAATCAGGTGATCAAACCGCTGCATGACGTTCGTCATGGCTTTGATCATTTGCATCAGCCTGATCCGGACGCCTACGGGCCGTCGCAGGTTTTTGCGCGGCAATTGCGCGATGCTGAATCTTGGGGCTTGCTCTATAACAGCGTGCGATTGGCGGGGCATGAATGCGTTGCGGCGTTTCGGCCCCCGGCGGTTTCGATTCCAAAGCAGGGCAAGCATTTGCGCTATGTGTGGAGTGCGAGTCAGCAGAAGATTTCGTTTGTGTTCGAGATCAGTCAGGTCTGAACCCAAAAAGCCCTCGAAGAGGTCTGTCCCCAATACTGCTTCAATACTGCTTGAGCCTAACTTCCCTCGATCAAAGCCCGCTCCTCCAGCCAGATCTCTTGCACGAACTGATCGGTGATCGCATAAATGCCATGCCCGCGTCGCATGATGATGTTCTCGGCAACCAGCGCAATCACTACCGGCTGAATCTCTTCGACCCGCACCTCTCGCCCGACGGACTTTGAATATTCAGCCGCTGCGTCTGTGGAAAAAATTCCGCGAGCATCGCCTTCTGTAGATGCGATCTTGTTGAAAACGGCTAGAGCCAAGCTACCCAGTTGCTCGACTTTTTCCAGCTCGATGCTCGCCGCCGCCGAACGTAGTGTGCTGGCGATTACTGGCAGAAAAACATCTGGCTCGCCCTCTTGCTGTAAGAGTTGGCGTAGGGCCTTCAGCATTTCTTCAGGCCGATTGCCCAAAGTGTCGAACGCTTCGATTGCAGCTTCGAGGGACGGTAATTTGTCCTGCTTCACGGTCATTGCGAGTCGGTTGAGCAAAAATTCAACGTAATCGCCTTTCAGCAATGGATAGGCTGCTGACGTGGCGCCGGAAAAGGCGTGGTTGCGTTTGGCGCTCAGTTCGCTGACTTGCGCTCTGTGCGAACCTGTGCCGATAAATAGAAAGTATCCCGGTGTTTTCGGACGAGGGTTGATTGCATCGCGGGCGGCTTTGAGTGCCAGGAGCAGCTGATTACCGTCGTCTGAGGAAATGGCATGCTGCACCTCGTCAATGATCAACACCAGATCAGTCTTGGCTTGATCTACGACTTCGGTGAGTGCTTGCGCCAGTGTTGGGCCGTCGACGTTGCCAATGCTGTCGAGTTTGAAGCCGAACTTGAATCCAGAGGCGCCGATTTCAACATTGCTGACTCGCTTGAAGGTTTCCAAGGCAGAGGAGCCAGGTGTTTGCAGATCTTTCAGGGTTTTCCGGATGGCGTTGTGCACGAGCGTTGCCGGGTTAGCCAGAGTGTCGCTCCATAAATCGACGTAGATGACCAAAGCGCCTGCTTCTTCCAGGGCCGGGATGAGATCATTCCTCAGAAACGTCGTTTTGCCTGTGCGGCGCAGACCAGATAGAAACAAGCCTGAGCGCAAACCTTCGTCGAGCACACCTGGGTTAAGAAGCTGGTTAGCCATTGACTCAGCCAGTTCTGGTCGCTGAAAAATGCTGCTCATGCGATTACACCTTTTTATGTGCACACCATAATTATTGCTATTTCATAATTTAGCATAAAGATGGAAACGAGGACCGTCGGTTCAAAGTCCGCGCTTTCGAGTGTGTAAGAGGAAGTGTGGCCAATCGCGCGAAGTGCGAGGGAGAAGCTACTTTCACCGGGGGAAAGTGCCAGGGATATAAACAAAGCAGAAACAACAAAGCCCCTGCATTTCTGCAGGGGCTTCGTTTTGTATGGTGCCGGCACCAGGAGTCGAACCCGGGACCTACTGATTACAAGTCAGTTGCTCTACCAACTGAGCTATACCGGCGTGTGGGCGACGATTATAGCGATTGGGAAGATCCTGTAAACCCCTGAATTCAGACTATTTTTGCATCCGCTCTAATCAAGCCCTGCGCAGCACATTGCGCAGGGTTTGCACGGCCTTCACGGTGCGGCTGTTCTGCAGGGCCGATAGTCGCGCTTCGGCCTGCTCCGCGCGTTGCAGGGCGTTGGCCAGTTGTTGGGCGGTGTCGAGTTCGCTGGGGCTGAGCGGGTGAGCGAAGGCGTGGCCTTTGCACAACTGGAAGTTGTCGAGATTGCACGGTGGGATATCGAAAGCAGGTTTGAGGTTCAGGTGTTCGTCGGCGAGGAACCAGGTGTTGAGACCGTCGAACAGGATCGCCTGATAACCGGCGTCGGTGACCAGCGGTTCCCACGTGTGGTCGCGCTTCCAGGGGGTCTCGATGACTATGATCCAGGGACGGAAGCGAGTGAAATCCATGCCGCGCAGGACGCTTTCTTCGTGGCCTTCGACGTCGATTTTCAGGAAATGGATTGGTCGATCAGCGGCATATTGTTCGCAGATAGACGTCAGTGTGCGCGAGTCTACTGTGAGGCTGCGCACCTCCATGCCTTGATCTTCGTGCTGTTTGGCGATCGCCGGGTCGGCCGTGGACAGGCCGGTATCGGGGATAGCGTAGAAAGTCATTTCGCCGGGCCGATCGCTGGCGATGCATTGCACAGTAGTGTCGTGCGGACGTTGCTGACAGAGGGCGTCGTAGTAGTTCTGTATCGGTTCGACGTTCACGCCGTTCCAGCCGTGGTCATAGAAGGCTTTGGTGACCGAATCGTGGTTCGGGTCATTGGCTCCTACATCGATATAGAAGCCGTCTTCGACTTGCTTGAGGGCACGCCACAAGCGGACGTCTTCAAAATTCTGCGCATAGGAAATAAACGTCACGGTCGCATCCTGTCGGGTTTGTTTTGTTCTTGTTGGGACGCGTGCGGGTGGCACGTTGTGGCCTTGTATAGCAAGGCGGGCGAGATGCCGCAATTATTCGCTGCGAGCGGGTGCAATCAGGCGGTTATGTCGTTTTGATTGGCGGCTTATGCACATTCGGCTGGCATGGAATCGGGTCAGGCGGGATTTTCTGGAAGCGTTCTCATTTTGTTCGCAAATTCCTGTTTTAACGGTTTTTTATTAATGTGAACAAAAAATGAACAGCGCTGTTAATGGCTTGAAACAGGCGTAAATATTGGATCCACTATGGATTCATCAACAGAGTTATCCACAGGGTGGTCGCGTTTTATTTGCGTTCGGCCAACATCAGCAAATTCCGCGGCGTAAGGGGGGCTGAGCAAAAAGTGCCAAGGCGTACGGCGTAGCCCTGTTCGACGAGGAACAGTGCCCGATCCAGATTCAACCAAAGCTCCAGTGGCCGTCGGAACAACCCGCGGAGCAATTCCAGGTTGCGTACTTCGGCCAGTCGCTGCCAACCGGTAGCTTCCAGTTTTTCCCAATCCGTCGGTCCAACTGTGGATAACTCTTTCAGCGCGGCCAGATCGCGACAGTAGTCAGGGAAGGATTTATCCAGCCAGGCGCTCGGCAGAGATGGGGTTGGCAAATACTCGTCAGTACCGCGCAACTGCCGTTGCAGACAATCGAAAGCCAAGCGTCGGGCCATCGAGGTATCGCGCTGGCGTTTGACCCTCGCACCGGCGGTGACGGTTTCGCTCATCGGCAGAGCCAGATCTTCGAGTGATAGCCGTAGGGCTGATCGCAAACCCTCAGAAGACAGTGGCTGATACTCGCTGCGATTGATCCGGTTGTAGCAACATGGCGCGATCGCCATCTGCTGACATCCAGCGGCACTCGCCAATCGCATGAGGCGTACGTGCAGATCGCCGCAGGCGTGCAGGGCGATGGGTGTGTGACTGGCGCTCACCACGGCAGCGGCGTCCGCCGCGAGTACGTCCTGCTCCACATGCAGCGCATGCAAGTCATGACGCTGACTCAGCGCCTGCCCGCTCGCAACCAACAAAGGATCATATTCGACACAAGTCAGTTGCTGCCCTTCATTCAACAATCGTCGACCCAGATGCCCTTTGCCGGAACACCAGTCCAGCCAATGCGTCGGCTGCGAGGCGAAAGACAGACAACTGGCAAACGTCTCGATCTGCTGCCACTTGCGCCCAGGCACATCGACATTCAAGCGATGCCCGGCAGCCTCAAGCGCGTGCCTTGGCAATTCGCCGACTGCGCTCAGTTGGGCCGATAATTTCGCCAATGAGGCAAATGGCTCGGGCGCATCGGTCAGATCAGCAGGATGGTTATGCGTCCGCTCTGCATCTTCCAGCGATCGCCCGCGCAGCCAGGAAGACAATTCCGGGTGACTGGTTTCCCACGCAAGGGAAAGATGCGTAAACGGTCGAGGTTTCCACAGCGCCTGATGCACAATCAGAAAAGCATCCAGCGCGATGAAGCGGGCGAGCAAGTCATCGCCCGTCAGCACGCAGGAAGTTTCAGCGGCCCTGGCAGGCATCGACGCGCAGCCAGCGCTCCAGCAGCTTGAAGCCGCGTACCAGCACGTAAGCCATGACCAGATAGAACACGCCGGCGGCGAAGAAAATCTCCACTGGCAAATAGGTGCGGGCAATGATCGTGCGGGCCATGCCGGTCAATTCCAGCAGGGTCACGGTGCTCGCCAGGGCGCTGGCCTTGAGCATCAGAATCACTTCGTTGCTGTACGCCGGCAGGCCGATCCGCGCAGCACGCGGGAGGATGATGTAGAACATCGCTTTCGGTCTGGACATGCCCAACGCTCGCGCCGCTTCGATCTCGCCCGGTGGAATCGCCTGTATCGCACCACGCAGAATCTCGGCGATGTACGCCGCTGTGTGCAAGGTCATGGTCACCGTGGCACACCAGAATGGATCGCGCAGGTACGGCCACAGCGAGCTTTCACGTACGGCGTCGAACTGCGCCAGGCCGTAATAGACCAGGAACAGCTGCACCAGCAACGGCGTGCCCCGGAAAAAGAAGATGTAGGCGTAAGGCAGCGAGCGCACGTACCACAGCTTCGAAGATCGAGCGATGCCCAGCGGAATCGCCAGCAGCAGGCCGGCAATCACTGCGATGGCAACCAGTTCGAGGGTCAGGGTCGCGCCCTGCGCCAGTTTCGGCAGCCACTTGATGATGACTTCCCAATTCATTGCGCGCTCCTCGCAAAGCCGCGGGCGGCGCGTTTTTCCAGGAAATGCATGCCGGTCATCGCCAGTACCGTCAGGGCGAGGTACATGACCGCCGCGACCATATAGAAGGTGAACGGCTGTTTCGACACGGTCACGCCGATCTGCGCGTGACGCATGATTTCTTCCAGACCGATGACCGATACCAGCGCGGTGTCTTTCATCAGAATCATGAACAGATTGCCCAGGCCGGGCAGGGCGATGCGCCACATCTGCGGCATGATCAACCGGGTGAAGATCCGCCACTTCGACAGGCCCAGGGCCTGGCCGGCCTCACGGTGACCCTTGGGAATGGCAAGCAGGGCGCCACGGAACACTTCCGTGGCGTAGGCGCCGAAGCACAGGCCCAGTGCGATCACACCGGCGGCGAATGCGTTGAGTTGCAGATCGGGGTTGCCGAAGTACTCACCGAGGGTGCGCATCAGGTTGACCGTACCGAAGTAGATCAACAGCACCCAGAGCAATTCCGGGACGCCGCGCACCAGCGTCGAATAGGTGCCGCCAAGCCATTGCAACGGCTTGTACGGGGAAGTCTTGGCCAGAGCGCCGAGCAGGCCGAGCACCAGGCCCAGGCACAGGGCGGTGAGCGCCAGTTGGACGGTCATCAGCGCGCCAGCGGCGAGCGCCGGGCCGAATCCGTAGAGGTCGATAATCATGGGTTTCTGTTCAAATTGCGGCAGGCAAAGTCGGGAGCCGGCGCCGCTTGTTCACGGCGCCAGTCCCCACAGGTCAGATCAATAGATGCTGAACGGGAAGTACTTGTCGTTGATTTTCTTGTAGGTACCGTCAGCGACGATTTCCTTCAGTGCAGCGTTCAGCTTGTTGCGCAGTTCGTTGTCACCCTTGCGCACGGCGATGCCGATCTTGTCGCTTTCCACCACCGGGTCGCCCTTGAACTCATAGTTCTTGCCAGCGTCGGTTTTCAGCCAATCGTAGTTGGCGTATTTGTCGGCGAGGATCGCATCAACACGACCGGAGGTCAGGTCGAGGTAGGCGTTTTCCTGGGTATCGTAGAGGCTGACCTTGATGTCATCACCGTAGGTGTCTTCCAGCCAGGTGCCGGCCAGCGTCGCACGCTGGGTGCCGATGGTCTTGCCCTTGAGCGAGTCCTTGTCGGTTTTGAAATCGACATTTTTCGGCGCGATGAACTGCAGCTTGTTCGAGTAGTACGGGTCAGTGAAATCCACCGCGGCTTTGCGCTCTTCGGTGATCGACAGCGAGGAGATCAGGAAGTCGAACTTCTTCGCGTTCAGGGCCGGAATGATGCCGTCCCAGTCAGAGGTGACGACGGAGCATTCGGCTTTCATCTTTGCGCACAGGGCGTCGCCGATTTCCTTGTCGAAGCCGACAACCTGTCCGCTGGCATCTTTGTTGTTGAACGGCGGGTAGGCCGCTTCGATGCCCATTTTCAGGGTTTCAGCCATGGCACCGGCGCTGAACGCGAGGGTGACTGCGGCGGCCAGGAAGACCTTCTTGAAATTCTGCATGCATGTTGCTCCGTTAGCGGTTGCTGGACATGAATTGTTTGCAGCGCGCCGAAAGCGGGTTGTCGAACACCTGCTGTGGCGATCCTTGCTCTTCTATAAGGCCCTGATGAAGGAACACCACTTCGCTGGAGACCTGACGGGCGAAGCCCATTTCGTGGGTCACGAGCAGCATGGTGCGGCCTTCTTCGGCCAATGCGCGGATGACACTAAGTACTTCCTGAACCATTTCCGGGTCAAGGGCGGAGGTGGGCTCGTCGAACAGAATGACTTTCGGCTGCATCGCCAGTGTGCGGGCGATCGCTGCGCGTTGTTGCTGGCCGCCGGACAGTTGCGCCGGGTAGGCGTGGCGCTTGTCGGCGATGCCGACCTTGGCCAGCAGGGCTTCGGCGACTTCGATGGCCTCGGCCTTGCTCTGGCCGAGCACCCGGCGCGGGGCTTCGATGATGTTGTCGAGCACGCTCATGTGCGGCCACAGATTAAAGTTTTGAAATACAAAACCAATCTCCGAGCGCAGGCGATTGATCTGCTTGCCGTCGGCGGCAACCAGTTCGCCATTCTTGGCGGCTTTGAGCTTGAGTTCTTCACCGGCCACCAGGATCTGGCCCTGATGCGGGTTTTCCAACAGGTTGATGCAACGCAGGAACGTGGACTTGCCGGAACCGGAAGAGCCGAGGATCGAGATCACGTCGCCGTCGCGGGCGGTCAGCGAGATGCCTTTGAGCACCTCGAGCTGTCCGTAGCGTTTGTGCAAGTTGCGGATTTCCAGCGCGGGCGTGGCCTCAGCCATGTGCGTTCCTCATATATGTTGCGCTCCTGCTGTTGGCGGGCCTTCCAGGCGAGGCGGCCAAGCTAGCATAGCGTTTCAATGGCAGCCAACAGCGCTACGAGCAGTAATCGGGTGGCCTGTGGCGGGTTGTCGCATCGGCGCAGCAGACTGTCGCCCCATCAACAACCGAACGGGTGTTTGATCATGCAGACCCGTAGGTGTCGCGTAAAAAAAGGCGCGATGTTGCCAGCTTTGGCGGGGTGTTGGAAGCGCTATCCGGCCGAACGTTCCTTATTCGCCCTTTTTCTGTGCGTCGCACACTTTTTCGGTGTGTTTCTGGTGCGCGAATTCGTCTTCAAAGTGAGTCGCAGGGTAACGTTCTGGCGAATAGCCAGTAAACTCAATGACTTGCATCGGATGCCAGAGCCCGCGGCCTTCAAGGACTTGAAACATTTTGGCGCAAATATTGCGTGCAGAATAAGGAACAGGTCGTTGGATTCTTTTTACGAGAAAGAATTTTCAGACGTGCCGGATGCACTCGCTTTCCTTGCAAAGGTAGTCTCTATGAGCAGTACCCCAAGCTCCACTGGCCTCGAACAGGGGCTCAAACCGCGTCATGTGACCATGTTGTCAATCGCCGGTGTGATCGGTGCCGGTCTGTTTGTCGGCTCCGGCCACGCCATTGCTGCCGCCGGCCCGGGCGTGCTGCTGGCCTACGCCGCTGCCGGTACCCTGGTGGTGCTGGTGATGCGCATGCTCGGCGAGATGGCCGTGGCTTCGCCGGACACCGGCTCGTTTTCCACGTATGCCGATCGCGCGATCGGTCACTGGGCCGGTTTCACCATCGGCTGGTTGTACTGGTGGTTCTGGGTGCTGGTGATTCCGCTGGAAGCCAACGCCGCCGCGACCATCCTGCATGCCTGGTTCCCCGGTGTGGATATCTGGGCCTTCGCGCTGGTCATCACCATGCTGCTGACGGTGACCAACCTGTTCAGCGTGAAGAACTACGGCGAGTTCGAGTTCTGGTTCGCCCTGATCAAGGTGCTGGCGATCATCGGCTTTATCGGCCTGGGCCTTGCGGCGATTTTCGGCTTCCTGCCGACCAGTCAGGTCAGTGGTGTCTCGCACTTGTTCGACAGCGGCGGCTTCCTGCCCAACGGCATGGGCGCCGTGCTGGGCGCAATCCTGACTACCATGTTTTCGTTCATGGGTACCGAAATCGTCACCATCGCGGCGGCGGAATCGAAAGACCCGGGCAAGCAGATTTCCAAGGCCACCAACTCGGTGATCTGGCGGATCGGCCTGTTTTATCTGGTGTCGATCTTCATCGTCGTGGCGCTGGTGCCGTGGAACGATCCTACCCTGGC
Source organism: Pseudomonas sp. HN2 (assembly GCF_020736465.1). Classification (NCBI taxonomy): domain Bacteria; kingdom Pseudomonadati; phylum Pseudomonadota; class Gammaproteobacteria; order Pseudomonadales; family Pseudomonadaceae; genus Pseudomonas; species Pseudomonas sp. HN2. Next base: position 335,279 of record NZ_CP085885.1, read on the forward strand.
CAACCTCGGTTCCTACCAGACCGTGCTGGAGCGCATGGGCATTCCCAATGCCAAGATGATCGTCGATATTGTCGTGCTGGTCGCGGTGACCAGTTGCCTGAACTCGGCGCTGTACACTTCGTCGCGCATGCTGTTCTCCCTCGGCAAACGCGGCGATGCCCCGGCCATGTCGACCCGCACCAACAAAAGCGGCACGCCTTACTGGGCGGTGATGTTGTCGACCGGCGCAGCCTTCCTCTGCACCTTCGCCAACTATGTGGCTCCGGCCGCGGTGTTCGAATTCCTCCTGGCCAGCTCCGGCGCCATCGCGCTGTTGGTCTATCTGGTCATCGCCTTCTCGCAATTGCGCATGCGTAAACAAAGCGTGGCGCGTGGCGAGAAAATCGAATTCAGCATGTGGCTGTTCCCGGGGCTGACCTGGGCGGTGATCATCTTCATCGTCGCCGCGCTGACCATCATGCTGTTCCAGGAAGCCCACCGCGTGGAAATCCTCGCCACCGGCCTGCTGAGCCTGATGGTGGTGGCTGCCGGGCTGCTGGTGTCGCGCCGGCGCAAGCTGGAGAAGCGTGGTGCTGTTGTATTGAACTGAGTCGTAACGTGTAATGCAAAACGGCCGCTGTCAGGGATGACTAGCGGCCGTTTTTGTTTACACGTCGGATGATGATTGCTTCGGATCCTGATTCAGCTTTGGTCTCGCGACACCATAAAGTCTGAGCTGCAGTTCTCTGCATCGAACCATTCATCCCAAGTCGTTGGCTCGTTGGGACTACAAGTATCGCTTTGAAGGGATGCTGAGTCGCTCGGCTTTGACAACTTATCGTCTTTGCATGAGTCCGTGTTTTTCACCTGACCTCCTTGTATTGGATGTGCATGAAGGTCAGGCACGAGGATTATTCGGATTTGGGTTCGCTATCTTCTACCGACTTCCCATAAGCATCCAGCGCCACCCCGAAATCCGTAATGAACTGCGGCTCGCTCAGCCAGGCCTGGGCTTGTTCGATGGTCATTCCGTCGGCCCACATGCGGTAGTCGATGAGCATGTCGGCGGCCAGGTGAGTAGCGGCCATGCCTTCGTTGTCGGCGTTTTCCATATCGAGCAGTTCAGGATGATCGACGATGATGAAGGCCAGCTCGCGCAGCAGGGTCAGCAGCATTTCGTTGCGGCTGACGGCTTCAGCGTCGCGCATTTTGCTGAACATCGCCAGGGTGTATTCCGGGATCGGCTCGGCGAGGTGGCCGAGGTCTTCGTCCTGATCCAGCGGTTTGCGCCCGACCATACGGATCTGCTTGGCTTTGGCCTTGGCGCGTTTGGCGCGTTTCTGTTGCTTGTTCAGGGATGCCATGGGAGCTCAGTTCTTCTGTTGGGTTTGCGCAGCAATCGCGTCGGATGCCGCTACATAGTCAGCCTGAAAGGCCGGGGATTCGATCCACGCCAGCGCGCCAGCCTCATCGGTTTCCTGCGACCACTGGCGATACTCGATCAGCGCGGCGAGGATGAAATCCATCGCGCCTTCCTCACCTTCCTGCTCATAGACCAGTTCCAGCAGCGGATCTTCAAGGAACGCGGTGCACATGGCCTGTTGGCTGATCTTCTCGGCGTCGATCATTTTCTTGAACAGGTCGGTGAGGTCCACCGATTCGAAATCGATGCGATCATCGTTCGGGTCGAGCTCGACCGGCGCTTCGGCGCGTTTGGTGCGGTTCTGCTTGGCCTTGGCTTTGGCCCGGGTGGCGCGTTTTTGCTGCTTGTTGGCGGAGGCCATGATGTGTTCCGTCGTGCGTGGAAAAGGGCTTAACTGCGCGGGACTGGCCGTCCGGGTGTGTCGAGGGCCAGTGCGCCGGTCTGCAGCCAGGTCAGAGCGATGGGCCATAGTGTGGCTTGGTATGCGCTACGAAAAAAGCCGAAATGTCCGACTTGTTGTTCGCCGATGTCCTGCGGCTCGATGCGCAGGTGAGTTTTTGTCGCGTTGCTGAAGTAGGCGAGCAGGCGTTCGATCGCCGGGATCGTGCCGTAAGGGTCGTCGCCGAGGCTGATGGCCAGGGTCTGCGCGCGGACATTGGCGAAGGGCAGGGCGCCCGACTTTTTCATCAGCGCGCGACCGCTTGGGCGTTGCTCGTAACGTGCGGTAGGCGTGCTCCAGTCGCGGACTACGCCGGTGGGCGTGTCCTCCAGCCAGCCGAGCCGCTTGCCTGGAAAATAGCCGCAGAGCAGCGCCATCAAAGGCATGAGCACATGCCACTTGCCGAACATCCGCCAGCGCTGTTCAGGGGCGTAATCGCGCCAGTAAGCGAACTGCGCCCCGACGGTAACCAGCCGTCGGATGACCGTGCCCGATGCGGCCAGACCGGCCGCGCAACCACCGAAACTGTGCCCGACCACATCGATTGGCTGACCGGGAAACTCCCGATGCGCGCGGTTGAGCATCGCTTGGAAATCCAGCGCACCCCAATCGGTCCACGAGGTACGCAGCCCTTTGATCGACTCGCCGCGCGATTCGCCGATGCCCCGATAGTCGTAGGTCATCACGTCGAAGCCGTGGCTGAACAGATAGGCCGCGAATCGTGAATAGTGCCGACAGCGCACGGAGGTGGCAGGGTTGATGATGACCACCGGGCGCTGAGGATCGGGCGAACTGTGGCGCCAGGTGAAGCCCCCGAGTGCGTAGCCGTCGGCTGCGGTTTCCTTGAAGGGCGTAGCTTTAGTTACAGTCAAAGCTGCTTGGCTCAATTCTGGGTCGCCCACATCGGATGTCTGCTGACAGCGCATGGTGCTTGACCTCGGCGGTTAGGTGCCAACCTTAGTCGCCGCGCTGATCAAGAACAATCCGGCCGGTTCATTCACTGGATTGAATGAGCATGCGTTCTTCGATCAACGCCTGTTCGCGGTTGAGTTCAGCACGTAACTCTTCTTCGCTCGGCAGTATCGTCTTGTAGCTGCTGGCGAACAGTTGCTCATTGCCTTTGAGCATGGAATAGCGCGCCACCGAGTCATTGCTTTCCGCGCTGAGAATGATACCGACGGTTGGCTTGTCACCTTCGCTGCGCTTGAGCTCGTCGTACATGCGCACATACATGTCCATCTGCCCGACATCGCGGGCGCTGAGCTTGCCGCGTTTCAGGTCGATGATCACGAAGCACTTGAGCAGGAAGTTGTAGAACACCAGATCGATATAGAGGTCGACGCCGTCAGTGCTGATGCGTTGTTGGCGGGCGACAAAGGAAAAGCCTTTGCCAAGTTCAAGCAGAAAGCTCTGCAAGTGGTCGATGAGTGCTTGTTCGAGTCCGCTTTCCCTGACTTTGCCTGCCGAGGGCAGGCCGAGGAATTCGAGCATGACCGGATCGCGAATGAATTCCCGCGGATTGCATTTCATCGCGTCGATGTTGGTCGTGGCTTCCTCGACCACCTCGGCTTTGTCCTGACTCATCAGCAGGCGCTCGTAGTAGAGCGTCAGGATCTGACGATCAAGGGCGCGGCTTGACCAGTTGAGGTCGGCGCATTCGTTCATGTACCACAGGCGCGCTTTCTCGTTCTCGACGCGTAGCAGGCGGCGGTAGTGGGTCCAGCTCAATTCGGAACGCACTGCGTTCCAAATTGGAAAAGACTGATAAAAGCTACGCATATATCGCAGATTGCGCTCATCAAATCCCTTCCCGAATTGCCCCGTGAGATCCTTCGCCAGCAGCGCGAGCAACTGCTGGCCATAACCCGCACGCTGAGCGCCTTTCTGTTCGAAATCGACGATATGCCGGCCGATTTGCCAACAGGTCTGCACTTGGATCGTATCGACCGCGCGTAGCACTTTTTGCCGCGCCTGGCGAATCAGCTCGCCCAGTTCGCCCAGCAGTGAATGGATTTTCGGGTCTTGGGTTTCAGCGGGTTTTAGCTGGGTCATCGGGTTTTCCGCGTTCTGGAAACAGAGACGCAAGCATGCCGGTGATGTCGACGCAGGTATGTCGGGCGAACCTGCGAGTTTGGAAGGAAAGCCGGATTGGCGTCGCAGGATATTGCCACCGGAAGGCGCGTAACAGAGTAAATGTCCGTAGTCCATTTCGTACTTTTGCCCGGTCGATCGCCGCAGATTTGGCAACGCTTCGGTGAGCGATCTGGTGTTGCGCTTGAAGGAGGGGAAAAGGCAGGTAAAAGGCTGCTTAAAAAAGCACCTCAGTTGCATCATCGCGAGCGCTTGCCCTTAGGCCTCTGCTCACGCATCCGCCCTTTGCGATAACCCACAGCCCGAACACATCGATGGCCAACATGAACGAGGTCCAGAAGCTCTGCCACACGAACTCGAACCAATATCGCCGAGGTTGCAGTGCCAAGGTGTAGGTGCTGCGCGGCCCGCGATTGCTGGTGGTAATGGAACCGCTGATCCAGCTTTCGATGAGCATGTAGATCGAGAGACACACGGCAAAGGCGATCAGCACGCCAGCGAGCACCGTCAGCCAGAATGTCCAGCGGCTCGGCCTGTACGGCGGGGGATGCGGCAAGCGAATACGGGTTCTTTTCTGATTCATAAGCAGGGCTCGCGCAAGCCGGTCAGGAAACTGCCGGCTCTTGAAGTTGTTCAGTCGGCATCGGCTGCAGGCTGGTTGGGCATGCGGCAAGGTGGGCGCATTCGGCAATCACCTTGAGAATCCCGATCACCGCCGGAGTCAGGGTGGTGCCAAGGCAGATGCGCACGCCTGTGGAAGCCTGGCCGTCGGCGAAAAAGATGCCACTGCCAGCCACGTGGCAACCGCGCTCCGTGGCCAGTTGTTGCAATGCCCGCATGTCGGTGTTCGCAGGCATTTCGATCCAGTGAATGAAGCCGCCGCGCGGTGGCACATAGAGGGTCCCGACCGGGAAATCCGTGCGCACCAGCGCTTCGACAAAACTCGCCAGCGAGGACAGTTGCGATCTCAATCTGGCGCAGTGTTCGTCCATGTAGCCACGGCCGATGAATTCATTGAGGACATTTTGCGCAAGGCTGGAAACGGCCAGGTTGCGCGAAAACATCTGCGCGAGGATGGCATTGCGGTATTTGCCGGCCAGACACCAGCCGACGCGATAACCCGGCGCAATGGTTTTGGAAAACGACGAACAGTAGATCGTCTGGCCGCTGGTGTCGTAGCTCTTGATGGCGCGCGGCCGATCAGCCTCGGGCACCAAGTCGAAGAAGATGTCGTCTTCGATGATCGGCACATCCGCTTCCCGGGCGATCCTTGAAAGGCGCGCGCGCGCTTCGTCGGGCATGATGAAGCCACGCGGATTCTGCAACGTCGGGTTGAGAAAAATCACCGCGACTTTTTTCTGTTTCAGTGCTTCTTCCAGATGATCGATATCCAGGCCCGTGCGGCCGTCGGTGCGGATCGGCAGGGCGCGCATGCCCAGGCGTTCGATGGTCTGCAGGATGCCGTAATAGGTCGGGGTTTCGATGGCGACTGTAGCGCCTTTCAACTCGACGGCTTCGAGGGCCAGTTCGAGAGCGATGGTGTCGCCCGATGTCACCAGAATGTCGTCCGGCCCGCAGACTACACCGCGAGTCAGCATCAGGCCGGCAATACGCCTTCGCAGGGCGGGAAGGCCGGGTGGCGCGACCAGGCCGCTCAGCGCGTTGTCAGTCTTGGCAGCCAGCACCGAGAGGCATTTGTTGAGCAGCACGTTGGGCGTGAGATCGCTGTGCAGGACCGCCGAATTCAGCGATGCGGTGGTGCGCGAGGCCGCTTCGGAGAGCATCGCGACCACCGCATGATTGACGTTGACGGTGACACTGGAAAAGTCGAAAGCGCCGGACGGTTTTGCCCGCCCTGATGCCGAGACGAAGTAGCCGACGCGCGGCACCGTCGAGACGTAGGCGTCGGCCTCGAGATCGGCCAGCGCCCGCTGCACCGTGGTGATGCTGGTCTCGAACATCCGCGCCAGAACGCGGATTGACGGCAGTTTCGCTTCGGCCGCCAGGTCACCGCTGTCGATCTGACGAATAATCCAGTCCTTGACTATCCGCCAGCGCTTGTCTGGCAAATCAAACCTGTCCATAAGTTCTCAGTGATGTTTCGAAACAATTCACAGAAAGTAGAGCAAAACGATCCCCGTTGCAGCAACTATGACGATGTTCAGCGCCACCAGACCGAAGGCGAAGCGGATCAGGCTGTTTTCTTCCTGGCGGTTGGCACCGGCAAGTCCGGTGATCAACGACAGGATCGACAGCGAGCCAAGTGCGCCATGGCCTGCGGCGCTGTTGACCATTGCCGCCAGCCACGGCCCGTGTTCGCTGCTCAGCGCGGCAATGGACGGCATCACCAGCGTGTTGCCGCCGACGTTGGAGCCGGTGACATAACCGGCAATCCCCGCCAGCAGAGCGATCGTCGGCGCCAGCGAAATACCCGACATGGATTGCAACGCGCTTTGCGCCTCGGCGAGAAATCCGGCGTTGACCATCACTTGGGAGAGCAGCAGGAACAGGAAGATTGTCGTGACCGGAAACTTCGCCCGGTTGAACAGCGCTTGCCACGGGAAGCCGGCGCCCGCGGTTTGCCTGAACGCCATCAGCACGGTCACGATCAGCAGCGCCAGCCCTGGAGACGCCAGCGGCTTCCATGAAACGTGTTCGCCCCTGACGACCCACAGGCCATCCCAGCCCGACAGCACGAACAGTCCGCGCGACGCCACAATCACTCCCAGCAAGGCCAGATAAGGCCATGCCGCATTCGGCCAGCGCACCAGTTTTTTCCGTTGCGCCCAGGAGATGCCCAGGCCGACGCAAGCCACGGCCAGCCCGGCCAGCACGCCGGAAACTTCCGGGCCGACCCACCGGTTGACGCAATACAGCACGGCAACGAACAGGGCAGTCACGACAAGCAGCCCCAGCCACGGTGTGATCCTGCGGATGCCGGCCTGCCACAAGGCCAGCGACGCCAGGCAGAGGAACACCGGCGCGCTGATCAGCGCCGAATGGCTACCGAGGGATTGCGCCGGCAAATGCGCCAGCAAGGCACCGATCACCGTCGCCAGACCCAGCGTGCCCCACGGCATGATCACCATTCCGGCGAGAGCGATTTTCATCCCCGATTGGCGAGTGAAAAGCCCCATCAGCAGCGGCACCGTGGCGATCAGGGAAACGCCGAAGCCGGTCATCGCTTCCAGCAGCGGTGCCAGCCCCAGCACGATGAAAATCACCTGCGCCGGGGGTGTCCAGCCGAGTTCCTTGACCCACGCGCCGATGGCCTGTGGCGCGCCGCCGCGCTCGACCAGAATGACGAAGGCCAGCCCCGGGACGATTACACAGGCCGTGCTGAGAAACAGGATCGTGGTGTCTTGAAAAATCGCCGAGGAGATCGCCGCCGACACCGGTCCGGCAGCGCCCAGTGCCCACAGCACCAGCACCAGCACCACACCGGCCAGCGCCGCCTGTACCGGCGGACGCCGGACGATCAGAATCAGCGCGATCACCAGCGCGATCGGTGACATTTGCAGCAAGAGAGAGCTCATAGCGGTTTCCTTGGCTTAATCGTGCGTCTGTCCGCTGTACTCGGTCGCCCGCATGGAAGCGCGCTGGCAGAACGTCTGATACCACTCGCTCAGGCGTCCTTGCGCCGAGAAATCCGAGAGTTGACGGAAAGCGATCCAGTCCAGTGCCGTCGCCAAGGCGATGTGGCCGACGGTGATCGGGCCATTGAGGTCGACGTGTTCTTCGATGAAGCGGTAAGCCTCCTTGAGTTTGTATGCCTGGCCGTCCGCGTACGCCGGGTAGCGCAAAGCCTCGGGGCGGCGCTCGACTTCCCAGCGCAGCTTGATGCCGACGTCGCACATGCCCTGCGCCAATGCCTGCAGGCGCAACGCCTTGTAGCGCTCGGGTCCGCTTGCCGGGATGAATTTGCGGCCGTCGCTCAGGTCATCGAGGTATTCGCAGATCACGATGGAATCGAACAGTGCGGTGTCGTCGGGCAGCATCAGCACCGGCACTTTACCCAAGGGGTTGGCTTGGTAAATGGTCGCGTTCGGTGAAGTCGGGCTGGTCTCGTGATGTATCACCTCAAGGCTCGATGCGATGCCAAGTTCGTGAGCCAGCACCAGTACCTTGCGGGCGTACGGCGAATGCGACTGATAGTAAAGTTTCATGCGCGAGTTCCTGTCTCAAGGATTGCGGTGGCGACTCGATGGGCGTCCATGAACAGCCGCGAAGGTGCGCCCGCCGAGGTGACGTAGTGGTTGTAATAACAGGAGCCTTCAGCGAGCGGGCCCAGCACCCAGATGTCACGCACCGCTTCGCCGCTGTTCGACTTGGGGTTGGACGCCGCGTCGACATCGATGCCGTCGATGCCCGGCACATCGGTGCGCGGCCGCACAAGGCCCAGGCGCGCGAGGTCGCGCACCGGTGCGCAGTCGCTGTGGGTGACGCCGCTGCTCTGGACGTAACCGGCGACTCGCTTGAAGTGTTCGATCGCGGGGCGTGAGCCGGGCTTGAGGAAGGTCAGCAGGCCGGCATCACACAGCGCGAGCAGATCGGCGTGGCGCTCCTTCTGCGGGCCGGCGACCAGACGATTGATCGCCTTGTGCCAGCGGCCATAGAACTGCCGATGCGAATCCTCGGTGAGCCCGTCGAAATCGACCGCCTCACGCAGCCGGTCACGCAAGTCGCGCCAGACTTCGATAGCGGCTTTGATCGGCGACGCGCCGCGTCCCAGACGCGCTTCCAGCAAGTCGGCTTCGAGGGTGTCGTAAATCCATGCGTGATAGTTGTAAGGCGTGACGCTGTCGGGCAGTTTGTGGCTGATCAGCTCCAGCGGACTGATTGCGCCGGCAATCGCTTCGAACTCGCGCAGCAAGGCTTCACAAGCGGCCACACCCGCGGGGCCGGCAACGCTGACGGTTCGGAGCTGCGCAAGCAGCTGTTGTGGCGCTGAGGGTTTGTGCAGGACGGCGACCGCAGCGGCACGCATCTCCAGCAGCATCAGCGGCAGAATGTCCCGTTCGAAATCCAGCCGGCGGTTGTGGGCGTTGACCCGCAACGATTCGATACGCTCGCTCGTCAGCAGCACAGCGGTGTGGCGCAGGCAGCCAATCAAGCCGTCGGGCCGAGTACGAAAAGGCAGCCCGTCCCGCGACTGAATGCAGATCACCGGCTCCTGACCCGAAGGCTGGTAAGTGTGACTGCCATCGGCCATGGGTTTGTAAATTCCGCCTCTGCCAGCAGTCAGCGCCGCCAGGGTGTCCATGGCGCCCAGGCCCAACCCTTCGATCAATACCGTTTCGCCGGGCTCGACGGTGGTGAGGCTGCCGGGCAGCGGATAGATGTTATCGACCCGGTTCTGCCCCGCCAGGCGCAGGCGCCCGGTGTGGCCGACGGTCAGCACCAGACGATCCACCGTTACCGCAGCGCCTTGGGCGGTTAGCAGAATGTATTGCTGATTCTCGTTGCGCTCGACCGCCGTGACCTGATGACGGTGCAGATTGACCGTGACCCAGCCGGGTGCGGTCGCGAGGATCCGCGTGAAGGCGTCGGCCAGATAAGCGCCGAGCAGGTGCCGTGGCAGAAAATCCTCCGGCTCGACGTCGCGACCGTCGGCGGCGAGCAGGCCACTGTCGGGGTCAACCTTGACGTGCTGTGCTCGGCACCACGCGAGAAAGTCCGGCCCTGGTCGTTCCCGGGCGTCGGTCAGATCACCGAACGCTGCTGCGTCGGGAAATACCCCGAGCTGACCGGCGACGGTGTTGAGCAACAGGTAGTCCGGTTGATCGGGCCAGTGCGCGCCGCTGCCGAGCACGTTGGGCTCGAAGATGTCGATGACCACCGGTTGTTGCGGGCGTTCCTCGGCGCGGCTCAACAGGCGCTCGAATATCGACAATCCGCGCGAACCGCAGCCGACCAGGCCGATGTGCACAGGCGCCTTCACCATCTGCGCTCCTCGCCAAAAAATGACGGGATGGCAATTGCCGTACCGGCCGCGACCGCAATGTCGTGGATCATCCGGCCAATCGCGAGATCGAGTATGCCCATGCCGAATGGCGAATAGATCAGCGGTTTGTCTTGGGCGACATGCAGGTCGCCGCGAATCAGCTGCGCCACTGTGCCAGTGACAAAGTCGCGATGGCCGTATTGCTGCTCGGCCAGATGCGGTGAGGTATTGGCCTTCAGGCAATGGGTGATGTCGTCGAAGTAGTTGTAACTTTCCTCGATGATTTCGGCGCCGATATCCCGCAGCGAGATGTTCAGAACAATCTGCCCCGGGCGGAACGTGCCCTGGCCTTTTACGTACGGCTCGCCCGCGCTGGTGGCGAACACCACGATGTCGGCAGTCAGTGCTTCTTCGAGCGACAGCAGGCGTACGTCCGGCAGGCCCAGTTGTTCGCCAAATTCCGCGAGGGCTTGCGCCGATTCCGCGTTGAGATCGTGTATGCCCACGCTGTCGAAGGACCAGTCGTCGGCGACGAAAGTCTCGACGATATTCCTTGAGATTACCCCGCCACCAATGATCGAAAGTGTCGCCGCGTGCCGGTTCTGGCCATTCAGCCACCAGGCACCCAATACCGCCGACGCCGCCGTGCGCACGGCGCTGATCAGTGCACCTTCGATCAAGGCGTAGGGGTAACCGGTCTGCGGGTCGTTGAGAATCAGCACGGCAGATGCGCGCGGAATGCCTGACTTGATGTTGTCGGGATAACTGGCAATCCACTTGATCCCGGAGACGGATTGATCGCCCTCGCTGTCGACGATGGCCGCCGGCAGCGCAATGATCCGGTTCGCCGGTTGCGCAGGGAAACGCAAAAAGTAACTGTCGGGGTTAACGGTTTCGCCACGCTCGTGGGTCAGGTAGGTCTGCGCCACCATGTCGATGGTTGCGTGCCGCAGCCCGTTGAGGATGTCTTTGACGACAGCGCCGGGGATGACGTGGAACGGTTGGATCAGATTCTGTGTGGTCATGAGGATTACGCCGAGAGTGCCAGAGCGATTTCAGGAAAAAGGGGCTGCAGTGCGGTTGCGCCGATCCGCTGGGTGACCCAGTCGTCGCAATAGATGGTTTCGAGATAGCGCTCGCCCATGTCGGGGGAGATCGCCACCACGATATCGTCGGGCCGGATATGCGCCGCCCACTGGCGGATGCCGGCGAGCACAGTGCCGGTGGAGCCGCCGAAGAGCAGGCCGTAGCGTTGCGCCAGCCAACGGCAGACCTTGATCGTCTGTTCCTCGGGAATCGACAGGAAGTCGTGAATGCCCGACGACTCGAATATCTCCGGCAGGCGGCTGGTGCCGAGCCCCGGAATATGGCGCGTGCCGCCCGGCAGGCCGAGCGTCACCGAGCCAACGGTATCGACGGCAATGACTTTGGTCTGCGGATGATGTTCGGCGAAGTAGTTCTTGCAGCCCATCAGCGTGCCGGTGGTACCCGCGCCGACGAACAGGTAATCCACTTGGGGAAACTTGTGCGCGATGGACTTGGCAGTCGCTTGATAGTGGGCGAGAGGGTTGGTCGGATTCTTGTACTGGTTGAGCCAGATGTAGTCGGCATTGTCAGCGACCAGTTGTTCGATCAGGCGAATCCGCGAATTCAGGTAACCGCCATTCTCGTCACGCTGATCGACCATGAGCATTTGCGCGCCCAGGGCGTGAATCATCTTGCGGTTCGGCGCGGAAATATTCGGGTCGATTACGCAAACGAACTTGTAACCCTTGGCGGCGCAGACCATGGCCAGCGCAACGCCCAGATTCCCCGATGAGGATTCGATAAGGCGGGTCTTGTGGTTGATCAGTCCGCGAACCTCAAGATCAGTGATCAGCGCGTGCGCGGTCTTCAGCTTGATAGAGCCGGCGGGATTCAGTCCTTCGATTTTCAGCTGGATCGTTGCGCTGCAAAGATCGCCGATCTGCACATAACTGTCTTCATTGATGAGTTGCTTGATCATACGTCGTCCGTTTCGCTCTTTTGCCGGGCGCACGGGGGCGCCAGCATTCATCCTGGAATGTTTGAAAAGCAGTAACTGCAGTTCGCCTGTGGGTTGGGTTTCAGATTTTTTTGCTGGACAGGAAGTGACCTTGCGGGCGACGCCGATCGATTCAAAAAATCAGGTTTTTGCGCTCTGAGGGCTACAGGAGTCCAGAGTGTTGCGGGGCGCAAAGTAGAGCCAGTCATTGGCTCGCCAAGGCTTGCTTGAAGTATTGGCGAAACGCCATCTGCGCGGAGAGATACAGATTTCCGGTTTTTTCCAGTACAGCTGGAATCCGGGTGTATCGAAGGACGAAGAGAGGAGGGGGATCAAATCGCAGGCATAAAAAAACCCTGAATCTTTCGATTCAGGGTTTTCGGTATTTGGTGCCCAGAGACGGAATCGAACCGCCGACACGGGGATTTTCAATCCCCTGCTCTACCGACTGAGCTATCTGGGCAACGGGGCGCATTAAAAGGGTTTTTCGAATTTACGTCAACGACTTTTTGAAAATTTCTTAAATTAATTCCGTCGCTTACGAAATATGCGGGTTATTCGGCTGGCGGCACGTAGCCTTCGGCCTTGGCGTATTCCTCGCCGGAGAAGTACTTGTCCATTTCGCCCTGCAGGTATTTGCGATCTTCGGCATTCATCATGTTCAGACGCTTTTCGTTGATCAGCAGGATCTGGTGTTTCTGCCAGTCGGCCCAGGCCTTGGCCGAGACGTGGTCGAAAATATCCTGGCCCTTGGCCCCCGGGAAAGGGGCGCGTTCCAGCGCGGGCAGTTCTTCTTTGTACTTGCGGCACATTACGGTGCGGGTCATGGCGACTCTCCTGCATTCAAGACGGCGGCCGCGCGTTCGAGCAAGGTCTTGACCGGGGCAGCAAGGCCCAGGCGCGGCGGGGTGGCGAGGTTATACCAGAGCCAGTCGGCCTCGGCCACGTGATGGCTGGCTTCCTGCACCTGAACCAGCCACGGTTCGATGGACAACTGGAAATGGCTGAACGTGTGAACCAGGCTCGGCAGCGCTTGCTGCTGACCCATGGTCAGCGAGTGCTGATCGGCCAGATGCTGCAGGTCTTCCAGATCATCCAGTTCCGGCAGGCTCCACAGACCGCCCCACAGGCCCGTCGACGGGCGGCGGTAAAGCAGAATTGCGCCTTCGCCATTGGCCAGCATCGGCATCAGCGTGCGTTTCTGCGGAATGGCCTTGCGCGGCTTGGGAATTGGGTAGCGGGTTTCCAGGCCAAGCATGTGCGCTTCACAGCCGCGCTTGAGCGGACACAGCAGGCAACTCGGCTTGCTGCGCGTGCAGAGTGTAGCGCCGAGATCCATCATCGCCTGGGTGTAGGCGTTGACCCGGTCGTGCGGGGTGAACCGCTCGGCGTTGGCCCACAGCTGTCTGGCGACCTTCGGTTCGCCGGGGTAGCCCTCTTGCGCCGTGAAGCGCGCCAGCACGCGTTTGACGTTGCCGTCGAGGATCGGCGCGCGCAGGCCCATGCTGATGCTGGCGATCGCGCCGGCGGTGGACAGACCGATCCCCGGTAGCTCGGTGAGTTTTTCCACGTCCCGCGGGAATTCGCCACCGTACTGGCTGACGACGATCTTCGCGGTCTTCTGCAGATTGCGTGCGCGAGTGTAGTAACCCAGCCCGGTCCACAGGTGCAGCACCTCGTCTTCCGGCGCTTCAGCCAGCGCTTCGACCGTCGGCAGCGCTGCCATGAAACGCTCGAAGTAATTGAGCACGGTGCTGACCTGGGTCTGCTGCAACATGATCTCGGACACCCACACCCGGTACGGGTTGATGTCCTGCTGCCACGGCAAATCGTGGCGGCCATGGCGGTCGAACCACTCCAGCACCGCCGTGGAAAACTGCTCCGCTGTCATCGCTTGAACAGCCCCTTCAATGCGTTTTTCAGTTCCGGGCTGACTTTGTCCCCCAGTTTCTGGTCGATCTTCTCGCTCAGTTTGTTGCCGGCCATTTTGCTGGCGACCTGACCGAGACGGTCATTGTCGACGCGGCAGGCCTTGGCCCCCAGTTCCAGCGGGCCACGGCAGCGCAGCGGCCACTCGATGCCGACGAACTTCTCGCCGACCTGACAGGCCGGGTCGGGCATGGCGCTGGTGTCGCCCTCGACGATGATGCCGACGCGGTAATCCATGCCCAAAACGCGCAGGTCGATATCGCCGTCACCGTTGACGGTCATGCCGGGGATGCGCACTTTCAGGTCCGGGTTGCTGGCGACGCCGTTGCGCACGGTCAGGTTGCCCTTGAGCTCTTCGAACGGTGTGTCCTTGCCGCGCGGCTCGCCACTGAGGGTCTTGCGATTGAGGGTGGCGATGCCTTTGCACAATTGCTGTTCAAGATTGGCGTTGAGCAGCACGCCGTTGTTGATGACGAAGCTGGCGTTGCCGTTGAGCGTATCGATCAGCGCCTGTTGGCTATTGCCGCTGCCGGTGAGGCTGCTGGTCAGCGTTACCAGACCTTTGACCGGGGGATTCTTGCCCTGGCTTTCGATGATTTTTTCCGCCGGCACGCGATTGAGGCGGGTCTGCAGGTTCAGCACCGGCGCGCTTGGGCGCACGTCGAGGGTGCCGTTGGCGACGAAGCCGCCGTTGTACAGATCACCGCTCAGGTTAGTCAGCGTCAGCAAGCCACCCTGGCCGGTGGCTTTGAGCGCGGCGTTCTGGATCGGCAGTTTGTCGAGAGTCAGCTGGCCGAAAGTGAGGTCGGCATCTACGTCCAGTTTCGCCAGGCGTTCCACCGGCAGCAGGCGCTCGGTGCTCCAGGCGGTTTTGCTCGGTTTGTCCGGCAGCGGCGTGGTGCCTGCCACCGCGCCGGCCTCGGTGCTGGCGACTTCGGCCTGACGCGTTTGCGTGGCGCTGTTGGCCTGGGCCGATTTCGGGGGCAGGTAGCGGTCGACGTTGAATGTGTCGGCCTTGAGAATGGCGCGCAGCGACTGTTTGGCGAAATCCTCGATGGCGATGCGGCCGCTGAAGCTGCTGTCATCGAGTTTCAGGTTGATGTTGTCGAACGACAGGCTGGTCGGCGTGGCGGCGACGCGGCTGACCAGTTCAACTTTGCTCAGGCTGCCTTCGCCCATCGCCGGCAGTGTCTGGCCGATGCTGTCGACGAATTTCGCCAGATCGAACTGGGCGATGGAAATGCCGCCGCTGATCTGCGGCGTCTTGTCGAGGTCGTTGGCTTTCAGCTCACCCAGGGCACGCAACTGGTTGGCGGAAATCTTGATGCCGGTCCATTCGGCGACGTTCGCTGCCTTGTCCAGCAACAACTGGCCCTGGGCGGAGAAAGTCATGGTCTTGCCTTGCAGCGGATCGCCAGCGAGTTCGCCGGTCAGCTTCAGGTCTTCGAATTTGTAGCGTTGCAGCGCGCGCTCGAAGCGCAATTCGCCGTTGAGCTCGGTGCGCACGCGCAACACCGGTTGATTGGTGCCGAGGAACGCGGTGGCCTTCACCGGGATGTTGGTCGAGTCGTGCACCGGGCCGGTGCTCAGCTGAATGCTTTCGGCGCTGAACTGCTTGCCGGTCAGCTCATCGGTGTATTCAACGCGGGCGTTGTTGACGGTCAGGCTGTCGATGTCGAGGCGGATCGGCTGCGCCGGTTTTTCCACGGCGACGGTCGGCTCGCTGGCAGTCGTGCCCGGTGTGACGGGTGGCGTCGAGCCGGGCGCCACAGGCACCTTGCCGATATCTTCCCAGTTGCCGTGGCCGTTCTTGTCACGGTTCAGGCGCAGGTTGAGGCCTTCGACGCGCACATCGCTCATCTGCACTTCACGGCGCAACAACGGCAGGACGCGGACGGACAGACCGAGCATCTGCAAATCGGCAAACGGTTCGGCGGGTTTGGCCAGGGTGGCGACGCTGGCTTCGTGCAGTTCCAGGCCGAGCCACGGGAACAGGCTCCAGCCGATATCGCCATTGAGCGTCAGCTCGATGTGGGCCTTGTCGCGGGCTATCTGGCGGATCTCGTCTTTGTAGTCGTTGGGATCGAAGAGGTGGGTCAGGGCAAAACCTGCCGCCACAATGATCAGCAACAGCCCGAGAAGTACCAGACCCAGGATTTTGCCGAACGCTTTCATGGGCGAGTCCTTGTAGTTAGTCGAATTCGTCATTTGGCCGGGGAGTATAGCGCTGCAAGCACCCGGTTCGGTGTGGCGTCATCTGCCGAGGGTCGGCGGTGGCACCTGCAACTTCGCCACCGGTGCCTGCGCTTGAGGATGCCCGGCGGGCGCCAGAGGGCGCAATCCGGCCCCCGCTTGCGACGCCATTTTTTGCGCTTGGTTCACCAGTCGTTCAGCCCCGCCAAGGCGACGGGTAACTTTTCGCACGCATAAATGGGACAAGTAGCAAACGGCGTGGTGCCTTTGCAGACGCGGGGTTGGCGGCTTCCCGAGTCGTACGAGAACAGATGACTTGAAAAAAGGTGATATCAGTTTGGTTTTTCTGTCACCTGAGAATGGTAACCTTCGCCAGTTCGTCCGCCCGTCTGCGACTTAACGTCGCGCCATCAAGGAGCTTCACCTAAAAAAACGGTCATGCCTGCGTGCATAAGGCCGAGGGTGAGCAGTGGCTGGCGAACCATACTGACAATTGGGGGATACACAATGAGCACGAGCATCACGGCGGACGGCCTCAAAGCCGACCAGCCTGCGTTCCTGTCCAAGGAACGCATCATCGCCAAGCCCGGTTTCAACCGCTGGCTGGTTCCACCGGCCGCTTTGGCCATTCACCTGTGCATCGGCATGGCCTACGGCTTCTCGGTGTTCTGGTTGCCGCTGTCCAAGGCACTGGGCGTTACCGCACCGATGGCTTGCGCGCCGGACATGAGCTTCATCGCACAGGTATTTTCGTCGAACTGCGACTGGCCGATCTCCATGCTCGGCTGGATCTACACGCTGTTCTTCATCTTCCTCGGCTGCTCGGCAGCGATCTGGGGTGGCTGGCTGGAACACGCCGGTCCTCGTAAAGCGGGCGTGGTGTCGGCGCTGTGCTGGTGTGGCGGTCTGCTGATTTCCGCGCTGGGTATCTATACCCACCAGATCTGGCTGATGTGGATCGGCTCGGGCGTGATCGGCGGCATCGGTCTGGGCCTGGGCTATATCTCGCCGGTATCGACCCTGATCAAGTGGTTCCCGGACAAGCGCGGCATGGCGACCGGCATGGCGATCATGGGTTTCGGTGGCGGCGCGATGGTCGGTGCGCCGTTGGCGACTGCGCTGATGAGCCACTTCGCTTCGCCAGAAGGCGTGGGCGTATGGCAAAGCTTCGTGGCCATGGCGGCCATCTACTTCGTGTTCATGATCGGTGGCGCATTGTCCTACCGCGTGCCGCCAACCGGCTGGAAGCCTGAAGGCTGGACCGCTCCGGCGAAGAAAGCTTCGAACGCGATGATCACCAACCGTCACGTCCATGTGAACGTAGCGTGGAAAACTCCGCAATTCCGTCTGGTCTGGCTGGTGCTGTGCCTGAACGTTTCGGCGGGTATCGGCATCCTCGGCATGGCTTCGCCACTGTTGCAGGAAGTGTTTGGCGGCAAGTTGCTGGGCGTTGACGTGCCGTTCGGTCAACTCGACGCCGGCCAACTGGCTTCGATCGCGGCGATCGCGGCGGGCTTCACCGGTCTGCTGAGCCTGTTCAACATCGGTGGCCGCTTCTTCTGGGCCTCGTTCTCGGATTACCTGGGCCGCAAAAACACCTATTTCGTGTTCTTCGCCTTGGGTTTTGCCCTGTACGCACTGATTCCGAACCTGGGTCACTTGGGCAACGTTGCGCTGTTCGTGGCGGCGTTCTGCATCATCCTGTCGATGTACGGCGGTGGTTTTGCCACGGTGCCGGCTTATCTGGCCGACCTGTTCGGTACGCAGATGGTCGGTGCGATCCACGGTCGTCTGCTGACTGCCTGGGCTGCTGCCGGTGTGCTCGGTCCGGTGCTGGTGAACTACCTGCGTGAATATCAGTTGAGCATCGGCGTGGAACGCGCAGCTGCCTACGACATCACTCTGTACATCCTCGCCGGCCTGCTGGTGCTGGGCTTCCTGTGCAACCTGATGGTGCGCCCAGTCGCTGACAAGTACTTCATGACCGACGCTGAACTGGCTGCCGAACAGGCGCTGGGCCACGACAAGGGTGCTGATGCCAGCACCGTTCTGGAGTGGAAAGCGGCGCCGGGCACCAAACCTCTGGCAATCGCTGCCTGGCTGGTGGTGGGTATTCCGTTGGCGTGGGGTGTGTGGGTGACCCTGCAGAAAACGGCGGTACTGTTTCACTAAGTAAAAAGGCAGTACCCCTGTAGGAGTGAGCCTGCTCGCGATAGCGGTCTGACAGTCACAGAAATGTTGATTGCCAGGTCCTCATCGCGAGCAGGCTCACTCCTACAGTTGTTTTTGGCGTGTCTGTAATGGCTTGTATGGACATGTCTACCCGCGACAGCCGGGCGTTCTATCCGTCAGGCATCTCTCCTCTCGTGTTTCTGTTTGCGCCTCGCGTGCCTATAATGGCTGCCTTTTTCGCCCAATGATTTTGCGGAGCTGGTGATGGCCGAACGTAAGGCGTCTGTCGAGCGCGACACTCTGGAAACCCAGATCAAAGCCTCGATCAACCTTGATGGCACCGGAAAGGCCCGATTCGATATCGGCGTTCCTTTTCTTGAGCACATGCTGGATCAGATCGCCCGTCACGGGTTGATCGATCTGGATATCGAATGCAAGGGCGATCTGCATATCGACGACCACCATACGGTGGAAGACGTCGGTATCACCCTCGGCCAGGCCTTCGCCAAAGCCATCGGCGACAAGAAAGGCATCCGTCGCTACGGCCATGCCTACGTGCCGCTCGATGAAGCGCTGTCGCGCGTGGTGATCGATTTCTCCGGTCGCCCGGGCCTGCAGATGCACGTGCCGTACACCCGCGCCACCGTCGGTGGCTTCGACGTTGACCTGTTCCAGGAATTCTTCCAGGGCTTCGTCAACCACGCGCTGGTCAGTGTGCACATCGACAACCTGCGCGGCACCAACACTCACCACCAGATCGAAACCGTGTTCAAGGCATTCGGCCGCGCGCTGCGCATGGCCGTCGAGCTGGACGAACGCATGGCCGGGCAAATGCCATCGACCAAAGGCGTGCTGTAATGCAGACGGTTGCAGTTATCGACTACGGCATGGGCAACCTGCACTCAGTGGCCAAGGCGCTGGAGCACGTCGGCGCCGGCAAGGTGCTGATCACCAGCGATGCGAACGTGATTCGTGAAGCCGACCGCGTGGTATTCCCCGGCGTTGGCGCGATTCGCGATTGCATGGCGGAGATCCGTCGGCTCGGCTTCGATTCGCTGGTCCGTGAGGTCAGCCAGGATCGGCCATTCCTCGGCATCTGCGTCGGCATGCAAGCCTTGCTCGACAGCAGCGAAGAGAATGATGGCGTTGACTGCATCGGCCTGTTCCCGGGCGCGGTGAAGTTCTTCGGCAAGGACCTGCACGAAGACGGCGAGCACCTGAAGGTCCCGCACATGGGCTGGAATGAGGTGAAGCAGAATATCAGTCACCCGCTGTGGCACGACATCCCGGATCTGGCGCGTTTCTACTTCGTGCACAGCTACTACATCGCCGCCGCCAATGGGCGGCAGGTGGTGGGCAGCGGTCATTACGGTGTCGATTTCGCCGCAGCGCTGGCCGATGGCTCGCGCTTCGCCGTGCAGTTCCACCCGGAGAAGAGCCATACCCACGGCCTGCAATTGCTGCAGAACTTCGCCGCATGGGACGGTCGCTGGTAAATGGCTGGCAAGAAGTCCAAACCGCCGATCCTGACCCTCACTCCCGAGCAGGAGAGCGAGGCCAATCGCAAGATTCAGCGGTTCATGGAAGACCGTTTCGAACTGGACCTGGGTTCGTTCGAAGCGGCGGAAATTCTTGAGCTGTTTACCCGCGAAATTGCTCCGCACTATTACAACAGGGCGATTTTCGATGTGCAGACCCACCTCAAGGAGCGGTTTGAAAGCATCGAAAGCGACCTGTGGGCGCTCGAAAAAAATTAAGAGCAGCGGCAAGCGTCAAGCTGCGAGCTGCAAGAGATAGACGCGCGTGCGCGCTTGCAGCTTATGGCTTGCAGCTTGCCGCTCTTTTGACGAAGGAAAAAGCATGCTGATTATCCCCGCTATCGATCTCAAAGACGGTGCCTGCGTACGTCTGCGCCAGGGCCGCATGGAAGATTCCACGGTGTTCTCCGATGACCCGGTGAGCATGGCTGCCAAGTGGGTGGAGGGCGGTTGCCGCCGTCTGCATCTGGTCGACCTCAACGGCGCGTTCGAGGGCCAGCCGGTCAACGGCGAAGTGGTCACCGCGATCGCCAAGCGCTACCCGACCCTGCCGATCCAGATCGGTGGCGGCATCCGCTCGCTGGAAACCATTGAGCATTACGTCAAGGCCGGCGTGAGCTTCGTGATCATCGGCACCAAAGCCGTAAAGGATCCGGCGTTCGTTGCTGAGGCCTGCCGCGCCTTTCCGGGCAAGATCATCGTCGGTCTGGATGCCAAAGACGGTTTCGTCGCCACCGATGGCTGGGCTGAAATCAGCACCGTACAGGTGATCGATCTGGCCAGGCAGTTCGAAGCCGACGGCGTGTCGTCGATTGTTTATACCGACATCGCCAAAGACGGCATGATGCAGGGCTGCAACGTACCGTTCACCGCTGCTCTGGCCGCTGCGACGAAGATTCCGGTGATCGCTTCCGGCGGCATCCACAATCTGGGTGACATCAAGTCGCTGCTCGACGCCAAGGCGCCGGGCATCATCGGCGCGATCACGGGTCGCGCGATTTATGAGGGCACGCTGGATGTGGCAGAAGCCCAGGCTTTCTGCGATAGCTACGCGACCAGATAAAAGCAGCTTCAAGCTGCGAGCTGCAAGTTAGAAGCGCGACCGCAATCCGCCCTTTCTTGCAGCTTGAAGCTTGAAGCTTCTTAATCGGAGATTAAGTCTTATGGCGTTAGCCAAACGCATCATCCCTTGCCTGGACGTGGACAACGGCCGGGTCGTCAAAGGTGTGAAGTTCGAGAACATCCGTGACGCCGGTGACCCGGTGGAAATCGCCCGTCGCTACGACGAGCAGGGTGCCGACGAAATTACCTTTCTCGACATCACCGCCAGCGTCGATGGCCGCGACACCACGCTGCATACCGTCGAGCGCATGGCCAGCCAGGTGTTCATTCCGCTGACCGTCGGCGGTGGCGTGCGCACCGTGCAGGACATCCGCAACCTGCTCAATGCTGGCGCGGACAAGGTGTCGATCAACACCGCTGCCGTGTTCAACCCGGAGTTCGTAGGTGAAGCCGCGCAGCATTTCGGCTCGCAGTGCATCGTCGTCGCCATTGACGCCAAGAAGGTTTCCGGCCCGGGCGAAACCCCGCGCTGGGAGATCTTCACCCACGGCGGGCGCAAGCCGACCGGCCTCGATGCAGTCGAGTGGGCGAAGAAAATGGAAGGCCTCGGTGCCGGCGAAATCCTCCTGACCAGCATGGATCAGGACGGCATGAAAAACGGCTTCGATCTCGGCGTTACCCGCGCCATCAGCGATGCGCTGGGCATTCCGGTGATCGCTTCCGGCGGTGTCGGCAACTTGCAGCATCTGGCCGATGGCATCCTCGAAGGGCACGCCAGCGCGGTACTGGCAGCGAGTATTTTCCACTTCGGCGAATACACCGTGCAGGAAGCCAAGGCCTACATGGCGCATCGCGGCATCGTCATGCGCTAAAGCGTACAGGCCAGTGGACAGCATGGCGCGCCCAAGGCACTCTTGGGCACGCCATGGATTCCGGTAGCCCGACATGATCAAACGCCTGCTTGTTGTTCTCGCCAGCGCCTCATTGTTGTTCATCAGCAATGCCCGGGCGCAAAACAGTCCCGACACCGATCTGGTGCTGCTCACCGAAAACTTCCCGCCGTACAACATGGCGAAGAACGGCAAGAATTTCGCTCAGGGCGAAAACATCAACGGCATTGCCACCGACATCGTTCGCGAGATGTTCCAGCGCGCCGGCCTAACGTACAGTCTGACCCTGCGTTTCCCTTGGGAGCGTGTCTACAAACTCGCGCTGGAAAATCCCGGTTATGGGGCCTTCGTCATGGCGCGCCTGCCCGATCGCGAAAGACTGTTCAAATGGGTCGGACCGATCGGTCCCGATGACTGGATCCTGCTGGCCAAGGCTGACAGCAAGATCACCCTTGAAACCCTCAACGATGCACGCAAATACAAGATCGGTGCCTACAAGGGCGACGCGATTGCCGAGACGCTGACCAAGCAAGGCCTCAAGCCGGTGGTGGTGCTGCGCGATCAGGACAATGCGAAGAAACTGCTCAACGGCCAGATCGATCTGTGGGCCACGGGTGATCCTGCCGGCCGTTATCTGGCCCGGCAGGATGGCGTGACTGGCCTGAAGACTGTGCTGCGCTTCAACAGCGCCGAGTTGTACCTGGCGCTGAACAAGGATGTGCCGGATACAGTCGTTGCCAGGTTGCAGGCTGCGCTTGATCAGATGCGCAAGGACGGTGTTGTCGACGAGATCATGGGACGCTATCTGTAACCACTGGCAACTCTGTGCTTGCCGGCAACGCTGCGACTTCGTTATCCGCTTCGTGATCGACTGTCGCGCTTTGCGTGTGCGAGGCCTCAGCAGGCAGGTCTGTCGCGTTCGGTTGCGGTGGTGTGTACACGCTGAAGTGCAGGTTCCTGCCATCGGTGTAGCTGACGGTGCTGCCGATCTGTGTGCCGTCCGCGCGAAGCAGCTTATAGTCACTTTGAGTCAGATACACCGCCATCGAGCTGTTGCCGGCGACGATAGCCGCGACATCGATGGGTGCCGGGTTGAGCCATTCGTTCGAGTGTGTTTCACAGTGGGTAAAGTCATTGTTCAACCGCGCCGAAAACAGAAAGGGTTGCGACAGGTTGCTTTGCCACTGTGCGCCGAACTCGATCAAAGTGGCATTGCTGAACAGGCGCAGTCGGTTGTTTTGCTGCAGGCGGGGTGCGACCCAGCGCACAGTCTTGTTGTTGTTTTCCGTGTTGTGGCAATGGCCAACGAGCTGATAGTGATCCGTGCGCTGAAGCAGATACTCAGGTGACTGATGGAACTGTTGGCGTCGGGTGAGCTGTGGGTCTTTTACGATGAACCATGGCAGTCGAGCGCTGTAAGCAGGTTGCTCGGGCGCCTGCAGGGTGGCTGGTGTTACATCGACAAGGACTGGCGCGGCGGGGCGCGCATTGACGTCAATCACAATCGGGATACGCAGGGAATAAAGGTTGAAATTGGCGGGTTTGGAATAACCGTTGACGCCGACGAAGGTGCCTGGCGCCAGATGGATTTCATCCGCAGGCGCCGAAGGCGGAATGGCACTCCACGTGCTGATGCTTTGTCGGGCCCCACTGCCCTTGTCTGTCCACACCGGTACGTTGAGGCCAGAAGCAATCAAGAGGTCGGCACGGACGCAACGGACAGCATTCAAGGAAGGCTTTCCGTGACCGTCGGAGCAAACCGAACCGAGCGCTACGTACCCTTGCGGAGGAATGGGTCGCCAGATCGCCCCGTCCTTTTTCGAACCTGAACCTGTGTCTTGCCAGATCAGTTCGTAGTCGTCAGGCCGGCGCAACGCGCTGCCTTTTGCGGGGTCTGCACTGGGTGTCGCCGCTTCGCAAACCACGGCCACCGCATGCCTGTCATTAATGTTGTCATGGTCATCAATCGCCACGTCGCCCAACGGGAAATAACCCGGCAGCACATCGGCTGGTGGCGTGGGCCGCCAGAAGGCCGCCGGTTTCACTCGGGAGCCAACGGTGTCCCAGATGCGCAGAAACTCCGTCGTGAAGCTGATCAGCAAGTTGTCGTTTCGGATGGGTTGCATTTGCCCGGTTGGCAAAGCGGCAGTCTCATGAGTAGGCATTGCAATTCCTGATAGTTGTAAGGCGACGCAAGGGCGTCGCGACCTGTTGCAGGTCGCACTATCGGAGACGGGGACGGTTATCGGGTGGTAACTATGTATGTGCCAGCGTCACAGGGTTTTACCGGTAGACGCCGTCCTTGCCATGGCCGGCCATAGCGCGGTTGCTGCGTACGCTGATCATCTGCCGGATATCGATCCAGTCGATGCCCTGCGCTTTGAGCTTGGGCAACTCGCGCTCCAGTACCGCCAGGGTCTGCGGGTACGGATGGCCGATCATCACCGCCGAACCCTGTTTGTGCGCCAAGGCGATCGCGGTCTGTAGCTGGGTGGCAATGGCCGCTTCGGTGCGCTCGTCATCGAGAAACACATCTCGGGAAACGCTGGCCAGATCGATCTTCTGCGCCTGCTGCGCCGCCACGGTCTGCGCACTGGTGCGGCTGTCAACGAAGAATTTGTGACGACGCTGCAACTCACCCATCAACCACGCCATCGCCACCGGTTGCGCGGTCATGCGGCTGCCCATGTGGTTATTGATGCCGGCGGTGAACGGGACTTTTTCGAACGCGGCATTCAGACGTTTCTGCAGTTCTTCGATGGGCAGTTCGGGGTGCCAGGCGTAGGGGCCGGTGGCCGGATCCATCGGCATGTGCAGAATGACGATCTTCCCGGCGCGATGGGCTTCGCGCGCAAACTCGGTGGCGTGCGGGGTATCGGGCATGATCGCCGCTGTGACCGGACCGGGCAAGGCGAGCACGCGACGATCCCGAGGCAGGTTCTGCCCCAGGTCGTCGATGATCAGCGTCAGGTAGGCTTTGTGCGGCGAGGAGCTGGCGGGCTCTGCTTGCGCAAAACCCGCCAGACAGCACAACAGAATGCAAAGTGAACGCAGCAACATCCTCAACGGCCGGAGGTGATGCTCAGGCCTTTGAGCAGGCTCAGGGCCTGGGCCAACTGGTAATCGTCATCCTGCGGCATCGCTTTGGCCTTGCCAGCCGAACCACTCGGCTTGTCGGCGCCGCCGTTGCCGTTGCCCAGGTGACCTTGCAGGTCCGCTTCCTTGAAGTACTCGCTGTCGGCTTCGTTGGTGATCTTCGCGCGGCGCACTTCAATGTCCGGGACGATGCCCTGGGCCTGAATCGAGCGGCCATTGGGCGTGAAGTACAGCGCGGTGGTGATCTTCAGCGCGCGATCATTGTTCAGCGGCAGAACGGTTTGCACCGAGCCCTTGCCGAAGCTGGTGGTGCCCATGACCACGGCGCGTTTCTGGTCCTGCAGGGCGCCGGCGACGATTTCCGAAGCCGAGGCGCTGCCACCGTTGATCAGCACCACCATCGGTACCGCTTCGCTTTCATCCTTGCCGGTGGCGGAGAAGCGCAGCTCGGAATTGGCGATGCGCCCCTTGGTGTAGACGATCAGGCCCTTGGTGATGAAATGGTCGACCACTTCAACCGCCGATTGCAGCACGCCGCCCGGGTTGTTGCGCAGGTCGAGAATGATGCCGTTGAGCTTCTTGCCGTTGTCCTTGCGCAGCTTGGCCAGCGCCTTGGAGACTTCTTCGCCGGTCTTGACCTGGAACTGGGTAATGCGGATGTAGCCGTAGCCCGATTCCAGCAACTGCGCCTTGACGCTCTTCACCTGAATCACCGCACGCGCCAGGGTCACGTCGAATGGCGTGCCGCCGTCGCGAACCAGAGTCAGGGTGATTTTCTGGCCGATCTTGCCGCGCATCTTGTCGACGGCTTCGGTCATGGTCTGGCCGCGGGTTGGCTGGCCGTTGATCTTGACGATGAAGTCACCGGCCTGAATGCCGGCCTTGGATGCCGGGGTGTCATCGATTGGCGAGACGACCTTGATGAAGCCGTCTTCAGCACCGACTTCGATGCCCAGGCCGCCGAACTCACCGCTGGTGCTTTCCTGCAGTTCGGTGAAGTCTTCCGGGCCAAGGTAGGCCGAGTGCGGATCGAGGTTGCTGAGCATGCCCTTGATCGCGTTTTCCAGCAGGGTCTTGTCGTCCACAGGTTCGACGTACGCGGCTTTGATCCGGTCCATGACCTCGGCGAAGGTGCGCAACTCTTCCAGCGGCAACGGCGCCTTGGCGGTCGCGGCAGTGCCTGCCGGAGCGACGGTCGGGGCCGGTTGCGCGGCGAACGCCAGAGGCGCGCCGATCACCAGGGCGATCGTCAGGGCCAGCGAGGTAAGGCGGGACAAATGCAGCATGTCGAACGAACTCCTGAATTAGGTAACGTGCTTATCCTTGCGCACGACACCATTGCGCCGGATCACTCGGGTGACCCTGCTGACGAATTGCGAAATACAGCGCTGGCGTGTCCTGACCGCCACTGTTACCGACAGTGGAAATCGACTCGCCAGCCTTGACCACATCACCCGCCGACTTGAGCAGCGTCTGGTTGTGACCGTAAAGACTCAGAAAACCGTTGCCGTGATCGAGGATCACCAGCAACCCGGCACCGCGCAGCCAGTCGGCAAACACCACGCGCCCACCATGTACGGCATGCACCTGGCTGCCGGCGGAGGCGCTGATCATCACGCCATCCCACTTGGTGCGGGCATCGTCGCCGCGGCTTTCACCGAAGCGTGCGAGTAATCGACCATCAACCGGCCACGGAAGTTTTCCCCGGGTTGCGCCAAAAGGCCCGCCAAACGTTTCGCCGCTGCTCGATACCAGCGCGCCGGGGCTTGATCTGACGGGTTTTCGTGGGGCGTCGCTGTTTTCAGCCTGCGCCTCACGCAAACGCTTTTTTTCCGCTTCCTGCTGGGCGATCAGCGCTTTCTGCCGCGCTTCTTCTGCCTCACGAGCCTGACGGGCGAGGGTTTCTTCAATGGTTTTAAGGACTTTAGACAGGTCTGCCTGATCCTGCTCGCGGGCGGCCAGTTTCTGGTCGCGGGCCTTCACGTCGTCATTGAGTCTGGCGAGAACCTGCTGACGCTCCTTGCGGACTTTTTCGAGTGCTTCGCGCTGGGTGTCGAGGTCGCTTTTCTGTACCAGCAACTGCGCCTGCTGCAGACCGATGTCTTTTTCGACATTGGCCAGTTGGCGCAGGGTTTCGTTGAAGTTCTTCAACTGCTCCAGGCGTGCCTGGCTCAGGTAGTCGTAATAGGTGAGGGTGCGGGCGAATTTCTCGGGATTCTGCTGGTTGAGCAGCAGCTTGAGGTATTCCTGGCGACCGTTCTGATAGGCCGCTCGGGCCTGAATGGCGATCAGTCGCTGCTGTTCAGTGCGCGCGCTCTGGAGTTTTTTTTTCTCTGCATCGAGCCGCTGCAGCTCGGATTCGCTTTTCTGCAGTTCTTTCTGCAGCGCATCGACCTGTTTCTGCAGCTTGCCCATCTCGGTTTCAGTGCCCTTGAGCTCCTTCTGCACGCCGGACTTTTCTTCCTGCAGCTTGCCCAGGAGCTTCTTCAACTCGGCAATATCCTGACGCGTGGCGTCCAACTGCTGTTGGGTTTGCGCGCGCTCGTCGGCGAAGGCCGGCTGGAGCAGACAGGTCAGAGCAAGGGCGATCAGGACGCGAAGCATAGGGGCGGGCGGCACCAGGGTAAGGGACGGCCTAGTATGCCCGCCCGAGGCTGCAAAAAAAACGCCCAATTGGGGCTGTGTGATAACTGGACAGGAAAACACCGCAAACCAGTGTAGGAGTGAGCCTGCTCGCGATGACGTACTCACATTCAACAGAGGAATTGACTGTCAGATGGCTATCGCGAGCAGGCTCACTCCTACAGGGTTTTGCGGTGTTTTCTGGATTCTGGTCAGACGAGGATCGAAGTCCCGGTCATCTCCGCCGGTTTTTCCAGACCCAGCAGCATCAGCATGGTCGGTGCCACGTCCGCCAGCACGCCGCCTTCGCGCACCTTCAGGTTGCGTTTGCCGACATAGATGAACGGCACCGGCTCGGTGGTATGCGCGGTGTGCGCTTGGTGGGTTTCTTCATCGGCCATTTTTTCGACGTTGCCGTGGTCGGCAGTGATCAAGGCTTCGCCGCCGACTTTTTCCAGCGCTTCAACGATGCGACCGACGCAGGTGTCCAGGCACTCGACCGCTTTCACCGCGGCGTCGAACACACCGCTGTGGCCGACCATGTCGCCGTTGGCGTAGTTGACGATAATCACGTCGTAACGCTCATTTTCGATAGCGTCGACGATGCGGTCGGTGACTTCAGGCGCGCTCATTTCCGGCTGCAAATCGTAAGTAGCGACTTTCGGCGACGGGATCAGGATGCGCTCTTCGCCCGGGAACGGTTCTTCGCGACCGCCGGAGAAGAAGAAGGTCACGTGGGCGTATTTCTCGGTTTCGGCGATGCGCAGTTGGGTCTTGCCGTTTTTCGCCAGGTAATCGCCGAGAACGTTTTCCAGGCTGCCGGCGGCGAAGGCCGATGGTGCCGGAATGCTGGCAGCGTACTGGGTCAGCATGACGAAACCGGCCAGCTTCGGCTGACGGGCGCGCTCGAATTCCTTGAAATCGTCTTCGACGAACACCCGGGTCAGCTCGCGGGCGCGGTCGGCACGGAAGTTCATGAACACCACGGCATCGCCGTCTTCGACCTTCACCGGCTCGCCGATGGAAGTGGCTTTGACGAATTCGTCGCTTTCGCCACGGGCATAGGCGGCTTCGAGGCCTTCCTGAGCGGTGGCGGCGTTGAACTCGCCGTTGCCGTCGACGATCAGGTTGTAGGCCTGAGCGACACGGTCCCAACGGTTGTCACGGTCCATGGCGAAGTAGCGGCCGATGATGCTGGCGATACGGCCCTTGCCGAGTGCCTGGAAAGTCGCGTCGAGCAGTTCGATCGACGAAGCAGCGCTTTTTGGCGGTGTGTCACGACCATCAAGGAAGGCATGCAGGTAGATTTTTTCCGCGCCGCGCTTGAAGGCGAGTTCGGCCATGGCGATCAGATGGTCCTGGTGGCTGTGCACGCCGCCATCGGACAGCAGGCCCATGAAGTGCACGGCTTTGCCGGCGGCTACGGCTTTATCCACAGCGGCGCAGATAGTCGGGTTCTCGAAGAACTCGCCGTCGCGGATCGCTTTGGTCACACGGGTGAAGTCCTGATACACCACGCGCCCGGCGCCGAGGTTCATGTGGCCGACTTCGGAGTTGCCCATCTGCCCGTCCGGCAGACCGACGTCCATGCCACTGCCCGAGATCAAGCCGTTCGGCACGGTAGCCCACAGACGATCCAGCACAGGTTTCTTCGCCGCGAACACGGCATTGGATTCGGGGCTGTCGCTGTGACCGAAGCCGTCGAGAATCATCAGGACCAAAGGTTTGGGCGTAGTCGTCATGGAATCCACTCGTGGCTGATAAAGAAGAGGGCGATGGAAAACGGAGTTGGAGTTTAAAGCGAAGTTCCGACCGCGTCACCGCCGGACGGGGTTTGGCCGACCATAGTGGCTGTGTATACTGGCCGACATTTTAACGCCCTGGAACCTCCTTCGATGGTTGCTCACCTGATTGAATTTGCCACTAACCACTACATTCTTGTCGGTATCTTCGTCGTACTGCTGGCTCTGTTGCTGGCACACACGATGCAGGGCGGCGGTAAAAGCCTGAGCACCGGCGAGCTGACCGCACTGGTCAATAAAGATGCAGGCGTGGTGGTGGACATCCGTCCGGCCAAGGATTATGCCGCTGGCCACATCGTTGGCGCGGTGAACATCCCTCAAGACAAACTGGCGGCCCGCGTCGGCGAGCTGGAAAAGCACAAGGCCAAGACCATCATTCTGGTCGATGCCCTCGGTCAGACCGCCGGCACCCACGCCCGCGAGCTGATGAAATCCGGCTTCACCGCCGCCAAACTGTCCGGCGGGATTTCCAGCTGGAAGGGCGACAACCTGCCGCTGGTGAAATGACATGAACAAAGTCATCGTCTACTCCAGCGACTACTGCCCTTACTGCTCGCGCGCCAAGCACCTGCTCGCCAGCAAAGGTGTGGCCTTCGAAGAGATCAAGGTCGATGGCAAGCCGCAGCTGCGTGCCGAAATGACCCAGAAAGCCGGGCGCACGTCCGTGCCGCAGATCTGGATCGGCGCAAAGCACATCGGCGGTTGTGATGATTTGTATGCTTTGGAGCGCGCCGGCAAGCTCGACGCGCTGCTCAAGGCCTGAACGGCTGCACCCACGTACAGCACTCCCTAAAAGACCCAAGATCGATAAGGATCTGAGATGACTGACCAACAGAACACTGCAGCCAGCGAAGAAGAAACCGCACCGCAATTCTCCTTGCAGCGCATCTACGTACGCGACCTGTCCTTCGAAGCCCCGAAAAGCCCGGCAATCTTTCGCCAGCAGTGGGATCCGGCGGTCGGTCTGGACCTGAACACGCGTCAGAAAGCACTGGAAGGCGACTTCTACGAAGTGGTGCTGACCCTGTCGGTGACCGTGAAGAACGGTGAAGAAGTAGCGTTCATTGCTGAAGTGCAGCAGGCCGGTATTTTCCTGATCAAGAACCTCGACGCGGCTTCGATGAGCCACACCCTCGGTGCGTTCTGCCCGAACATCCTGTTCCCGTACGCCCGCGAAACCCTGGACAGCCTGGTCACCCGTGGTTCGTTCCCGGCGCTGATGCTGGCCCCGGTCAACTTCGATGCTCTGTACGCGCAAGAGCTGCAGCGCATGCAGGAAAGCGGCGAGACGCCGACCGTTCAGTAAGACGGTTCAGCGACACCCCATGTGGGAGCGAGCCTGCTCGCGAAAGCGGTCTGTCAGACACATCAATGTTGCCTGACACGCCGTAATCGCGAGCAGGCTCGCTCCCACATTTGTTTTATGGCGTTACTTGAAATCGTTCTGGCGCCACGCTTCGTACACGGCGACCGCCACGGTGTTGGACAGGTTCAGGCTGCGGCAGCCTTCGCGCATCGGCAGGCGCAGGCGCTGGTCGGCAGGCAGGGCGTCGAGCACATCCGCCGGCAGCCCACGACTTTCCGGGCCGAACAGAAACGCATCGCCGGGCACGAATGCGGCATCATGGAAAGGCCGCGAACCCTTGGTGGTAAACGCGAACAATCGCGGGTTGCCCAGGCTTTCCAGGCAACTGGCCAGGTCTGCATGACGTTGCAGCGTGGCATATTCGTGGTAGTCGAGACCGGCGCGGCGCAAGCGCTTGTCGTCCATCTCGAAGCCCAGCGGTTCGATCAAATGCAGGTGGCAGCCGCTGTTGGCGCACAGCCTGATAACGTTGCCGGTATTCGGCGGAATTTCTGGTTGAAAAAGGATGACGTGAAACATGCACGGCTCCGAAGGTAAAGATGAGCGGCATTCTACGCCGCCTGTGGACAACCGTTCGAAACTATTCCCGCGAGTCATCGGTTCGCTGGCGATTGTCGGGTTGATGATCGGTTTGATGATCGGCCGCCTGACGACGCCGGATCCGAGCGTGTTGCAGCAGGTAGAAGTGACCGATAGCGGTTTGGTGGTTTGGTTCAACAACGAGCCGAAGCTGCACGGTGAGATCATCGATGGCACGGTGGCGTTGTTGTTTCAGGCCGAAGGTCCGGCGCAGAAAGGCCAGCTCAAGCTCAATGGCAAGGACGTCAACTGGCGCGTTCGTAAAAGTGACGGTGGGTTATTGTTGACGGTACTGGCAGCGCGGCCGCTGCAGGGCAATTGGCTCGGCAGTGAGGCCGATGACCGCTGGCGGCTGGAGATTCGTTTGCAAACGAACTGATTGAAATCCTGCCGTCCTCCTCGAGACCCCTACGCTTCCTGACGTCGTTTCCCACTGCGCCTGTCTGGTTTTCCACTCTCCTTGAAATGCTTGCACACGCTATCGTGCGATCCTCTTCAAACCGGCAGGATGCCGAAAGCCTTCGCCCCTTGCACGACTGCCAGGGGCGACCTTTTCAAGGATGAACAACATGCCAGTAAAACCACCTACCGGTGGCAGCACCCCCGTGAAAGTGGATGCATCGACCAGCCCGACCCGACCGGCCGAGGTGGGCACACCGCTCCCCGGCCCATCGGGCCGTAGAGATTTTGGTTCAGGACTCTCCCTCGATGACCTGCGGCCGCGCCCGGGTTCGTCCAGCGCTGTTGACGCAGATGCCGCTGGCACGACCCCGGCGGTCATTATTCACGCGGCCCCTGTTGAAACGCGTTTGCTTGCGCCTGGACCGGCGCTGGACGATTACGTAATCAATGCCCGGGCAATTCTTCCAGAAGTCAACAGTGAAGGTTTAACGGTATTCAAGAAGCGCACCTACGCTGAAGTGGCCGATGGCGAATTTGTGCTTGTCGCCGTGGATCCGGAGACGGGACTGCATCGAGCCCGGCGGCCAAGCGATCTGCTTCCAGGCCCGGTAATGCTGCGTGATGCCGCTAGCGGTTTTTGGTACCCGCGTACGGTCGTTGAGCCAGCCACCCGAGCGCAGGTCCGAAGTTATCTTCCGGAAATGAGCGATCAACACGCGGATGATTTTATCGCCCGGTACGATGACAAGGACGTAGCGGAGCTTGAGCTCAAGCGGATTCAGCTTGGGCTTGCGCAACTGGGCAGCGAAAACGTCTGGTTCCCGCACTTTCAGTCTCGCGAGGCCTGGGGTAGTGAAAAACAGGCGGCGATTGACATGTGGGGCACGTTACGCCAGTTGTACAAGTGGCAAGGTCAGCCTGATCTGCGGGTCTATCGTGATGGGCAGCTGTCGGGGTACAAGCTGGATATGAATCTCATGCTCTGGCCAGTCGAGAGGCTGCATTCATTGAAATTCAAAGCAGTCGTCGAGCTTTCTTTAAGAGGAAATGCGCGGCTGAATCCTGAGGTGTTTTTTGCGCAGTTTCCCAACATTGAAAGCCTGACGGTAACAAGCGCGCAGTTTGCCACCGGGCTACATGCCTGGAACAACGCTGCTGGGCGTTATCAGTTTCAGATACTTCAATCACGACTCGAGATAAATTCGCGCTTTGCGACGCTATTGAACGGCCTGTCCCGTTTACGAGTGCTGAGCCTGCAGGATTGCAACTTTCCCGCACGGTTTTCGGTGAGCGGCATGACCCAATTGCAAGTGTTGAGGCTTGGGAACACATATGGCATGGCAGATCTTGCTGGCGTGGTGGCCGGGTTGCCCAGTCCTTCGCGCTTACAGGTGCTTGACCTGCATAAGAATAATTCTTTGCTGGTGGCGCCTGACATTACCCGGATGACCGAATTGCGTGTGCTGGATCTGACAGGAACCGGAATAAACCGTCTCCCTGGCGGGCTTGGTGCAGATAACGCGCGGTCAAGACTGGAAGTATTGAGACTTGGTGACAATGCGCTGTCGGTCGCACCATCACTCAAAGCAATGACTGCACTACAGGAGCTGGATCTTTCCAATGCAAGGTTGGACAGTTTCCCGGAGGGCATCACCAGCGAGATTCCCGCGAAAGTGTTGAACCTGGCGAACAACCGCATTACGTCGATTCCCGAATCCGTTGAACTCAGAGCCGGCTTCAATCTCATCGGCAATCCAATAACGGATCCGGCTTCGCTCCGCCGGCTGATACATGCACGTATCAAAACAGGCACCGATATCTGGCTGGGAGTTGAAAGTAATGATCGCTCGGCAAACCTTTGGCTGCGCAATGTGCCGCCGGGGAAAGAATTAACTGAAAAATTGGAGCTCTGGGACACCTTCGGTTCTCGGCCCGGCCTGCTGGACGCGATCCGGAGATTGAGTCGTACACCCGAATTTCATGTCGAGCATCCGCTAACGCAACGGCGCGTCTGGTGGTTCCTGAAAATCTACCGTGGGCGCGGCGCTGGCGAGCAGGCACGGCTCGACGACATTTTGCTCCATGAAACCAGCCCAGGAAAAATGCTGGACAGGCTGGAAGCCGAGATCCGGGAATATGACTCGGGGCGGCAAAATCCGCCTCTGCATCATTTGCCCAAGCGTCCGAGGCTTGATCCGGCAATCGGTTTCGACGAGCAATAAACAATAACGGCGTTTCATGGATATCGGCAGGATGCCAAAACTTTCGTCCCTTGCACGAATGCCAGGGGCGACTTTTTCAAGGACGAAAAACATGCCAATAAAACCACCTACCGGTGGCAGCGCCCCCGTGAAAGTAGATGCATCGATCAGCCCGACCCGACCGGCTGACGCGGACGCTCCGCTCCCAGGCCCATCGGGCCGTAGAGGTTCCGGTTCAGGGCTTTTCCCCGAAAATCCGCAGCCGCGAGCCGGGGGATCCAGTTCTACAGACATTGATGCCGTCCACCCGGCGCCGGCCGTCGTCGTTCACGCAGTTCCCACCGAGAGGCGTGTCCCCGTACCTCAGTCGTCGCTGGATCATTACGTAATCTCCGCCAAGGCGATACTTCCGCAAGCCAACGAAGAAGGTTTAAGGGTTTTTAACAATCGCACCTACGCTTAAGTGGCCGATGGCGAATTTGTTCTTGTCGCAGTGGATCAGAAAACCGGATTGCATCGGGCTCGACGGCCAAGCGAGCTGCTTCCAGGTCCGGTGATGTTGCGCGACGTCGATACCGGCCTCTGGCATCAGCGTGAGGTCGTTGAGCCGACCACCCGCGCGCAGGTCAAAAAGACGCTTGCGGAAGCGACTGACGAGGACGCGGATGCCTTCATCGCTCGATTCGATGACAAGGACGTGGCAGAGCTTGAACTCAAGCGTATTCAGCTTGGGCTTCCTCAGCTGGACAGCAAACACATCAGCATCCCGCAACATCAGAATCACGTTGTACAGTCCCATGAGGTAACTGAGGCGTTTGCCATGTGGGGCACGCTACGCCAGTTGTACAAATGGCAAGGTCAGCCTGATCAGCGGGTCTATCGCGATGGGCGGCTATCGGGTTTTAAGCTGGATATCAATCTCACGCTATGGCCAGTCGATAAGCTGCTTTCATTGAAGTTCAACTCAGTCGTTTCTCTTACGTTAAGAGGCAATGCGCCTCTGAACTCGGAGGTGTTTTTTGCGCAGTTTCCCAACATTGAAAGTCTGACGGTAACAAGCCAGATAATTACAAGAAGAACCTTCGGGGCCTCTATGTATGAGTTTGCTTACTCAAGATTCAATATGGACTCGCGCTTTGCCGAGCAATTGACAAGACTCCCGCGTTTAAGAGAACTCAGCCTGCAGGATTGTGAGTTGCCGGCAGGGTTTTCGGTGCGCGGCATGACCGAATTGCAGGTGTTGAGGCTTGGTAACACATCGGGGAGGACAGATCTTGTTGCCGGGGTGAATGCTTTGCCCGGTCCGTTGCGCTTTCGGGTACCTGATCAACACCTGAACGATTTTTTGCTAACGGATCCTGACGTTACCGGGATGACTGAGTTACGTGTGCTGGATCTGACAGGAACCGGAATAAGCCGAATCCCTTTCGGGCTTGATGCCGGCAATGGACCGTCGAGGCTGGAAGTATTGAAGCTTGGCGACAATGCGCTTTCTGTCGCACCCTCTCTCAAAGCAATGACTGCGTTACAGGAGCTGGATCTTTCCAATGCAAGGTTAGACAGTTTCCCGGAGGGCATCACCAGCGAGATTCCCGCGAAAGTGTTGAACCTGGCGAACAACCGCATTACGTCGATTCCCGAATCCGTTGAACTCAGAGCCGGCTTCAATCTCATCGGCAATCCAATAACGGATCCGGCTTCGCTCCGCCGGCTGATACATGCACGTATCACAACAGGCACCGATATCTGGCTGGGAGTTGAAAGTAATGATCGCTCGGCAAATCTGTGGCTGCGCAACGTGCCGCCATTGGAGTTATCCGAAAAGCTGAAGCTCTGGGACAGTTTCGGCGGAGCAGCAAGTGACGTGCTCAATGGGATCCGGAAGCTGAGTCGTACACCTGAGTTTCACGTTGAACATCCACTTTTGCAGCGGCGGGTGTGGTGGTTTCTGGATATCTATACGAAGGCTGAGCCAAGCGAACAGGCAAGGATGAAGGGCATTCTGATCAATGAACCCAGCCCCGGAAAAATGCTGGACAGGCTCGAAGCACAAATACGGGAATATGACTCGGGGCGGCAGAACCAGCCCCTGCACCATTTACCCAAACGTCCAAAGCTTGATTAGAGCCGGGCTGGGCACCTCGGCTGGCGGTGTAAAAGCGGGAATCCCTGACCTGCCTGTATCAGGGTTCCCAAAAGGATGGACTTCGCTGTTGGCGGCGGTCCGGTGTAAAGAGGGAACCCCCGGCCTGCCTGTACCAAGGATCCCAAAAGGGTGGGCTCGCCGCTTTGTGCCGTGAGCCCGGTGTAAAGAGGGGAATCCCCGGCCTGCCTGTACCAAGGTCCCCGAAACGGGTGGTGAAACGAATCACCTGTCAGAGGTATTGCAGGGGGCGTGCCAGGTTTTAATTTGTTGAAACAAAAAAGCTGATCAGAAACACGAAGGCCCCGGAGTTCGGGGCTTTCGCGTTTTTGGGAAGTGGTCTTTTCGGTGTTTCAAGGAAGGCGTGTGGCGATGCGGCTGTGCGCGATCACGGGTCATTGTGCATTGATGCGGTGCACGAAGGCCCCTCACCCTAACCCTCTCCCAGTGGGAGAGGGGACTGACCGAGTTGCCCGGTCAATTTACGCCGACCTGCAAAACCCCGCCGAACTGAGGTCTTGAAAATCATACAAATCGGCTCCCTTTCCCCCTCTCCCCTACGGGGGAGAGGGTTGTTCTGGTCAAACGATCTGGACACGGTTATAGGGTTTAGGTCATTTCTCATGCTGCCAAGGCTTCCATTGCTACCGGAGTCCGATATCCGTTGTGACTGTGCAGCCTGATCCGATTGTAATAATGGGTCAGGTAGCGCAACACATCGGTACTAGCCTCATCTTCGTTTCGGTAGCCAGCCTTGGGTATCCATTCAGATTTCAAACTGCCAAAGAAACGCTCCATCGGGGCGTTATCCCAGCAGTTTCCTCGTCGACTCATGCTTTGTTTTATGCGCATGTCCGCCAGCATTTCACGAAATACTTTACTGCTGTAATGACAGCCCTGATCCGAATGGAACATTAGGTTTTCAGGGCGTCCTCGCGACTCGAAAGCCATCTTTAACGCTCGACAGGTCAGAGCTGAATCCGGGCTTCTGGACATCGCCCAGCCGACGATACGCCGGGCATGCAGATCAAGTACAGCAGCCAGATAAACCCAGTAAGTACCGGCCCAAATGTAAGTCACGTCGCCACACCACACTCGATTGGGGACCTCGACATTGAATTTACGCTCCAAATGATTGGGGGCGTATTGCGCCTCCGCACCGCTGGGTTTGTAACGATGCCTGCGCCGTTGCTGACTCTTCAACCCGAGCTCGCGCATCAGGCTACGAGCCATGTAACGACCCACCGACTCTTTTTCGTTACATAGCGCCTTTGACAGGCTGCGCGCGCCCATTGAGCCGCGACTTTGCTCATGTAATTCAGCAGCTTTGATCTTTAGGCGATTGCGCCCGTCATCTACTTTCGCCCGCTGTTTCAGACGCTCGTAATAACTGCTGCGGTTGATTCCAAATACAACGCACAACTCGGATCTTGAATATTGCTCGCTTAACTCCTCGACCAGCCTTACCGATCGAGGGAATCCGACATCAAGAGAGCTGTAGCCTTTTTTAAAATTTCCTTCTCGCGCTCAATCCGTCGAATTGTTGCTTCCAGTTCCTGGATGCGTTGTTGGTCAACGGTCATGGCCTTGGACTTCTCAGGCGTCTTGCCGCTGCGCTCCGCACGCAGTTGCTCAACCCAGCGACGCAGAGCTGTAGGGCCCACGCCCATTGCTTCGCAGGCTTCACTCACCGAATAGTCTTTATCCAAAACCAGGCAAGCCGCATCCCGTTTGAAATCTGTCGAAAAATATCGTCTGGTCAAATCACACCTCGTCTATGGGCGTAGATTACCGCCCTTTAGGGGTGTCCAGAATCATTAAGCCAGATCAGGCTGGGGTGAGGGGGGTGGATCCTAAGTACACAACTACCCTCAAGCGAACAAGGTTTTAACCCTCATCCCCCTCATCATCATCCCCACCATCAACCTTCATCCCCAGTTCCTTGATCTTGCGCGTCAGGGTATTACGCCCCCAGCCGAGCAAAACGGCAGCATCACGACGGCGCCCGGCGGTGTGCTTCAACGCCGTCTCGATCATGATCCGCTCGAACGCCGGCACCGCGCTGTCGAGCAGGCTCGACTGGCCACGGGCCAAGGCCTGATCGGCCCACTGGCGCAGGGCCTGTTCCCAGTTAGTCACGGGCGCCGAGTCCTGCGGCAGGTTAAGCAGTTCTGGCGGCAAGTCGCTGATGTGCACTTCACGGCCGGAGGCCATGACGGTAATCCAGCGGCAGGTGTTCTCCAGTTGACGCACGTTGCCCGGCCACGGCAGGTTCTTCAGGTATTCCTCGGTCTCGCTTTTCAGCAGCTTCGGCTCGACTGCCAATTCCTGCGCGGCACGGCTGAGGAAGTGCCGGGCCAGCGTCGGGATGTCTTCACGACGATCCGACAGGCGCGGGATGTGGATACGGATCACGTTGAGGCGGTGGAACAAGTCCTCACGGAATTTGCCGGCGTGAACCAGGGTTTCCAGATTCTGGTGGGTGGCGGCGATGATGCGTACATCGACTTTGACCGGCACATGCCCGCCAACGCGATAGAACTCGCCATCGGCCAGGACACGCAACAGGCGGGTCTGGGTATCCGCCGGCATGTCGCCGATTTCATCAAGGAACAGCGTGCCGCCGTCGGCCTGCTCGAAGCGACCGCGCCGCAGGTTTGCGGCGCCGGTGAATGCGCCTTTCTCGTGACCGAACAGCTCCGATTCCATCAGATCCTTGGGAATCGCCGCCATGTTCAACGCGATGAACGGAGAAGCCGCGCGCGGGCTGTGGCGGTGCAGGGCGTGGGCAACCAGTTCTTTACCGGTACCGGATTCGCCGTTGATCAGCACGGTGATGTTGGAGTGGCTCAAGCGACCGATGGCGCGAAACACTTCCTGCATCGCCGGCGCTTCGCCGATGATTTCCGGAGTGCGGGTCAGCGCCGGCACAACTTCCAGGCCTTGCTGCTCCTGCGCATGTTGATTGGCACGCTTGACCAGCGACACCGCTTCATCGACGTCGAACGGCTTGGGCAAATACTCGAAAGCGCCGCCCTGATAGGAGGCGACAGCGCTGTCCAGATCGGAATGAGCGGTCATGATGATGACCGGCAGCCGTGGGTGCTGTTCGCGAATCCGCGCCAGCAGATCCAGGCCACTGGCACCCGGCATGCGGATATCGGAAATGATCACGTCCGGCTGCTGCCGGGCCAGACGACTCATCACGCCATCGGCGCTGTCGAAGCTCTGGGTAGTCATGCCTTCCTGCTGCAAGGCCTTTTCCAGAACCCAACGGATAGAACGGTCGTCATCGACGATCCACACGGTTTCACTACGGCTCATGTCGATGTGGCTCCTTGTTCCAGTGGCAGGAAGATCGAGAACGTGGTGTGGCCTGGATGGCTCTCACACTCGATCAGGCCCTGGTGCTGACTGATGATGTTCTGGGTAATGGCCAGGCCCAGCCCGGTACCGTCCGGGCGACCGCTGACCATCGGAAAGAAAATGGTTTCCTGCAGTTCCGCCGGGATGCCCGGACCGTTGTCGATTATCTCGATCTTGGTCACCAGACGATGGCGGATATGGCCGATGGTGAACTGGCGCATGGCGCGGGTGCGCAGGCTGATGCGGCCAAGGCGCAGTTCGTTCTGGCTGCTGATCGCCTGCATCGCGTTGCGCACGATGTTCAATACCGCCTGGATCATTTGTTCGCGGTCGATCAACACGTCGGGAATGCTCGGATCGTAGTCGCGCACCAGAGTGATGCAGCCCTGGCTTTCGGCTTCGACCAATTGGCAGACGCGTTCTAGGACTTCGTGAACGTTGCACATCGCCAGCGATGGCAATTTGTTCGAGCCGAGCATGCGATCGACCAGATTGCGCAGGCGATCGGCCTCTTCGATGATCACATTGGTGTAGTCACGCAGGCTTTCTTCCGGCAGCTCGCGGGCCAGCAACTGTGCTGCACCGCGAATGCCACCGAGGGGATTCTTGATCTCGTGGGCGAGGCCGCGCACCAGCATCTTGCTGGTTTCCTGTTTGGACAGCTGCGCCTCTTCCTTGGTAATCCGCAGCAGGCGATCGCGCGGGTGGACTTCAAGCAGTAGCAGGGTCGCGCCGTTGCTGAGGATCGGTGTGACCGCGTAATCCACAGTCAGGGTCTGGCCGGTGAGGGCGGTGAGCATCGCTTCGCGTTTGGTGAAGGGATGCGCCTGCTCGACCGCCTGTCGCAGGGAATTGAGCGCCTCGGGGGATTCGGTGAACAGCTCGCTGATGAACTGGCCGTGACTGCGTTGACCGCTGACGGCCAGTAGCATCTCCGCCGCCGGGTTCATGTACTCCAGGCGCAGTTCGGCGTCGAGCAGGATGGTCGCCGTGGTCAGGTTGTCGAGCAGCAAACGGTGGATAGCGTCGCTTATGGTCATCTGGACCCCTTTTGGAGCAAGGCGTGCGCGAGAACAAAGCGCTGATAACAGGAAAATGCAAAAACCAAACCAAGGCTCCGAAAAGAAGCGTTTAAGCCCTGAAACAGGCGTTTGACGCGCGTTTGTATGGCACGAAGCCAGCTCAAACGGGAAGTTTCGAACCAAAATGGGTTGAGTGGTGGGCAGGATGCAGTTTAGTGCACCAATAGAGTGCGCATTGCGGATGGGCGTTAAAAGAAGCGCAAAAACGGATTTTTTGGTTCTTCAGGTTTGTCCTTGAGCGGGCATTCCGGGCGGGCGCCGTAGTCGTCGGCGACGCAGGGTTTGATCTGGCGTTTCTGCGCCAGGGAAATGCGCAGCATGTGAAACGGCTGATTGGCGGTGCGCTCCACGGTACGCCCGGCGGCGTCGAGAATCTCGATTGAAAGGCTGTGGCTGCCGCGATCGATATTACTCAGGGCAAATACCGGACTGACGCCGGGCTCGCCCGTGGCCTTGCCATCGAGCAGCAGGCGATAACGATGGCCGCTTTGCAGGCCGGGCTCGCTGGTGACGCTGACGATCAGCTCGCCGGCGCTGCTGCGCAAAGTAGCGTCGGGCTCCGGGATCAGAATGCGCAGCATGTCGTAATGAAAGGGCGGTGGTTCGGCGGATTTTTTCGCCGTGGTGATCGGCGCGGCGGTGCTGGCAGGGACGGCCATGCGATTGCTGGTTGCGATGGGTACACGCTTGGCATTGGCCCGGGGCTGGTCGGTGTAGACGCGATTGCCCTGTGCGTCGACATAGGTAAAGACCTCAGCCGACGCGGGCAGCGCCATCAGCACCAGGATGAGTATCAGTGCTGCGCGGATCATGGCGTGTGCACGCGTTGCACGGTGAAGACGGCTGGCGGGCTCTGCTGGATGACGGTCTGGCCGTCGATCACTTGCACGGCCAGGCGATGCTCGCCGCGATCGATGTTGACGAGTTGCAGAACCGGCACGTTGCTCGGCTGGCCATAGGGTTGATCGTCCAGCACCAGTCTCAGTTGATGCGGCGGTTGCAGGCGCGGTTTGATCAATACGTTGACCGTGAAGGTGCCATTGTTGGCGCGCAGGGCCTCGTCAGTGGGCAGGCCGGCGAGCTCAAGGATTTCGTAAGCGTTGC
Organism: Pseudomonas sp. HN2; assembly: GCF_020736465.1. Classification (NCBI taxonomy): domain Bacteria; kingdom Pseudomonadati; phylum Pseudomonadota; class Gammaproteobacteria; order Pseudomonadales; family Pseudomonadaceae; genus Pseudomonas; species Pseudomonas sp. HN2. Next base: position 376,725 of record NZ_CP085885.1, read on the forward strand.
GCGGAGGCTGGCGCTCATCGGGACCGGGTGCTTGCGGAGCGCTCGGTGCTTGCGGTTCGACCCGATTGAGGGGCGGCAGGTCGACCGGTTGCGCCTGCACGCCGTCCGGCGGCTGGTTGCTGTATGCGGTGTTGCCGTTGGCGTCGGTGTACTTGTAGATCTGCGCAGCGGCGGGCAGGGCGATCAGCAGCAGAATGTAGAGAAACGTGCGACCCATGAATTCGACCGGGGTTGGAAACTGTGGGTAGCAGCATAGGACAGGTGAGGCGGTTGGCCCAGCCCGGTCTCACCCTAACCCTCTCCCAGAGGGAGAGGGAACCGACCTTGTTGTTTGCATGAGTTACAGCGACCTGAAATTCCCCTGTGAACTCAGGTTTTGAAGAGCATGAAGATCAGTTCCTTCTCCCTCTGGGAGAGGGTTAGGGTGAGGGGGCTTTTGATCTGCAATGAAAAAAGGCCTCCCGAAGGAGGCCTCTTTTGTCACGCCGCTTTGCGCAGCGCTACCGGATCAGCAGCTGTAGTACAGCTCATATTCCAGTGGGTGTACGAAGGTGCGAACCTTGATTTCTTCTTCCGATTTCAGCGCGATGTAGGCGTCGATGAAGTCGTCGGAGAACACGCCGCCCTTGGTCAGGAACGCGCGGCCCTTGTCCAGCTCTTCCAGGGCTTCTTTCAGGCTGCCGCAAACCTGTGGAATCTCTTTCGCCTCTTCAGGCGGCAGGTCGTACAGGTTCTTGTCGGCGGCATCGCCTGGGTGGATCTTGTTCTGGATACCGTCCAGACCGGCCATCAGCAGGGCTGCGAAAGCCAGGTACGGGTTGGCGGCCGGATCCGGGAAGCGCGCTTCGATACGGCGGGCTTTCGGGCTCGACACGTAAGGAATGCGGATCGAAGCGGAACGGTTGCGCGCCGAGTAGGCCAGCATTACCGGCGCTTCGAAGCCTGGTACCAGACGCTTGTAGGAGTTGGTCGCCGGGTTGGTGAAGCCGTTCAGGGCCTTACCGTGCTTGATGATCCCGCCGATGAAGTACAGAGCGGTGTCGGACAGGCCGGCATAGCCTTCGCCTGCGAAGGTGTTCTTGCCGTCTTTCCAGATCGACATGTGTACGTGCATGCCCGAACCGTTGTCGCCGTACAGTGGCTTCGGCATGAAGGTCGCGGTGCGGCCGTAAGCGTCGGCCACGTTGTGCACAACGTATTTCAGGGTTTGAACTTCGTCGGCCTTCTTCACCAGGGTGTTGAACTTGACGCCGATTTCGTTCTGGCCGGCAGTTGCCACTTCGTGGTGGTGAACTTCAACCGACTGACCCATTTCTTCCAGTGCGTTGCACATGGCGGTACGGATTTCGTGGTCGTGGTCGAACGGTGGAACCGGGAAGTAGCCGCCTTTCACGCCTGGACGGTGACCCTTGTTGCCGCCTTCGATGTCCTGGTCGGACATCCACGAACCTTGCTCGGAGTAGATCTTGAACATCGAGCCGGAGATGTCCGACTTGAATTTCACCGAGTCGAAGATGAAGAATTCTGGCTCTGGACCGGCGAATACGGTGTCACCGATACCGGTGGCTTTCAGGTGCTCTTCGGCGCGCTTGGCGATCGCACGTGGGTCGCGATCGTAGCCCTGCATGCTCGAAGGTTCGATGATGTCGCACACCAGAATCAGGGTTGGGTCTTCGGTGAACGGATCGAGTACGGCCGTTTCGTCGACCGGCATCAGGATCATGTCGGAGGCTTCGATGCCTTTCCAGCCGGAGATGGAGGAACCGTCGAACATCTTGCCGACTTCGAAGAAGTCGTCATCCAGCGCATCGCGAGCCGGCATGGTCACGTGGTGCTGAGTGCCTTTGGTGTCCGTGAAGCGCAGATCAATCCACTTGACGTCATGATCTTTGATGAGTTGAACCGACTTCGACATAGTGTCCTCCGGGTGAATTAGGGCGGGTAGTGGATGCCCTTAATAATGGTGATGCCGGCGCGAATACTCTGCCAAGGCAACCTGCCTCACAAGGGAGCAAATTGCATGCCAGTGCCCCAGCATGGGTTTTTTGCCCCAAATTCACGCTTATTAAGGTGCGCGAGCTACTGAATCGACAAATCTCGCCCCGTAATGTTGCGTTTGAATTCAGAAATGACCTGTTTTGGTGCGCGCAAAACCTTCTGCACATTAACTGGTTAAACCTTGAGCAATTTCCGCTATAATCCGCGCCCCCCTTTTTCGGCTGGCCGTTCGCGCGCTGTTTTCATGAAACTTATCGTAAAAGTCTTCCCCGAGATCACCATCAAAAGCCGACCTGTCCGGACGAAATTCATCCGCCAGTTGGCCAAGAACATCCGCACCGTGCTCCGTGACCTGGACCCGGCCGTGGTGGTGAACGGTGTGTGGGACAATCTCGAGCTGGAAACCCGCGTCACCGACCCCAAAGCCTTGAAAGAGATGGGCGAACGCCTGACCTGCATGCCGGGCATCGCGCACTTTCTGCAGATCGACGAGTACCCGCTGGGCGACTTCGACGACATCACCGAAAAGTGCAAACAGCACTACGGCGATGCGCTGGCCGGGAAGATTTTCTCGGTGCGCTGCAAGCGCGCGGGCAAGCATGCGTTCAGCTCGATGGACGTCGAAAAATACGTCGGCAGCAAGCTGCGTCGTGAGTGCGGTGCCGCCGGAATCGACCTGAAAGCGCCAGAAATCGAAGTTCGTATCGAAGTTCGCGACAAACGGTTGTTCGTGATTCACAGCCAGCACAACGGCATCGGCGGTTACCCGCTCGGTGCGCTGGAGCAGACGCTGGTGTTGATGTCCGGCGGCTTCGATTCGACCGTGGCGGCTTACCAGATCATGCGCCGCGGCCTGATGGCGCATTTCTGCTTCTTCAATCTCGGCGGGCGTGCCCACGAATTGGGCGTGATGGAAGTCGCGCACTTCATCTGGAAGAAGTACGGCAGCTCGCAACGCGTGCTATTTGTCAGTGTGCCGTTCGAGGAAGTGCTGGGCGAAATTCTCGGCAAAGTCGATAACAGTCATATGGGCGTGGTTTTGAAGCGTATGATGTTGCGCGCCTCGTCCGAGATCGCCGAACGCCTGCACATCGATGCGCTGGTGACCGGTGAAGCGATCTCCCAGGTGTCGAGCCAGACGCTGCCGAACCTGTCGGTGATCGACTGCGTGACTGACAAGCTGGTGCTGCGGCCGCTGATCGTCGCGCACAAGCAGGACATCATCGATACCGCCAACGAGATCGGCACCGCCGATTTCGCCCGGCACATGCCGGAATACTGCGGCGTGATTTCGGTCAACCCGAAGACCGCCGCCAAGCGTGGCCGGGTTGAGCACGAAGAGAAAGAATTCGACATGGCGGTGCTCGAGCGTGCGCTCGCCAACGCCAAACTGGTGCCGATCGATCGGGTGATCGACGAATTGGGCCAGGATTTGCAGATTGAAGAAGTCAGCGAAGCGCTGGCCGGTCAGATCGTGATCGACATCCGCCACCCGGATGCCGCCGAGGATGACCCGCTGGAACTCGCCGGCATAGAGGTACAGACGATGCCGTTCTATGCAGTGAACGCACGTTTCAAGGAACTGGACCCTACTCGCCAGTACCTGCTGTATTGCGACAAAGGCGTGATGAGTCGCCTGCATGCCCACCATTTGCTCAGTGAGGGGCATGCCAATGTGCGCGTTTATCGACCGAGCTAAGTGCCCGGGGCTGTTTGCCTGTGGCCTGCGTCACCGGCCCCCCGACACCGCCGTCAAGCTGTAACGGCCATGCCGGACACTACTGCTAATCGCTGCCATGACTTGTCAGCAAACCGAATCCTCTGATCGAGATACACAAGTGATCGAAAATCTACGCAACATCGCCATCATTGCCCACGTTGACCACGGTAAAACCACCCTGGTAGACAAACTCCTGCGTCAATCCGGCACTCTGGAGCGCAACGAGCTCAACGACGAGCGCGTGATGGACTCCAACGACCAGGAAAAAGAGCGCGGTATTACCATTCTGGCGAAGAACACCGCCATCAACTGGAACGGCTACCACATCAACATCGTGGACACCCCGGGCCACGCCGACTTCGGCGGCGAAGTTGAACGCGTAATGTCGATGGTCGACTCCGTTCTGCTGCTGGTTGACGCTCAAGACGGCCCTATGCCGCAAACCCGCTTCGTGACCAAGAAGGCTTTCGAAGCCGGCCTGCGTCCAATCGTGGTGATCAACAAGGTTGACCGTCCAGGCGCGCGTCCGGACTGGGTTCTGGACCAGATCTTCGACCTGTTCGACAACCTCGGTGCTACCGAAGAACAACTGGACTTCCAGGTTGTTTACGCTTCGGCCCTGAACGGCATTGCCGGTCTGGACCACACCGCCATGGCGGAAGACATGACTCCGCTGTACCAGGCGGTAGTCGACCACGTTCCGCCTCCGGCCGTTGACCGTGACGGTCCGTTCCAGATGCAGATCTCCGCGCTGGATTACAACAGCTTCCTGGGTGTTATCGGTGTTGGCCGTATCGCTCGCGGTCGCGTCAAGCCGAACACTCCGGTTGTCGCTATCAGCGCCGACGGCAAGCGCCGCAACGGTCGTATCCTGAAGCTGATGGGTCACCACGGTCTGCACCGCATTGACGTTGACGAAGCAGCAGCCGGCGACATCGTTTGCATCAGCGGCTTCGACGAGCTGTTCATCTCCGACACTCTGTGCGATATCAACACCGTCGAGGCGATGAAGCCGCTGACCGTTGACGAGCCAACCGTTTCCATGACCTTCCAGGTCAACGACTCGCCATTCTGCGGTAAAGAAGGCAAGTTCGTGACTTCCCGTAACATCAAGGATCGTCTGGACAAAGAGCTGCTGTACAACGTTGCACTGCGCGTTGAAGAAGGCGACTCGGCTGACAAGTTCAAGGTTTCCGGCCGTGGTGAGCTGCACCTCTCGGTACTGATCGAAACCATGCGTCGCGAAGGCTTCGAGCTGGCCCTGGGCCGCCCGGAAGTGATCATCCGTGAAGTTGACGGCGTGAAGCAGGAACCGTTCGAAAACGTCACCATCGACATCCCTGAAGAATCGCAGGGCAAGGTCATGGAAGAGATGGGTCTGCGTAAGGGCGACCTGAGCAACATGGTGCCGGATGGCAAGGGCCGTGTTCGTCTGGAATACAACATCCCTGCTCGCGGTCTGATCGGTTTCCGTAACCAGTTCCTGACCCTGACCAACGGTGCTGGCATCCTGACCTCGATCTTCGACCGTTACGCTCCAGTGAAGTCGGGCCACATGTCCGGCCGTCAGAACGGCGTTCTGGTTTCGGTTGAAACCGGCAAGGCTCTGACCTACTCGCTGGAAACCCTGCAGGCTCGTGGCAAGCTGTTCGTAGAACACGGCCAGGAGATCTACAACGGTCAGATCGTTGGTCAGAACAGCCGCGACAACGACCTGGGTGTCAACCCAACCAAAGGCAAGAAGCTCGACAACATGCGTGCTTCGGGTAAAGACGAAACCATCGCTCTGGTCCCACCTGTTCGCTTCACACTGGAACAGGCTCTGGAGTACATCCAGGAAGACGAGCTGTGCGAAGTCACGCCTAAGTCGATCCGTCTTCGCAAGAAGATCCTCGACGAAAGCGAGCGTACCCGCGCTGCCAAGAAAGCCAAGGCGTAATTCAGCCCTGGAATAGAAAACGCCCCCGGTCGCGAGACCGGGGGCGTTTTTGTTTGTCCGGGATCAAAAGCCCCTCACCCTCACCCTCTCCCAGAGGGAGAGGGGACTGATTGGGGCATGCCCAGGAGATGCATCGACCTGAGCGAATTCTGCCGAATCCAGAATCGATTTGGCGGGCTTCACCGAATCCATAATCGACTGGTTTTTTCAGGTCGGTGTATGGCGCCAGACACCTCGGTCGGCTCCCTCTCCCTCTGGGAGAGGGCTGGGGTGAGGGTTTGCTGTTAAAACTTCTCAATCGCTCGGGAATTCTGCACTCGCTCGACTTCCTTCGGCTTGTAAGCGCAATACCCCGGCCGCGGGCCGATTTTCGGGTGGTTGCGGCAGGTGTCCGGGCGCTTGTCATAAATGGTGCACAGGCGGCTTTTACGATCGAGGTAATAGCAGTCGTTGTTGCTCATGCGCTGCAGGGTGAAGATCCCCGACTTCTGATTGAAGCGTTCGACCAGACCTTCCTTTTGCAGACGCTTGGCGATGTTCTTCGGCGGATCGCCCAGTTCGAACTCGTCGACCACACCGATGCGCACCAGATCCTTGATCTTGACCTCGACCGGCAGCGTGCAGCAGCTGGACATGCACGAGCCACACATCGGCGCAGAGTATTTGGCCCACGTATCGAGACGATCAATCTCGGCGGCGGCGATCAGGTTGGGCTTCATCATCGGGAGTTACCAGGGGTGTGTGCATCAGGGCGCGCGATCATACCGGGAGCGGTGGAATTTTGAACAACCTTTCGCCGGATATTTTCACCGCGATCGCATTTTGCCCGACAGGACGGCACGGCCCCTGCATTCATTGGCCCATCCGCCAAGGTTATGTCGCACCGGCGCACAGTCCGGGCAAATACTGCCGAACCAGAGCCGTAACCGCCGGTCAGACCGTCTAGGCTCAGAAATTTCCCGCTCGCTCGAGGTCCTGTTGATGACTCAAGAACCACTAGTTCGCGAAGCAGAGGTGGCCGCATTCCGCGACGCCGTCCTGACCAAACTCACCTATGCCGTGGGCAAAGACCCCGATCACGCCTTCGACCATGACTGGTTCGAAGCCATCGCCCTGGCGGCGCGTGATCACATGGTCGAACACTGGATGGACCACACCCGGCAGATCTACCGCAAAGGCCAGAAGCGCGTTTATTACCTCTCGCTGGAATTCCTGATCGGCCGCCTGCTCTACGACAGTCTGAGCAACCTCGGCCTGCTCGACGTCGCCCGTGAAGCGCTGACCGAACTGGGCGTCGACCTGGAGCGCATCCGCCTGCTGGAGCCCGACGCGGCGCTTGGTAACGGCGGCCTCGGTCGTCTGGCGGCGTGCTTCATGGAAAGCATGTCGACCCTCGGCATCGCCGGCCATGGCTATGGCATTCGTTATGAGCACGGCTTGTTCCGTCAGGCGATTGTCGATGGCTGGCAACAGGAACAGACCGAACACTGGCTGGATTTCGGCAACCCATGGGAGTTCGAACGGCCGGAAGTGGTGTACCCGATCGGTTTCGGCGGCAGCGTCGAAACCGTCACCGACGCCAACGGCAAAACCCGTCAGGTCTGGTCGCCGGCGGAAACCGTGCGTGCGATTGCCTACGACACACCAGTGGTCGGCTGGCGCGGGGCGAGCGTCAACACCCTGCGTCTGTGGCGTGCCCGCGCCATGGAAGATCTGCACCTGGAACGCTTCAACGCCGGTGACCACTTGGGCGCCGTGGCGGAAGTGGCCCGCGCCGAAAGTATCTCCCGTGTCCTCTACCCGGCAGATAGCACCGAAGCCGGCCAAGAGCTGCGTCTGCGCCAGGAATATTTCTTCGTTGCCGCTTCGCTGCAGGATCTGCTGCGCCGTCACCGCAACATGCACAGCTCGGTGCTGACCCTCGGTGATCACGCGGCGATCCAGCTCAACGACACTCACCCGTCGATCGCGGTGGCCGAACTGATGCGCCAACTGGTCGATGTCTACGACGTCGCATGGGACGCGGCGTGGCAAGTCACCGTCGATACTCTGTCGTACACCAACCACACGCTGCTGCCCGAAGCGCTGGAAACCTGGCCGGTCGGCCTGATGGAACGCATGCTGCCGCGGCACATGCAGATCATCTATCTGATCAACGCCCAGCACATCGACTCGCTGCGGGCCAAGGGCATTCACGACTTCGACGTATTGCGCGCCGTGTCGCTGATCGAAGAAGACAACGGCCGGCGGGTGCGCATGGGCAACCTCGCGTTCCTCGGTTCGCACAGCGTCAACGGCGTGTCCGGTCTGCATACGCAGCTGATGCGCAAAACCGTGTTCGCCGAACTGCACAAGCTCTATCCGGAGCGGATCAACAACAAAACCAACGGTATTACCTTCCGCCGCTGGCTGTATCAGGCCAACCCGGAACTGACCTCGATGCTGGTCGATGCCCTCGGCCCGGACGTGCTCGACCATCCCGAGGAGCGCCTGCTCGACCTTGAACCGTTCGCCGAGAAAACCGCGTTCCGCAAAGCCTTCGCCGAGCAGCGCTTGCACAGCAAGAAGGCGCTGGCCTATCTGATTCACGAGCGCCTGGGGATCGCAGTCAACCCGGCGGCGATGTTCGACGTGCAGGTCAAACGTATTCACGAATACAAACGCCAGTTGCTCAACCTGCTGCACACCGTGGCGCTGTACCAGGCGATTCGTGCCGAGCCGGAAGTCGACTGGGTGCCACGGGTGAAAATCTTCGCCGGTAAAGCGGCGGCGAGTTATCACCAGGCCAAACTGATCATCAAACTGACCAACGACATCGCTCGGGTGGTGAACAACGACCCGACCGTGCGCGGGCTGCTGAAAGTGGTGTTCCTACCCAACTACAACGTCAGCCTGGCCGAAAGCATCATCCCGGCGGCGGACTTGTCCGAGCAGATTTCCACCGCCGGTTTCGAGGCGTCGGGCACCAGTAACATGAAGTTCGGCCTCAACGGCGCGCTGACCATCGGCACCCTCGACGGTGCCAACGTGGAAATGTGCGAGCGCATCGGTGCCGAGCACATGTTCATCTTCGGCCTCAGCGCGCAACAGGTTGAAGCGCGCAAGCAGAACCACGAGTTCAGCGCCGTGCCCGACATCGCCGCCTCGCATCGGTTGAACGATGTGCTGCAAGCGATTCGCAGCGGTGTGTTCTCGCCGGATGACACCTCGCGTTACACCGGCCTGATCGACTCGTTGATCGACTATGACCGCTTCCTCGTCTGCGCCGACTTCGACTCCTACTGGGAAGCGCAGAAGCGCGTCGATGCGCACTGGCATGACTCGCAGAACTGGTGGCGCTCGGCGGTGCTCAACACCTCGCGGATGGGCTGGTTCTCCTCGGACCGGACGATTCGCGAGTACGCCACGGATATCTGGAAAGCTTTGGAGTAACTTTCCCCGACAAATCTGCGCAAGGCCCGACGTTTGTTGGGCCGGATCGATATACTGAGCGCCGGTTACAAGGCATCAATCACCGCCGTACCCTGTGGGAGCGAGCCTGCTCGCGAAGCGATCGTCGACTTAAACAGAAATGTTGGCTGACAATCCGCCTTCGCGAGCAGGCTCGCTCCCACGCGGTTTGTGCCTAGACTGAAGCCATCGCCGGACTCGCCTCGCCTCGGGGCTGCTTAGGGATATCGACCATGCAATGGATGTTCATGTTGATCGGGCTGGTGCTCGGTGGACTGTTTGACGAGTCATTCAGTGGCGCGCTGTTGGGGGCGCTGCTGGGGCTGGTCATCGGCCAGACGCTACGCATTGCACGCCTTGGCGCGCAGGCGGCGGAGCAGCAGCGCCAACTCGAACAGGTGCGCGAAGCCTTGCAGGGCGTTGCTCAGCGGCTGTTTGTGCTGGAGGGCTCGCCCTCGCATGCGCCAACCCCGCCACCTGAAGTCGAGCCGGTCGCCGAACGCGTCGACGTGGCTGAGCAGGCCGCCCCGACCCCTGAGCTGATCTGGGAGCTGCCTCCCGAGCTCGAACCGATCCCAGCCGCCGCCCGCGAAACCAGTCAGCCGCTACCGGCCGATGTCTGGCGCGCCGAGCCGGCGCCTGCTGCCTCTCCACAACAACCAGCCGAACCCCGTGGCCCTAACCTGATCGAGCGCGGCATCAGCGCGGCGCGCAACTGGCTGTTCGGCGGCAATACCGTGCTGCGCGTCGGCGTGGTGCTGCTGTTTTTCGGTCTGGCGTTTTTGCTGCGTTACGCCACCGAAGGCATGGTGGTACCGATCGAGTTGCGTTACGCCGGTGTCGCGGCAGCGGCATTGGCCCTGCTGGCGCTGGGCTGGTGGCTGCGCCGGCGCAACAGCCACTATGCGTTGATGTTGCAAGGCACCGGGATCGCGGTGTTGTACCTGACGGTGTTTGCGGCGATGCGTCTGCATCCGTTGCTCGATCCCTCCGCCGCACTCGGCCTGCTGGTGGTCGTCACGGTGTTCTCGGCGATTCTGGCGATCACTCAGGATGCGCTGGGGCTGGCGGCAGCGGCGGCACTCGGCGGTTTCGCCGCGCCGATTCTGACGTCTACCGGCGAAGGCAATCACGTCGCGCTGTTCAGCTATTTCGCCTTGCTCAATGCCGGCATTCTCGCCATCGCCTGGTTCAAGGCCTGGCGCCTGCTCAACCTGATCGGCTTCGTCGGCACCTTCGGCATCGGTTTCGCCTGGGGCCTGCGTTCATACACCCCGGAACTGCTATGGAGCACCGAGCCGTTCCTGATTTTGTTTTTCCTCATGTACCTCGCCATTGGCCTGCTGTTCGCCCGGCGCAAATTGCGCGAGATGGCGGATGCCCCGGCGGATGCTGACCGTGAGGCGTTGCTGCAGTGGTCGGCACGCAAGGGCGATTACGTCGACGGAACGATGCTGTTCGGCCCGCCGATCATTGGCTTTGGTTTGCAGTTCGCGCTGGTCCAGCACCTCGAATTTGCCGCGGCTTTCAGCGCGTTGGCGCTGGGCATGATCTATATGGCGCTGGCCAGAGTGCTGATGGGCGGGCGGGCGATGCTGCTCGGTGAAACCTGCCTGGCCCTGGGGGTGATTTTTGCCAGCCTGGCGATTCCGCTGGGGCTCGATGCACGCTGGACGTCAGCGGCGTGGGCCGTCGAAGGCGCGGGGATTTTCTGGCTGGGGTTGCGTCAGCATCGACCGTTCGCCCGGGTTTTTGCGCTGTTGCTGCAACTGGGTTCGGCGTTGGCGTTTCTCGGTCAATTGCAGCTCGGCGAGAGCAGTCTGCTCGACGGCGCACCGCTGGGCGCGCTGATGCTCGGGATTGCGTTGCTGTTCAGCTTCCATCAATTGCGCAAAGCCACGCCGGAGCAAAGTTCGCCGTGGGAGCGCCAAGGTCTTCCGCTGCTGGCTTGTCTGGGCCTGACGTTCCTTTATCTGCTGGCACCGTTGTTCCTGTTCATCCAGGGCACGGCGATCAGTTGGGCCTTGGCCGGGTTGGCGACATTATTTGTCGGGCTGCGGATTCAATCGCGCACGTTCCTGTTTACCGCGTTCGCCGTGCAGTTGCTGGGCGGCGCGTTGTTCCTGTTGCGGCTGCAAGGCGCCGGTGAAGATTCGGCGGCGGTATTGAGCGCGGGCTGGAGTGGTTTGCTCAGTGCGTCCTTGATCGGTCTGGCGTTGATCGCCGGCATGCTCCTGGCCGCGCGGGATGAAATGGTGCGCGCCGATGTGCGCCTGCTGCGTGGCTTGTCGGTGGTGCTGCTGGCCGGGCTGGTGCTGATCAATCTGGCGGTGCTCTTTGTCTTGCCGTGGCAGACCGCGAGTGCGGTGTGGGCGGCCAGCGGCTTGCTGATCATCTGGCTGAGCCTGTACCTGCAACAGCGTCTGAGTTTCGTCTTCGGGTTGCTGTTGCAGGTGATCGGCGGCGCCGCGTTTTTGCTCGCCGGTCCGGAATTGCTCGGGCCATTGTCCAGCGAAGGCCTGCGGCCTCTGGGCCATGGCGGCTTCTGGACGCCGCTGGTGCTCGGGCTGGCGGCACTGATCGGCGCGTGGCGCCTGCAACTGGGCAACCCTGCCAGTGCTTTCGATGCGTTGAGTTTGCAACGCTTGTCGCAAGTGCTGCTGGTCTGGGGCGCCGCGTGGTGGGCGCTGGCGTGGATCAGCGAAGTGCTGCGGTTTGCTTCGCCGAATCTGCAGGGCACGTTGTTGCTGTTGGTGGCGGCGATCAGTGTGGCGCTGTGGACGCTGTTGTCGTTGCGTCTGAGATGGCCGGCGCTGGGGTTGCTCTGCACCTTGCTGATTCCGGCGGCGGCGCTGGTCTTGCTCGGTGCGTGGCATGCGCGTTATCACCCGGCCGCCGACTTCGGTTGGCTGGCGTGGCCGCTGCTGTTCGCGGTGCATTTCTTCAGCCTGCGCCGCCTGGCGTCGATGTTGCCGGCGCGTGCGTTGAGCGCGGCCCATGTGCTGGGTTGCTGGCTGCTGATCGGCGTGCTGGCGCTGGAGTTGCGTTACGGCCTGCTGCTGATGTCCGAGCAATACAATGCCTGGCGCTGGCTGGGCTGGGCGATTCTGCCGAGCGTTTATCTGTTGCTGATGGCGGCACCGCGCGACTGGCCGTGGCCGGTCGCCGCGTTCACCCGCGAGTACCGCTTGTATGCGGCGGCACCGTTGGCGGTGCTGATGCTGGCGTGGTTCTGGCTGGCCAATGGCGTCAGCGATGGCAATCCCGAACCGTTGCCCTACGTGCCGCTGCTCAACCCATTGGAGTTGGGTCTGCTGTTTGCGTTGTTCGGTGTTTATGTCTGGTCGCGCAGCGCCGTTACGCAGTTGTCGGTCCGCCAGGATTACGCCGACCACGCCACGCAACTGATCGCCGGGGTCTCGCTGTTCGCTTTCTGTACCGCGCTGGTCACTCGCGCTGCGCATCACTGGGCCGGCATTCCGTTCGAGCTTGATCAACTGCTCGCTTCGATGCTGGTGCAGGCCGGTCTGTCGATCGTCTGGACGTTGATGGCGCTGGGGCTGATGATCGGCGGCCATCTGCGCCATCGCCGCGAAGTGTGGCTGATCGGCGCAGCCCTGATTGCGCTGGTGGTGGCCAAACTGATTTTTGTCGAACTGAGCAACCGTGGCGGCCTCGCCCGGATCGTCTCGTTTATCGGTGTTGGCGTGTTGCTGCTGGTGGTCGGCTACTTTGCACCGCTGCCGCCCAAACGCGTCGAGGCTGAACCGGCGGCGGACAAACCCGTGCCGGAAACCGAAGGAGTTGCATCTTGAGTCGCATGCTGAATCTGGGGTGGTTGGCGCTGGGCGTGGTGATGGTGGCCGGCGCTCAGGAAAAACCGGCGGACTTCGCCTCGCAGGTGCCATTGTCGGTGAGTGGCAACGGCCCGTGGTATCGCCTCGACCTGCCGCTGAGCGCGCAATTGCAGGCGCGCCAGACCGATCTCAGCGACCTGCGCGTATTCAACGCTGCCGGCGAAGCGCAGGCTTACGCTTTGGCTCGCGAGTCGGCGCAGACCCGCGACGACGGCAAGTTGCACGAGGTCAAGTGGTTCCCGCTGTACAACGCCGCCGACGCCAGCGAGCGTGCGCCGAATGTGCGCGTGCAGTCGACCACCAACGGCACGCTGGTGGAAGTGCAGCCGTCCTCGCAACTGGAAGCGGGCGAAGAAGTGCTGCGCGGCTGGTTGCTCGATGCCAGCGCGATCAAGGCGCCGTTGCAGCAACTCATCCTCGACTGGACCAGCGAACGCGACGGTTTCCAGCGTTTCAGCATCGAGGCCAGCGACGATCTACAGCACTGGCAATCCTGGGGCGAGGGCCAGGTGGCACGCCTGACCTTTTCCGATGAGCGCATCGAACAGCACGAAGTAACCCTTCCGCGACAGACTGCGCGCTATGTGCGCCTGCTGTGGGAGTCGCCGGGCTCGGCACCGATCCTCACCTCGGCGCAACTGAAAAGCAGCGACCCGCGCAACCTGCCGCTGCCCTTGGTCTGGTCGCCAAACGTGGCCGGCAGCAGCGCCAAATCAGGGGAATACAGCTGGCAGCTGCCGATGGGGCTGAATGTGGAGCGGGTGCAGGTGGAGCTGAAACAGCCGAACAGCCTGGCGCCGGTCACGTTGGCTGGCCGGCGCGAAAGCAACTTGCCCTGGCAGACAATCAGCAGTGGCTTGCTGTATCGCCTGACCCAGAACAATCAGGACGTGGTGCAGAACGAAATCGCGCTTTCCGGGCAGACCGTGCAGCAACTCAAGCTGATCGTGGATGAGCGCGGCGGCGGTCTGGGTGAGCAGGCGCCGGACCTGAAATATGCGGTGCGCGCCACGCAGGTGATTTTCCTCGCCCGGGGCGAAGGGCCGTATAGCCTGGCGCTGGGCAACTCCAATGTGAGAGCGGCGAACCTGCCGCTGGCAACGCTTATTCCGGATTTCAAACCGCAGATGCTGGCCACGCTGGGCAAGGCCACGGTGCAAGACGAGGCGCTGGTTACGCAGACCTCGACGGCGACGACGGCTGCGGTGGCCGGGACCAACTGGAAGAAGATCGGCTTGTGGGCGGTGTTGCTGCTCAGCGTGGTGTTTCTCGGGGCGATGGCGTTCAGCCTGTTGCGCAAGCCCCCGACCAGCACCTGACAAGGCGGATGCTGCGCATCCGATCGCGAGCAGGCTCACTCCTACAATGGACCGCATTTCCCCTGTAGGAGTGAGCCTGCTCGCGATAGCGGTCTGCCTGCCGACAAAAATCCTGAAACCGTCGCTTCGCCTAACCACCACCCGGCCCATTTCCAACTACGCTCAATCCGACACCTGAACTCTCCACCGACAATCACGTCTCATACAGGCAAATAAACCCAGGCGCACGTTAGCCGGCGTCTTTGCTCGCTAGGTTTTCAGACTCCCTGTAAACTGCGCGGGTTTTCCGCCCCCCATTCCACCGGAGCCGTCCATGTCCCGCGTTACCTTGAGTCGCTATTTGATTGAGCAGACCCGCAGCAACAACACTCCTGCCGATCTGCGCTTTTTGATCGAAGTGGTGGCGCGTGCCTGCAAGGAGATCAGCCACGCCGTGTCCAAAGGCGCCCTGGGTGGTGTTCTGGGCAGCATGGGCACCGAGAACGTACAAGGCGAAGTGCAGAAGAAGCTCGACGTGCTGTCGAACGAAATCCTCCTTGAAGCCAACGAATGGGGCGGTCACCTGGCCGGCATGGCGTCCGAAGAAATGGACAATGCCTACCAGATCCCGGGCAAATATCCGAAGGGCGCCTATCTGCTGGTATTCGACCCACTGGACGGCTCGTCGAACATCGACATCAATGCCCCGGTTGGCACGATCTTCTCGGTATTGCGTTGCCCGAACGAATACCTCAGCCAGAACGAGCCGCTGAACGAAAAAGCTTTCCTGCAGCCAGGCACCCAGCAAGTGGCCGCCGGCTACGCGATCTACGGCCCGCAGACCATGCTGGTGCTGACCTTGGGCGACGGCGTCAAAGGCTTCACCCTGGATCGTGAAATGGGCAGCTTCGTCCTCACTCACGAAGACATCACCATTCCTGAAACCACTCAGGAATTCGCCATCAACATGTCCAACCAGCGTCACTGGGAAGCCCCGGTGCAGCGCTATGTCGGCGAGCTGCTGGCCGGTGAAGAAGGGCCGTTGAAGAAGAACTACAACATGCGCTGGGTCGCGGCGATGGTCGCCGACGTGCATCGCATCCTGACCCGTGGCGGTCTGTTCATGTACCCGCGCGACAGCCGCGAGCCGTCCAAGCCGGGCAAGCTGCGCCTGATGTACGAAGCCAACCCGATGTCGTTCCTCGTTGAGCAAGCCGGCGGCGCGTCCACCGATGGTCATCAGCGCATTCTCGACATCCAGCCGGAAGGCCTGCACCAGCGCGTCGCAGTGTTCCTTGGTTCGAAAGAAGAAGTCGCCCGCGCCACGGCCTACCACAAGGAATAAACCATGCACGCGCCCTGGCAGCCGTTGCTCGACTGGTGGTTCGGACACGCCGAATCAGCCAACGCAGTAGCGGCCGAAAAGGGCAAGTTGTGGTTCGGTAAGCGGAAAAGCCAGGACCTCGAAGCGCAGACGCGTTTCGGGGTCTTTGTCGATCAGGCCCTGGCCGGTGAATTGACCGAGTGGACGCAATGTCCCGAAGGTTGGCTGGCGGTTGTGCTGTTGCTCGATCAACTGCCGCGCATGATCTATCGCGACACCCCCAAAGCCTTTTCCGGTGATCTGCTTGCACAGAAACTTGTCGCGCAAGGCGTTGCGGCGGATTTTGATCGGCAATTGAAGGCTATTCAGCGGGTATTCATTTATCTGGTGTTCGAACACTGCGAAAACCTCGCGGTGCAGAACGAAGCCGTTTCCAGATTTATCGAATTGGTGTCTGAACAGCCGGAATCGGAGCGCGCGGTGTTTGCCGATAACCTGGACTATGCCGAGCGGCATCGGAAGGTGATTGCGCAGTTTGGAAGGTTTCCGCATCGCAATGCGGTGTTGGGGCGGGAGTCTACGGATGAAGAGTTGGTATTTCTTTCCAAACCCGGGTCGCGGTTCTGACCGCAGAAAAGATCGCAGCCTTCGGCAGCTCCTACATGAGTAAAGCATTCATTCTGTAGGAGCTGCCGAAGGCTGCGATCTTTTGATCTTTATATACGGAAGCTACCAACCAGTTGCTTGAGACGTGCCGCCTGCTGCTCCAGATCCGAGCACGCGCGCAACGTCGCCTGCAAGTTCTCCACGCCTTCCTGATTCAGTGTGTTGATCTCGTTGATATCAACGTTGATCGACTCGACCACGGCCGTTTGTTCCTCGGTCGCAGTGGCTACCGACTGGTTCATGCCGTCGATTTCGCCGATGCGCTGGGTCACGCTGCCCAGGCGGTCGCCGGCCTGGTTGGCGATGCCGACGCTGCTTTCACTCTCGCGCTGGCTCTCGGTCATGATGGTCACCGCCTGGCGTGCGCCGACTTGCAGCTCTTCGATCATCTTCTGCACTTGCTGCGCCGAGTCCTGGGTGCGATGCGCGAGGTTGCGCACCTCGTCGGCCACCACGGCGAAACCGCGCCCAGCCTCACCGGCACGCGCAGCTTCGATGGCGGCGTTGAGTGCGAGCAGGTTGGTCTGCTGGGAAATGCTGGTGATCACTTCGAGAATCTGGCCGATGTTCACCGTGTTGCTATTCAGCGTTTCGATGTTGCCACAGGAATCGCTGATCTACGCCGACAGTTGCTGCATGGCTTGAATGGTTTTATCCACAACCTGCTGGCCGTCGACCGCAAGGCTGCGCGCATCGCTGGAATGCTGCGAGGCGAGGGCGGCGTTCTGCGCGATTTCCTGGGCGGCAGCGCCGAGCTGATTGATCGCGGCGGCGACGCTGTTGGTACGGTTGGCCTGCTGGTCGGAGTTGTACATCGAGGAGTTCGAGGCGGCGACCACGCGCAGGGCGACTTCGTTGACCTGGCCGGTGGCCGAGGACACTTCGCGGATCGAGGTGTGAATGCGTTCGACGAAGCGGTTGAACGAAGTGCCCAGTGCGCCGAATTCATCGTTGCCGTGGATCACCAGACGTTTGGTCAGGTCGCCTTCGCCTTCAGCGATGTCATGCATCGCACGGCCCATGGTCAGCAGCGGCTGCATCAGCACGCGAATGAGCATGCCGAGCAGGCCGATGATGATCAGCACGGCGATGACCATGGCGATCAGCGCCGAGGTGCGGAATTCGCTGAGCATCGAGAACGCGATGTCTTTGTCGAGCACCAGCGCCACGTACCAGTCGGCCGACGGCACGCCGTTGACGCGAGTGAAGGAAATCAACTGGGTCTTGCCATCAAACTCGACTTCTTTCAGGCCCGGACTGACTTGAGGCGCACCGTTCGGGTAGGCCTCGGCGAGGGTTTTAAGCACCAGTTTGCTGTCCGGGTGAATCAGGATCTTGCCTTCGGCGCTGACGATGAACGCGTGCCCGTGGCCGCCGAAGTTCAGCGAGTTGATGATTGCGCTGACACTGGTCAGGTCGATGTCCGCACCGGCGACGCCGAGCATCTGGCCCTGGCGCTGCACCGGCGTCGCTACTGTGATGACCAGTTTGCCCGACGACGCGGCGATGTACGGTTCGGTGACGATAGTCTGTTGCGCGCTGTTCGCCGCTTTGTACCAGCCACGCGCACGTGGATCGTAATCCGGCGCGCGGTTGCCGGCGGGCACGGAAAACATCACGCCGTCAGCGCCACCGAAATAGCTGAGCTGGAAATTGCCGGTGTAGGCGGGCAGGTCGATGATGCGTTTGAGGCTGGCGGGTGCGTTGCCGTCGACCGCGACCTGCTGCGATAACGATTGCAGCAGCTGGATGCGGCTTTCCAGCCAGGTCTGGATGTTGCTGGTGGTCAGGCTTCCCAGTTCCTGCATGGTGGCTTCGGTGCTGCTGCTCAAGGCCTGACGCTGGCGATAGTCGTTGAAGAGGATGAAACAGGCGAACGCAACGGCCACCACAAGGGCAGCAGCCAGCAAAATCTTGTGGCTGAATTTCATGTTTCTGGTCATCGAATGAACTACCGCGAAGGGGCTGGTCAGGAAAGGGCGGCAATTTGCCATATTCGGCAGCGTTGCGCTGCTCTTATTTCGACCGCGCCGCGCCAAAGATTAGGCGCTTGTGGGGAAAGTCGACGAAATGCTCGACAGCTTCACAAAGTTTCTGATTTATCGGCAAAAGTCAGACAGGCGGGCTGATAAATAGGCAATTGAGCACGGAACCAGATGACACTTTTCTCTTCTAAGCTTCTGGTTGGCACCATGCCATCCCCCCTCGTTCCAGGAGTTTCACCATGTCGCTGCGATCTATCGCCCTGCTGTCGTTTTGCGTGCTGTTGGCCGCATGCAGCAAGGTCAATCAGGAAAACTACTCGAAGCTCTCGGCCGGCATGGCCAAGTCCGAAGTGGAAACCCTTCTCGGCAAGCCCACTGATTGCTCGGGCGCGCTCGGTATGTCCAGCTGCACCTGGGGCGACAAGAACAGCTTTATCAGCGTGCAATACGCCGGTGACAAAGTGCTGATGTTTTCCGGCCAAGGCCTGAAGTAAACCGGGGCTTCGCGCCCACGGAGAAAAAAATGAAGCGGTTATTGCTGATCCTTTTTGCTGGCCTGGTACTGGCTGGCTGCGCCACTTCCGGCGTCGACCCGTTGGCGCCGAGAACTGTCAACAGCGTCAACCTCAAGCGTTATCAGGGCACCTGGTATGAACTGGCACGCTTGCCGATGTACTTCCAGCGCCACTGCGCCCAATCCGAAGCCCACTACAGCCTCAAGCCGGACGGTAACGTCGGCGTGCTCAACCGCTGCCTGACCCCGGACTGGCAATGGGAAGAAGCCAAGGGCACGGCTTATCCCCAGGTGCCGGGCAAGACCGACAAGCTCTGGGTCGAATTCGATAACTGGTTCTCGCGCCTGGTGCCGGGTGTGGCGAAGGGCGAGTACTGGGTGTTGTACGTCAGCGACGATTACAAGACCGCCATCGTCGGCGATCCGAGTCGCAAGTACCTGTGGCTGCTGTCACGCACGCCGACCGTCAACGGTGTAGTGCGTGAAGAATTGCTGAGCAAGGCGCGTCAACAGGGTTACGACACCACACGCCTGATCTGGCGCGCGTCGGATCGGCAGATGGCCAAGACGTCTAATTAAGTCTCGATACAAATCAAATGTGGGAGCGAGCCTGCTCGCGAAGAGGGTGTGTCAGTCGACATGAATATTGACTGATGCACCGCTTTCGCGAGCAGGCTCGCTCCCACAGTTTGTTTTGCGTCAGCCCAAGAGATCGCGCAGGACCTGGGTAAAGGCTCGGGCGCTTTGTTCTTCGCCGGCATGCCGTCCATCGCGTACCACCCACTGACCATTCACCAGCACATCGCGCACCTGCCGATCGCCGCCGGCGAACAGCCAGCGATTCAGAATCCCGTCCCCCGACGCTGTCGCCAGATACGGATCGTTGCCATCGAGCACGATCCAGTCCGCGCGCTTGCCCACTTCCAACGCGCCGATCGGCTGACCCAGCGCCTGCGCGCCGCCGTCCAGCGCCGCGTCATACAGCGTGCGGCCGACCATCGGCTGCTGCGCGCCATACAAGCGATTGCGCCGCTGATCACGCAGGCGCTGGCCATATTCCAGCCAGCGCAATTCTTCCACCACGCTCAGCGACACATGGCTGTCGGAGCCAATGCCCATGCGCCCGCCCTGGGCAAGAAAGTCCACCGCCGGGAAAATTCCGTCACCCAGATTCGCTTCAGTGGTCAGGCAAAGCCCGGCGATCGCGCGACTGTTGGCCATCAGCGAGACTTCTTCCGGGTTGGCGTGGGTCGCGTGGACCAGGCACCAGCGCTGATCGACTTGGGTATTTTCGTACAGCCATTGCAGCGGCCGCCGACCGCTCCAGCTCAGGCAGTCGTCGACTTCTTTCTGCTGTTCGGCGATGTGGATATGCACCGGGATCTGCTTGTCACTGGCAGCGAGCACTTCGCTGATCTGCTGCGGCGTCACCGCGCGTAGCGAGTGGAAACACAGGCCCAGCGATTGCGCCTTTTGCTGTGCCAGTAATGGCTGCAACCGCGCGTGCAGATTCAAGTAGTTTTCGGTGCTGTTGATAAACCGGCGCTGGCCGTCATTCGGCGTCTGCCCACCGAAACCAGAATGGCTGTAAAGCACCGGCAGCAGGGTCAGACCGATACCGCTTTCACTGGCTGCCTGGCTGATGCGTAAGGCCAGTTCGGCCGGATCGGCATACGGCTGGCCGCTGCTGTCGTGGTGCACGTAGTGGAATTCGGCGACCGAGGTGTACCCGGCCTTGAGCATTTCGATGTACAGCTGACGGGCGATGATGCCGAGCTGATCCGGACTGATCTTTCCGACGAGGCGATACATCAGATCGCGCCAGGTCCAGAAGCTGTCGTTCGGGTTGCCGGCCACTTCGGCCAAACCAGCCATTGCGCGCTGGAAGGCGTGGGAGTGCAGATTGGGCATCCCCGGCAGCAGCGGCCCGTTCAGCCGCTCGGCGCCGTCTGCGGTGGAATCGGCCTGGATTCGGGTCAGCAGGCCATCGGCGCTGACCTCGAGACGTACTTTGTTGGCCCATCCGTTAGGCAGCAGTGCGCGTTCGGCAAAGAAGGCGGACATCGTTCGGCACCCCATCGTGTGTTATTTGTATATACATATACAGACGTTTGCCTGCCCGGTAAACTCCGGCAAGCTAGTCACTTTCATCCAATGAACAGGGATCAACCGTGCCGACTCCGCCTCCAGTCTCTCCGTTGGCCGCGAACATGGGCGACAGTCCGGCGCCCTTGTACGCCCGCGTCAAACAGATGATCACCCAGCAGATCGACAGCGGTAACTGGCCGCCGCACTACCGCGTGCCGTCCGAAAGCGAACTGGTCAGCCAGCTCGGCTTCAGCCGCATGACCATCAACCGCGCCCTGCGTGAGATGACTGCCGATGGCCTGCTGGTGCGCATGCAAGGCGTGGGCACCTTTGTCGCCGAACCGAAGAGCCAGTCCGCGCTGTTCGAAGTGCACAACATCGCCGACGAAATCGCCTCGCGCGGTCATCGCCACACCTGCCAAGTCATCACCCTCGAGGAAGAGGCCGCCGGCTCCGAGCGTGCGCTGGCACTGGATATGCGCGAAGGGCAGAAGGTCTTCCACTCGCTGATCGTGCATTACGAAAACGACATTCCGGTGCAAATCGAAGACCGGTTCGTCAACGCCCTGGTCGCCCCGGAGTACCTCAAGCAGGACTTCACCCTGCAGACACCTTACGCCTACCTCAACCAGGTCGCGCCGCTGACCGAAGGCGAGCACGTGGTCGAAGCGATTCTTGCTGAGCCGTCAGAGTGCAAATTGCTGCAGATTGAAAAGGGCGAGCCGTGCTTGCTGATCCGTCGGCGTACCTGGTCGGGGCGTCAGCCAGTGACGGCGGCGCGTTTGATCCATCCGGGTTCCCGTCATCGTCTCGAAGGGCGGTTCCATAAATGAATGCAATTAAGGTTTTACGCGCCGAAGGCTACCCGCGCATGCCGTGGAAAAACGGCGGCGGCAGCACCGAAGAAATCACTCGCGATGCGGGTGCTGGCCTGGACGGTTTCGGCTGGCGGCTGTCGATTGCCGACATCACTGAGTCGGGTGGGTTCTCGACGTTCGCCGGTTACCAGCGAGTCATCACCGTGTTGCAGGGGGACGGCATGACCCTGTGCGTCGACGGTGACGATACCCGCCCACTGTTACCCCTCGACCCGTATGCGTTCCGCGGCGAAAGTCAGGTGTCCTGCACGTTGCTCGGCGGTGCGATTCGCGACTTCAATCTGATCTACGCGCCGCAACGTTACAGCGCGCGGTTGCAGTGGCTGGACGGTGAGCAGCGATTTTTCAGCTCGGCATCGACGTTGCTGGTGTTCAGTGTCAGTGAGTTGCTGCAAGTGCAAGTCGGTGAAACCGCATCGCAACTCGGTCGCCATGATTGTCTGCAACTGGACGGTAACGCCGGACTGGTTGAAGTCGCCACCAATGCCGCTTGCTGCGTCATCGAACTCCTCCAAAACTGAACACAATTCCCCTGTGGCGAGGGAGCTTGCTCCCGCTGGAGGCCGAAGGACTCCCAATTCTGGTAAACACCGATTTGGGGCTGCTTCGCAGCTCAGCGGGAGCAAGCTCCCTCGCCACAGTTGCATTCACACTTCCTGTTTCCATCCTCGCACCAACTTGTTACCGAACGCCCCAGCGTGGCGCAAAACCTCGCTTTCGAAACACTCCCCAACCCCTTCCATTAATACCCTCGAAATATTTCATCCACGCGTGACCCCTTGATTCAGGCGCTCTCCAGCCCTGTCCGTATTTTTTCTTGAACACCTCTCCAACAAGTTGGCCGCTTGATTGCATATGCTTGTATGTACAAGTAAAGACGTATGCGTATGAGTCGTCCGAGACTCTCCGCAGCGTCCACTGATTCGCTTGTCGCGCAGAAAAGCGCGCAGGCTGCTGCCCACTGCCAGGGTTGGTTTGAATTGATCGCTGAGGAGTCTTTTTCGTGACTGACAATACCCAGAACAGCAACAAGTTTCGTGACGTGCAGATTCGCGCCGCTCGCGGTAACACGCTGACCGCCAAGAGCTGGCTGACCGAAGCACCGCTGCGCATGTTGATGAACAACCTCGACCCGGAAGTGGCCGAGAACCCGAAAGAACTGGTGGTCTACGGTGGCATCGGCCGCGCCGCGCGGAACTGGGAGTGCTACGACAAAATCGTCGAGAGCCTGACCCACCTGAACGACGACGAAACCCTGCTGGTGCAATCGGGCAAACCGGTCGGCGTGTTCAAGACTCATAGCAACGCGCCGCGCGTGCTGATCGCCAACTCCAACCTCGTGCCGCACTGGGCGAGCTGGGAACACTTCAACGAACTTGACGCCAAAGGCCTGGCCATGTACGGCCAGATGACCGCTGGCAGCTGGATCTACATCGGCAGCCAGGGCATCGTTCAGGGCACCTACGAAACTTTCGTCGAAGCCGGTCGCCAGCATTACAACGCTGACCTCAAGGGGCGCTGGGTGCTGACCGCGGGCCTCGGTGGCATGGGCGGCGCACAACCGCTGGCCGCTACCCTGGCCGGCGCCTGCTCGCTGAACATCGAATGCCAGCAGGTCAGCATCGATTTCCGCCTGAAAAGCCGTTACGTCGACGAGCAAGCCAAAGACCTCGACGACGCCCTGGCACGCATCGACAAATACACCAAGGAAGGCAAAGCGATCTCCATCGCTCTGCTCGGCAATGCTGCCGAAATTCTCCCGGAGCTGGTCAAGCGCGGCGTGCGCCCGGACATGGTCACCGACCAGACCAGCGCCCACGACCCGCTCAACGGTTACTTGCCGGCCGGCTGGAGCTGGGACGAATACCGCGCCCGCGCCAAGACCGAACCGGCCGCTGTGATCAAAGCCGCCAAGCAATCGATGGCCGTGCACGTCAAGGCCATGCTGGAATTCCAGAAGCAAGGCATTCCGACCTTCGACTACGGCAACAACATCCGTCAGATGGCGCAGGAAGAGGGCGTCGAAAATGCTTTCGATTTCCCGGGCTTCGTGCCGGCGTACATCCGTCCGCTGTTCTGCCGTGGCATCGGCCCGTTCCGTTGGGCGGCGCTGTCGGGTGATCCGCAGGACATCTACAAAACCGACGCCAAGGTCAAAGAGTTGATCCCGGACGACGCACACTTGCACAACTGGCTGGACATGGCCCGCGAGCGCATCAGCTTCCAGGGTCTGCCGGCACGTATCTGCTGGGTCGGTCTGGGCCAGCGCGCCAGGCTCGGTCTGGCCTTCAACGAAATGGTGCGTAGCGGTGAGCTGTCGGCACCGGTGGTGATCGGTCGCGACCACCTCGATTCCGGCTCGGTCGCCAGTCCCAACCGCGAAACCGAATCGATGCAGGACGGTTCCGACGCCGTGTCCGACTGGCCACTGCTCAACGCGCTGCTGAACACTGCGAGCGGCGCGACCTGGGTATCCCTGCACCATGGCGGCGGTGTCGGCATGGGCTTCTCGCAGCATTCGGGGATGGTGATTGTCTGCGACGGTACCGATGAGGCCGCCGAGCGCCTCGCCCGCGTACTGCACAACGACCCGGCCACCGGCGTCATGCGCCACGCCGACGCTGGCTACCAGATTGCGATCGACTGCGCGAAAGAGCAGGGGCTGAATCTGCCGATGATCACCGGCAAATAATGCTTTCCCCCTGTAGGAGTGAGCCTGCTCGCGATAGCGGTGTGTCAGCCAGCACATTTGCTGAATGTGCTGGCCTTATCGCGAGCAGGCTCACTCCTACAAAAGCGAAACAATCGATATCCAGAACAATCCACAGAGGTTGAATCATGGCGGTTAACAACGAACGTGCAGGCAGTACTCCGTTGATCGAAAGGCGTTCGATCGACTACATCCCGGAAGCGGAAAGACACGGTCGTCTGTTCAGTCAGTTCACCCTGTGGATGGGCGCCAATCTGCAGATTACTGCGATCGTCACCGGGGCCTTGGCCGTGGTGCTCGGCGGTGATGTGTTCTGGTCGTTGATCGGTTTGTTGATCGGTCAATTGCTCGGCGGTGGCGTGATGGCGCTGCATGCCGCGCAAGGGCCGAAACTGGGCTTGCCGCAGATGATCTCCAGCCGCGTGCAGTTCGGCGTTTATGGCGCGGCGATTCCGATCGTGCTGGTGTGCCTGATGTACCTCGGCTTCACCGCCACCGGGACGGTGCTGTCCGGGCAGGCGCTGGGTCAGTTGTTCGGTGTCAGCGATAGCGTTGGCATCCTGATATTCGCCAGTGTCATTGTGCTGGTCACGGTGCTCGGCTATCGGGTGATTCACTGGATCGGCCGCGTCGCCAGTGTCATTGGCGTGATCGCGTTCGTGTTCCTGTTCTGGCGGCTGATGAGCCAGACCGACGTCGGCGCACTCCTGCAGATTCGCCATTTCAGCTGGAGCAGTTTCCTGTTGGCGGTGTCGCTGGCAGCTTCCTGGCAGATCGCGTTCGGTCCTTATGTGGCGGACTATTCTCGCTACTTGCCGAGCGCCACTTCGGCGGTGAAAACCTTTTTCGCCGCTGGCGCAGGCTCGGTGATCGGCGCGCAAGTGGCGATGATCCTCGGCGTGTTTGCTGCCGCATCGGCCAACGGTCAATTCGCAGGCCATGAGGTCGCCTACATCGTCGGGCTCGGC
The DNA here is from genome assembly GCF_020736465.1 of Pseudomonas sp. HN2. NCBI lineage: Bacteria > Pseudomonadati > Pseudomonadota > Gammaproteobacteria > Pseudomonadales > Pseudomonadaceae > Pseudomonas > Pseudomonas sp. HN2. Next base: position 402,120 of record NZ_CP085885.1, read on the forward strand.
GGTACCGGCGCCACCGCCGCGCTGCTGTATTTCAGCATCGCGTTCGGCAAGGTGACCATTTCGACGCTGAACTCCTACGGCAGCTTCATGTGCATTGCGACCATCATCAGTGGCTTCAAAGGACACCTGACGGTTACCCGTATGCAGCGGCTGGTGTTCGTGCTGTTCATCGTCGGCGCGGCGACGCTGATCGCCCTGCTCGGGCAGCACTCGTTCCTCGGTGCGTTCAAGTCGTTCATCCTGTTTCTGCTGGCCTTCTTCACCCCGTGGAGCGCGATCAATCTGGTCGACTACTACTGCATCACCCGCGAGCGCTACGACGTGCCGGCGCTGGCCGATCCGAACGGCCGCTACGGCCGCTGGAACCTGCTCGGTATCAGCGTCTATGTGTTCGGCGTGCTGGTGCAGTTGCCATTCATCTCGACCAAGTTCTACACCGGCCCACTGGTGGCCGCCCTCGGTGATGTCGATATTTCCTGGATCATCGGCCTGGTGCTGCCGGCCGCCGTCTATTACTTCTGCGCGAAAAAATGGCACAGCGCAGTGCCCGATCAGCTGATTCTGCCGGTCGAGCAGAACAGCGTCGTACAAGCAAAAACCAGCGGGACCGGTCGCGCTGCGGCGCAGGCCTGATCTGGACGTGGACCAGGCTGGATGCCTCTTGAACTGCCGTAAGCCCATTCATGATTAGGAGCGTCACGACAATGAAATCGAACAAGACCCTGCTGACCACATTGCTGTCCATGGGCCTGTTGGCCAGTGCCGGTGCGACCCAAGCCGCCGGCTGGTGCGAATCGGGCAAACCGGTGAAATTCGCCGGGCTGAACTGGGAAAGCGGCATGCTCCTGACCGACGTGCTGCAAGTGGTGCTGGAGAAAGGTTACGGCTGCAAGACCGACAGTTTGCCGGGCAATTCCATCACCATGGAAAACGCCCTGAGCAGCAACGATATTCAAGTGTTCGCCGAAGAGTGGGTCGGCCGCAGCGAGGTCTGGAACAAGGCCGAGAAGGCCGGCAAGGTCGTCGGTGTCGGCGCGCCGGTAGTGGGCGCTGTCGAAGGCTGGTACGTGCCGCGTTACGTGATCGAAGGCGACGCCAAGCGCAAGCTCGAGGCGAAAGCCCCGGACCTGAAAAACATCGCTGATCTGGGCAAGTATTCCGCCGTGTTCAAGGATGCCGAAGAGCCGTCCAAGGGCCGCTTCTATAACTGCCCGGCCGGCTGGACCTGCGAGCTCGACAACAGCGAGATGCTCAAGAGCTACGGCTTGGAAAACAGTTACACCAACTTCCGTCCGGGCACAGGACCTGCACTGGATGCAGCGGTGCTGTCGAGCTACAAGCGTGGCGAGCCGATTCTCTTCTACTACTGGTCGCCGACCCCGCTGATGGGCCAGATCGACGCGGTCAAACTCGAAGAAAAACCGGGCGTCGACAAGACCGTGACCATCAAGGTCGGCCTGTCGAAAACCTTCCATGACGAAGCCCCCGAACTGGTCGCCGTGCTGGAGAAGGTCAACCTGCCGATCGACCTGCTCAACCAGAACCTCGGGCGCATGGCCAAGGAACGCATCGAGTCGGCAAAACTGGCGAAAATCTTCCTCAAGGAACATCCTGAAGTCTGGCACGCATGGGTGAGCGACGACGCAGCCAGGAAAATCGACGCGGCCTTGTAGGTCAGGTTTACCCGGCTGCCAGCCACGGCAGCCGGACGCTTGATCGCAACCCCTTGATTGAGAGTCCCTTATGTTTCCCGAAAGCTTTACTTTTTCCATCGCCGACTGGGTCAACGGTTGGGTCGATTCGCTGGTCACCAACTACGGCGACGTGTTCCGCCACATCTCCGACACGCTGTTGTGGGCCATCGTCAGTCTCGAAGGTCTGCTGCGTGCGGCGCCGTGGTGGCTGATGCTGGCGATCGTCGGCGTCATCGCCTGGCACGCTACGCGCAAAGTCGTCACCACCGCGGTGATTGTCGGTCTGCTGTTTCTGGTGGGCGCGGTCGGCCTCTGGGACAAACTCATGCAGACCCTGGCGCTGATGATGGTCGCGACGATCATTTCGGTGCTGATCGGCATCCCGCTGGGGATCCTCTCGGCGCGCAGCAATCGCCTGCGTTCGGTACTGATGCCGTTGCTCGACATCATGCAGACCATGCCGAGTTTCGTGTACCTGATTCCGGTGCTGATGCTGTTCGGCCTGGGCAAGGTGCCGGCGATTTTCGCCACGGTGATCTACGCGGCGCCACCGCTGATTCGCCTGACCGACCTGGGTATTCGCCAGGTCGACGGCGAAGTCATGGAGGCGATCAACGCCTTCGGCGCCAACCGTTGGCAGCAACTGTTCGGCGTGCAATTGCCACTGGCGTTGCCGAGCATCATGGCTGGCATCAACCAGACCACGATGATGGCCCTGTCGATGGTTGTCATCGCTTCGATGATCGGCGCCCGTGGCCTCGGTGAAGACGTGCTGGTGGGCATTCAGACACTCAACGTCGGTCGTGGCCTCGAAGCCGGACTGGCGATCGTGATTCTCGCTGTGGTCATCGACCGCATCACTCAAGCGTACGGTCGGCCACGCCACGAGGTGAGCAAATGAGCAACGCAAGCGTGAGCAAGATCGAAGTGCGCAACGTCTTCAAGATTTTCGGCAACCGCGCCAAGGATGCGCTGGCCATGGTCGGCCAGGGCAAGAGCAAGGATCAGGTGCTCAACGAAACCGGTTGCGTGGTCGGCGTGAACGACTTGTCGCTGAGCATCGGCACCGGCGAAATCTTCGTGATCATGGGCCTGTCCGGCTCCGGCAAATCCACCCTGGTGCGCCACTTCAATCGGCTGATCGACCCCACCAGCGGGGCGATTCTGGTGGATGGTGAGGACATCCTGCAGTACGACATGGAAGCGCTGCGCGAATTTCGTCGGCACAAGATCAGCATGGTGTTCCAGAGCTTCGGTCTGCTGCCGCACAAAACCGTGCTCGATAACGTCGCCTACGGCCTGAAAGTACGCGGCGAGAGCAAGCAGGTCTGCGCCGAACGCGCGCTGCACTGGATCAATACCGTCGGCCTCAAAGGCTACGAAAACAAATACCCGCACCAGCTCTCCGGCGGCATGCGTCAGCGCGTCGGCCTGGCTCGGGCGTTGGCGGCGGACACCGACATCATTCTGATGGACGAAGCCTTCAGCGCGCTGGATCCGCTGATCCGCGCGGAGATGCAGGACCAGTTGCTGGAACTGCAAAAGACCCTGCACAAGACCATCGTCTTCATCACCCACGACCTCGACGAGGCCGTGCGCATCGGCAATCGCATCGCGATTCTCAAGGATGGCCGGTTGATTCAGGTCGGTACGCCAAGAGAGATCCTGCATTCGCCGGCGGATGAGTATGTCGACCGGTTTGTGCAGCGGCGGGCGGCGGTGGTTTAGAAGGATTCGCGGTGAGACAGCTTTTGTGGCGAGGGAGCTTGCTCGCGCTCGAGCGCGCAGCGGTCGCAGAATTTTGGGCCTGCTTCGCAGTCCAGCGGGAGCAAGCTCCCTCGCCACAGGAATTCATGCAGCAACAGAATTTGTATGAGGCTTCAGATGTCCCAGGCTGAAAAAATCGTCATCACCGGTGCTCATCTGCGTTGGCAGGACGTGGTCGCGGTCGCCCGTCACGGTGCGCTGCTGGAACTGTCCAGCGACACTTGGGCGCGCATCGACAACGCTCAGGCGATCGTCCAGCGTATCGTCGCCAGCGGCGAGCGCGCCTATGGCGTCAATACCGGTCTGGGTGGCCTGTCCAACGTTTCGTTGCAGGACGAACAGCTCAGCCAGCTCTCGCGCAACACCTTGCTCAGCCACGCTTGCGGGGTCGGCCCGGTTCTCAGTGATGAGCAGACCCGCGCAATCATCTGCGCCGCGATCCACAACTACAGCCACGGTAAATCCGGCCTGCATCGGCGCGTGGTCGAGGGCCTGCTGGCGCTGCTCAATCGCGGTATCACCCCGCAAGTGCCGGCGCAGGGTTCGGTGGGTTATCTGACGCACATGGCGCACGTCGGTATCACGCTGCTCGGCGTTGGTCATGTCAGCTATCGCGGTCAGATCATGCCGGCGCAGCAGGCACTGGCCGAAGAAGGCTTGAAACCTGTGCAATTGGGCGCGAAGGACGGTTTGTGTCTGGTCAACGGCACGCCGTGCATGACCGGCCTCAGCTGTCTGGCGATTGCCGATGCCACGCGCCTGTTGCAATGGGCCGATGTCATCGGTGCGATGAGCTTCGAAGCCCAGCGCGGCCAGATCGATGCCTTCGATGCCGAGATCATCGCGCTCAAGCCGCATCCGGGCATGCAGCAGGTCGGCAACAACCTCCGCGCCTTGCTCGATGGCAGCGAAGTGATCGCCGCGAGCAAAGGCATTCGCACTCAGGACGCGCTGAGCATCCGCTCGATCCCGCAGGTGCACGGCGCCGCGCGTGATCAACTGGAGCACGCAATCAAACAGGTCGAAGCCGAGCTCAACGGCTGCACCGACAATCCGCTGCTGCTCGGCACCCCGGACGATTTCCGGGTGATGTCGCAGGCCAACCCGCACGGCCAATCGGTGGCGATGGCCGCCGATCTGCTGGCGATTGCCATGGCCGAGATCGGCTCGATTGCCGAGCGTCGTCTCGACCGTCTGGTCAACCCGCACGTCAGCGGTCTGCCAGCGTTTCTGGTGGCCAACCCCGGGGTCAACTCGGGGATGATGATCGTGCAATACGTCGCCGCTTCGCTGTGTGCGGAAAACCGCCAGTTGGCGCAACCGGCGGTACTCGACAACTACATCACCTCGGGCCTGCAGGAAGACCACCTGAGCATGGGCACCAACGCCGCGCTGAAGCTGCACCGCGCCTTGGAAAACTGCACGCAGATCCTCGCGATTGAATATCTGTTGGCGGCGCAGGCGTTTGAGTTCCTCAAGGAACAGCGCTTTGGGGCTGGCACCGATGTCGCCTGGCGCCTGCTGCGCGAAACCGTCCCTGCCTACGATCAGGATCGCTGGCTGGCGCCGGATATTGCTGCCGCTGCGAGCGTCTTGAAAGTCCCGAATCTGCCGCACAACGTTTTACCGAATTTGCACTGACAACTGCCCATACCAGCGTGCCAAGGCGTGGATCGTTCACAAGACGAGAAACGACGGATAACGGAATGCTCCGGAGCGACTGGTAGTTAATAACAATGCCTAACAGGAGCATTTTAATGACTGCGCTGAACCTGATCCCCGGCCAACTGAGCCTGGCCCAACTGCGTGACGTCTTCCAGCATCCGGTCACCTTGACCCTCGACAACAGCGCCAGCGCGCAGATCGAGGCCAGCGTCGCCTGCGTCGAGCAGATCCTCGCCGAGAACCGCACCGCCTATGGCATCAACACCGGTTTCGGCCTGCTGGCCTCGACGCGCATCGCCAGCGAAGACCTGGAGAACCTGCAGCGTTCGCTGGTGCTCTCGCATGCTGCCGGCGTCGGCCAGCCGATCAGCGACGACCTTGTGCGACTGATCATGGTGCTCAAGGTCAACAGCCTCAGCCGCGGTTTCTCCGGTATCCGTCGGCAGGTGATCGACGCGCTGATTGCGCTGATCAATGCCGAGGTCTATCCGCACATTCCGCTGAAAGGTTCGGTCGGCGCGTCGGGGGATCTGGCGCCGTTGGCGCACATGTCGCTGGTGCTGCTCGGCGAGGGCAAGGCGCGCTACAAGGGCGAATGGCTGGAGGCGACCGAAGCGCTGAAAGTCGCCGGCCTGACACCGCTGACCCTGGCGGCGAAAGAAGGTCTGGCGCTGCTCAACGGTACTCAGGTTTCCACCGCGTTTGCGCTGCGCGGTTTGTTCGAAGGCGAAGATCTGTTTGCCGGTGCGTTGGCGCTCGGCAGTCTCACCGTTGAAGCCGTGCTCGGTTCGCGCTCGCCGTTCGACGCGCGCATTCACGCCGCACGTGGGCAGAAAGGTCAGATCGATGCCGCCGCTGCTTATCGTGACCTGCTCGGTGAGCGCAGCGAAGTCTGCGCCTCGCACCAGAACTGCGACAAGGTCCAAGACCCGTATTCGCTGCGCTGCCAGCCACAAGTCATGGGCGCCTGCCTGACCCAGTTCCGGCAGGCCGCTGAAGTGCTGGCGGTCGAAGCCAACGCGGTTTCCGACAACCCGTTGGTATTCGCCGCTGAAGGCGATGTGATTTCCGGCGGCAACTTCCACGCCGAACCGGTGGCCATGGCCGCTGACAATCTGGCTCTGGCCATCGCCGAAATCGGCTCGCTGAGCGAACGGCGCATCTCGCTGATGATGGACAAGCACATGTCGCAACTGCCGCCGTTCCTCGTCGCCAACGGCGGGGTGAACTCCGGTTTCATGATCGCCCAGGTGACCGCAGCGGCACTGGCCAGCGAGAACAAGGCGCTGGCCCATCCGCATTCGGTGGACAGCCTGCCGACCTCGGCCAACCAGGAAGACCACGTATCGATGGCCCCGGCTGCCGGCAAACGCCTGTGGGAAATGGCCGAGAACACCCGCGGGATTCTCGCCGTGGAGTGGCTGGCGGCGGTCCAGGGCCTGGATCTGCGCAACGGCCTGAAGACCTCGCCGAAGCTGGAACAGGCGCGGGCGATCCTGCGCAGGGAAGTGCCGTTTTATGAGAAGGACCGGTTTTTTGCGCCGGATATCAATGCGGCGACTGAATTGCTGGCGTCGCGGTGTTTGACCGAGCTGGTTTCGGTGAAGCTTTTGCCGAGCCTGTAAAAACCAGCCCTCACCCCAGCCCTCTCCCGGAGGGAGAGGGAGCCGATCTCTGCGAGCTTCAAGACCTGAGTTCGGCTCAAGACTCTCTGGTCGATGTAGCTCGACAGAACAACCCAGTCAGTCCCCTCTCCCTCCGGGAGAGGGCTAGGGTGAGGGGCTTTTGAGGCTGCTCACCATACCAACCCAAACGGAGGCCAACAGTGAAAACCCTCTGGCAACACTGCCACGTCGCAACCATGGCCAACGGCGTCTATTCGATCATCGAGGATGCCGCGATCGTGACCACCGGCACGCTGATCGAGTGGATCGGCCCGCGCACTCAACTGCCGTCCGGCGAATACCCGGCGGTCAATGACCTGCAAGGCGCGTGGGTCACGCCCGGACTGATCGACTGCCACACCCACACCGTGTTCGGCGGCAATCGCAGTGGCGAGTTCGAGCAGCGTCTGCAAGGCGTCAGCTACGCCGAGATCGCCGCGCAGGGCGGTGGTATCGCCAGCACCGTGCGCGCCACGCGCGAAGCCACTGAAGACGAGCTGTTCGCCAGCGCCGCCAAACGCCTGAAAAGCCTGATGCGCGATGGCGTGACCACGGTGGAAATGAAATCCGGCTACGGCCTCGATCTGGCCAACGAGCGCAAGCTTCTGCGAGTCATCCGGCGCCTGGCCGAGGAACTGCCGATCAGCGTACGCAGCACTTGCCTGGCGGCGCACGCCTTGCCGCCGGAGTACAAGGATCGCGCCGACGATTACATCGATCTGGTCTGCAGCGAGATGCTCCCGGCCCTCGCCGCCGAAGGTCTGGTGGATGCCGTGGATGCGTTCTGCGAATACCTGGCATTCTCGCCGGAGCAGGTCGAACGGGTGTTCGTCGCGGCGCAGCAGCTCGGTCTGCCGGTAAAACTGCACGCCGAACAATTGTCCTCGCTGCACGGCTCGAGCCTTGCCGCGCGCTATAAAGCCTTGTCCGCTGATCACCTTGAATTCATGGACGAGGATGACGCCATCGCCATAGCCGCTGCCGGCACCGTCGCCGTGCTGTTGCCCGGCGCCTTCTACTTCCTGCGCGAAACCCGGTTGCCGCCGATGGAAGCGCTGCGCAAGCACAAGGTGAAGATCGCGATCGCCAGCGACCTTAACCCCGGCACCTCGCCGGCGCTGTCGTTGCGTCTGATGCTGAACATGGCCTGCACCTGTTTCCGCATGACTCCGGAAGAAGCTCTTGCCGGGGCGACCCTCCATGCCGCGCAGGCATTGGGCATGGCTGACACCCACGGCTCGCTGGAGGTTGGCAAGGTCGCCGACTTTGTCGCGTGGAACATCGAACGTCCGGCGGATCTGGCTTATTGGCTCGGGGGCGATCTGGACAAGCGCGTCGTGCGTCACGGCGTTGAATCGAATTTCTAGGAGGGCGGTTGTGGACAAGGTTCTGAAATTCAAACAAGGTCGCGTGCCGTTGCTGATCAGCATGCCCCACGCGGGTGTGCGTCTGACCCCAGCGGTCGAAGCCGGGTTGATCCCCGCCGCGAAGAGTTTGCCGGACACCGACTGGCATATCCCGCAACTCTACGATTTCGCCGAGGAGCTGGGCGCCAGCACTTTGGCTGCCGAGTATTCGCGCTTCGTCATCGACCTCAACCGGCCGTCCGACGACAAACCGTTGTACGCCGGGGCGACGACGGGGTTGTATCCGGCGACGTTGTTCGACGGCATTGCGTTGTTTCAGGAGGGGCTGGAGCCTTCGCCGCAAGAACGCGCGAGTTATTTGCAGCAGATCTGGACGCCATACCATCGCACCTTGCAGCAAGAGCTGGCGCGGCTGAAGGCTGAATTTGGCTACGCACTGCTGTTCGATGCGCACTCGATCCGTTCGATCATCCCGCACCTGTTCGACGGCAAACTGCCGGACTTCAACCTCGGCACGTTCAATGGCGCCAGTTGTGATCCGCAACTGGCTGCTGAGCTGGAAGCGATCTGCGCACGGCACGAGCAGTTCACTCATGTGCTTAACGGTCGCTTCAAGGGCGGGCACATCACCCGCCAGTACGGCGCCCCGGCGCAGAACATTCACGCGGTGCAGCTGGAATTGTGCCAGTCCACCTACATGGAAGAGTTCGAACCGTTCCGCTACCGCGCCGACCTGGCCGAACCGACGCGGGTGGTGCTCCGGGAATTGCTGCAGGGCTATCTGGCCTGGGCAAAATCTCACTACAGCGCATAACCCCTGTGGGAGCGAGCCTGCTCGCGAAAGCGACCTTTCAGCCAAAATCCAGGTTGAATGACACACCGCGTTCGCGAGCAGGCTCGCTCCCACAGGATCGCGTTCAGACCGTGAAGGTGATGGCTGACAAACGGTGACAGCGCACAGGCATGCTCATTGACGCAAATCGGGTTTATGATGCCCAACGGCAGAATAATACGAGTCCCCCCAGGGATGACCTCGACCCCTTACGGAGCGCGCAATGCAGACTTTGTTTCCGCAGATCAAACCCCACGCCCGGCACGATCTGGCTGTCGATGACACCCATACGCTGTACGTCGATGAGAGTGGCTCGCCGGAGGGTTTGCCGGTGGTATTCATCCACGGTGGCCCCGGCGCCGGCTGCGACGCACAGAGCCGGCGCTATTTCGATCCGAATCTGTATCGCATCGTCACCTTCGACCAGCGCGGCTGCGGTCGCTCCACCCCGCATGCCAGCCTGGAAAACAACACCACCTGGGATCTGGTCGAGGATCTCGAGCGCATCCGCAAACATCTCGGCATCGAAAAATGGGTGCTGTTCGGCGGCTCCTGGGGTTCGACCCTGGCGCTGGCCTACGCACAAACCCACCCGGAGCGAGTACACGGTCTGATCCTGCGCGGGATCTTTCTCTGCCGTCCGCAGGAAATCGAATGGTTCTACCAGGCCGGCGCCAGCCGTCTGTTCCCCGATTACTGGCAGGACTACATCGCACCGATCCCGCTGGACGAGCGCGACGACCTGCTCACCGCTTTCCACAAACGCCTGATCGGCAACGACCAGATCGCCCAGATGCATGCGGCCAAGGCGTGGTCGACCTGGGAAGGGCGCACCGCGACCCTGCGGCCGAACCCGCTAGTCGTCGATCGTTTCTCCGAGCCGCAGCGCGCACTGTCGATCGCGCGGATCGAATGCCACTACTTCACCAACAATGCCTTCCTTGAGCCCAACCAGCTGATCCGCGACATGGGCAAGATCGCCCATCTCCCCGGCGTGATCATTCACGGTCGCTACGACGTGATCTGCCCGCTCGACAACGCCTGGGAATTGCACCAGGCCTGGCCGAACAGCGAATTGCAGGTGATCCGCGATGCCGGCCACGCCGCGTCCGAGCCGGGGATCACCGATGCGCTGGTGCGCGCTGCGAGCAAAATGGCCCAGCGCCTGCTCGACCTGCCACTCGAAGAAGCATGAAGGCGCTGTTGCAGCGCGTACGCGGTGCGCGGGTCGAGGTCGCTGGCGAGGTGGTCGGCGCGGTCGATCAGGGTCTGCTCGTGCTGGTGGCGGTAGAACCCGACGACACGCGTACCAACGCCGACAAACTTCTGCATAAGCTGCTTAACTATCGGGTATTCAGTGATGCCGAGGGCAAGATGAATCTGTCCCTGGCGGATGTGGATGGCGGGTTGCTGCTGGTCTCGCAGTTCACCCTTGCCGCCGACACCAAAAGCGGCCTGCGTCCGAGCTTTTCCACGGCCGCACCGCCGGCGCTGGCGGAGGAATTGTTCGACTATTTGTTGAGCCAGGCGAAACAGGTGCATGGCACTGTGGCATCAGGTAGATTCGGCGCCGATATGCAGGTGCACCTGGTCAACGATGGCCCGGTTACCTTTTTGTTACAGACCTGACAGTGCCTGAAACGCCTTTTTCGGAAATTTCGACTGTTTTTAGGCTGTTTTCGCGATAAATACTTTGTTACCCCTGATGCGTTGTCATCCGGGCTACTAGATAATCGCGCGCTGCGGGGATCGACATTCGTTGATCCGTTTTGACTTAGGTAGAGACTTGTCTGGATCCGATTGGGGAATCATTTTGCCCCGGCGGAGTCGGAACAATGCTCGCCAACTTGGCAAGGGTGCCCTGAAAGGTCGGTTTTTCACTGCCGAAAACCCTAAAGGCACTTCATCTGGCCGTTGGTTTATTGATCTGTTTTCGGCGAGGGTTGCTCGTGATTGTTAGTCCCTGTAATGCAGCAAAAATGTCTGCCAAACGCATGCGAAGTGCTCTGGTAGCGGGTTCGGCGCTCCTGTGCCTGCTCAGCGCCGGTCAGCTTTGGGCGTTCAATCTTGACGACGTATCGGCCAAGGCCAAAGAGCTGGCCGGGCAGAAGTTCGAAGCCCCGCGCAGCAACCTGCCGAACGAATTCCGCGAAATGAAGTTCGCGGACTACCAGAAGATCCGCTTCCTCACCGAAAAGGCTGAGTGGGCCGATCAGAAGACGCCGTTCAAACTCTCCTTCTATCACCAGGGTATGCACTTCGATACGCCGGTGAAAATCAATGAAATCACCGCGAACACCGTCTCGGAAATCAAATACGATCCGAGCCGCTTCGATTTCGGCGACCTGAAATTCGATCCGAAAGCCACCGAACAACTGGGCTATGCCGGTTTCCGTGTGCTGTACCCGATCAACAAGGCCGACAAGCAAGACGAGATCATGACCATGCTCGGCGCGAGCTACTTCCGCGTCGTCGGCAAGGGCCACACCTATGGTCTGTCGGCCCGTGGTCTGGCGATCGATACCGCGCTGCCGTCGGGTGAAGAATTCCCGCGTTTCCGCGAGTTCTGGATCCAGCAGCCCAAGCCGGGCGACAAGCACCTGGTGATCTTCGCTCTGCTCGATTCGCCGCGTGCCACCGGTGCCTATCGTCTGATCCTGCGTCCGGGCAGCGACACCATCGTCGACGTCAAGGCGCAGATGTTCCTGCGTGACAAGGTCGGCAAACTGGGCATCGCGCCGCTGACCAGCATGTTCCTGTTCGGCGCCAACCAGCCGTCGAAAGTCCTCAACTACCGTCGTGAACTGCACGACTCCAGCGGTCTGTCGATCCATGCCGGCAACGGCGAGTGGATCTGGCGTCCGCTGAACAACCCGAAACATCTGGCCGTGAGCAACTTCAGCGTCGAGAACCCGCGTGGTTTCGGTCTGCTGCAGCGTGGCCGCGACTTCAGCCACTACGAAGACCTCGACGATCGCTATGACAAGCGCCCAAGCGCCTGGATCGAGCCGAAGGGCGAGTGGGGCAAAGGCACCGTTGATCTGGTAGAGATTCCGACCGCCGACGAAACCAACGACAACATCGTTGCGTTCTGGAGCCCGGAAAAAATGCCGGAGCCAGGCCAGCCGCTGGACTTCGCCTACCGCATGCACTGGACCATGGACGAAGCAGCGATCCACGCGCCTGACAGCGCCTGGGTGGCGCAGACCCTGCGTTCGACCGGTGACGTCAAGCAATCGAACCTGATCCGTCAGCCGGATGGCAGCGTTGCCTATCTGGTCGACTTCGAAGGCCCGTCTCTGGCGGCCCTGACGCCGGACGCCGACGTGCGCAGTCAGGTCAGCGTCGGCGACAACGCCGAGCTGGTCGAGAACAGCGTGCGCTACAACCCGGAAACCAAGGGCTGGCGCTTGACCCTGCGGATGAAGATCAAGGACGCCAGCAAGGCGACCGAGATGCGCGCTGCGCTGGTTCAGCCAGTGGTCACCGCGGATCTGGCCAAATCGGTACCGGCCTCCAATTCGTCGGTCGCCAAGGCTGACAAGGTTGCCGCCAAGCAGCAGGAGAAGCTCGACAAGGAAGCCAAGGCCGCCGAAGCCAAACAGGCTGAAGCCAAGCCTGCAGCCGATGCCAAGGACAAGGCCAACAAAGACGCCAAGCAGCCAGTCGCTGCCGACGCGGCCCCAGCCACACCGGAATCGGCGCCGACTGAAGAAGTCCTGACCGAGACCTGGAGCTATCAGTTGCCTGCCGATGAGTAACTCACAAGTACAGCCAGAGACTCTGTCCGAGTATCTGGCGCATCTGCCGATGACCGACGAGCAACGCGCGGAACTCGCGGGTTGCCAGTCGTTCAGCGAGCTGCATGAACGCCTGTCGTCCTCGACATTCGACGCCCCTGCCGAAGCCGCCCAGGCCTCGGTGGGCAAGCGCCTGACCCTGAGCACCGCCGAAGAACTGGCCGAAGCGGAAATGCTGGTGCTCGACGCCAGTGGTCGGGTCAGCCTCAAGGCGACCCCGCCGATCCGCCGTACCAAGGTTGTGCCGGAGCCATGGCGCACCAATATTCTGGTGCGTGGCTGGCGTCGTCTGACCGGGCGCACCAACCCGCCGCAGCCGCCGAAGGACGCCAATGTCCTGCCGGCCGCGCGCTGGCGCACTGTCGGTTCGATCCGTCGCTACATCCTGTTGCTGCTGATGCTCGGCCAGACCATCGTTGCCGGCTGGTACATGAAAGGCATCATGCCGTACCAGGGCTGGTCGTTCGTCGATCTCGATGAAGTGCTGCATCAACCGCTGCTGCAAACCGCCACGCAAGTGCTGCCGTATGCGCTGCAAACCAGCATTCTGATTCTGTTCGGGATTCTGTTCTGCTGGGTGTCCGCCGGTTTCTGGACCGCGCTGATGGGCTTCCTTGAGCTGCTCACCGGTCATGATAAATACCGAATCTCCGGGAAAAGCGCCGGTAACGAGCCGATCCCGAAAGATGCGCGTACTGCGCTGGTGATGCCGATCTGCAACGAAGACGTGCCGCGTGTATTCGCCGGTCTGCGTGCAACGTTCGAATCGGTCGCCGCCACCGGTGATCTGGATCGTTTCGACTTCTTCGTTCTCAGCGACAGTAACGACACCGATATCTGCGTCGCCGAGCAGCAGGCCTGGCTGGACGTCTGCCGCGAAGCCAAGGGCTTCGGCAAGATCTTCTATCGCCGCCGTCGCCGCCGTGTGAAGCGCAAGAGCGGCAACCTCGACGACTTCTGCCGTCGTTGGGGCGGTGACTACAAGTACATGGTCGTGCTCGACGCCGACTCGGTGATGAGCGGCGAATGCCTGACCAGTCTGGTGCGCCTGATGGAAGCCACGCCGGACGCCGGGATCATCCAGACCGCGCCGCGGGCGTCGGGCATGGACACCCTGTATGCGCGCATGCAGCAGTTCGCTACCCGCGTGTACGGTCCACTGTTCACTGCCGGCCTGCACTTCTGGCAGTTGGGTGAATCCCACTACTGGGGTCACAACGCGATCATCCGCATGAAGCCGTTCATCGACCACTGCGCCCTCGCGCCGTTGCCGGGCAAGGGCGCGTTCTCCGGTGCGATTCTGTCTCACGACTTCGTTGAAGCCGCGCTGATGCGCCGTGCCGGTTGGGGCGTGTGGATTGCCTACGACTTGCCGGGCAGCTACGAAGAACTGCCGCCGAACCTGCTCGACGAACTCAAGCGTGACCGTCGCTGGTGCCACGGCAACCTGATGAACTTCCGCCTGTTCCTGGTAAAAGGCATGCACCCGGTGCACCGCGCGGTGTTCCTCACTGGCGTGATGTCGTACCTGTCGGCGCCGTTGTGGTTCTTCTTCCTCGTGTTGTCGACCGCGCTGTTGGCGGTGAACACGCTGATGGAACCGCAGTACTTCCTCGAACCGCGTCAGCTCTATCCACTGTGGCCACAATGGCACCCGGACAAGGCGATTGCGCTGTTCTCGACCACCATCGTGCTGCTGTTCCTGCCGAAACTGTTGAGCATCATCCTGATCTGGGCCAAAGGCGCGAAAGAGTTCGGCGGCAAGTTCAAGGTGACCCTCTCGATGCTGCTGGAGATGCTGTTCTCCATGCTGCTGGCGCCGGTGCGGATGATTTTCCACACGCGTTTCGTCCTTGCCGCTTTCCTCGGCTGGGCCGCGACCTGGAACTCGCCGCAGCGTGACGACGACTCGACACCGTGGAGCGAAGCGGTCAAGCGCCACGGCCCGCAGACCTTGCTGGGCTTCTGCTGGGCACTGCTGGTGATCTGGCTGAACCCGAGCTTCCTCTGGTGGCTGGTGCCGATCGTCGGTTCGCTGATGCTGTCGATCCCGGTGTCGGTGATCTCCAGCCGCGTCGGTCTGGGCCTGAAATCCCGTGACGAGAGCCTGTTCCTCATCCCTGAGGAATACAATCCGCCACAGGCCTTGCTGGCAACTGATCAGTACACCCACGAAAACCGTTATCACGCCCTCAACGACGGCTTCGTCCGCGCCGTGGTCGACCCGCAGCAGAACGCCCTGGCGTGCTCGCTGGCGACCTCGCGTCACGGCCAGGCCGAGCCGATCGAGTGGCTGCGTCAGGAGCGTGTGCGTCACGCGATCAAGGTCGGCCCGTCCGGGCTGAACAACCACGATCGCCTGCAACTGCTCAGCGACCCTGTTGCACTGGCACGCCTGCATGAGCAGGTCTGGGCCGAGGGTCTCGCCGAGTGGCTGGACGCTTGGCGCGCCTCGGTGAAAGCCGATCCGCATGCGCCGTTGCTGCCGCTGCGACCGGTGAGCCTGCAGGCTCAGCCGGCTTGATAAAGGAACCCCGCGATGTTGCGGGGTTTTTTTTGGCCTGCTGAAAAGCCCCTCACCCTAGCCCTCTCCCGGAGGGAGAGGGGACTGACCGGGTTGGATATTCGAGATACGCCGACCTGAGATATCGAGTCGATCTCGGATTTGAACAGCATGAAGATCGGCTCCCTTTCCCCCTCGCCCCCTTGGGGGAGAGGGTTGGGGTGAGGGGGTAGCTCTTGATTGTTAAACAAATCGTCCATTAAACCTTGTGCAAAAAAACGAGTGCGTTAGCATCCGTCCCCGAATTGGCGCACCCGGGCTTTTTTGCCTGTGACTGTTGGTTTTCGCGCCGCACACGCAATGGTTTTGGGGACTTGAAGATGAAGAAGTATCTGTCGATGCTGCTGGTCGGCGTCACGGCACTGGTTGCAGTCAATGCGGCGCAGGCCGGCGCTATCGATGACGCGGTCAAGCGCGGCTCGCTGAAAGTCGGCATGGACCCGACCTACATGCCGTTCGAGATGACCAACAAACGCGGCGAAATCATCGGTTTCGAAGTCGATATCCTCAAAGCCATGACCAAGGCCATGGGCGTCAAGCTCGAGCTGGTCTCGACCGGTTACGACGGCATCATCCCGGCGCTGATGACCGACAAGTTCGACATGATCGGCAGCGGCATGACCCTGACCCAGGAGCGCAATCTGCGCCTGAACTTCAGCGATCCGTTCATCGTCGTCGGCCAGACCCTGCTGATCCGCAAGGAGCTGGAAGGCACCATCAAGTCCTACAAAGACCTGAACACCGCCGACTACCGCATCACCTCCAAGCTCGGCACCACCGGCGAAATGGTCGCCAGGAAACTGATCTCCAAAGCCAAGTACCACGGCTACGACAACGAGCAGGAGGCTGTGCTCGACGTGGTCAATGGCAAGGCTGACGCCTTCATCTACGACGCGCCGTACAACGTCGTTGCCCTGAACAAAGTGGGTGCCGGCAAGCTGGTGTTCCTCGACAAGCCGTTCACCTACGAGCCGCTGGCCTTCGGTCTGAAGAAGGGCGACTTCGACAGCCTCAACTTCATCAACAACTTCCTGCACCAGATCCACGAAGACGGCACCTACGATCGCATCCATGACAAGTGGTTCAAGAGCACCGAGTGGCTCAAGGACATGGAATAAGCCCGGTCACCTGTGGCGAGGGAGCTTGCTCCCGCTCGGCTGCGAAGCAGTCGTAAACCCGTTGACTGGTTTTGCCCGACGTTGCGCGGTGGCTGATTTCAGGGCCGCTTCGCAACCCAGCGGGAGCAAGCTCCCTCGCCACAGAGGCAGCGGGCACCCTGATCGTTATGGATTTAGCTCTTGATGAAACAGAAAAAAGCCCAATGGCCCTGGCACGTCCTCACCGTGCTGGTGCTGGTCGGCCTGGCGGGCGCGTTGTATTACGCGACGTCGCTGATGTCCTACGAATGGCGCTGGAATCGCGTGCCGCAGTACTTCGCTTATCAAGCTGAAGAAACCCAGCGCGCCGCGGATATTTCCACCGTCACCGAACTGGTGCGCAAGGGCGGCAGTGCCGAGGTCACTCTGCGCAACGACGCCGGTGACGAGCAGAAGCTGACCGTCGACGAGAACAGCCTGCAATTCGCACAGGGCGACGATGTTGCCGAAGGCGATGTCGTCGGCGTGACCCGGCACTGGGCGGCAGGGCCGCTGTTGTGGGGCCTGTGGACGACGTTGTGGCTGTCGCTGGTATCCGGCGTGCTCGGCTTGCTGATCGGACTGGTCACTGGCCTGTGTCGGCTGTCGAGCAACCCGACCCTGCGCGACCTGTCGACGATTTACGTCGAACTGGTTCGTGGCACGCCGCTGTTGGTGCAGATTTTCATTTTCTACTTCTTCATCGGCACGGTGATGAACCTGTCCCGCGAGTTCGCCGGGATCGCTGCGTTGTCGCTGTTCACCGGCGCTTACGTGGCGGAGATCATCCGTTCCGGCGTGCAATCGATTGCCCGTGGTCAGAACGAGGCGGCGCGCTCGCTCGGCCTGAGCGCCGGCCAGTCGATGCGTCACGTGGTCCTGCCGCAGGCGTTCAAGCGGGTGCTGCCGCCGCTGGCCGGGCAGTTCATCAGTCTGGTCAAGGACACGTCGCTGGTGTCGGTGATCGCCATCACCGAGCTGCTGAAAAGCGGTCGGGAAGTCATCACCACGTCATTTTCGCCGTTCGAAATCCTGTTCTGCGTCGCCGGTCTGTACCTGTTGATCAACCTGCCGCTGTCGAAAATCGCCAGTCGGCTTGAGCGGAGGCTCGCGCAAAGTGATTGAAGTCCGCGATCTGGTAAAAGTCTTCGACACCCGTGGGCAAGTGGTGCGCGCGGTGGACAACGTCAGCACCACGGTGGCCAAGGGCGAAGTGCTGGTGGTGATCGGCCCGTCCGGTTCCGGCAAGTCGACCTTCCTGCGTTGCCTCAATGGTCTGGAAGAGTTCGATTCCGGCTCGGTGAGCATCGACGGCCTGCAACTGGCCGACGCGAAAACCGACGTCAATGCTTACCGCCGCGAAGTCGGCATGGTCTTCCAGCATTTCAACCTGTTCCCGCACATGACCGTGCTGGAAAACCTCTGTCTGGCGCAGAAAGTCGTGCGCAAGCGCGGCAAGAAAGAACGCGAAGCCAAGGCCATGGCGTTGCTGGAAAAGGTCGGCATTGCGCAGAAGGCCCACGAGTTTCCGTCACGCCTGTCCGGCGGTCAGCAGCAACGGGTGGCGATTGCCCGGGCGCTGGCGATGGAGCCGAAAGTCATGCTGTTCGACGAGCCGACCTCGGCCCTCGACCCGGAAATGGTCGGCGAAGTGCTCGACGTGATGAAAAACCTGGCGGTAGAGGGCATGACCATGGTCTGCGTCACCCATGAGATGGGCTTCGCCCGGGAAGTGGCGGATCGGGTGCTGTTCTTCGATCACGGCAAATTGCTCGAAGATGCAGCGCCGGCGGAGTTCTTCGATGCACCGAAGGATCCGCGGGCTCAGGCCTTTCTAAGACAGGTTCTTTAACGGCAAAAAAGATCGCAGCCTTCGGCAGCTCCTACAGGGTTTTGTGTACACCTGTAGGAGCTGCCGAAGGCTGCGATCTTTTGTTTTTGGGCTGTTAAACCTTGAAGCGGCCCACCAGCATCTGCAGATGCGTGCCCAGCCGCGCCAGCTCAACGCTGGAGGCCGCTGTCTCTTCACTCGCCGCCGAGGTCTGATCCGACACATCGCGCACGTTCAGCACGCTGCGGTTGATCTCTTCGGCCACGGCGCTCTGCTGCTCGGCGGCTGCGGCGATCTGCTGGTTCATTGCCTGAATCGCCGAGACGGTGCGGGTGATGCTTTCCAGTGAGCCACCGGCACGCCGGGTCAGTTCGACGCTGCTGTCGGTGAGGCTGCGGCTGTTGTCCATGATCGTCGCCACTTGCTGAGTGCCGTTTTGCAGGCCGACGATCAGCTCTTCGATCTCTTCCGTGGACTTCTGCGTGCGCTGGGCAAGGCTGCGCACTTCGTCGGCAACCACCGCGAAACCACGACCCGCTTCACCGGCGCGTGCGGCCTCGATGGCGGCGTTGAGCGCCAGCAGGTTGGTTTGCTGGGCCACCGACTTGATCACGTCGAGCACGCTGCCGATCTTGTCGCTTTCGCGCTTGAGCTCGCCCATGGCTTCGGTGGAATGCCCGACCTCGATCGCCAGGCGCTCGATCTGCGCGATGGCTTCGCCGACCACCTTGTCGCCCTCACGGGCCTGTTGGTCGGCGGCGACAGCGGCTTCCGAAGCTTCTTCAGCGTTGCGCGCGACTTCCTGCACGGTGGCGGCCATTTCGTTCATGGCGGTGGCGACCTGATCGGTCTCGACCTTCTGATTGTTGACCCCGGCGCTGGTCTGCTCGGTCACGGCCGAGAGTTCTTCGGCGGCGCTGGCGATCTGCGTGACGCCGTCGCTGATGCCACCGATCAATTCGCGCAGGCCCTGAGTCATGCTTTGCATCGAGCGCTGCAACTGGCCGAGTTCGTCGCGACGCAGGGAGACCAGATTGTGAGTCAGGTCGCCGGCCGCCACGCGTTCGGCCACTTTCAGGGTCTGGGTCAGCGGAATGATGATTTGCCGAGTGATGATCCACGCTGCCAGCAGACCGAACACCAGCGCCAGCACGGTGGCGATCAGCAGCATGTTCTTGGCGTGGGCAGCGTCAGTGTCGCGCACCACGGTTTGCGATTCGGTGAGTTTCTTGCTGAGCGCCATGAGGATGTCGCCCTGAGCCGCCATGTTCGCCAGTGCGGCAGTGTTTTTCACCTGCGAGTCACGGAACTGAGCCACGGCTGCACGATAAGCCTTGAGCGAGTCGGTGGCTTGCTGCAGGTTGGCGATGTGCTGCTCCGGCACGCGGGTCGGCAGGCTTTCGAGGTTTTTCAGGGCGTTGTCGATGGCGGTCAGCGCCGGTTGCTCGGCGTCGGCCTTGCCGCTGTAGGTGTAGCCGCGCACTTGATAGCGCGCTTGCTGGAGCAATTTGCTCAGCTCGATCACCGCGTTGTACTGCGCGACGCTGTCGCCCTGCAGCAGTGCACTTTCGACTTCGCCGACCCTGGCCACGGCATTGTCGGCGTTGGCGCCCAGCTTGCTGCGCGCATCTTCACGCTGCACGGTGGCCTGGGTCATTTCGCCGAAGGCGCGTTTGTATTCGGCAACCGCAGCCAATTGCTGGTCGACCATCGCCACATCGGACGGCTGCTCGATCATGCCGCGTGCCGATTGCAGACCGCTTTCGAGTTTGTTGAGGAATTCGTTGACCGCGCCCGGGCCCTGTTCGCCACGGCGCATGTCGTAGTCCATGCGCGCCAGGCGCAGGTCTTTGGTCAGCTCATTGAGGCTCGAGATGAAGCCGAGCTTGTCGCCGCGGCTGATGATGCCGCTCATGCCGGTCCAGCCGGTGAAAGTGATCAACAGCGTCAGTAACAGCACCAGGCCGAAACCGATGCCCAGCTTGCGTTTGACGCTGACGTTTCCAAGACTCTCGGCTAACCAACGGTACATGCGACCACTCCCTTCGGACCACTAAAATTGGACTTATAGGGGCTGTATCGGCTGGCTGATGGCAATCTGTAACGCCACTTGTCCGTGGTTGTCGCGATTCTGTGGCGAGGGAGCTTGCTCCCGCTCGACGGCGCAGCCGTCGTAACATCGGCAAGTGCGTTGCTCGTGAGAGAAAGAGCGATGGCCGCTTCGCGCCCAAGCGGGAGCAAGCTCCCTCGCCACAAAAGTTGCTTGGATTAGAACAGGCGCGCGAGCAGTGCGGTGACGGCGGTTTCGACGCGCAGGATGCGCTCGCCCAGTTGCACCGGTTGCAGGCCGGACTTGGCCAGCAGTTCGATTTCGTAGGGAATCCAGCCACCCTCGGGGCCGATGGCCAATGTCACCGGTTCGCTGAGGGCGCGGGGGCAGGGCGGGTAGTTGCCGGGATGGCCGACCAGACCGAGGGTGCCGTCGGTGATTGCCGGCAGTCGATCTTCAACGAAAGGCTTGAAGCGCTTCTCGATGACGATCTCGGGCAACGCCGTATCGCGGGCCTGTTCGAGGCCAAGAATCAATTGCTCACGAATCGCTTCCGGCTCCAGAAACGGTGTCTGCCAGAAGCTTTTCTCCACGCGGTAACTGTTGACCAGAATCACCTTGGCCACGCCCATGGTCGCAACGGTCTGGAACACCCGGCGAAGCATTTTCGGCCGGGGCAGGGCCAGTACCAGGGTCAGCGGCAGCTTGGCCGGCGGAGGCTGATCGAGGCTGACACGCAGTTCCGCTTCGCCCGCCTCCAGGCGCAGCAACTCGGCCGAACCCATCAGCCCGTTGATGCGCCCGACACGCAGGCTGTCGCCCACTTCCGAGCGATGGACTTCCTGCATATGGGTCAGGCGGCGATCGCGCAGGACCACGCGGTCCGCCGCAATGAAATCGGCCTCTTCGAGCAGCAGCAGGTTCATGCCTGGGTCGCTGGCGGCTGATCGTTGTGATCGTCGGCCGGCGTTTCATCCGGGCGTTCGCGCTTGCTGACCAGCGCGCCGAAGAGGATGCCGATCTCGAACAGCATCCACATCGGCACGGCCAGCAGGGTCTGCGAGAAGATGTCCGGCGGCGTCAGGATCATCCCGACCACGAAGCAGCCGATGATCACGTACGGACGGATCTTCTTCAGGTATTTGACGTCGACCACGCCGATCCACACCAGCAGCACCACGGCCACCGGAATCTCGAACGCCACGCCGAAGGCGAAGAACAGCGTCATGACGAAATCGAGGTAGCTGGCGATGTCGGTCATCATTTCCACGCCGGCCGGGGTGGCGGCGGCGAAGAACTTGAAGATCAGCGGAAAGACGAAGTAATAGGCGAACGCCATGCCGATGTAGAACAGCAGGATGCTAGAGATCAGCAGCGGTACCGCAACGCGTTTTTCATGCTTGTACAGGCCTGGCGCAATAAAGCCCCAGATCTGGTGCAGGATCACCGGAATCGCAAGAAACAGCGAAACCATCATCGTCAGCTTCAGCGGCGTCAGGAATGGCGACGACACGTCGGTGGCGATCATCGTCGCGCCGACCGGCAGGTACTGGCGCAGCGGCGTCGAGACGAAGGTGTAGATCTGCTGGGTAAAGGCGAACAGCCCGGCAAAGATAATGAAGATCGCCGCCACGCAACGCAGCAGGCGGGTGCGCAACTCGGTGAGGTGCGAAACCAGCGGCATGTGCTGGTCGTTTTCCGGAAGATCGCTCATGGGGCTCGCGGCGGCAAAGTGGTGTCGTGAGGCGCAGGTGTAGTCGGCGCGGCGGTGGGAGCTACGTGTTCAACCAATGTGTCCGCGGCAACCGGCGCCGGTGCTGGCGGTGTTACAACCGGTGCAGGTGCAGGTGCAGGTGCAGTCGGAGCGGAAGCGCTGTGAATTGTCTGCTCGCCCACAGGCTCTACCGGCGTCGGCTCCTGCTGGTTCGGATTGAAAATCTTCCGCGCCTCCTGCTCCAGCGACAGAATATGTTCGTTGTGCAGTTGCCGACGGATCTCGTCGGCACCGATCTCACGTTCAACTTCCTGCTTGATCGCGTTGAAGCTGCGCTTCAGGCGGCCGACCCACAGACCGGCGGTGCGCGCAGCGCCCGGCAGACGCTCGGGGCCAAGCACCAGCAGGGCAACGAGGCCGACGAGCAGCAGTTCAGAGAAGCTGATACCAAACATTATTCAGTGCTCACACGTCTTTGCGGATCGGCTCTTCGACTTTCTGCGCCTGCACGTCGATGGTGTGCGGCGGGTTGGCCTGGGCGGTGGTTTGCGGCTGCACCGGTGGCACTGGCTGCGCCGGCGGGGTCACGTTCGGCTCGGTCGGTTTTTCGTCGTCATTCATGGCTTTGCGGAAGCCCTTGATTGATTCACCAACGTCAGTACCGAGGTTTTTCAGTTTCTTGGTACCGAACACCAGCACCACGACAATCAGAATGACGACCCAGTGTTTCCAGTCAAAAATGCCCATGTGGCGATTCCTCTCTAAAAATTGTTCAGGCGGACGGACGCGAGGCTTTCTCGACGTGTCCGGACAGGCCGAAGCGACGGTCCAGTTCATCCAGCACGGCCTGCGGATGCTGCCCCAGTTGGGCGAGCATGACCATGCTGTGGAACCACAGGTCGGCGGTCTCGTAGATCACATCACTGCAATCGCCGCTGATCGCGGCATCCTTGGCGGCAATAATGGTTTCGACCGACTCTTCGCCGACTTTCTCCAGAATCTTGTTCAGCCCCTTGTGATACAGGCTGGCGACATACGAACTGTCGGCGGCTGCACCTTTGCGCTCTTCGAGCACTTCAGCCAGACGGGTCAGGGTGTCACTCATGTGTGTGTCCTGCGGAGTAGATGGCATGCGGGTCTTTCAGAACCGGGTCGACCGTTTTCCAGTCGCCGTTTTCGAAGACTCGGTAAAAGCAGCTTTGACGGCCGGTGTGGCAGGCGATGTCGCCGATCTGTTCAACCATCAGGATGATCACGTCGGCGTCACAGTCCAGACGCATTTCATGCAGAGTCTGCACATGGCCGGACTCTTCGCCCTTGCGCCACAGCTTGCCACGGGAACGTGACCAGTAGATTGCACGATTCTCCGCTGCGGTCAGTTCCAGCGCTTCGCGGTTCATCCAGGCCATCATCAATACGCGCCCGGTCTTGTGATCCTGAGCGATCGCCGGCACCAGGCCGTCAGCGTCCCACTTGATCTCGTCCAGCCAGTTTTTCATCTTCAGTTCCTGAAAAGCAGCTTCGAGTTTCAAGCTTCAAGCTGCAAGTAAAAGCAGGTTGCGGTGTACCTGTGTCGTCAAGCTTGCAGCTCGCAGCTTATAACTTGCAGCCGATTCGTGCTATCGGCGAACGACCAGATACAAGCCGACCGCCACCATGATCCCCGCGGGCCAGTGCGCCCAATCGGTCAGCGGGCCACCAGCGGCGAGGGTCGCGCCGCCGGCCAGATGTGCGCAGCCGAGCAGGCGCAGGAACCAGTCGTCCTTGCGTTTGTGCCACGGCGGCGGCGGGTCTTTGGCATGGGGTTGCGACATGCGCTCGAGCAGGTCGCGGGCCATGTTCGACAGGTGCGGAATCTGCTCCAGCTGGCTCTGCACGTTGCCCAGCAAGGCTTTCGGGCTGACGCGCTCGCGCATCCAGCGCTCGAGAAACGGCTGCGCGGTGTTCCACAGATCCAGATCCGGATACAGCTGGCGACCGAGGCCTTCGATGTTCAGCAGAGTCTTCTGCAACAGCACCAGTTGGGGCTGCACCTCCATGTTGAAGCGGCGCGCGGTCTGGAACAGGCGCATCAGCACCTGGCCAAATGAAATATCTTTTAACGGTTTTTCGAAGATCGGTTCGCAGACGGTACGGATCGCCGCTTCGAATTCATTGAGTTTGGTTTCCGCCGGCACCCAGCCCGAGTCGATGTGCAACTGCGCGACACGGCGGTAGTCACGCTTGAAGAAGGCGAACAGATTGCGCGCCAGATAATCCTGGTCTTCCGGGGTCAGGCTGCCGACGATGCCGCAGTCGATCGCAATGTACTGCGGGCTCCACGGGTTGACGGTGCTGACGAAGATGTTGCCCGGGTGCATGTCGGCGTGGAAGAAACTGTCGCGGAACACTTGCGTGAAGAAGATCTCCACACCGCGCTCGGCGAGCATTTTCATGTCGGTGCGCTGGTCGGCGAGGGTCGCCAGGTCAGTGACCTGAATCCCGTAGATGCGCTCCATCACCAGCACTTTCGGCCGGCACCAGTCCCAGTAGACTTGCGGCACGTACAGCAGCTGCGAGCCCTCGAAGTTGCGGCGCAACTGGCTGGCGTTGGCCGCCTCGCGCAACAGGTCGAGTTCGTCGTAAATGGTTTTTTCGTAATCCTGCACCACGTCGACCGGGTGCAGCAGGCGCGCGTCAGCGGAGAATTTCTCGGCAGCGCGGGCGAGGATGAACAGCCACGCCAGATCTTGGGCAATCACCGGTTTCAGGCCAGGGCGAATGACCTTGACCACCACTTCTTCGCCGCTTTTGAGCTGCGCCGCATGCACCTGCGCCACCGAGGCCGAGGCCAGCGGTTCAACGTCGAAACGGCTGAACACTTCGCTGATTTTCTTGCCCAGCTGTTCTTCGATCAGCTTGATCGACACCTGCGAATCGAACGGCGGCACGCGATCCTGCAAGAGCATCAGCTCATCGGCGATGTCTTCCGGCAACAGGTCGCGACGGGTCGAAAGGATCTGCCCGAACTTGATGAAGATCGGCCCCAGATCCTGCAACGCCAGACGCAAGCGCGCGCCACGGTTGAGCTCCAGCGGCTTGCGCGGCAGCCAGCGCCACGGCAGCAGAAAGCGCACGGCCAGGAGAAACCACGGCAGCGGAAGATCGAACAGCAGGTCATCGAGGCGGTAGCGGATCACGACGCGCTGGATGCGCAACAGACGGCGGACGGCAAGCAGCTTCATGCGTTATCGCTTGGGTCGAGGGATCGGGAAAGGCGCTCGAAACGCGCCTCGAGTCGTTCCAGATCAAGTTTGATCCGGTCCAGTTCGCTGAACCGCGCTTCGGCTTCGCGTTGCCCGACGAGGGTGCGCGATTCTTCGGCGAGGTATTCGGCAAGATTCTGGTTGAGGCTGGCAAATCCTTGTTGATACCAGCGCGCGCGGCTGCGCAGATGACCACCGAGCAACTGCGTGGCGACCGGACCGAGCCAGCGCGAGAGTTCGTACTCCCAGTCCAGCTCGAGGTCTTGCAGCACGCCGGCCAGCTCCAGCAACACGCCGCTGTCGCCTTCGAGCTCGACTTCCGGAGCGTGCAGCACGGCGGTCTTGTCTTTGCTCAGGGCCAGTTTCACCAGGCTCGAGGCCGGTGCGCGCAATGTGCAATCGACGTCCGCCGCCCACTGTGAAGCCAGCATCAGGCCTTCGTCGCTGGGCAGAATGAACAGTT
The DNA here is from genome assembly GCF_020736465.1 of Pseudomonas sp. HN2. Classification (NCBI taxonomy): domain Bacteria; kingdom Pseudomonadati; phylum Pseudomonadota; class Gammaproteobacteria; order Pseudomonadales; family Pseudomonadaceae; genus Pseudomonas; species Pseudomonas sp. HN2. The sequence goes on from NZ_CP085885.1 coordinate 427,911, forward strand.
GCAGGGCCGGGCTGCGGCAATCGACGGCAATCACCTTGCCGGTCAGATGCGCCAGGCGCGGCAGCGCCGTGCTGTCGAGACGCAGCACCCGGTTGAGGCCGAGTTCGACGCTGGCGAGCAGCCCGGTCAGCAACATCAGGGCTTGATGCCGCGGTGCAGGGCGACGATACCTGCGGTCATGTTGTGATAGGTCACGCGGTCGAAGCCGGCTTCGACCATCATCGACTTCAGGGTTTCCTGATTCGGGTGCATGCGGATCGATTCGGCCAGGTAGCGGTAGCTTTCCGAGTCATTGGTGATCAGCTTGCCCATCAGCGGCATGAAGGCGAACGAGTAGGCGTCGTAGGCTTTGGACATCAGCGCATTGGTCGGCTTGGAGAACTCCAGCACCAGCAGGCGTCCGCCGGGCTTGAGCACGCGCAGCATCGAACGCAGCGCGTCCTCTTTGTGCGTCACGTTGCGCAGGCCGAAGGCGATGGTTACGCAGTCGAAATGGTTGTCCGGGAACGGCAGCTTTTCTGCGTCGGCCTGGACGAATTCGACATTGCCGGCAACGCCGAGGTCGAGCAGGCGATCACGGCCGACCTTGAGCATCGATTCGTTGATGTCGGCCAACACCACTTGGCCAGTCGGGCCGACGAGGTGCGAGAACTTGCGGGTCAGGTCGCCGGTGCCGCCGGCGATGTCGAGCACGCGGTTGCCGCTGCGCACGCCGGAAAGCTCGATCGCGAAACGCTTCCACAGGCGGTGCATGCCGCCCGACAGAAGGTCGTTCATCAGGTCGTATTTCGCGGCTACGGAATGGAAAACCTCAGCGACTTTTTCCGCTTTCTGGCTTTCCGGAACGTTTTTGAAGCCGAAGTGAGTGGTGGGTTCGGCATCGCTGCCTTTGCGCTGATCAGTCATATCGCTGTCACCAAAAGAGAATGCGCGACATTCTAATCCCCAAGCCATGCTTTGTCTTGGAATGGCTAAAGGTAAGATGGGCAACCTTCGGGACGATTTGCCGCAGATGCGGTCAAGATTCCACGTCAGCCATTCAATCATCAGGAGTCATTCCATGGCCAAAATCAGTGTTGAGCGCGCCCACACCCTGGGCAAGGAAGCCGCCCGCGAGAAGGCCGACAAACTGGCCAGGAAACTCAATGAACAATACGGCCTGGAGCCGCAGTGGTCAGGCGACACCCTGAACCTCAAGCGCTCGGGCGTGAAAGGCGCAGTGCATGTGGCGGACGATTCGATCAGGGTCGACGTCGAGCTGGGCCTGATGATGTCGGCCATGAGCGGCATGATCAAAGCCGAGATCGAAAAAGCCCTCGACAAAGCCCTGGCCTGAAACACGATCCCCTGTAGGAGTGAGCCTGCTCGCGATAGCGGTCTGTCAGTCACAGATAATTTGACTGACAGACCGCTATCGCGAGCAGGCTCACTCCTACATTTGTTCTGGTGCGCCCACTGGTTAGGGTGCCCTTTCTAATTTTTCTACCTACTTTGTGCCTGAGCCCGACACTCGTCCGGCAGTTCCTCAAACCTTCTGCGCGTGAGGTGCACCATGGCCAAAGTCATTTTGAAGAAAAAAATCGACGCTCCGACTTCCACTCTGAGCGACGTCAAATCCTATGCCCGCAAGATCTGGCTGGCAGGCTTGGGCGCCTATACCAAGGTCGGCCAGGAGGGCAGCGAGTACTTCCAGGAACTCGTCGCCGCTGGTCAAACTGTTGAAAAGAAAGGCAAAAAAGCCGTCAGCGAAAAACTCCTCGCGGCCAACGCCGAGATCGATGATGCGGCCATTCAGGTCAGCTCGTTCAAGGGTCGTGTTGAAGTTCAGCTGGACAAGGTCGAGAAGGCCTTCGACAACCGTGTGGCCAGCGCCTTGAATCGGATCGGCATTCCGTCTAAACATGACGTTGAGGCACTCTCTGCTAAGCTCGATGAGCTGACGGCATTGCTCGAACGCGTCGCGCGAAAATCTTAAGGAGAACGGGATGGCTGGCAAAAAGAACACCGATAAAGAAAGCAGCTCGTGGGTCGGGAAGGTCGAGTCCTACTCCCGCAAGATCTGGCTGGCTGGTTTAGGCGTGTACTCGAAGATCGACACTGACGGCAGCAAACTCTTCGATGCATTGGTCAAAGACGGCGAGAAAGCCGAGAAGCTCACCAAGACAGCAGTCGGCAAGAAAGTCGAGGGCTCGACCTCCTCGGCGAAGTCGCGCATCAGCGGCGTGAAAGACCGCGCACTGGGCAAATGGGACGAGCTGGAAGGCGCGTTCGACAAGCGCCTGAACAGCGCGATTTCGCGCCTGGGTGTGCCGAGCCGCAATGAGGTCAAGGCGCTCAACGCCAAGGTCGATACGCTGACCAGGCAGATCGAGAAACTCACCGGTCTGAAGGCTCAGCCCGTAGCGGCGAAAACCGCGGCGGCGAAACCGGCTAGCAAAACTGCGGCGGCCAAACCTGCAACGAAAACCGCAGCCAAGCCACTGACCAAAGCGGCGGCAAAACCTGCTGCGAAAGCTGCGGCCAAGCCGGCCGCGAAAACGGCAGCCGCCAAGCCTGCGGCCAAAGCGGCCGCCAAACCGGTTGCCGCCAAAGCCCCTGCCAAACCGGCAACCAAGGCGGCAGCAAAACCTGCGGCTAAAACTGCAGCGAAACCAGCGGCCAAGCCAGCAGCGAAGACCGCTGCCGCCAAACCTGCTGCGAAGCCTGCGGCCAAACCGGCTGCGGCGAAAAAGCCTGCAGTGAAAAAACCGGCCGCGCCGAAAGCCGCTGCACCGAAACCGGCCGCCGCGCCATCGACGGCTCCAACAGCTCCGGCCAACGCGGCAAATTCCGCTGCGGCACCCACGGCAGCAGCTACCCCGACTGCAGCATCGACTCCGTCGACGCCATCCAGTCAGTCCTGATTTCAGGGCAAATCAAAAACGCCCGGCCTGTGAAGGTCGGGCGTTTTTGTTTGTGCATTCCAAGCGGCCCCTCACCCCAGCCCTCTCCCCTAGGAGAGGGAGCCGACCGAGGTGTCCTGCGTCATACATCGACCTGAAAAAATCGAGTCGATTATGGATTCGAAAAAGCTCGCTCAGGTCGGCGTAGCTCTCGAACATCCCCCAATCAATCCCCTCTCCCTCTGGGAGAGGGATAGGGTGAGGGGCTTTTCAGGTCAGTCGTGATCCTCAAGGTATTGCAGCGCCATCCGCTCTGTCGCCACCTTCACCGGCGGCAGCAGATGCGGCGCCACCAGCATCATGATCTGATAAACCACCAACCGAACCTCACCCTCACGATCGAGGATCCGCTGGTAATCCAGTGAGAACAGCAACGTCATGGTCACCTGCTCCACCAGTTGCCCCAGCGCCTGGGTATCGCTGACCAGTTGCCCGGCAGCCTTCAACCGCGCCAGCAGCGACGCCAGCGTCCTCTTCAACGCGTTAAGCAGGTTGCGAATGCCCTTGGCCAGTTTCGGCAGGCGTCCGGCGAGGTTCGACAGGTCCTGGAACAGGAACCGGTATTGCGCCAGCCTCTCGACGATCAAATGCAGAAACAGCCAGTAATCCTCCGGTGCCAGTTCCACCTCCGGCGGTGGGTCGAGCAGTGGCGCGAGTTCATGCTGGAAGCGCTCGAACAGACCGAGAATCAGCGGTTCCTTGCCGTGGAAGTGGTAGTAGAGGTTGCCGGGGCTGATCCCCATTTCGTTGGCCACTTCCATGGTGGACACGTTCGGCTCGCCCTTTTCGTTGAACAGTTGCAGCGCACATTCGAGAATCCGGTCGCGGGTTTTCATCCAGTCTTCTTAGAAAAATTCGGTTGAGCGTCAACGCACATGCACGTAGGTGCCGGGTGCCGCTTCCATCGGTGGATAATTCGGGCTGCCGAGGGTGGTACGGGTCTCGTGCAGCGCGCCGGAGCGCTGCGCGACCCACTCCAGCCACTGCGGCCACCAACTGCCCTCGACATGTCTGGCGTCGTAGTACCAGGCGCGCGGGTCGCTGCTCAGTCTGGCGTTTTCGACGTAGGCAGCTTTCGGATTGCTCGGCGGGTTGAGGATGCTTTGCACGTGGCCGCTGTTGGACAGCACGAAGCGCCGCTCGCCACCGAGCAGCAGGGTCGAGCGGTACACCGCGTCCCATGGCGTGATGTGGTCGTTCATGCCGGCGACGCTGAAGCTGTCGACGTTGACCTTCTGCAGATCGATCGGCGTGCCGCACACCTCGAGACCGCCCGCGTGGGTCAGCGGGTTGTGCTTGAAGAAGTCCAGCAGATCACCGTGCAACGCCGCGGGCAGGCGCGTGTTGTCGTTGTTCCAGTAGAGGATGTCGAAGGCTGGCGGCTCTTTGCCCAGCAGGTAGTTGTTGACGAAGTAGCTCCAGATCAAATCGTTGGGGCGCATCCAGGCGAAGACCCTGGCCATGTCGCGACCGTCGAGCACGCCCCTCTGATACGAGCGACGCTTGGCTGCTTCCAGTGTTTGTTCATCGGCGAACAGCGTGGCCGGGGTGTCGATCTGGCTGTCGAGCAGGCTGACCAGATACGTCGCGCTGGCGACCCGACGCAGTTGCCGTTTGGCCTGCAGATGGCCTTGCAGGGCGGCGATGGTCAGGCCGCCGGCGCAGGCGCCCATCAGGTTAACTTCGCGCGCGCCGGTAATCGCCCGGCAGATGTTCATCGCTTCTTCGACCGCTTCGACGTAACTCGACAGGCCCCACTCGCGATGGCGCACATCGGGGTTGCGCCAGCTGATCATGAAAGTCTGCAGGCTGTTTTTCAGGGCGTACTGGACGAAGCTGTTCTGCGGGCTCAGATCGAAGATGTAGTACTTGTTGATTTGCGGCGGCACCACCAGCAACGGCTTGGCGTACTGCTTTTCGCTCATCGATTTGTACTGGATCAACTCGAACATTTCGTTGCGGAATACCACCGATCCTGTGGTGGTCGCTACGGTTTTGCCGACCTCGAACGCCTGCCTGGTCACTTGTCGTGGCAGGCCGTCGTTGTGCAGCAGATCATCGAACAGGTGGCTGAGACCGCGCACCAGACTCTGCCCGCCGGAGTTGAACAGCTCCTTGACCGCCAGCGGATTGAGCAGCGTATTGGAAGGCGCCACCGCGTCATTGAGCAGGGTGAAAGCGAAGTGCGCACGGGCGCGATCTTCGGGACTCATGTCGCCTTCGTCGATCCAGCTCTTGACCTGTTTCTGCCAGGCCAGATACGCCTGCAGGCTGCGCCGATAGAACGGGTTGAGGCTCCACGCCGGATCGGCGAAGCGGCTGTCTTGCGGATTGGTCGGATGCAGGGTTTCGCCGAGCAGAACGCGGCCCAGTTGTCCGCCCAATGTCAACGCGTGCCTCGCGCTGTGCAACGGATTGCGCAAGCCGTGGGCGGCGACGCTGCGCAGGGTCGACAGCAGATCCCTGCCACGCAGGCCGGCGATCGCGCTTTGGGCGTTGATAAACACGGCGGGGCTGGGCACCACGCCCGTCGCTGGTTTTTCGCGCATGACTCAACACTCCTTCGTCTTCAGGGCAAAAACACACTCACCGAACCAGAACACCATAGACGCTGTTGCCGGTTGCTGCCTGCGCGGCGTCCTGCCGCGCGCTTGATATTAAAAGTGCTGCATAAAGCCTGCCGCCGCCATCAGCCGCCCAGCGGTGTCGGATGCGGGTGCATGACCGCGCGCAGACGCTCCTCCTCGAGAAACTTCATGATGATCGGCGCCACCGCTTCGGCGCGGGTGATCAGGAACAGATGGCCGTCATCGATGATGTGCAACTGCGCGTTGGGAATGCGCCAGGCAAGCATGCGCATGTTGATCAGCGGGATCAGCGGATCGTCATCGCCGGCCAGTACCAGCGTCGGCTGATGGATCTTGTGCAGCCAGTGAATGCTGGTCCAGCCGAGGCCGGCGAACAGCTGCCAGTAGTAACCGAGCTTGCCCGCCGAACGCACTTTCGCCGCATGGCTGGCAGCCAGCGTCGGGTCGCGGCGGAACGAGCCGCCGTAGATCATCGGCGCGATGCGAATCACATGGGACGGCTGAATGTAGCGGCGCGGGCTGGCCATCATCCACAGCACTTTAGGTTTGCCCGGCACCATCACCGCACCGGCAGCGGTGGCCGCCAGCACCAGTTTCTTGCAGCGCTCGGGGTAGTCGTAGGCAAACTGCTGCGCCAGGGCGCCGCCCCACGACACGCCGATCACATTGACCTGACCGTAGTCGAGATAATCGAGCATCCGCGCCGTCAGTTTCGCCAGACCGGGAAAGCGATATGGCCGGTTCGGTGTCGACGAACCGCCGACCCCGGGCACGTCGAAGGCAATCACTTCCAGATCCGGGTCCAGCGCCGCGACGAACGGAAACACCAGTTCCAGGTTGGCGCCGATGCCGTTGAAAATCAGCAGAGGCGTCAAATGGGGCTTGCCGGGGCGCACCGCTGTGCGGAGGGTCTGGCCATCCAGATCGACGGTGCGGAATATGAACGGTTGCGGCATGCGTGAGGCCCTGTAGATTTCAAGTCCACCCGTATCCAGTAGGAGCTGACGAGTGAAACGAGGCTGCGATCTTTTGATCTTTTACGACGACATCAAGAGATCGCAGCCTCGTTTCACTCGACAGCTCCTACAGCGTCCGGGGGGTGTCAGTTACCGTTCGTGAACATAAGTGCCCGGCGAAGCCTCGCCCGCCGGATACGCCTTGTTGCCCAGTTTCGTCGGGGCCTTTTTCAGGTTGCCTGAGCGCTCGGCCAGCCATGCCTGCCAGTACAGCCACCAGGAATCGGTGTGCTTGGTCGAGTTTTCCTGCCAGTCATCGGCAGTCGCGGCCATTTCTTCGCCGGTCATATAGCGCGACTTCGGATTGCCCGGCGGGTTGAGGATGCTCTGGATATGGCCGCTGCTCGACAGCACGAATTCAACTTTTCCGCCGAACAGCTGCGCCGACTTGTAGCAGGACTTCCACGGGGTGATGTGGTCGTTGGTCCCGGCCAGCGAGAAAATGTCGGCGGTCACCTGCTTGAGGTCGATCGGCGTGCCGCACACTTCCAGTGCATTGGGGCGGATCAGTGGATTGTTTTTGAACATCTCGATCAGGTCGCCGTGGAATGCGGCGGGCAAGCGCGTGGTGTCGTTGTTCCAGAACAGGATGTCGAACACTGGCGGCTCATTGCCGAGCAGGTAATTGTTGACCCAGTAATTCCAGATCAGGTCGTTGGGACGCATCCAGGCGAAGACCTTGGCCATGTCTTTGCCTTCAAGCACGCCGGCCTGATAGGAGTGGCGCTTGGCGGTCTCGAGGGTCTGCTCATCAACGAACAGGGCGACATCGCTGTCCAGGGTGGTGTCGAGCACGCTCACCAGCAGGGTGAGGGCGTTGACCTTGTTCTGACCAAGCGCGGCGTAGTGGCCGAGCAGGGCGGTGCAGGTGATGCCGCCGGAGCAGGCACCGAGCATGTTGACATCTTTGCTGCCGGTGATTGCGGTGACCACGTCCACCGCTTCCTTCAGCGCTTCGATGTAGGTCGACAAACCCCATTCGCGCTGGGCCTTGGTCGGATTGCGCCAACTGATGATGAAGGTCGGCACGTTGTTGCGCAGGCAGAAACGCGCCAGGCTCTTGTCCGGGCTCAAATCGAAAACATAGAACTTGTTGATCTGCGGTGGCACCACCAGCAACGGGCGCTCGTGGACCTGCTCGGTGATCGGCCGGTACTGGATCAGCTCCAGCACGTCGTTGCGAAACACCACGGCGCCTTCGGTGACGCCGAGGCTCTTGCCGACCTCGAACGCACCCATGTTGACCTGGCTCGGCATGCCGCCGTTGTGCACCAGATCCTTGGCCAGATGCGAGAGGCCATCGAGCAGGCTCTTGCCGCCGGTTTCGAAGAAGCGTTTGACCGCTGCCGGGTTGGCCGCCGTATTGGTCGGGGCCATGGCTTCGGTCATCAGGTTGATGACGAAGTGCCCGCGAGCGATGTCTTTCGGTGACAGGCTGCTGTCGTCGATCCAGGCATGCAGTTCCTTGCGCCAGGCCAGGTAGGTTTGCAGATAGCGTTTGTACAGCGGGTTCTGGCTCCACGCCGGGTCGGCAAAACGGCGGTCATCGCCGGCCGGTTGCAGGGCGGATTTGCCCAGCAGCACGTTCTTCAGTTCGAGGCCGAAATGGGTCACGTGCCTGACGCTGTGAATCGGTTGTCTGATGGCCTGTTTCAGCACCATTCGAGCAGAGGCCAGCAGATCCTTTCCGCGCAGCCCGACGACGGGGTTAAGTCCCAGGGTGTTTTCCGAGGCTTGGTACTTCAGGTCATCGTTATTCTTGTCACTCATCTACGACGCTCCATTGTCCTGAGACGAGTACCCGGTCTTGCGCTGTCGCTTCCACAGCCAATGCCGGGTACTACTGCTCGGGTGACCGTTGATTCTGCATGGCTGCTTTACAGTCGTAGAGCACTGCAGGGAACTTGCCAGCTCCATTGGTTACCCGAGTTTAATTTTTTTCGCAAGCGGCCCATCCTGGGCTGCGTGAGCGGAGCATTCAAACAGATGAAGTTAGAAAATGCCCTCTAAAGAGCAAGAGCCACGGGCTAGAGCATCAGCTTGACGAACGACTCGTTCGGATCGCGGGATTTTCCGGCAGCGCGCAACTCGGCGAGATAATCGTCCCAGAGTTCGTTCTGGCGTTTGCCGAGTTCGTAGAGGTATTCCCAGGTGAACAGGCCACTGTCGTGACCGTCGTCGAAGGTCAGTTTCAGTGCATAGTTGCCGGCCGGCTCCAGCTTGCTCAAACCAACATTGAGCTTGCCGAATTGCAGGATCGGTTTGCCGTGGCCCTGGACCTCGGCGGAGGGGGAGTGCACACGCAGAAACTCGGCGGGCAGGGTGAATTCCTCGCCGGACGCATAAGTGAGCGTCAGGGTTTTCGAGGCTTTGTGCAGTTTGATGTCGGTGGGGATTCGATTCATGGGCTGGCGTCCGATGTGTGGGCGACCCTGATTCAAATGTGGGAGCGAGCCTGCTCGCGAAAGCGGTGGGTCAGACGGCATTGATACCGCCTGACACGACCTCTTCGCGAGCAGGCTCGCTCCCACAGGGTCCGCTATCGCTGTAAGTATGGCTTACAGGATATAACGGGACAGATCTTCGTTCTGCGCCAATTCGCCGAGGTGGCTGTTGACGTAGTCGGCGTCGATCAGGATCGCCTTGTCATCGTGGGCGCTGGCCAGATCACCGGCGCTGAATGACACCTCTTCAAGCAGGCGCTCAAGCAGCGTGTGCAGTCGCCGGGCACCGATGTTCTCGGTCTTCTCGTTGACCTGCCAGGCGATCTCCGCCAGACGCTTGATGCCCTCGGGCTGGAACTGGATGTTCAGGCCTTCGGTTTTCAGCAGCGCGCAGTATTGTTCGGTGAGCGAAGCATGCGGTTCGCTGAGGATGCGCTCGAAATCTTCCGGGCTCAGCGCCTTGAGTTCGACGCGAATCGGCAGACGGCCTTGCAGCTCCGGCACCAGATCGCTCGGCTTGCTCAGGTGGAACGCGCCGGAGGCGATGAACAGGATGTGGTCGGTCTTGACCATACCCAGTTTGGTGTTGACGGTGCAGCCTTCGATCAGCGGCAGCAGGTCGCGCTGTACGCCTTCGCGGGAGACATCGGCGCCGCCGACATTGCCGCGCTTGGCGACCTTGTCGATTTCGTCGATGAACACGATGCCGTGCTGCTCGACCGCTTCCAGCGCCTTGGCCTTCAGCTCTTCTTCGTTGACCAGACGCCCGGCTTCTTCATCGCGCACCAGTTTCAGCGCTTCCTTGACCTTGAGCTTGCGCGACTTCTTCTTGCCCTTGCCCATGTTGGCAAACAGCGATTGCAGCTGGTTGGTCATCTCTTCCATGCCCGGCGGCGTGGCGATTTCGATGCCGGAAACTTCGGCCACTTCGATCTCGATTTCCTTGTCGTCCAACTGGCCTTCGCGCAGGCGCTTGCGGAACAGCTGACGCGTGTTGGAATCAGAGCTCGGCGCTTCTTCGTTGCTGAAGCCCATGCGTGCCGGCGGCAGCAACGCGTCGAGGATACGATCCTCGGCAGCGTCTTCGGCGCGGTGGCGTACGCGGGTCATTTCCTGCTCGCGGAGCATCTTGATCGCAGCGTCAGCCAGATCACGGATGATCGACTCGACGTCACGGCCGACATAACCGACTTCGGTGAATTTGGTCGCTTCGACCTTGATGAACGGCGCATTGGCCAGTTTTGCCAGGCGACGGGCGATCTCGGTTTTACCGACACCGGTCGGGCCGATCATCAGGATGTTCTTCGGGGTCACCTCAACGCGCAGCTCTTCAGGCAGCTGCATGCGGCGCCAGCGGTTGCGCAGGGCAATCGCGACGGCGCGCTTGGCATCGTCCTGGCCGATGATATGGCGGTTGAGTTCGTGGACGATTTCGCGGGGAGTCATGGACATAATAATTGACGGTCCTCAAGCAGAAACAAGCCGTGGCACATGGGCCGCAACAGGCTTATTCAGCGAGATCCTGCTCCTCAATGGTCTGGGTGTGGTTGGTGAATACGCAGATGTCGCCGGCGATCCCGAGGGCGGTTTCGACGATCTCGCGCGCCGACAGATCGGTCTTTTTCAGCAGAGCGCTGGCTGCGGCCTGCGCATAGGCGCCGCCGGAACCCATGGCGATCAGGCCATCTTCCGGTTCGACCACGTCACCGTTGCCGGTGATGATCAGCGAGGCGTCCTTGTTGGCGACCGCGAGCATCGCTTCGAGGCGGCTCAGGGAGCGGTCGGTGCGCCACTCTTTGGCGAGTTCGACGGCGGCGCGGATCAAGTGGCCCTGATGTTTCTCGAGCTGGCCTTCGAAGCGTTCGAACAGGGTGAAGGCGTCGGCGGTGGCACCGGCGAAACCGGCGATGACCTGGCCGTGGTACAGGCGACGAACCTTTTTGGCGTTGCCTTTCATCACGGTGTTGCCGAGAGAAACCTGGCCGTCGCCGCCCATGACGACTTTGCCGTGGCGGCGGACTGAAACGATGGTGGTCAAGGGAAGAGTCTCCACGCAGCGGGGCGAAAATGCCTTATGCCCATTCATATGGGGGTGCTGGAGGGGATTTCAACCGCAGGGCGGGAGAGGGGACGAGCGGTGTCGAGCGAGGGTGCCAGACTCTGTGGCGAGGGAGCTTGCTCCCGCTCGGCTGCGCAGCAGTCGCAAACCCAGCTGATGCGGTCTGTCTGACGCACCGCATTTGCAGGGTTTGGGGACACTTCGCACCCCAGCGGGAGCAAGCTCCCTCGCCACAAAGTGAGCCGGACCCTGTACGCCCGGCGTGGGATCAGCGGCTCTGGCGTTGTTGTAACAACAGGTTGCTGAAGCCGGCGCCGGCCAGTTGTTTCTGGGCCGTGGTCAGTTGCTCGCGGTTGCTGAACGGGCCGACCAACACGCGATACCAGGTTTCATCCTTGACCGTGCCGGACTCCACCGCCACGGCCTGGCCGAGCAGAATGATCTGCGCGCGCACCTTGTCGGCATCGGTCTCTTTGCGGAACGAGCCGGCCTGGAGGAAGAACTTGGTGACCGGCGCGGCCTTGCTCACTGGCGGCGCAGGCGGCGGAGTAATACCCGCCAGAGCTGCCTGCGCGCGCGCCGTGTCGATCTTCGCCGCCTCGGCCGGGGTCACCGGCGTGGTCGGGATCGCCGGCACTTGCGGCGTCGGCAGGGTTTTCTCCGGCACCGCGTCCGGCGGCACGATCACTTCCGATTCCGGCAGCAAGGTGTAGAAGTCGTACTTCGGCTTCACCGGTTGCGTCGGGCTCGGCGGAGTCTTGTTGGCCTCGGCGATCTTCGACGCTTTCTGCTGCTGTTCGACTTTCTCGCGCTTGACCGTGTCGCTGCCCTTGCCCGGTTCCAGTTTCATCAGGAATACGATGAAGGCGCCGACGGTCAGGCCGATGGCCATCCACAGCCAGCCCGGAATCGGTTGTTTTGCCGGAGCCTGATAGCGGCTGGCGCCGCGTTTGGGTGCAGGTTTTTTCTTGGCGGCCAACTTACATACGCTCCAGAGTTTCCAGACCCAACAGCTCCAGGCCTTGCTTGAGGGTGCGACCGGTCAGTGCGGCAAGACGCAGACGGCTCTGCATCTGCGCCGGGGTGTCGGCGGCGAGGATCGGGCAGTTCTCGTAGAAGCTGGAGAACAGGCCGGCGACGTCGTACAGGTAGGTGCAGAGAATGTGCGGTGTGCCTTTCTCAGCGACGTTGTTCAGCACTTCGCCGAATTGCGCCAGTTTCGCCGCCAGCTCAAGTTCGTGTTCCGCCTCGAGGACGATCTGGCCATCCACTTCGCTGAAGTCCTTGCCCAGTTTGCGGAACACGCCGGCCACGCGGGTGTAGGCGTAAAGCAGGTACGGCGCGGTGTTGCCTTCGAAATTCAGCATGAGGTCGAAGTTGAAGCTGTAGTCGCTGGTGCGATGCTTGGACAGGTCGGCGTATTTCACCGCGCCGATGCCGACCACCTTGGCGATGTTGCGCAACTCGTTTTCGGCCAGGGTCGGGTTCTTCTCTTTCACCAGGCTGTAAGCGCGTTCCTGGGCTTCGGTCAGCAGGTCGATCAGCTTCACGGTGCCGCCGTCACGGGTCTTGAACGGACGGCCATCGGCGCCGTTCATGGTGCCGAAACCCATGTGCTCCATTTCCATCGGATGGGTGACGAAACCGGCCTTGCGCGCCACGGCGAAGACTTGCTGGAAATGCAGCGCCTGACGCTGATCGACGAAATACAAAGCGCGATCAGCCTTGAGCTTGCCGCTGCGGTAGCGCACGGCCGCCAGGTCAGTGGTGGCGTACAGGTAACCGCCGTCGGCCTTGACGATGATCACCGGCAGCGGGTCGCCATCGGCGTTCTTGAACTCGTCGAGGAACACGCACTGGGCGCCGTTGCTCTCGACCAGCATGCCGGCAGCCTTGAGGTCGTTGACCACATTGATCAGGTCGTCGTTGTAGGCGCTTTCGCCCATGACGTCGGCCATGGTCAGTTTGACGTTGAGCAGTTCGTAGATCTTCTGGCAGTGCGACAGCGAAATGTCCTTGAACCTGGTCCACAGTGCCAGGCATTCGGCATCGCCGGCCTGCAGCTTGACCACCAGGCCTCGGGCGCGGTCGGCGAACTCTTCGGACTCGTCGAAACGCTGCTTGGCGGCGCGGTAGAAGTTTTCCAGGTCCGACAGCTCGTCGCTGGTGATCGGGTTTTCCTGCAGATACGCCATCAGCATGCCGAACTGGGTGCCCCAGTCGCCGACGTGGTTCTGGCGGATCACTTCGTCACCGAGGAATTCCAGCACGCGGGCCACGCCGTCACCGATGATGGTCGAGCGCAAATGGCCGACGTGCATCTCTTTGGCCAGGTTCGGTGCCGACAGGTCGACCACGGTGCGCTGCGCCGGGCCGGCCTTGCGTACGCCGACATGGGCATCGGCCAGCGCGGCGTCGAGACGCGCGGCCAGAGCCTGGGTGTTCTGGAAAAAATTGATGAAGCCCGGGCCGGCGATTTCGGCCTTGGTGACGTTCTCGTCAGCGGGCAGGGCGGCGATGATTTTCTCCGCCAGATCGCGCGGCTTCATGCCGGCTGGCTTGGCCAGCATCATGGCGATGTTGCTGGCGAAGTCGCCGTGGGTCTTGTCGCGGGCGTTCTCCACCTGGATCGCCGGCGTCAGGCCTTCAGGCAACACACCTTCGTTGACGAGTTGGGTGAGGGCTTGCTGGATCAGCTGGCGAATGGTGTCTTTCATGGTCTTCTCTTTCGACCGCAAGCGCGGCGGGCGCATCGATGCGCGGGTGGAAAAACTGGGCATTATCCGTTGCGAAGACGGGCTTGCCAACCTTAGCAGGCAGGATGTGGATATGTGGTGACATCAAAGTCAAAAGATCGCAGCCTTCGGCGGCTCCTACAGTGGAATCGGCATTTATCTGTAGGAGCTGCCGAAGGCTGCGATCTTTTGCTCTTTCGGCTCTTCAATACAGATCCACCGGATCGACATCCAGCGACCAGCGCACCGCCCGCCCGCTTGGCACCTGCTCCAGCACCAGCATCCAGCTGGCCAGCAATCGGTGCAGTGGCGCCCGCGCGGTCGCCTGCAACAACAGCTGCGCGCGATAACGCCCGGCCCGGCGCTCCATCGGCGCCGGCACCGGCCCGAGCAGTTCGATGCCGCTCAGGTTCAATTCGGCCAGCAAGCGCTCGGCCTCGCTGCACGCTTCATCGAGAAAGCCTTCCGCCTGCCCCGGCTTGTGCGCCTCGGCGCGCAACAAAGCCAGATGGGCAAAGGGCGGCAACCCGGCGGCGCGGCGTTCGCTCAAGGCCTGCTCGGCGAAGGCGAAATAACCCTGCTCGGTCAGTTGCACCAATAAAGGATGGTCGGCGAGGTGCGTCTGGATGATCACCCTGCCCGGTTCCTCAGCCCGCCCGGCACGCCCTGCAACCTGGACGATCAGTTGCGCCATGCGCTCGCTGGCGCGGAAGTCGCCGGAGAACAGGCCGCCGTCGGCATCCAGAATCGACACCAGCGTCACCCGGGGGAAATGGTGCCCTTTGGCCAACATCTGCGTGCCGACCAGAATGCACGGCTGGCCTTTCTGGATCGTCGCGAACAGCTGATTCATCGCGTCCTTGCGCGAGGTGCTGTCGCGATCGACGCGCAAAACCGGGTAATCAGGGAACAGAATCGCCAGACGCTCTTCGGCACGTTCGGTGCCAGCGCCGACCGGACGCAGATCGACCTTGCTGCACTTTGGACACTGGCGCGGCGTGCGCTCGACGTTGCCGCAATGGTGGCACCGCAATTCGCCATAACGCTGATGGACGGTCATGCGCGCATCGCAGCGCGAGCACTCCGACATCCAGCCGCAATCGTGACAGAGCAACGTCGGCGCAAATCCGCGCCGGTTGAGGAACACCAGCACCTGCTGGCCGTTGGCAAGGGTCTGGCCGATGGCTTGTTGCATCGGCCCGGAAATACCACTGTCGAGCGGACGGCTTTTCACGTCCAGACGCAGGAAGCGCGGTTGCTTGGCGCCGCCGGCGCGTTCGTTCAGACGTAACAGACCATAGCGACCGGTGTAGGCGTTGTGCAGGCTCTCCAGCGACGGCGTGGCGGAACCGAGCACGATCGGGATGTTTTCCTGCCGTGCGCGTACCAGCGCCAGGTCGCGGGCGTGGTAGCGCAGACCTTCCTGCTGTTTATACGAGCCGTCATGCTCTTCATCGATGATGATCAGCCCGGGATTTTTCATTGGCGTGAACAGCGCCGAGCGGGTGCCGATAATAATGTCGGCCTCGCCATCGCGGGCGGCGAGCCACGCGTCGAGGCGTTCGCGGTCATTCACCGCCGAGTGCAACAGGGCAATGCGCGCGTTAAAGCGCTGTTCGAAGCGCGCCAGGGTCTGCGGGCCGAGGTTGATCTCCGGAATCAGCACCAAAGCCTGCTTGCCGGCTTCGAGGGTTTCGCGGATCAGTTGCAGATAGACTTCGGTCTTGCCGCTGCCGGTAACCCCGGCCAGGAGAAAGGCGTGGTAGCTGTCGAAGCCGGCGCGAATCGCTTCGTACGCCGCGCGTTGTTCGCTGTTGAGCGGCAGCTCCGGTTGCGCCAGCCAGTGCTCGTGGCGCGCGCCGGGGGCGTGGCGGCGGATCTCGACTTGCACCAGACCCTTGGCCAGCAGCAGGTCGAGGCTGTCCTTGCTCAGCATCAGTTTGCTCAGCAACTGATGAGCCACGCCGTGGGGATGCTGGGCCAGCGTGGTCAGCGCCTCGCGCTGACGTGGCGCACGGGCGACCCGTGGGTCATCGACGCTGGCGCCGGGGGCCACCGACCAGAAGCGTTCCTGCCGGGCCTCGGCCAGCTCGCCCTGACGCAGCAGCACTGGCAAGGCCCAGTTCAAGGTGTCGCCAAGGCTGTGCTGGTAATACTGCGCTGTCCACAGGCACAGCTTGAACAGTGCTGGCGGCAGCGGCGATGTCGAGTCGAGGAGGGCCAGAGCCGGTTTGAGTTTTTCCGCCGGCACCTCGCTGGTGTCGGTGACTTCGACCAGAATCCCGATCATCTCGCGCCGGCCAAACGGTACCCGCAGGCGCATGCCCGGCTGCAATTGCTCGCGCCGCACCCCGGCCGGCGCCCGGTAATCGAACAGGCGGCGCAGGGGCGAAGGCAGAGCAAGGCGCAGAATGGCGTCGGGCACGCGGGGGGATCTCGATCAGCAGGCGGTAGGACTTGGCACATAACCTTGTAGGAGTGAGCCTGCTCGCGATAGGTCTTTCATTCAACATTGAGTCGTCTGATACACCGCTATCGCGAGCAGGCTCACTCCTACAAGGGAATCGCATATTGGGTCGGGAGCCTAGCAGACGGTCGGTCTCGGTGACAGCTTGCGTGTTTGAAAAGGTCTGGTAGAATCCGCGGCCTAATTACGTGCGGTATTCAACAATAGTGTTGGGTGGCGGCACGCTAGCCTGAGGAAGACACCATGAAAGCCGATATCCATCCGAACTACCCGGAAATTGCTGTTACCTGCAGCTGCGGTAACAAGTTCGAAACTCGTTCGACCTACGGCAAAGCCCTGGCGATCGACGTTTGCAACGAATGCCACCCGTTCTACACCGGTAAGCAGAAGACTCTGGACACCGGCGGCCGTGTGCAGAAGTTCGCAGACCGTTTCGCTACTTTCGGCGTCGGCAAAAAAGCCTGAGGCTGATCATTTTGGAAGGTCGCTTCGACTTCTCCAGACTGATGAAAAAGGCGTCCCTTGCGGGCGCCTTTTTTGTGTCTGCGATTTGGCTGTCCGCCGCCCAGGCCTTTTGTCCGACCCCTGCGGGGCTGGCCAGCGTCAGCGTGCAGCGGGTGGTCGATGGCGACACCCTGCGCCTGAGCGACGGCCGCAGCGTGCGCATGATCGGCCTCAACACGCCGGAGCTGGGCAAGCAGGGCCGCAGCGACGAACCCTTCGCCGTGGCGGCGCGCAAACGCCTGCAAGCACTGGTCGATGACAGCGGCGGCCGTGTCGGTCTGCGACCCGGCAAGCAGGCCAAAGACCATTACGGGCGTACGCTTGCGCATGTCTACAGCGTCAGCGGTGCCAATCTCGAAGCGCAAATGCTTGCCGATGGCTTGGGCTTTCAGGTCGCCGTGGCGCCGAACGTCGATCTGCTCGCCTGCCAGCAGACCGCCGAACGCAGCGCACGACAGGCTGGACTTGGCGTCTGGCGGCAATCGCCGGTGCTCAAAGCGCCACAGATTCAGCGATCCGGTTTCGCCATAGTCAGCGGTCGGGTGAGCAAGGTTCAGCGCAATCGCGGCGGAATCTGGATCGAGTTGCAGGACGCGCTTGTATTGCGGGTTGCACCCAATTTGCTTGAACAATTCGACAGTGCCCGCTTGCAGGCGCTAAAGGGTAAGCAAATCGAGGCGCGCGGGTGGGTAGTAGACCGATCCCGTCGCGGTGGATCGCAAAAAGGTCAGCCACGCTGGTTGTTGCCACTGACCGATCCTTCGATGCTGCACGTGCCGCACTGAAGAAAAAATTGTAGACATTTTCCGTGTTGATTGTGAACAGTCCAGCCCTTGTGCGCCGTGGCTCTTGGCCCAAAGTCGTAGGGCAGGGCGCTTGACAGCAGTGACTGCCCAGTCTTGTGGGGACTTTGCGAGGCGCGTATCCTCGCTGACCAGTCTGTCCAACAGTAAAAAAGCGGAATGCCAAAATGTCTGATCTGAAAACTGCCGCTCTCGAATATCACGCCCATCCTCGTCCGGGGAAGCTGAGTGTCGAGCTCACCAAGGCCACTGCTACCGCCCGCGACCTGTCGCTGGCCTACAGCCCCGGCGTAGCCGAACCAGTGCGCGAGATCGCTCGCGATCCTGAACTGGCCTACAAATACACCGGCAAGGGCAACCTGGTGGCAGTCATTTCCGATGGCACCGCGATTCTCGGCCTGGGCAACCTCGGCCCATTGGCTTCCAAGCCTGTCATGGAAGGTAAAGGCGTGCTGTTCAAGCGCTTCGCCGGCATCGACGTGTTCGACATCGAAGTCGACTCGGAAAGCCCGCAAGCCTTCATCGACACCGTCAAGCGTATCTCGATCACCTTCGGTGGCATCAACCTGGAAGACATCAAGGCGCCTGAGTGCTTTGAGATCGAACGTGCTCTGATCGAGCAGTGCGATATTCCGGTGTTCCACGATGACCAGCACGGCACCGCGATCGTGACCGCTGCCGGCATGATCAACGCCCTGGAAATCGCTGGCAAAACCCTGCAGGACGCGAAGATCGTCTGCCTCGGCGCCGGCGCTGCCGCCATCTCCTGCATGAAACTGCTGGTGAGCATGGGCGCTCGCATCGAAAACATCTTCATGGTTGACCGTACCGGCGTGATCCACTCCGGCCGTGACGACCTGAACCAGTACAAAGCCGTGTTCGCCCACGCCACCGAGAAACGCACCCTGGCTGACGCACTGGCAGGCGCTGACGTGTTCGTCGGTCTGTCCGGCCCGAACCTGCTGAGCGCTGAAGGCTTGCTGTCGATGGCGGCCAACCCGATCGTGTTCGCCTGCTCGAACCCGGATCCGGAAATCTCCCCGGAACTGGCGCACGCTACCCGTAGCGACGTGATCATGGCCACCGGCCGTTCGGACTACCCGAACCAGGTCAACAACGTACTGGGCTTCCCGTTCATCTTCCGTGGTGCCCTGGACGTTCGCGCCAAGCGCATCAACGAAGAAATGAAAGTTGCCGCGGCCAATGCCCTGCGCGAACTGGCCAAACTGCCAGTACCGCAGGAAGTCTGCGACGCCTACGGTGGCATCAAACTGGAATTCGGCCGTGAGTACATCATTCCGAAGCCAATGGACAAGCGCCTGATCACCCTGATCTCCGACGCCGTGGCCAAGGCCGCGATCGAGACTGGCGTTGCTACCCTGCCGTATCCGAAGAACTACCCGCTGAAAAGCGTGGATGACGTGTTCAACGGCTAAGTCGTTGTAGCGCTTCAAACAAAAGCCCCGGCTCGTTATGAGTCGGGGCTTTTTTGTGGCTAGGGGTTTTGTATTCCATATCTGGAGCAGCCCTCACCCTAGCCCTCTCCCAAAGGGAGAGGGGACCGAATGGGGGATATTGATGAATGACGCCGACGTGAAAGTCTTGCTTTGAATCCATAATCGACTCGGTTGCGCAGGTCGATGCATGAAGCCAGACACCTCGGTCGGCTCCCTCTACCTCCGGGAGAGGGCTGGGGTGAGGGGCTGGATGTTCGTAACGCCGCAAACTCCAAACATCAGTCAATAAAAAGCCCCGCTCTTCTCTCGAATGCGGGGCTTTTCAATGGTGCTGGATCAGAACAGATCGATCGGCGCCTGCTCGTCCGCCGGCAGCGGGCTGCCCGGCACGGCGCCGTTGCCCAGCTCATTCACCGACGGCGGCGTGTCTTCAGCCTTGAACAGTTCGAAGTAGGCCCCCGGCGTGCTCGGCGTCGCGGCGCGGCCACTGACCGGATCCACCCGCAGGCTGAGCAGGCCTTCCGGCTCAGGCTGGACATGCGGCGGCTTGTCTTTCAGCGCGGCGGACATGTAATTCATCCAGATCGGCAGCGCCACAGTACCGCCAAACTCGCGGCGGCCGAGGCTTTCCGGCTGGTCGAAGCCAGTCCACACCGTGGTCACGTAATCGGCGTTGTAGCCGGAGAACCAGGCATCTTTCGATTCGTTGGTGGTGCCGGTCTTGCCGGCGATGTCGCTGCGGCCCATGGCCAGTGCGCGACGGCCGGTACCGAGTTTGATCACATCCTGAAGCATGCTGTTGAGGATGTAAGTGGTACGCCCATCGACAATCCGCTCGGCCACGGCTGGCGCTTGCGGCACCGCCGGGTTGCCCGGGGCTTCACCGGCAACCGGTGCGGCATTGACCGTGAACGATTCGGTGGCTGGCGCGGCGATGCCATCGGTCGCCGAACCGCCCTGTGGCACAGTCGGCGGGTTGGCGACGAACAACGTGTCACCGTTACGGCTTTCGATCTTGTCGATGATGTACGGGGTGATCTTGTAGCCGCCGTTGGCGAAGGTGCTCCAGCCAGTGGCGATTTCCATCGGCGTCAGCGTCGCGGTGCCGAGTGCCAGCGACAGGTTCGGCGGCAGGTCCTGCTTGTTGAAGCCGAAGCGGGTGATGTAGTCGATGGTCTTGCCCACGCCCATGGCCTGCAGCAAGCGGATCGACACCAGGTTGCGCGACTTGTACAGCGCTTCACGCAGGCGGATCGGGCCGAGGAAGGTGTTGGTATCGTTCTTCGGGCGCCAGACCTTGTCCAGGTATTCGTCGACGAACACGATCGGCGCATCGTTGACCAGGCTCGCTGCGGTGTAGCCGTTATCCAGCGCGGCGCTGTAAACGAACGGCTTGAAGCTCGAACCCGGCTGACGCTTGGCCTGCAGGGCACGGTTGTAGTTGCTCTGCTCGAAGGCAAATCCGCCCACCAGCGAACGGATCGCACCGTTCTGCGGATCCAGCGACACCAACGCGCCCTGGGCCTGCGGTATCTGACTGAATTTCAGCGAGTTGTCTGTCTGCCGCTGCACGCGGATCAGATCACCGACCTGGGCGACATCCGCCGGCTGACGCGGGTTGGCACCCATGCTGTTGGTATTGAGGAACGGCCGCGCCCATTTCATCGTGTCCCAGGCAACGTGCTCTTCACCGGTGCGGGTCAGGACCTGCAGGCCGTTCTTGTCGACCTGAGTGACGATGGCCGGTTCGAGGCTGCTGATGGTGCGCTGTTTGGTCAGTTCGCTGGCCCAGGCTTCGCGGGTCTTGCCCGGCAGGCGCGACTCGGGGCCACGGTAGCCGTGGCGCTGGTCGTAGGTCATCAGGCCTTCGTGCAGCGCGGTATTGGCCATTTCCTGCAGGTTGCTCGGCACCGTGGTGGTGACGCGGAAACCTTCGGTGTAAGCGTCGCTGCCATAACGGCCGACCATTTCGGCACGGGCCATTTCGGCGATGTACGGTGCGTTCACTTCCGGGGTCGGAACGTGGTAGCTGGCGTTCAGCGGCTCGTTGATCGCCGCGGTGTAGTCGGCCTCGCTGATCTTGCCCAGCTTGTACATGCGCCCGAGGATCCAGTCGCGGCGTTCTTTACTGCGCGCCGGGTTGGCCAGCGGGTTGAAGCGCGACGGTGCCTTCGGCAGGCCGGCGATCATCGCCATCTGCGCCAGGCTGACGTCACGGATCGATTTGCCGTAATAGACCTGCGCCGCGGCTTCGATGCCGTAGGCGCGGTTGCCCAGGTAGATCTTGTTGACGTACAGCTCAAGGATCTCGTCCTTGGTCAACTGCCGCTCGATCTGCAGAGCCAGGAGAATTTCCGTGGTTTTACGCGAGAAGCTGCGCTCGCTGGTGAGGAAGAAGTTCTTCGCCACCTGCATGGTGATGGTGCTGCCGCCGGACTGAATGTGTCCGCTTTTGACCAATTGGGTCGCCGCGCGCATCAGGCTGCTCGGGTCGACACCGTAGTGGTTGGCAAAATTATCGTCTTCAGCACTTAGTAACGCATTAATGAAATTGGGCGGAATGTCGGCGAAACGGATCGGTGTGCGGCGCATTTCGCCAAATTCTGCGATCAACTTGTTGTCGCTGCTGTAGACCCGCAGAGGAATCTGCAACTGAATGCTTCTCAGCGCCTCCACAGACGGCAAACCCGGACTAAGGTAAAGAAAGGCGCCGCTGAGACCTAAGAGCAGTCCGCAGAAAACGGCGACGATGGACCAACCGAAAAATTTCAGCAGACGAATCAAGGCTTTTGGACATCCAGGGCAAAGAATGAATTTGGCACGGGGCTGCGGTTACACACAAAGCCATCCGCGCGGGCAGTAAAAAGCGGAAAAAATCGCTGGGCATTATAAGCACTTTTCCGTCGGGGGCGTCATTGGCGCTTCTGTCAAGACGGGGGTGAAGGAACGCAATGTGTATTACAGAGTCCGTAACTCACGGAAAGTCATAGGGAATTGGTAGTGCTGGGACTCTTCAATAAAAAGACCAATGCGTTACTGGGGATCGACATCAGCTCCACGTCGGTGAAGCTGCTGGAACTGAGTCGCCAGGGCGAGCGCTACCGGGTCGAGGCCTACGCGGTAGAGCCGTTGCCGGCCAACGCCGTGGTCGAAAAGAACATCGCCGAACTGGAGGGTGTCGGCCAGGCGCTCAGCCGGTTGCTGGTCAAGGCACGCACCGGATGCAAGAGCGTGGCGGTGGCGGTGGCCGGTTCGGCGGTGATCACCAAGGTCATCGAAATGGACGCCGGGCTGTCCGACGATGAACTGGAAAACCAGCTCAAGATCGAGGCCGATCAATACATTCCCTATCCGCTGGACGAGGTCGCCATCGACTTCGAAGTCCAGGGCGTCTCGCCGCGCAACCCGGAACGGGTCAACGTGCTGCTCGCCGCCTGTCGCAAGGAAAACGTCGAGGTGCGCGAGGCGGCGCTGGCGCTCGCCGGCCTGACTGCACGGGTGGTGGATGTCGAGGCCTACGCGCTGGAGCGCTCGTTCGGGCTGCTGGCGACGCATCTGGCTGCTTCCCAGGAGCGCCTGACCGTGGCGGTGGTCGACATCGGCGCGACGATGACCACCCTCAGCGTCCTGCATAACGGCAAGATCATCTATACCCGCGAGCAACTCTTTGGCGGGCGTCAGCTCACCGAAGAGATCCAGCGCCGCTATGGCCTCACTGTCGAGCAGGCGGGCCTGGCGAAAAAGCAGGGCGGCCTGCCTGACGATTACGTGACCGAAGTCCTGCAGCCATTTCGCGAGGCACTGGTGCAGCAGGTTTCGCGTTCGCTGCAGTTCTTCTTCGCCTCTGGCCAGTACAACGCCGTCGACCATATCCTGCTGGCCGGCGGCACGGCCTCTGTACCCGGGCTGGATCGCCTGATCGAACAGCGCTTGAACACGCCGACTCAGGTTGCCAACCCGTTTGCCGACATGGCCCTGGGCAGCAAGGTCAACGCCGGTGCGCTGGCCAGTGATGCGCCCGCATTGATGATCGCCTGCGGGCTCGCGCTCAGGAGTTTCGACTGATGGCGCGGATCAATCTTCTCCCCTGGCGCGAGGAGCGTCGCGAAGAACGGCGCAAACGCTTCCTGCTGGTGTTGATCGGCGTGCTGGCCGGCTCCATCGGCGCGGTGCTGATTGCCGATCAGATCATCAGCGCGGCCATCGAGCGGCAGATGGCGCGCAACGATTACATCGGCAAACAGATTGCCGTGGTCGACGAACGCATCAAGCAGATCAGCGAACTCAAGGCGCGCCGCCAGCAACTGGTCGAACGCATGCGCATCATCCAGGACCTGCAGGGCAACCGGCAGATCAGTGGGCGGGTCTTCGATCAACTGGCGCGTACGTTGCCGGACGGTGTGTATTTCACCGATGTGAAAATGGCCGGCAAGACCCTGTCCATCAGTGGCGCGGCGGAGTCGAACAACCGGGTTTCCGAGCTCATGCGCAATCTCGACGCGTCCGACTGGTTCGACGCGCCGAGCCTGAATGAGGTCAAGGCGACCAGTGCCGATCAGGTCGAGCAGGCCAACGTCTTCCAGCTGACCGTTCGACAGACCCAGCCCAAGGTTCTGGAGGACGAGCAATGAAAGCCTCCGAATGGCTGGAAAGCCTGCGCAACATCGATTTCAACGACCTCGACACCAGCAACATGGGTTCCTGGCCGCCGGCGGTGAAAACCTTGTGCGGTGCGTTGGTGATGGCGTTGATCCTCGCGCTCGGCTATTACTTTTTCATCAGCGATATGGAAAATCAGCTCAACCTCAAGCGCGAGGAGGAAGTCACGCTCAAGGAGCAATTCGCCAGCAAGGCGCGGCTATCGGCAAATCTTGAGCTGTACACCCAGCAGATGAAGGAAATGGAAAACACCTTCGGCGTGCTGCTGCGGCAACTACCCAGCGACACCGAAGTGCCGGGCTTGCT
Source organism: Pseudomonas sp. HN2 (assembly GCF_020736465.1). Classification (NCBI taxonomy): domain Bacteria; kingdom Pseudomonadati; phylum Pseudomonadota; class Gammaproteobacteria; order Pseudomonadales; family Pseudomonadaceae; genus Pseudomonas; species Pseudomonas sp. HN2. Next base: position 451,891 of record NZ_CP085885.1, read on the forward strand.
TGAAGACATCACTCGCACCGGTCTGGGCAGCGGTCTGGAATTCGAAGAGATCAAACTGCTGCCGGAAGTGACCCAGCCGTTCTATATCGAGCTGCCGATCCAGATCACCGTGACCGGCGCCTATCACGACCTGGCAACGTTCGTCAGCGGCGTCGCCGGACTGCCACGCATCGTTACCCTGCACGATTTTGAACTGGCGCCGGCCAACCCAGAAGGCGGGCCGAAGCTGCGCATGAGCATCCTCGCCAAGACGTATCGCTACAACGACAAGGGGCTGGAAAAATGACCCCGATTCGTTATCTCGTCCTGCTCATGGCGCTGGCGTTGGGCGGCTGCGGTGGCGGCGATGACTTCAGCGACCTCGACGCTTACCTCAACGAAGTCCGCCTGCGTCCGGCTGGCAAGATTGAACCAACGCCGACATTCCGGTCTTACCCCACATTCACCTACAGCGCCGCCAACCTGCGCAGCCCGTTTTCGCGGCAGGCACGGGTTGATCTGGCCGGGCAGAAGCACGGCTCGCGCAACGTCAAACCCGACCCCAACCGGGTCAAGCAGTACCTTGAAGGGTTCAATATCGAGCAGTTCGAAATGGTCGGCACGATCGCCAACGCCTCCGGATCGTTTGCGCTGCTGCGCGGCGCGGGCGGGGTGCATCGCCTGAAGGTCGGCGACTATCTGGGCCGCAACGATGGCCGCATCGTCGCCATCAGCGCCACTCAGGTCGATGTCGTCGAGATCGTGCCCGACGGCGCCGGCGCCTGGCTGGAGCGGCCGCGCACCATTCCTTTGAAAGAGCACTCATAGTGGAAGTCGAACAATGAACAGGATTTTCTCCACCCTCGGTTTTTCGCTATGGATAGCGCTGGTGTCACCGATGGTAATGGCGGCCAACCTGAAAGCGCTGGATGTTGCCGCGCTGCCGGGTGACCGCGTCGAACTGAAGCTGTCGTTCGACGGCCCGCCACCCCAGCTCAAGGGCTACACGACCGAGTCGCCCGCGCGTATTGCACTGGATCTGCCGGGGGTGGCCAGCCAGTTGGCCAACAGAAATCTTGATCTGGGCAGCGGCAATGCGCGCACGGCCACGGTGGCCGAAGCCAAGGATCGCACGCGGCTGATTGTCAGCCTGACGCAATTGGCGCCATACAGCACGCGGGTCGAAGGCAATAATCTGTTCGTGGTGGTTGGTCAGGGCGCCTCCGCGACCGCGCCGCGCCCGGCCACCGTTGCACCACGTGCCGCCCCGGCCGCTGCGGCGCCCGCGAAATCTTCTGTGCCGCGCAGCCGGGCAATTCGCGGCGTCGATTTCCAGCGCGGTACCGAGGGCGAAGGCAACGTGGTCATCGATCTCTCTGATCCGACCATCGCCCCGGATATCCAGGAACACGACGGCAAGATCATCCTCAGCTTCGCCCGCACCCAATTGCCGGAAAAGCTGCGCGTGCGCCTCGACGTCAAGGACTTCGCCACCCCGGTGCAGTTCGTCAACGCAGCGCTCACCGGCGATCGCACCGTGATCAGTGTCGAGCCCAGCGGCACCTTCGACTATTCGACCTTCCAGACTGATAACAAGCTCACGGTGAGCGTTCGCCCGATGAGTGTCGACGATCTGCAAAAGCGCAACGCCGACCGTCAGGCCTATGTCGGTGACAAGCTGTCGCTGAATTTTCAGGACATCGACGTACGCTCGGTGCTGCAACTGATCGCGGACTTCACCAACCTCAACCTCGTGGCAAGCGACACGGTGCAGGGCGGCATCACGTTGCGCCTGCAGAACGTGCCGTGGGATCAGGCACTGGATCTGGTGTTGAAAACCAAAGGTCTGGATAAACGCAAGATCGGCAACGTGCTACTGGTGGCGCCGGCCGATGAAATTGCCGCCCGCGAGCGCCAGGAACTGGAGTCGCAGAAGCAGATCGCCGAGCTGGCGCCATTGCGTCGCGAGCTGCTGCAAGTCAATTACGCCAAGGCTGCGGACATTGCCAAACTGTTCCAGTCGGTGACCAGTGCCGAGGCCAAGGTCGACGAGCGCGGTTCGATCACTGTCGATGAGCGGACCAACAACATCATTGCCTACCAGACCCAGGATCGCCTCGACGAATTACGGCGGATCGTCGCGCAGCTGGATATTCCGGTACGTCAGGTGATGATCGAGGCGCGCATCGTCGAGGCCAACGTCGATTACGACAAGAGCCTCGGCGTACGCTGGGGCGGCTCGGTGCAGAACAAGGGCAACTGGAACGCCTCCGGGGTCAACGGCTCATCGAGCACCATCGGTACGCCGGGCAGCACCAGCACCAACTCGCCCTTCGTCGACATGGGCACGGTCAACAATACCTCCGGGATCGGTATCGCGTTCATCACCGACAACGTGTTGCTGGACCTGGAACTGACGGCGATGGAAAAGACCGGCAACGGCGAGATCGTCTCGCAGCCGAAGGTGGTCACCTCGGACAAGGAAACCGCGAAGATCCTCAAAGGCACCGAGATACCGTATCAGGAGGCCAGCTCCAGTGGCGCGACCTCGGTGTCGTTCAAGGAGGCTTCGCTGTCGCTGGAAGTCACTCCGCAGATCACGCCTGACAACCGCATCATCATGGAGGTCAAGGTCACCAAGGATGAGCCCGACTACCTGAACAAAGTGCAGGATGTACCGCCGATCAAGAAAAACGAGGTCAACGCCAAAGTGCTGGTGAATGACGGCGAGACCATCGTAATCGGCGGTGTTTTTTCAAATACTCAGAGCAAGGTTGTAGATAAGGTGCCATTTCTTGGCGATGTGCCGTATCTTGGCCGCCTTTTCCGGCGTGATGTGGTTTCGGAGAAAAAATCCGAGCTGCTGGTATTTCTCACTCCGCGTATCATGAATAACCAGGCGATTGCTGTGAGTCGTTGATTCTGTGCGAAATTTGATACTTGTAGGACCGATGGGTGCTGGCAAAAGCACCATCGGCCGATTACTGGCCAAAGAGCTGCGCCTGCCGTTCAAGGATTCCGACAAGGAAATTGAGCTGCGCACGGGTGCCAATATCCCATGGATCTTCGACAAGGAAGGCGAGCCGGGCTTTCGTGACCGTGAGCAGGCGATGATCGCCGAGCTCTGCGCGTTCGATGGCGTGGTGCTGGCGACCGGCGGCGGCGCGGTGATGCGTGATGCCAATCGCAAGGCCCTGCATGAAGGCGGGCGCGTGGTGTATCTGCACGCCTCCGTCGAGCAGCAGGTCGGCCGCACCTCCCGCGATCGCAATCGGCCGCTGCTGCGCACCGCTGATCCGGCGAAAACCCTGCGTGATTTGCTCGAGATCCGTGACCCGCTTTATCGGGAGATCGCCGATCTGGTGGTGGAAACCGACGAGCGGCCGCCGCGCATGGTGGTGCTCGACATTCTTGACCGCCTCGCGCAGTTGCCACCCCGTTAAAGCGTTGCCCGAAATGCGCTATCCTCGGCGTCCTGTCAGCGCCCGCCGAGGGTGTGGCGGATGCCGGGCGAGCGGCGTCATACCGCTACAGGCCGCAGAACACCAATAATTTCAGGGCAGGATGCCTGCTTCCATCTTCACTGTGGGGACACATGCAGACACTCAAGGTCGATCTAGGCGAGCGCAGCTACCCGATTCATATTGGCGAAGGTCTGTTGGATCAGCCGGAACTGCTGGCGCCGCATATTCACGGGCGGCAGGTGGCAATCATCTCCAACGAAACCGTCGCGCCGCTCTATCTCGAACGTCTGACCCGCAGCCTGTCGCAGTTCTCGGTAATCTCGGTGGTGTTGCCCGACGGCGAAGCCTTCAAGAACTGGGAAACCCTGCAACTGATTTTCGATGGCCTGCTGAGCGCCCGTCATGATCGCCGCACCACCGTGATCGCCTTGGGCGGCGGGGTGATCGGCGACATGGCCGGTTTCGCTGCCGCCTGTTATCAGCGCGGTGTCGATTTCATCCAGATTCCTACCACACTGTTGTCGCAGGTCGATTCGTCGGTTGGCGGCAAGACCGGCATCAACCATCCGCTGGGCAAGAACATGGTCGGCGCGTTCTACCAGCCGAACGTGGTGCTGATCGATACCGCATCGCTGAAAACCCTGCCGCAGCGCGAGCTGTCGGCGGGGCTGGCGGAAGTCATCAAGTACGGCCTGATCTGCGACGAACCATTCCTGACCTGGCTGGAAGACAACGTCGACGCCCTGCGCGCGCTGGATCAGACCGCGCTGACCTATGCGATCGAGCGTTCCTGCGCGGCCAAGGCTGCCGTGGTCGGCGCCGATGAAAAGGAAACCGGCGTACGCGCCACCCTCAATCTCGGCCACACCTTCGGCCACGCCATCGAAACCCACATGGGCTATGGTGTCTGGCTGCATGGCGAGGCGGTGGCGGCAGGTACCGTGATGGCGCTGGAAATGTCCGCGCGCCTGGGCTGGATCAGCGAGCAGGAGCGTGACCGCGGCATTCGTCTGTTCCAGCGCGCAGGTCTGCCGGTCGTTCCACCGACAGAAATGACCGAAGCCGATTTTCTCCAACACATGGCAATTGATAAAAAAGTGATCGACGGTCGTCTGCGCCTGGTGCTGCTGCGCCGGATGGGCGAAGCGGTAGTGACCGACGATTATCCGAAAGAGGTTCTACAGGCCACGCTGGGAGCGGATTACCGCGCTCTGGCTCAGCTTAAAGGTTAAAACGATTCCGATGACTAGTTTGCATGCCGACGAGGCGTTTCTCGGCCATTTCCAGTTAAGTCACGACCCGTTCGCGCCACGGGTGCCGGGCTTCAAATTCTTTCCGGCCCAGCGCAAACCGGTGCTGGGTCAACTGCATCACCTGGCGCGTTACAGCCAGTTGCTGCTGGTGGTCACCGGGCCGCAGGGCAGCGGCAAGACCCTGTTGCGGCAGGCGCTGGTGGCCAGCACCAACAAACAATCGGTGCAAAGCGTGGTGGTTTCCGCCCGTGGCGCCGGCGACGCGGCCGGCGTGCTGCGCCAGGTGGCGCAGGCGCTGGATGTCGCCCAAGCCGAGGTCGGCGCGATTCTCGAGCAGGTGGTGCAACTGGGTCTGACCGGACAGGAGGTCTATCTGCTGGTGGACGACGCCGAGCAGCTCGACGAGTCGGCGCTGGAAGCGTTGATGGCGCTGGGTGCCGGCACACCGGAAGGTCGCCCGCATGTATTCCTGTTCGGCGAGTCGTCGCTGATCGCTCAGCTCGAAGCTTTGCAGCTCGAAGAAGAGCGTTTCCACGTCATCGAATTGCAGCCGTACACCGAAGAAGAGACTCGCGAATATCTCGACCAGCGGCTGGAAGGCGCGGGCCGGGGTGTCGAACTTTTCACCGCAGATCAGATCTCTGATATTCACGAAAGCTCCGAGGGCTGGCCGGGCAACATCAACCAGGTCGCTCGCGATGCACTGATCGAAGTCATGATTGCCAGCCGCTCTGCGGTCAAGCGTCCAAGTATGGGGTTCAACATGCCGAAGAAACACGTATTGGCGATTTCCGCCGTCGTTGTGGTCGCGGTTGCCGCCGCCTGGCTGATGCCGGGTCGCAGCAAGGCACCGACCACCGGTGCTCCGGCCAATGAACAGGCGCAACTGCCATTGGGACAGGGCGCCGCGAATGGCGCCAACCCGTCCGTCGAGTTCGCTGGCAACACCCAGCCGATGCCGCTGCCGCTGGTCGGCAACTCGCAGCCGGTCATGCGTGGCCCGCTCGCTGAAGCCGCCGGTGGCATCACCGAAGGCGATGACGGCGTGCCACTGGAAGGCTCCAGCGATACCCCGCCGACCGTGACCACCTCTGCACCGCCTGCGGGCGTTCCGGCCGGTCCTGCGCCGACACCGGTTCCGACCCCTGCCGCCAAACCGGCACCAACCCCGGCACCGACGCAGATCGCCACGGCCAAGCCTGCTCCGGCCACTCCAGCGCCAGCTGCGAAACCGGCCCCGGCTCCGGCCAAGCCTGCCGACAAGCCGGTCACCGTGGCCAAGGCTGCCGGCGGCAGCTGGTACGCCGGTCAGCCGACCAGCAATTACGTGGTGCAGATCCTCGGCACCAGCTCGGAAACCGCCGCGCAGAACTTCGTCAAGGAGCAGGGCGGCGAGTACCGTTATTTCAAGAAAGTCCTCAATGGCAAGCCGCTTTACGTGATCACCTACGGCAACTTTGCCAATCGTGATGCGGCCGTTTCTGCCATCAAGGCCTTGCCAGCGAAGGTTCAGGCTGGTAAACCTTGGCCTCGCACTGTCGCCAGCGTCCAACAGGAACTGGCAACAACTCGCTGAAGATTCGGCGGCCTTACCCAGGCCGCCTCTCCCGGCACCTCAAAATCTCCACGAGTGCGCGCTTCCTGAAAAGGTCGCGTGCCTTGTGGTGTCTGCGTCACAGTAGTTTTTGAGTCGTTGCGGTCAGAATTTAAAAAAGTTTTGACTAGCACAGCAGATCGCTTTAAACCTTTCACAAATGCGACATGAATTTGCGACAGTTCGTCGTCAAATTTGTGAGCCTCTGTGTCGCTGTGTACAATGACCACCCTTTTGCCCCCGCTAAGCCGGCGTACGTTCGGCGCGGAACGCAAGTGGTTGAATTGAAAAGAAATTTGCCTCGAATAGAGGCAGCCTGGTGAGAAAGTGTCTATGAAAGCAGGTCTGTACCAACCAGATGAATTCAAGGATAACTGCGGTTTCGGCCTGATAGCTCATATGCAGGGCGAGCCCAGTCATACCCTTTTGCAAACGGCCATCGAGGCCCTGACCTGCATGACCCACCGCGGTGGGATTAATGCCGACGGCAAGACCGGTGACGGTTGCGGTCTGCTGATTCAAAAACCCGACGCCTTCCTGCGAGCCATTGCCCAGGAGAGCTTCGGCGTCGAAATGCCCAAGCAATATGCAGTGGGCATGGTGTTCTTCAATCAGGATCCGGCCAAGGCCGAAGCTGCTCGCGAGAACATGAACCGCGAGATCCTCGCAGAAGGCCTGCAACTGATCGGCTGGCGTAAAGTGCCAATCGACACCAGCGTCCTCGGCCGCCTCGCCCTTGAGCGCCTGCCGCAGATCGAGCAGGTCTACATTGGCGGCGAAGGCCTGAGCGATCAGGACATGGCCGTTAAGCTGTTCAGTGCCCGTCGCCGTTCGTCGGTGGCCAACGCCGCTGACACCGACCACTACATCTGCAGCTTTTCGCACAAGACCATCATCTATAAAGGCCTGATGATGCCGGCCGACCTGGCGGCGTTCTATCCGGACCTGAGTGACGAGCGCCTGCAAACCGCGATCTGCGTGTTCCACCAGCGCTTCTCCACCAACACCCTGCCGAAATGGCCGCTGGCGCAGCCGTTCCGCTTCCTCGCCCACAACGGCGAAATCAACACCATCACCGGTAACCGTAATTGGGCACAGGCCCGTCGGACCAAGTTCACCAACGATCTGATGGATCTGGAAGAGCTCGGCCCGCTGGTCAACCGTGTCGGTTCCGACTCGTCGAGCATGGACAACATGCTCGAACTGATGGTCACCGGTGGCATCGACCTGTTCCGTGGCGTGCGGATGATCATTCCGCCAGCGTGGCAGAACGTCGAAACCATGGACCCGGATCTGCGTGCGTTCTACGAGTACAACTCGATGCACATGGAGCCGTGGGACGGCCCGGCCGGCGTGGTCATGACCGACGGTCGTTATGCGGTGTGCCTGCTCGACCGTAACGGTCTGCGTCCGGCACGCTGGGTCACCACCAAGAACGGTTTCATAACATTGGCGTCGGAAATCGGCGTGTGGAACTACCAGCCTGAAGACGTGCTCGCCAAGGGCCGCGTCGGGCCGGGTCAGATCTTCGCCGTGGACACCGAAACCGGGCAGATCCTCGACACCGATGCGATCGACAACCGTCTGAAATCCCGTCATCCGTACAAGCAATGGCTGCGCAAGAATGCCCTGCGCATTCAGGCGACCATGGAAGACAACGACCACGGTTCGGCTTTCTACGACGTCGATCAGCTCAAGCAATACATGAAGATGTATCAGGTCACGTTCGAAGAGCGTGATCAGGTGCTGCGTCCGCTCGGAGAGCAAGGTTACGAAGCCGTGGGCTCGATGGGCGACGACACGCCGATGGCCGTGCTGTCCCAGCGTGTGCGCACGCCGTACGACTATTTCCGTCAGCAGTTCGCGCAGGTGACCAACCCGCCGATCGACCCGCTTCGTGAAGCGATCGTGATGTCGCTGGAAATCTGCCTCGGCGCCGAGCGCAACATTTTCCAGGAGTCGCCGGAACACGCCTCGCGCGTGATCCTCAGCTCGCCAGTGATCTCTCCGGCCAAGTGGCGCTCGCTGATGAACCTCGACCGTCCGGGTTTCGAACGGGCGATCATCGACCTCAACTACGACGAAAGCGTTGGCCTCGAAGCGGCGATCCGCAATGTTGCCGATCAGGCTGAAGAAGCCGTGCGCGCCGGGCGTACCCAGATCGTCCTCAGCGACCGTCATATCGCGCCGGGCAAGCTGCCGATCCACGCCTCGCTGGCGACCGGTGCAGTGCACCACCGTCTGACCGAAAAAGGCTTGCGTTGCGATTCCAACATTCTCGTGGAAACCGCCACCGCCCGTGACCCGCATCACTTCGCCGTGCTGATCGGTTTCGGCGCCTCGGCGGTCTATCCGTTCCTGGCCTACGAAGTGCTGGGCGACCTGATCCGTACCGGTGAGGTACTGGGCGACCTCTACGAGGTGTTCAAGAACTACCGCAAGGGCATCACCAAAGGCCTGCTGAAGATCCTCTCGAAGATGGGTATTTCGACCATCGCTTCGTACCGTGGGGCGCAACTGTTCGAGGCTATTGGCCTGTCCGAAGAAGTCTGCGAATTGAGCTTCCGTGGCGTGCCGAGCCGCATCAAGGGCGCGCGTTTCGTCGACATCGAAGCCGAGCAGAAGGCCCTCGCCGTCGAAGCCTGGAGCCCGCGCAAGCCGATCCAGCAGGGCGGTCTGCTGAAGTTCGTCCACGGTGGCGAATATCACGCGTACAACCCGGACGTGGTCAACACCCTGCAAGCAGCCGTGCAGCAGGGCGACTACGCCAAGTTCAAGGAATACACCTCGCTGGTGGACAACCGTCCGGTGTCGATGATTCGTGACCTGTTCAAGGTCAAGACCCTCGATACGCCGCTGGACATCAGTGAAGTCGAGCCGCTGGAATCGGTGCTCAAGCGCTTCGACTCCGCCGGTATCTCGCTGGGCGCACTGTCGCCGGAAGCTCACGAAGCCCTGGCCGAAGCCATGAACCGCCTCGGCGCGCGTTCCAACTCCGGCGAAGGTGGTGAAGATCCGGCGCGTTACGGCACCATCAAGAGCTCGAAAATCAAACAGGTCGCCACTGGCCGTTTCGGTGTAACCCCGGAATACCTGGTCAACGCCGAAGTGCTGCAGATCAAGGTCGCCCAAGGTGCCAAACCGGGCGAGGGCGGGCAACTGCCGGGCGGCAAGGTCAACGGACTGATCGCCAAGCTGCGTTACGCAGTGCCGGGCGTGACCCTGATTTCGCCGCCGCCGCACCACGACATCTATTCGATCGAAGACCTGTCGCAGCTGATCTTTGACCTCAAGCAGGTCAACCCGCAGGCACTGGTTTCGGTGAAGCTGGTGGCTGAAGCGGGCGTCGGCACCATCGCCGCCGGTGTGGCCAAGGCCTACGCGGACTTGATCACCATCTCCGGCTACGACGGCGGTACCGGTGCTTCGCCGCTGACCTCGATCAAGTACGCCGGAGCACCGTGGGAACTGGGCCTGGCTGAAACCCACCAGACCCTGCGCGGCAACGACCTGCGCGGCAAGGTCCGGGTGCAGACCGACGGCGGTCTGAAAACCGGCCTCGACGTGATCAAAGCCGCGATCCTCGGCGCCGAAAGCTTCGGCTTCGGCACCGCGCCGATGATCGCGCTGGGCTGCAAATACCTGCGCATCTGCCACCTGAACAACTGCGCCACCGGCGTTGCCACTCAGAACGAAAAGCTGCGCAAGGATCACTACATCGGCACCGTCGACATGGTGGTGAATTTCTTCACCTACGTCGCCGAAGAAACCCGTGAGTGGCTGGCCAAGCTTGGCGTGCGCTCCCTCGAAGAGCTGATCGGTCGCACCGATCTGCTGGAAATCCTCGAAGGCCAGACCGCCAAGCAACATCACCTGGACCTGACGCCGCTGTTGGGCAGCGATCACATCCCGGCGGACAAACCGCAGTTCTGCGGCGTTGAGCGCAACCCGCCGTTCGACAAAGGCCTGCTGGCGGAGAAGATGGTCGAGCTGGCCTCGTCGGCGATCAGCGATATGAGCGGTGCCGGGTTCGAGCTGGATATCTGCAACTGCGACCGCTCGATCGGTGCACGGATCTCCGGCGAAATCGCGCGCAAGCACGGCAACCAGGGCATGGCCAAGGCGCCGATCACCTTCCGTTTCAAAGGCACGGCCGGGCAGAGCTTCGGTGTGTGGAACGCCGGCGGTCTGAACATGTACCTGGAAGGCGACGCCAACGACTACGTCGGCAAAGGCATGACCGGCGGCAAGCTGGTCATCGTGCCGCCGAAGGGCAGCGTCTATAAAACTCAGGACAGCGCCATTATCGGCAACACCTGCCTGTACGGCGCCACGGGCGGCAAGCTGTTCGCCGCCGGCACCGCAGGCGAGCGTTTCGCCGTGCGTAACTCCGGTGCCCACACGGTTGTGGAAGGCACTGGCGATCACTGCTGCGAGTACATGACCGGTGGTTTCGTCTGCGTGCTGGGCAAGACCGGTTACAACTTCGGCTCTGGCATGACCGGTGGTTTCGCCTACGTGCTCGATCAGGACAACACCTTCGTTGACCGGGTCAACCACGAACTGGTGGAGATCCAGCGGATCAGCGGCGAGGCGATGGAAGCCTATCGCAGCCACCTGCAGAACGTGCTGAACGAGTACGTCGCCGAAACCGACAGCGAGTGGGGTCGTGAACTCGCCGAGAACCTCGACGATTACTTGCGGCGTTTCTGGTTGGTCAAGCCCAAGGCTGCCAGCTTGAAAACCCTGCTTTCCAGCACTCGTGCCAACCCGCAGTGATATGCGCCTGAAGAGTTTGATGAGGTTTTAACAATGGCTGAACGTCTGAATAACGACTTCCAGTTCATCGATGTCGGGCGCAAGGATCCGAAGAAGAAACTGTTGCGTCAACGCAAGAAAGAGTTCGTCGAAATCTACGAACCGTTCAAACCCCAGCAGTCGGCCGATCAGGCTCACCGCTGCCTGGGTTGCGGCAACCCGTATTGCGAATGGAAGTGCCCGGTGCACAACTTCATTCCCAACTGGCTGAAACTGGTGGCCGAGGGCAACATCCTCCAGGCCGCCGAGCTGTCGCACCAGACCAACACCCTGCCGGAAGTCTGCGGCCGGGTGTGCCCGCAGGATCGTCTGTGCGAGGGTGCCTGCACCCTCAACGACGGTTTCGGCGCGGTGACCATCGGTTCGGTCGAGAAGTACATCACCGACACCGCGTTCGCCATGGGCTGGCGCCCGGACATGTCCAAGGTCAAGCCGACCGGCAAACGTGTCGCGATCATCGGTGCGGGCCCGGCGGGCCTGGGTTGTGCCGACGTGCTGGTGCGTGGCGGCGTGACCCCGGTGGTGTTCGACAAGAACCCGGAAATCGGCGGCTTGCTGACCTTCGGCATCCCCGAGTTCAAGCTGGAAAAGACCGTGCTGAGCAATCGTCGCGAAGTCTTCACCGGCATGGGCATCGAGTTCCGTCTGAATACCGAAGTCGGCAAAGACGTGACCATGGAACAACTGCTCGCTGAGTACGATGCGGTGTTCATGGGCATGGGCACCTACACCTACATGAAGGGCGGTTTTGCCGGGGAGGATCTGCCGGGCGTTTATGACGCGCTGGATTTCCTCATCGCCAACGTCAACCGCAACCTGGGCTTTGAAAAGTCGCCGGAAGATTTCGTCGACATGAAAGGCAAGAAGGTTGTAGTGCTCGGCGGCGGCGACACGGCGATGGACTGCAACCGCACCTCGATCCGTCAGGGCGCCAAGTCGGTGACCTGTGCCTATCGTCGTGACGAAGCGAACATGCCCGGCTCGCGCAAAGAGGTGAAGAACGCCAAGGAAGAAGGCGTGAAATTCCTCTACAACCGCCAGCCGATCGCTATCGTTGGTGAAGACAAGGTCGAAGGCGTGAAGGTGGTCGAGACCCGTCTCGGCGAGCCGGACGCCCGTGGCCGTCGCAGCCCCGAGCCGATTCCGGGTTCCGAAGAGATCATCCCGGCCGACGCCGTGGTCATCGCCTTCGGCTTCCGCCCGAGCCCGGCACCGTGGTTCGAACAGTTCGAGATCCAGACCGACAGCCAGGGCCGCGTTGTTGCGCCCGAGCAAGGTCAGTACAAGCACCAGACCAGCAACCCGAAAATCTTCGCCGGTGGCGACATGGTGCGCGGCTCCGACCTGGTGGTGACGGCGATCTTCGAAGGGCGTAATGCCGCTGAAGGGATCCTCGATTACCTGGGTGTCTAAAAAACAACGCAATCCCTTGTAGGAGTGAGCCTGCTCGCGATGGCGGTAGATCAGTCACCTGATGCATTGACTGATACTCCGCTATCGCGAGCAGGCTCACTCCTACAGTTGTTTTGTGTTGCTGCAAAAATCAGCATTCCAACGCAATAAATTGACCCGATAGACAAAAGGCTGACCCACATCCGTGCCTTTTGCCTCGCGCTCTGAGAAAATGCCCGCACTTTTTTTCCGGATGCCGACATGACTGCCCTGAAGAACGACCGTTTCCTCCGCGCCCTGCTCAAGCAACCCGTTGACGTCACCCCTGTGTGGATGATGCGCCAGGCCGGTCGCTACCTGCCGGAGTACCGCGCCAGCCGCGCTCACGCCGGCGACTTCATGAGCCTGTGCATGAACCCGGAATTCGCCTGCGAAGTCACGCTGCAACCGCTCGACCGCTACCCGCAACTGGACGCGGCGATCCTGTTTTCCGACATCCTCACCATCCCCGATGCCATGGGCCAGGGCCTGTACTTCGAAACCGGTGAAGGCCCGCGCTTTAAGAAAGTCGTCAGCACCCTCGCTGACATCGAAGCCCTGCCAATCCCCGATCCGCACAAAGATCTCGGCTACGTCATGGACGCGGTCAGCACCATCCGCCGTGAGCTCAACGGTCGGGTACCGCTGATCGGCTTCTCGGGCAGCCCTTGGACTCTCGCGACCTACATGGTCGAAGGCGGCTCGTCGAAAGACTTCCGCAAGACCAAAGCGATGCTCTACGACAACCCGCAGGCCATGCACCTGCTGCTGGATAAACTGGCGCAGTCGGTGACCTCGTACCTCAACGGCCAGATCATGGCCGGCGCGCAAGCGGTACAGATCTTCGATACCTGGGGCGGCAACCTGTCGGCAGCGGCGTATCAGGAATTCTCGCTGGCCTACATGAAGAAAATCGTCAGCGGCCTGATCCGCGAGAACGACGGCCGCAAGGTGCCGGTGATCCTCTTCACCAAGAACGGCGGCCTGTGGCTGGAAAGCATCGCCGACGCCGGCGCTGACGCCCTCGGCCTGGACTGGACCTGCGACATCGGCAACGCCCGCGCCCGTGTCGGCGACAAGGTCGCGCTGCAAGGCAACATGGACCCGACCGTGCTCTACGCCAAACCGGAAGCGATCCGTACTGAAGTCGGACGCATCCTGGCCAGCTACGGCAAGGGCAGCGGCCACGTGTTCAACCTTGGCCATGGCATCACCCCGGAAGTTGATCCGGAACATGCCGGCGCGTTCCTGCGTGCAGTGCATGAGTTGTCGGCGCAGTATCACGAGTGATCAGCCCACAATAAAAAACGCCCGGCTAAATGCCGGGCGTTTTTGTTTGCGCGACTCAATGTCGGACACAGATCAATTGTAGGAGTGAGCCTGCTCGCGATAGCGGTGGGTCAGCCAGTACATTCAGCGACTGACTCACCGCTATCGCGAGCAGGCTCACTCCTACAGGGGTTTTATGTCAGGCTTTGACACCCTGCAACGGCGGCAGCTTCGCCAGCTTCAGTGCCACCAGCAGTGCGATCAGCAACAACGCACCGATAAACAAGCCGATCCCGTTCCACCCGCCCAGATGCCAGAACACCCCGCCCGCCGTCCCGGCAATACTCGAACCGGCGTAATAACTGAACAGATACAGCGACGAGGCCTGTCCCTTGGCCGTCAATGCGCGCCGGCCGATCCAGCTGCTCGCCACCGAGTGCGCGGCGAAGAAGCCGAAGGTGAACACCAACATGCCGATGATCACCAGCAACAGAGGCGTGAACATCGTCAGCACCAGCCCTGCAAACATCAGCGCAATGGTCGCCCACAACACTTTGCGCCGTCCCAGCTTGTCCGCGAGCGAACCGATCTTCGCTGAGCTGTAGATCCCCGACAGATAGACCACCGAGAGCAAACCGACAAATACCTGATCCAGGTTGTACGGCGCGGCCAGCAAGCGATAGCCGATATAGTTGAACAATGTGACGAACGCGCCCATCAGCACAAACGCCTCAAGAAACAGCAGCGGCAGGCCGGCGTCGCGAAAGTGCATGGTGAAGCCATCGAGCAGGCTGCGCGGGTGCAACGAGCGGGCGCGGAAATTGCGCGACTCCGGGAGGATCTTCCAGAACACCGCCGCCGCGACCAACGCCAGACCGCCAATTACCAGCATCGCCGTGTGCCAGCTGACGAAGTCGATGAGAACTCCAGTGATCAAGCGCCCGCTCATCCCGCCGATCGCGTTGCCGCCGATGTACAAACCCATCGCCAGGCCGATGTGCTGTGGATGAATTTCTTCGCTCAGGTAAGTCATCGCCACTGCAGCCAGACCGCTCAACGACAGACCGATCAACGCGCGCATGATCAGCACGCCGTGCCAGCTCGGCATCATCGAACTGGCGATGGTGCACAACGCGGCAGCGAACAGCGCCGCGACCATCACCGGTTTACGGCCGATGCGGTCGGAAATCGGCCCGGTGATCAGCAAGCCGAAGGCCAGCATGCCGGTTGCCACCGAGAGGATCAGGCTGCTCTGCGCCGCGTTGATTCCGTACTCATGGGACAGCAGCGGCATCATCGGCTGCACGCAGTAGAGCAGGGCAAACGTCGCAAAGCCGCCACAGAACAGCGCCAGCACCGTGCGCATGAACGCCGGCGTGCCTTTTTCGATGTAGATCTCCTGCAGCTCGGCGAGGGTATCGTCGCCGGCAGAGGGCGGGACTTCGTGGGCAACGGGCGCGACAGCAGTTTTCACTTCAGACCTCGGAAAGCATAGCCGGGCAGGCAATGAAAAAATCATATAGCTGGCTAATGTTTCTATCCAATATATTGTTCGACCTGTTTGATAGCTTTGACGACCTATTGGAGCCCCCATGGAACTGCGTCATCTGCGTTACTTCATTGCCGTCGCCGAAGAGCTGCATTTCGGCCGCGCCGCGCAGGTGCTGGGCATTTCCCAGCCACCGCTGAGCCAGCAGATTCAGGCGCTGGAGCAACAGCTCGGCGCGCGATTGTTCGAGCGCACCAATCGTCGGGTGGAGTTGAGCGAGGCGGGCAGGTTGTTTCTGCAGGAGGCGCGGCTGGTGCTGGCGCAGGTCGACAAGGCGGCGGACGTCGCCCGCCGCGCGCAGCTTGGCGAACTTGGCGAGCTGAAGATTGGCTTCACTTCGTCGGCGCCGTTCAACTCGACCATTCCGCAGGCGATTTTTTCCTTCCGTCAGCGCTTTCCGGCGGTGCATCTGAACCTGCGCGAGATGAGCAGCACCATGGTCGCCGATGCATTGGTCGATCAATCGATCGAGGTGGGCATCATGCGTCCGTTGGGCTTGCCGGATTCATTGAGTGTGGTTGAGTTGATGCGTGAGCCGTTGGTGGCGGTGCTCAGTTCCAAGCATCCGTTGGCGCAGGGCAGCGACGAAGGCCTGTTTCTCTCGGCGCTGGCGCTGGAGCCCTTCGTGTTCTTTCCGCGCAGCTATGGCAGCGGGCTCTATGCACAACTGCTCAGTCTGGCCCGCGATGCCGGATTCAGTCCGCACTTCGCCCAAGAGGCGGGGGAGGCGATGACGATCATCGGTCTGGTCGCGGCGGGGCTTGGAGTTTCGGTGTTGCCGGCGTCCTATCAGCGGATGCGCATCGACGGCGTGGTCTACCGCCCGCTGCTCGATCCCGAGGCAATTTCAGCGGTATGGCTGGTGCAGCGCAAGGACCAGAAATCGCCGATGGCCAAGGCGTTTGTCGAACTGCTTACGTACAAGGTTGAGCCACTGACGGTGTGAAGGCGGCTGGCGCTTTCGCGAGCAGGCTCGCTCCCACAGTTGATCTGGGCGCCCACCGAAATTGTGTATGTCTCCTAACTCCTGTGGGAGCGAGCCTGCTCGCGAAGAGGCCGGAAGCGGCCTGCGCTCCCGAAAGGGGCTTGTGAGACTCTGAGGATCTTGGGTAACCAGCCATCGCAGAGCCAGGCAGGTAACCGGCGGTGACAAGCCAGCCTGTCTGTGAAAGGGCGCCAAACGGCGCCCTTTGTCATTTCTGGCGTTTACTGAACCTTCGCCAGATCACCCTTCAACGCAACGCCCGCCATGATCGCGCCGGCGTGGCACTCGTAGGTTTGCGCGTCCTTGCGCTCGTTGCGTTTGTAGAAGCTGACGATGTTGGTCACGGCGTTGGCGCCGGCATTTTTTGCGGCCTGATGCAGGCTGATGATTGCCGATTGGGCGACCCACTCGCAGGCGACTTCGTCAGATTTGTTGAAGGCGTTGGTTTTCTTGTTGGTCACGGCGTCGGGGCTGACGACGGTGACTTTGCCGGCCGGGGTGTTGCCGGCCAGATAGAATTTCACGCTGCCATCGATCTTGCCCGATCGGGTGGCCTCGGCGACGGCTTTGTCGAATGGCAGGTAGACCGCTGTGTCGCGGGCCTGGCTGACCGCTGGCAAGGCGCAGAGCAGCAGAGTGACGGCGGCGAGTTTCTTGAAGTGCATGAAGGTCTCCTTGACCTGGATTAATCGGGTTACGGCCAGCGGCGGAAAATCAACGAAGTGTTGACGCCGCCGAAAGCGAAATTGTTGTTCATCACGTAGTCGTGATGCATCTGGCGGAATTCGCCGCGCAGGTAATCGAGCTTGCCGCAGTGCGGGTCGACCTCGTCGAGGTTGAAGGTGTGCACGTACTGATCGCGATTCATCATCTCAATACTGAACCACGACTCCAGTGCTCCGCAGGCGCCGAGGGTGTGGCCGAGAAAACTCTTCTGCGAGCTGATCGGCATGTGCTCACCGAACAGGCTGCTGGTGGCCAGTGTTTCGGCGATGTCGCCCTGCTCGGTCGCGGTGCCGTGGCCGTTCACATAACCGATGGCATCCGGGCTGAGGCCGGCATCTTCCAGGGCCAGCTCCATGGCGCGGCGCATCGTGACCTGTTCCGGGCGGGTAGTGTGCTGGCCATCGGCGTTGCTGCCGAAACCGACAATTTCCGCGTGGATATGCGCGCCACGGGCGAGTGCGTGTTCAAGCTCCTCAAGCACCAGCATGCCGCCACCCTCACCGATCACCAGACCGTCACGGCCCTTGTCATACGGGCGAGGGCTGGTCTGTGGTGCATCGTTTTTCAGACTGGTGGCGTAGAGCGCGTCGAAGA
Organism: Pseudomonas sp. HN2; assembly: GCF_020736465.1. Taxonomy (NCBI): domain Bacteria; kingdom Pseudomonadati; phylum Pseudomonadota; class Gammaproteobacteria; order Pseudomonadales; family Pseudomonadaceae; genus Pseudomonas; species Pseudomonas sp. HN2. The sequence goes on from NZ_CP085885.1 coordinate 469,553, forward strand.
CCATGGCTTCGGTCGGGCACAGCTCTTCGGCGCCCCCAGCGAGCATCAGTGGCAAGCGGCCGAACTTGATCGCCTCGTAGGCGTAACCGATGCCCTGGCTGCCGCTGGTGCAGGCGCTGGAGGTCGGAATCAGGCGTCCGGTGAGGCCGAAGAAGATGCTGATATTGGCCGCGGTGGTGTGCGGCATCATCCGCACATAGGAGTTGGCGTTGAGCCCCTCGGCCACCGAGTTGAGCAGCATGTTGCCGAAAGCCTTGATCTCGTCAGTGCTGCCGGTGGACGAGCCGCAGGCAACGCCCATGCGCCCGTCCTTGATCGATTCGTCGCCGAGCAGGCCTGCGTCGGCCAGGGCTTTTTCCGCCGCCGCGACCGCCAGGCGGGAAACCCGGCCCATGCTGCGCAATTGTTTGCGGGTCCAGTGCGATGGCACGACAAAGTCATCGATGGGGCCGGCCAGACGCGTGTTCAGTTCAGTGAAGCGATCCCACTCGTCCATGCGGCGAATGCCGCTGCGGTTGGCTGCGAAGTTGCCGGCAATGGTCTGCCAGTCGCTGCCCAGCGAGGTGATGCCGGCCATGCCGGTGACGACGACGCGCTTCATCAGCACAGGCCTCCGTTGACTGCCAGGACCTGGCGGGTGACGTACGAGGCTTCCGCCGACATCAGGAAATTCACCGCAGCCGCCACTTCTTCAGGGGTGCCCATGCGCTGCGCGGGGATCATTTTCATCAGCTCTTCCACCGGTACGTTTTCGTCGAGCATGGCCGTGTCGATCAGGCCCGGGGCGACGCAGTTAACGGTGATTTTGCGCTTGCCCAGCTCGATCGCCAACGCCTTTGCCGCGCCGATCACCCCGGCCTTCGAAGCGCTGTAGTTGACCTGGCCACGGTTGCCGATCAGACCCGACACCGACGTGATGCAGACGATGCGCCCGGCGGCGCGGCGACGGATCATCGGCATCATCACCGGGTGCAAAACGTTGTAGAAGCCGTCGAGGTTGGTGCGCAGGACCACGTCCCAATCGTCATCGCTCAGCGCCGGAAACGCGCCGTCGCGGGTCAGCCCGGCGTTGAGCACTACGCCGTAATAGGCACCGTGGTTATCGACATCGGCTTCGAGAATGCTTCTGCAGGTGTCACGGTCGGCAACATCGAATTGCAGAATGCGCGCACGGCGACCCAGTGCTTCGATTTCGGCCTGCACCGCTTGGGCTTCGGTCATGCCGTTGCGGCAATGCAGGACGATGTCATGCCCGGCTTGCGCCAGACGCAAGGCAATGGCGCGGCCGATGCCACGGCTGGAGCCGGTGACCAGGACGGATTCAGTCATCGTGCGACTCCTTTGTCTGTTGCAGGTATTGGTTGGCTTCGGGCGGACGGAACACGTTCAGCCGTGCGCTGGCATGAATGCCGTCGCCATGGATATGGCATTCGAACACGCCCATGCCATTGTCGTCTTCCAATGAGCGAATGCCGTGGACGGTCAATTCGCTGCCCGGCGCAAAGGCTTCGACGTTGCACTCGAACTTGCGCGTGCCGAGGAGAAAGCCCAGCTCCACCGGATTGCCTTTTTGCCGCGCGTGGCAACCGGCGAAAGCGGCGACGCTCTGCGCCATCAGCTCGACGCCGACCCACGCCGGCAGGCTACCGTCGGGCAGGTTGAACAGGCCGTCGGGCTTGACCGTCAGGCGGGTGAAGATCTGCTCGTCATCGAAGCGCTCGATGGCGTCGATCAGAATCATGTCGCCGGCGTGCGGCAGCAGTTCGGCGAGTGGCCAGTGGCTCATGGGGCGTCTCCGATAATCAGGCTGACGTTGTTGCCGCCGAAGGCAAACGAGTTGCTCATCAGGTAGCGCGGTGCAATGGACGTCAGGCGCTCGCTCGCAGTCACCCACTGCAGGGGCGGCAGCGTGGGATCGGCCTGGCCGTCCCAGATGTGCGGCGGCAACGCTTGGTCGGGGTTGTCGGCGCTCAGGCTCAGCCAGCAGAACGCCGCTTCCAGTGCGCCAGCCGCGCCGAGGGTGTGGCCGGTCAGCGGCTTGGTCGACGAGCATGCGACGCCGTTGGGAAACAGCGCCGCGACCGCCAGACTTTCCATGGCGTCGTTGTGTTGAGTGGCGGTGCCGTGCAGGTTCAGGTAGTTGATCTGCGCGGCTTGCAGATTGGCGCGGCCAAGGGCTTTTTGCATCGCTTGCAGGGCGCCGCGACCGCTCGGCTCTGGCGCGGAAATATGGTGCGCATCCGAGCTGGCGCCTGCGCCGAGCAGGGCAATCCCCGGACCTTCGCCGCGCTGTTTGCTCATCACGAACAGCACCGCTGCTTCGCCGATATTGATGCCGTTGCGGTTGGCCGAAAAAGGATTGCAGCGTTCATCTGAAACGGCTTCCAGCGAAGAAAAACCGTTCAGGGTGAGCTTGCACAGACTGTCGACGCCGCCGCACAGCACCGCGTCGCACAGGCCCAGATCGAGCAGACGCTGAGCACTCATCAAAGCGCGGGCGCTGGAAGTGCAGGCGGTGGAAATCACGTAGGCCGGACCGCTCAGTTGCAGCCACTCGGCGAGAAAATTCGCCGGAGCGCCGAGTTCCTGCTGGCGATAGTCATACTCGCGAGGAAACTGCTGCTCGCGGATGTAATGCGCCAGACCCCGGCTCGCCTCGTCGATGCCTGACGTGCTGGTGCCGAGCACAACGCCGATGCGTTCACGGCCATAGGTCTGGATCGCGCGATCGATGTCGTCACGAATCTGCAGCGCGGCTTCCAGCAGCAGTTGGTTGTTGCGACTGCTGTGCTCGATCATTTCGGCTGGAATCGCGGCCAATTCACCGTGCACGGCGGCCACTGGCAGCTCACGCTCGACAACCCGGCCGGCCTCGCGGCGCATCCCCGAACAGTCGCCGGCGAACAGATTGCGCGCGACTTCAGACTTGTCGCGGCCCAGGGCACAGATTACGCCGAGGGCATTCAGGTAAGCGGTCATGGCGTCGATTCACCTAACTGGGAAACGCGATAGTGCGGGCCTTGGGGCAGGCCCATTTCGAAGCTCAACGGTTGTGAATAACGGACGTGCCAGCGCGCCGGCAGAGAACGCTGATCGGTCTGTTGCCGGGCGTCGGGATAGTTGCGCAGCAGTTCGGCGGACGGGGTCAGGGCGAACAGCAGCGCGGCGAACAACTCCCGCGCCTCGGGATTGGGCGGCAGCAGGCCGTCGGCCTGCCAATGCCCGTCGATCAGTTGCTGACGGGCTTGGGGAATGCCCAGCGGATCCATCATCGACCAGCGCGTGCCGGCGCCTTCGCGCTGGATCACCAGCAACCAGTCCTGACGCTGCCCGGCCTGCTCGCGTTCGATGTGCAGTTGCAGCGGCAGGGGCAGCGTCGGGTTGGCCGCTGGCAGCGGTGCCTGGCTGGCGCAGGCACTGAGCAAAAGGGCGCAGAACACCATCATCAGCCATGCCACAATCCTTGTAGGAGTGAGCCTGCTCGCGATAGCGGTCATGCATTCAAAATAGTCATTGGCTGACCCACCGCTATCGCGAGCAGGCTCACTCCTACAGGTTATGCGTTGCATGAGATAGCACCTGCAAGCGGCTTGCGCGCGACGACATTCACCAGCGTCTCTTCGCGTTCGCCAAACGGCTTCGGCTTACGCAACCCCAACCGCTCTAGCAAGCCAAAGTCCTTCGATCGGCTCCACCACAGGTACGGGTAGGAAACATTGTGCTCGGCAAACTCGAAACCCTGCTCGCGAATCATCTGCAGATACCCGGCGGCGCTCTTTTGTACGTGCATCGGATGACGGAACAGCCAGCGGATGACCCAGGTATCGATATAAGCCTCGGTGGACTCGGCGAACAGCAGATAGCCGCCCGGCTTCAGCACGCGATAGAACTCGGCCAGGGCTTTTTCCTGCTCGACCAGATGATGGAAGGTCTGGTGACAGAACAGCAGATCGACGCTGGCATCGGCGACCTGGAGCGTGGCGCAATCGCTGCCGATCAACTCGACCGGCATGCCCAGGCGCGTAGCCTCTTCGCCGCTCAGGTGCAGGCTGTGCGGGTCGGCGTCGACGCCGATCAGGCGCTGCGGGGCAAAGGTCTGGCGCAAGTGAGCGAACGACTTGCCTTGCCCGCAACCGGCGTCCAGCAGCACCGGCTGTTCCGGCAGCGGCTCACTGAACAACTCACGCAGATCATTGATCGCCACGCGCAGCACATGGTGCTGCCAGGTGTGGCTGCGCAGGAACCAGAAGCCGAAGCGGGTTTCCTCGACGTAACTGTGGCTGAGGTAATTCATGAGGCGTCCTGCGCGCAGAGTTCGGAAATCATCTTCAGCCGGCGCCGCGCTTCGCTGACGAACGGGTTGCGCTCGTCCCAGGCGTAACCGGCGAGGATCGAGCAGATCATCCGGCGAATGTCCGCCTGGCTGTCCTCGTAGAAAATCACGTCCTGAAAGGTGCCGGCGTACCAGCCTTCGACGTAGCAGCGAAAGGTGTCGACGCCGCGTTTCAACGGCTCGGCAAATTCCCGTTGCCAGTCGACCGTTTCACCCTGCAACTGACGGTGCAGTACGCCGGCGGCCATGCTCGCCGAACGCATGGCGATGGTCACGCCGGAGGAGAACACCGGGTCGAGGAATTCTGCGGCATTGCCCAGCAGGGCGAAGCCCGGGCCGTGCAGGGTTTTCACGTTGGCCGCGTAACCGCCGAGGGTACGCGCCGGGGTGTCCCAGACCGCGTTGTTGAGAACCCTGGCGAGGCTTGGTGTTTCGGCGATGAAACTGCGCAGGCAGGCATCGAGGTCGCTGTCGCGGCCCTGGAAATGTTCCTCGGCCGCGACCACGCCCACGGAGCAGCGACCGTTGCTGAACGGGATGGTCCAGAACCACACGTCGCGGTGCTGCGGGTGAGTGGTGACGAGGATTTTTTCCCGGTCGAACGCCGGGCTGTCGATGTGATCTTCAACATGGGTGAATACCGCCTGACGCACCGGGAAATTCGACGGCGCTTCGAGGTCCAGCAGACGCGACAGCACGCGGCCGTAACCGCTGGCGTCCAGCACGAATTCGGCTTCTACGCGGTACTCGCTGCCGTCTTCGCGACGCACATCGAGTTGTGGTTTCGCCCGCTCGAAGTCGACGCTGACAATCGCATCGCCATAGCGGATCTCCGCGCCTTGCAGCGCCGCTTGGTCGGCCAGCAACTTGTCGAAATCGGCGCGCTGCACCTGGAACGTGGTCGGCTTGCCGGCGGTGAAGGTATCGCCAAAATCGAAGGCGCTGTAGCGCTCGCCCCAGGCAAACGCTGCGCCGGTCTTGCGCTGGAAACCAGCGGCGTTGACGGCGTCGAGCATGCCGGCTTCTTCGACGAAATCCAGGCAATGGCTGAGCAGGCTTTCGCCGATGGAGAAGCGCGGGAAGTGCTGACGTTCGAGCACCAGCACATCGTGGCCCTTGCGTTTGAGCAGGGCCGCGGCGATAGCGCCGGACGGGCCGGCACCGATGATCACGACCTGACGGGATTCCATTTCAACGATTGGCACGTGAGCTCCGGGGCAAAGGACTGTTCAGATTCAGGGGCGCGCGATGCAGGCCGATCAGGGCCGGCAGCAGCGTGGCGATCAGGCCCATCAGCATCAGCGCGAAATACAGCGCCGGGGTGATGAGCTGTTGTTGCAACAGCAGGTTGAGAAAGACGATTTCGCTCAGGCCGCGAATGTTCAGCAGCACGCTTTCGCGCCAGCGACTGGCGCCCGCGAACGACGCACCTGCCCAGCCGAGGCCGAGCCAGTTGCCTAGCAGTTTACTGGCAATCGGCAACAGCAGCAGCGCCGCCCATTGTCCGCCGTCAAGACTGGCAAGAGCGCTGTGCACGTCGATCTGGACGATGCCGAACGTGAGGATCAGCGGGATCGCGATCCACACCTGCAAGCGGCTCATCCAGCGCGCCGGCAGTGGCAGCACCAGCGGCACTTTCAGCACCGCCATGCACAGCAGATAGCCGATGCCGAAAATCAGTGCGTTGAGTTTGTAATGCTCGGCCATGACCAGCAGCGCGAAGAATCCGAGGCTGTAGGTCAGCGGGCGACGCACGCGTAGCAGATACAGGAACAGCGGCACGCCAGCCATGGCCAAGGGCAGCAACAAGCTGCTCAAGTGCAGGCTGCCCTGGGCGAGCCCGAACAGCGTCCAGCACGTCAGGTCGATGAGGATTGCGGTCTGCACCAGTCGACGAGTGGCGGCGGGCGGATAATCGATATGGCGCAGGTACAGATACAGCACCGGGATCGCGGTGATCGCGAACACCAGCCCGATCGCCAGTGAGTTGAGCCATGGCTGCGCGGGCAACAGCCAGTGCGCGGCTGCCAGACCGCAGGTGAATGGCACGATGAAACTCGGCAGGGCAATTTTCACGCTCTGACGATCGAGTTTCAGGTCGATCACATCGCTGAGAATGTGCCCGAGCAGCAAGGCGAAACTCAGGCTGTAGAGGTTTTTCAGCCAGTCCGGCGCGATCAGTTGTGCACCGCTGAGCTGCCAGCCCGGCTCGATCCAGAAGTACATCAGCAGCGGCAAACCGAAGCTCGCCAGCAGCAACTGACTGACGATCGGAATCAGGCCGAAACGGCGGCCGACCCGGGTCGCCAGCGCAAACAACGCCAGGGCCAGCAACCAGAAGCCGACAACCATCATGCTGCTGTCTCCGAAACCGTTTCATGGCGCCCGGCCCATGGCGCGAGCATGAAGCTGAACGCCAGACCGAGGCTTACCGACAGGCCGAAATTGCTCACCGCCGGCGTGCTGGACACTGCCAGCAGGCCGAACGACAGCCATGTCGTCAGCGCCGCGAGCAGGGTGCCGAGCAGGCTCACCGCCGCGCCGCCCACCTGTTCACGCATGAGGATCGCGTAATCGACGCTGATCGCCGTCACCAGCAGCAGGCCGAACAGGCTGAACAGAGTCAGCGGCTGACCGAGCCAGCCGAGGCTGGCCAGACTGCACAGCGCCGCCAGCAGCGGCAGGGCAACGATACGCAGCGCGCCGGTGAGGCCGAACGGCAGAATCAGCACCAGCACGATCAACACGCAGGAGGCCAGTTTCAGTTCGGCGGCGCTGATCTGCGTGGCGGCGAACACTTTGTTCAGATCACCGAGGCGATCGACCAGCACCACTCCTGGCAAGTCCAGCGCCTGCACGCGCAGCAACGACGGATTGTTCAAGCCCTGCAGGCTGGTCATTGCCGCAACACCGTCTTCAGTCGGGCCAAGCCATAGCGTGCGATACGGCTCACCGAGCGGGCCGGCCAGCGCGGCGTCGATGTCTTCGGCGGGCAGGGCCTGCAACTGCTGCAATTCGTTTTGCAAAGCCGCCGCCGGCACGCCGAGGTCGAGCAGCGGTTGCCAGAACGATGGCAGCTTGCTCAGTGATTCGCGCACTTGCTGTTGCTGGCTCGGCGCGCTGACCAGTTGATCGAGGGCGAGAAAGCCCTGCAGCTTGTCGAGGTTGACCAGCTGCTGCAGACGCTCGCTCAGCGCCGCCTGGCGCTCAAGCAATTGCTCCTGATTGGCGGCGCGGATGAGGAAGAACTGGCTGGTCGGTTGGAAACCGGTGATGCGCGCGATGGTCTGCGCTTCGTCGGTCAGGTGCTGCGGCGCCCCGACCCATTGGCGGATGTCGTTCTTGCTTTGCAACTGCATCAGACCGCCGACGCAGAAGGCGATCAGCAGGGCCAGCAGCACGGGCGTGCGAATGCAACCGAGCAGCGCTTCGCGCAGATGAATCAAGCGTTCGGCCAGGCGCAGCGGCCATTGCGCCGGGCGCAGTTCGACATTTTTCAGCAGCGCCGGCAGCAGACAGACCGCCGACAGATAGGCGCCGAGCAAACCGGCGGCGGAGAAAACGGCGATCTGCGTCAATGCCGGGAACGGGGTCCACGCCAGCGCCAGATAGCCGATGACGCTGGTGATCAGGCTCAGGGTCAGCCCCGGCAAAGTCAGGCGCAGGGCCGGCCAGCTGCGCCAGGGCTTGAGGCTCCAGCTCTTGGACAGATAGTGCAGCGGGTAATCCACGGCGACGCCGATCAGGCTCGAACCGAGCACCAGCGTCATCACATGCATGTGGCCGAACAGCGCCACGCAGGCCACCGCGCCGAACAGCATGCCCACCAGCACGGGAACGAAGGCCAGCAGCACGCGCCAGCGACGAAACGCCAACAGCAGCAACAGCAGAATCCCGACCGTCGCGCCGCCGCCGACCCAGGTCATTTCGCGGGTGGCCTGTTGTTGGCCGTTAGCCGCATAGAGCAGGCCACTGGCGGCAAGCAACTGCACGTCGCTTTTCGCTGCCTGTTCACGGCTGTGCTGGAGCAGATCCGCGACTTGCAGCGGCAGGTTCATGTCGAAGGCGTTGCCGGTGGTGCGCGCCCGCAGCATCACCCAGCTCTTGCCGTCGGCATCGGCGATCAGTGCGCCGCTGCCGATGTCCAGTTGCACCGCGCCGTGTTTCGGCTGGCTGTTCTGGATGCGCCCGGTCAGGCCCAGCCAATCGTCCTGACTCGGCACCAGGGTAAAGCCGTTGAACGGATCGAACAGCGCCTGCACCCGCTGCTGGATGAACACGTCGGGGTGTTCGCTGAGCAACTGCCGATCATCCGCCGAGAGCATCGCCAGGCGCCCTTGCAGCAATTGCGTGCGTAGCGCTGGCAGGTCGGCTTGCAGATTCCACTGCACGGTTTCGAACAGACCGCTGGCCTGCCATTGCTCGCCCAATTGCCGGGCCATGGTCAGTGCTTGCTGGCGATCGGCGTGGCCGACCAGTACCAGCATTTCGCGGTTGAGCGGCTCCTGCATACGCTGCTCGGCGCGCAATTCCAGCGCGTCGGGATTGGTCCCGGGCACCAGCTCCATGAGATTGGCCGACAACGGCGCACCGTCGCGCCACTGCCACGCGGCCAGCGCGACGACGGCCAGCAGCAGGCTCAGAAACAGCCAGGGCAGCCTGCGTTCACTCGGCAAAGTCATGTTGCTCCGCTTCGCTCAAGGGTTGCTCGGCGGTGCTGTCCTGCATGCGCAGCAGGGTGCTGTCGCCCTGGGTTTCCAGCAGTTCGATGGTTTGCACCAGAGCACCGCCGTCGATATTGATTTGCTGGAACACCTGCTTGAGCAGCATCGAACGCGGTGTCAGGGTCAGCTTCCATTGTTGCGCCGTGCCGCTCAGGGCCAGCTCGAAATCCCGTTGCAAACCGCTGCTGTCACCTTGCAGCACAGCCAGGAACAGCCGGTTCTGCTCGGCACCGGCGCTCTTGTTCGGCAGCAGTTGCCAGCCATTGGTGTCACGGCGGGCGATGCCTTTGGCGGTGATGCGGTAGTCCTGTTGCAGCGGGGTTTTCAATAGCCACAGCAAGCCATGCGTTTTCGCGAGGACGAAGCTGCCCTTGCTGATCAGCGGCTGCGGCAGGGCGCGCAGGTGTTTTTCCTGAATGAACTGGCCGTGGATAACGTCCGGTTTCGCCAGTTGTTCACTGAGCTGTTGCAGGTCGAAGGCATGGGCCCATGACGACACGGCCAGCAGCGTCAACGCACCAAGGCTTTTGAAAAACATATTCATCGCAGCATCCTTTCCACGGCATCGGTGAAGACTTTCGGTGAAGCCAGCTGCATCTCGCGGCTGCTGACTTCGACGGCGACCTGCACCGAGCTGGCGCGGGTCAGGCGCTCGCCGGTCTGCAGGTCGGTGATCAGGTAATTGATCTTCAGGCGGTTTTCCCACTCGACCAGACTGGCGCGCACATTCAGCCGTTGACCGAACACCGCGCTGCGCACGTAGCGCAGCTGCAGGTCGATGATCGGCCAGGCGTAACCAGACTCGACCATCTGCGTGTAGTTGTGGCCGATCTTGTCCAGCAGCGCGCAGCGCGCCACTTCCAGGTATTTGACGTAATGGCCGTGCCAGACCACGTGCATGGTGTCGACGTCGAAGAACGGCACCAGAATCTCGGTATCGGCGTGAAGCACTCCGGCACTACGCATGCAGCCTCCAGTGTTGCGCGGCGATGCGTTGCAGGCACAGGCGCAATTCGCCTTCCAGCGCGCGGTCTTCGATGACCGGCGGGAAGTCTTTGCCGAGTTCTTCGTGCATCGCCGCCAGCGCCGGCGGCAGCGGACGCGCATCGAACGCTTGAGCGCGCAGCCACACGCCCTGATTGGCGGCGAGCAGCGTGGCGGCGGCAACCTGCTCGGTCAGCTCCAGCACACGAATCGCATCACGGGCGGCGATGGTGCCCATGCTCACCTTGTCCTGGTTGTGACACTCGGTGGAGCGCGAGAACACGCTGGCCGGCATGGTGTTTTTCAGCGCTTCGGCGGTCCAGGCACTGGTGCCGATCTGCACCGCCTTGAAGCCGTGATTGATCATCGCCCGATCGGCGGGTGCGCCGGACAGGTTGCTCGGCAAGCCGTGGTTGTAGCGTTCGTCGACCAGCAGCGCCAGTTGCCGATCGAGCAGATCGGCGACGTTGGCCACAAGGTTTTTCAGACTGTCCATGGCGAAGGCAATGTGCCCGCCGTAGAAGTGCCCGCCATGCAGAACGCGCTCGGCTTCGGCATCGATAATCGGGTTGTCGTTGGCACTGTTCAGTTCGATTTCGATGAAACCGCGCAGCCAGTTCAGGCTGTCGGCCAGCACGCCGAGCACATGCGGCGCGCAACGCAGCGAGTAACGATCCTGCAGACGATGCAGCGGCGCGGTTGGCGCGTCGATCGCCAGATCCTTGCGCAGCCAAGCGGCCACCTGCATCTGCCCCGGATGCGGCTTGGCGGCGAACAGGCGCTCGTCGAAGTGCTCCGGATTGCCCTGCAGCGCGACGACGTTGAGCGCGGTGATGCGTGTGGCCAGTTGCAGCAGGTAATCGGCGCGGGCGAAGGCGAGGCAGGCGAGGCCAGTCATCACCGCCGTGCCGTTCATCAGCGCCAGCGCTTCTTTCGGGCGCAGTACCAATGGCGTCCAGCCGAGTTCGCGATGCACATCGGCAGCCTGACGACGCTCGCCGCGGAACATCACTTCGCGCTCCCCGGACAGGGTCGCGGCGACGTAGGACAGCGGCGTCAGATCGCCGCTGGCGCCAACCGAGCCTTCCTCGGGAATCAGCGGCAGGATGTCGTATTCGAGAAATGCATGCAGACGCTCCAGCAGCTCCACGCGCACCCCGGAGACGCCGTGACACAACGACTGCAAACGCGCTGCCAGCACCGCGCGGGTGGCTTGCGCGTCGAGCAGCTTGCCGAGGCCGCAACCATGGAAAGTATAGAGATGACGCGGCAGCGCCTCGACGTGATGCAGCGGCACCGCGACCACGCAGGAATCGCCGTAACCGGTGGTGACGCCGTAGATCACCCCTTCCTTGTCCAGCAGCGAATCGAGAAAACGCGCGCCCTTGGCGATGCGCTCGCGATAGTCGGCGTCAGCCTGCAGCTGCACGGGCGCCTGACGGTTGGCCAGGGCCAGCACGTCTTCGATGCGCAGAGGGCGTTCGCCGAAGGTTACCGGCTCATGGGTTGGCGTCGTCATCGGTCTTCCAGAAAGGGTAAAAGTTGAACCATTGCTGTGGGGCTTCGAGGCAATAGTGACTCAGGCGCTGCGCGTAGCGGGTGGCCCACTGATGAATGACCTGCTCGCGCTCGCGGCGTGTCCACACCACCGCGTCGGCGAACGGTTCGAGAGTCAGGCGATAGTGGCCTTCAGGTTGCTTGAGGCACATCAGCAGATTGACCGGGCACTTGAGCAGGCCGGCCAGCAACCACGGGCCTTGCGGGAACGGCGCCGGATGGCCGAGAAAATCCACAGTGACACTGCGCCCGCCATGCAGCGGCACGCGGTCACCGGCGATCGCCAGCCACTCGCCGCGCTCCAGCCGTTCGTGCAGTTGCAGCATGATCACCGGGTCGAGTTCGCTGACCTGAATCAGGCGCAGATTGGTCGCCCCGGCCTCACCAAGCAGGCGGTTGAACTGCTCGGCGTGCTTGGTGTGCACCAGCACGTTCATGGTGACCTTTTCGCCGATCTCCGCCAACGCCCGGCACACTTCAAGATTGCCCAGATGCGCGCCGACCAGCAGTTGTCCGCGACTGCCGCGCAACTGCTTGCGCAGCAGCGCCGGGTCGATGATTTCGATCTGCTCGATGCTCAGTTTGCCGTTCCATACATCGAGCTTGTCGAGCAGCGAATCGGCAAATGTCATGAACTGGCCGAACACCCGCCGGTGGCTCGGGCGCAGGTCGGCACGCTGACTCCACTCGGCCAGACGCTGCTGGTACTGCCAAGCGCTGCGCCGGGCGATGCGGCCGAACAGGAAAAAATACAGCACGATGGCGTACAGCAACGGACTCAGCAGGCGCCGGCCAAGCACCTTGGCGGCGAATGCGGTGAATTTCATCAGCAGGAAACTGCCGCGTTCTTCGCGGTCGGCCCAGTGCTTGTTGTCGACTTCTTCGCTCATGGTTTCCACCGCCGCCAGAGGATCAGCGGCCAACGCAGCAACATGCCGAAAAACAGCCGCGTGTGCATGCTGGAGATCAGCGCGTTGTCGTGGAACAGGCGAAAGTGCGACACGCCGTCCAGCGGGTAATGCACGCTGGTCTGCAGCCAGCGCATCGGCTGATTGCGCCAGGCCAGGCGCACGAGAATGTCCGAATCGAAATCCATGCGTTTGCCCACCTTGGCCGAGTCGATCACTGCCAGGGTCGGCGCCAGCGGGTAAACACGGAAGCCGCACATCGAATCGCGAATCTGCAACGACAGGCTGTTGATCCACACCATCACGTGGGTCAGATAGCGCGCGTACAAACGTCCTTTCGGCACGCTCTCGTCAAACAGCGGATAGCCGCAGATCATCGCCTCCGGATGAGCGCGGGATTCGGCGACGAAGCGCGCGACATCGTGCAAATCGTGCTGGCCGTCGGCATCGACCTGCAAGGCATGGCTGTAGCCCAGTCGCGAGGCTTCGCGCAGACCGGTCATCACCGCGCCGCCCTTGCCCTGGTTGGCGGTCAGGCGCACCAGGTGCACGTTTTCGCGTTCGGCCAGAGCGTCGAGGACTTTTGCGCAGGAGGGCTCGCTGGCGTCGTCCACCAGAATGCATGGCAGACCTTGCGCGAGCAGAGCATCGACCACGGTGCCGATTGCGGTTTCGTGGTTGTAGACCGGGATCACGGCGCAAGGGTTATGCATGGAATACATCCCCTCGCCACAGGTTATGCATTGCCAACTCCTAGCAGGATTCGGCCGCTGGAACAGGTCGCCGTGTCATTGCGATAAGCGAAATACAGTTTGCTGCGATCCGGATCGAAACGCAGGTGTAACTGGATTTCATCGCCGGGGCGCACCAGTTGCTGGAACTTCAGCACTTCCATGCCGGCAAACGGGCCGGTCAGGTTGAGCAATTGGCGACCCAGGTTCAATGCCCATTCCACCTGCACCACACCAGGCAAAACCGGCGCCTTGGGGAAGTGCCCGCTGAAGTAGGCCAGGTCCGGCGGCACGCTGAGTTGCAGGCTCCACTCACCTTCGGTTTCGCTTTGTTCCAGCACTTCGGGCGCTTTTGGTCGTGCGGCCAAAAGCAACGCTTCGACGTCGGCTTGCGCCAGTTTGCCCTGGCTGTTGAATGGCATTTGCCGCAGCAGGCGCCAGCGTCGGGGCAGGGCGAGGGCTTCGCAATGCTGGCTCAGATGTTTGCGCAGTATTTCGGTCAGGCCACGGCGGCCGTGCTCGCGCAGGGCGAACAGGCCAGATTCGCTGAGTACCAGCAGCGCACCGAGCGAGGCGCGGTTTTCCTGCACGACACCGAGGCGCGCTTCAGCGACCCAGTCGTGATCGATCAGAGCCTGTTCGAGCATCGGCAGCGAGATGCGTTTTTCTTCCAGTTTGACGATGCGGTCCAGCCGCCCCAGCAGTTCGAAGCGACCGTCAGCGGCAATGCGCGCGGCGTCGGCGCTGTGTTCGATGTGGCCGGCAGGCAGATAAGGCGAGGCGATCAGCAGGGCGCCGTCGCTGTCCTGGCTCAGTTCGACGCCGGCGAACGGCTGCCATAACGACTCGCCCTGGCGCCAGGCGATGCCGCCGGTTTCCGAACTGCCGAGGATTTCCGTCGGCCATTGCTGCAAGCGCTGTTGCAGACTTTGCGCGGCCTCCAGCGGCAACGCGCCACCGGAAGAAAATACCCGGCGCACGGCCCTCAAGGCCGGCCAGTCGAGGTTGTCGCCCATGCGCTTGAGCAGCGCCGGGCTGGCGACCCAGGCAAAGGTCGGGTGCTCGCGGCTGGCGCGCTGCAAGTCTTCGGAAAACGCCAGTTGCCGGCGCACGAATGGACGTCCGGCGCACAACGGCCACAACACGCGAAACAGCAGACCGTAGATGTGCTGCGTGGCGACACTGCCGATGATGCAAGCCTCACCGAGGTCTGCGCCCCACAGCTGCTCCAGCGCTTCGACTTCATTGGCCAATTGACGCAGGGTCTTGTCGATGCGCTTGGGCTCGCCGCTGGAGCCGGAGGTGCACAGGCTCAGTCGGCATTGATCGAGATCCAGTTCGGCGCCGGGTAAACCCGGTTGAGTGTAATCATCGAGCTGCGCGTCGCCCGGCTGATCGGTCAGCCACAGATCGACTTCAGGGGACCAGCGCTGGCGCGTCTGTGCTTGCAGGTCTGCCGGCAGCAACACGCTGACGCCGGCGCACCACGCACCAAGCAGGGCGATGGCGAGGTCGGCGGCATCTTCCAGGTGCACGGCCAGGCGTTTCACGCCTTGGCCTTGCAGGCCAGCGGCAACGCTCAGGGCCTGCGCGTGCAACTGCGCGTGATCGAGAGCCGGCGCCTGGCAGATCGCCCGTTCCGGCAGTGCCTTGAGCAAAAGCTGCTCAAGTTTTATCCAATTCATGTACGGCCTCTTACCCGTTGTCGTATCAGCCATTCAATGGCAAACATCAGGCCGATCAATCCATAGGAGATCAGGCCGGTGTACAACATCCACCAATCCAGCGGCGCCCACAGGGTGAGGAGGGCGGCGCACAAACCGTTGCAGAAGAAAAACACGCTCCAGGCCAGCGTGACCTTGCGTGTGTAGCGAACGGCAACCTCCGGCAGCTCCGGCTCGCGCAAGCGCGCCAGACGCTCGACCATCGGCGGGCCGTATTTCAGGCTCACGCCGAACAGCACCAGCATGAACGCGCTGATCAGCACCGGGTACCAGCGCAGCAATTGCGGGCTGTCGAATACCGCCAGCAACAGGCAGAACGCGATCGCTACGCAGGCCATCCACAGGCTGCCGGGCTTGCGTTCGCCGGTCAGGGCGCGCGCCAGCCACAGGCTGCCCAGCAGCAGTGCAAATTGCCACGGGGCGAAATGCTCCATGCCGAAATACACCGCGAAGGGGTACAGCAGACCGGCCAGCAGCAGGCCCAGGCCGATCAGTCGGCTCATGCGGCCGGTTGAACCAGACGGAACACCGCCTCGACCACGTCACCGACTGTGCGCACTGATTTGAATTCTTCGGCGGCGATCTTCTTGCCGGTCTGGCGTTTGATGTGATCGATCAGGTCGACGGCGTCGATGCTGTCGATTTCCAGATCCTGATACAGATTGGCGTCCATGCTTACACGGGCCGGATCCAGTTCGAACAGCTCGACCAGGGCATCGCGCAGGGTGTTGAAAATATCGTCACGAGTTTGCATGGTCCGGTCTCAAGCTGCCTGTTTTGCCGTGACGAATGCCGCAAGGCTGGCCACGTTGGTGAAATGGTTGCGGGTGTCTTTGGCATCGGCGTCAATCTTGATGCCGTATTTTTTCTGGATCGCCAGGCCCAGTTCCAGTGCGTCCACGGAATCCAGGCCGAGGCCTTCGCCGAACAATGTCTGCTCGTCGCCGATGTCCTCGGGGCTGATGTCTTCGAGGCCGAGGGCGTCGATGATCAGCAGTTTGATGTCACGCACCAGGCTAGCGGTGTTCAGTTCGCTCATCTGCGGCGAGCTCCTTAATGAAATAGTCATGCAAATAATCGTTGAGCTTGCGCGAGGCCTGCGGTGCGGGGCCTTGCGCGGCGAAGGTCTGTGGGTCTATATCGGCCCCCACGCGAAAACTGAAGTGCACGCGGCGATGGGGGATGCGATACCACGGCTCGGCTTTGGTCAGGGTGGTCGGGCTGACCTTGATGATCACTGGGGTAACGATTTTCGCACCGCGCAAGGCAATCGCCGCCGCCCCCCGATGAAAGGCCGGCGCCTGCCCGGGCCGGGTGCGCGTGCCTTCGGGGAATATGATCAGGGTCTGGCCGTCCTGCAACGATTGCGCAGCGGCATCGAGCATATCCATGCTGCCGTCATTGCTGATGTACTCGGTGCGGCGCAGCGGGCCACGGGTGAACGGGTTTTCCCAGAGAGTCTTCTTCACCACGCAATTGGCGTGGCGCACCAGACCGATCAGAAACACCACATCGATCAGCGACGGGTGGTTGGCGATGATCATCTGCCCCGGCCGGCCAAGTCGTTCGGCGCCCTCGATGTCGTAGGTGAGCACGCCGGTGCGCGCCATGAACCGCACGAAAAACCAGAACAGTCGGCTGACCGTACGCCGGGCGCGCAGGCGATGTTCAAGTGCGTCACCGGGCAGGCAACCGAGCAGCGGAAATACCAGCAGGCGCAGGCACAGCCCGCCGAGCCCGAACAGGGCGAAGCTCGCAGCAGTGGCCAGCAGGCGCCAGTAATAGGCGTCGCGGTGTTTGGCGGTCACGGGTTGCGATGCCAGGTCCATACACGATTTTTCCACGCATGTTGGCAATCAGGTTGCTGGCCGAGCAGGGTTCGCAGCAGGTTGAGCGCGTGCGGCCAGTGCGCCTTTGACCGGGTTTCGCTGCTGCTGTTCAGGGTCAGCCGCCAGTCGGTACCCGGCGTCAGCAACAAACCGAGCGCGTAAGGGAACGGCACATCATCGACCCACTGTGAGTACGCCTCGGGTGGCTGCTCTTCGGTGATCACCAACAGCACCGCCGTGGCGCCTTCAGCAAGCAGTGCCGCCGCTTCGAGCATGCCGTGTTCCAGACCGTCGCCAGCGGCAGCGAGGGCGGTCATTTCGCTGGTTTCGCCGCGCATGATTGACCACAAACCGATGATCGCGTTATGCACCGAAAGGCTGAACTGGGTCGGCGACAGAGGCTGTTCGGTGGCCAGATCGCGGAGGATTTCAAACGTGCGAGGGGTTTCACCGTGCCGCGAGACGAATACCAGCGGCAGATTGTTCCTTCCGTCGGCCAGCGGCCAGCCAACGCTGAAGGCCATCCGCGCCAGACGGCTGAGGCGGCGGCGCTGCATGGCCGGCAGAAACGACACATCGGGCGCGGCATCACTGCTCTGGAGCACGACCGGTTGTCGGCTCCAGGCCTGCCAGGCGTCCACGCTGTCGAGCCCCGGGGCCCACGCGCGCCATTGGGCGATGTTGAAGTTGATCACGGACATTCATCCCGCCCCTGCGGGCTTTCGTTGACGCGTTGAGTCGCCAGCGCCGCAGCAGGCTTGGCTTGGCGCAGGGCGCCGGGTGGCGCGCATTATCCCGGTGCGACGGGTGTGTAGCAAATGTTGGTTACATTTTGCCCAACAAAATGTACCGAGCGGTTCGTCAGGTGGCTATCACTTGGCCATTATCCATATTCCCCGCGGCCTGTCTGTCAGGAGTCTCTGCGATGGCTGGCGGTTTTTTCCATGGCTGAGCGTCGATATTTACACCTGACGGCGTAGTCCATGTCCGTGAAGGTAGCGAAGCGCAGTCACCGGCAACTACACTCGGTCATTCTTTGATACACGGAGGTTTGGTCATGCGGCGCGTGGTGTTCAATCAGAAAGGTGGCGTAGGCAAATCCAGCATCGCCTGCAACCTGGCGGCGGTCAGCGCCAGCGAGGGTTATCGCACGTTGTTGGTCGACCTCGATGCCCAGGCCAATTCCACTCAGTATCTGACCGGGCTCACTGGCGACGACATCCCCATGGGCATCGCCGATTTCTTCAAACAGACGCTGTCCTCAGGGCCGTTCTCGAAAAAGAATCAGGCGGACATCTACGAAACGCCGTTCGACAACCTGCACATCATTACCGCCACTGCCGAGCTGGCCGATCTGCAGCCCAAGCTCGAGGCGAAACACAAGATCAATAAGCTGCGCAAGTTGTTGGACGAGTTGTCCGAAGACTACGACCGCATTTATCTGGATACCCCGCCAGCCCTGAATTTCTATGCGGTATCGGCGCTGATTGCGGCGGATCGGGTGTTGATTCCTTTCGACTGCGACAGTTTCTCGCGTCAGGCGCTGTACGGGTTGATCGCCGAAATCGAAGAATTGAAGGACGACCACAACGAAGGCCTGGAAGTCGAAGGCATTGTGGTCAATCAGTTCCAGGCGCGGGCCAGCCTGCCACAGCAGATGCTCGATGAGCTGATCGCTGAGGGCTTGCCGGTGCTACCGGTGTATTTGAGCAGTTCGGTGCGCATGCGCGAGTCGCACCAGGCCAGCATGCCGCTGATCCACCTCGATCCACGGCACAAACTGACGCAACAGTTTGTTGAACTGCACAATCTGCTGGAAGACCACTGATTCCCCGAATGACACGCAAATTCCTAATGTGGGAGCGAGCCTGCTCGCGAATAGGCCGGCACATTCAATATCAGCGCTGAATAATCGGCCGCCTTCGCGAGCAGGCTCGCTCCCACAGGGTGATCTGGTTCTTTCAGATGCCTTGGCTACGCAACCACGCCATCAACTGCGGCAACGGAAACGCACCACTCTGGCGCGCCACTTCCCTGCCGTTTTTAAACAGAATCAGACTCGGAATCGAGCGAATTCCCAACTGTGCCGACAACTGCTGGTTCGCCTCGCTGTCGAGCTTGGCCAGTCGACACTTGCCCGCCAACTGCACCGCGGCCTGTTCAAACACCGGCGCAAACGACTTGCACGGCCCGCACCAGTCCGCCCAGACATCTACCAGCAACGGCAGATCACCCTTGATCTGACTGGCGTAATCGCCTTGTTTGAGCTCGAAGGGTTTGCTCAACAGCACCGCAGATTTGCAGCGTCCGCATTTGGGCTGGTCAGCCAGGCGCTCGGCGGGGATGCGGTTGAGGCCGTTGCAGGTGGGGCAGGGGATGAGAAGTGGGGTGGACATAATGGGCTCTCGGGCAGGAAGTCTTTGAAGACTGATCTGGAGTCGAAGTCGCGATTATCAAGTAATTGTTCTGTAGGTCACGACCTTCTTTATTTGAGGAAAGCGCCTACGCATATCGGTGGGGAGGCTGACTATCTGGAATTTATCGAGTCGGTAATCTTGTGCAGCCCTCAACGATATATCTCTTGGACTTCCGTGCAATGACCACCAAGACTGTGAAACGCTTTTCCCTCTCCGAGCTTTTGCGTAGACCGGAAGACGAAGACGACTACGACGCTCTGGTATCGGCAATTGACGAACTGCTGGAAATTACCGGCGATGATGAGTCGCACCCGTTGATGAGCTTGGTGGACATCATCGGTGACTGGATCGAGGAATGGGATCGCACCCATCACCCCATGGCTAAGGCAAGTGGCGAAGAGGTTCTCGGTTACATGATGCGCGAGCACGGCCTGACCCAGAGCGATTTACCGGGTGTTGGTACTCAATCGGTTGTCTCGGAGATTTTGAGCGGTAAGCGCAAGCTCAACTTGCGCCAGATTCGCTGGTTGGCCGAACGTTTCAATGTGCCTATCGACGTGTTCACCTGACCTTGCTCACGACGAACAACTGATCTCCAAATGCTTGCCCCACTCCGGTGGCCGCTCGGCGTAACCTTCCATTCCCGGCTGTTCCTCGAACGGCTTGCTCAACACCGCATGCAGGCGGCGTACTTCGGTGTAGTCGCCTTGCTCGGCAGCATCAATGGCTTTCTGCGCCAGGTAATTGCGCAGGATGTACAGCGGATTGACCGCGTGCATCCGCGCGCGGCGTTGTGCCTGATCGGCATCGCCGTCGCGGGCCACCCGGGCGACGTAGCGTTCGCCCCAGGCATCGAAACCCTTGATATCGACGAAGTCATCGCGCAGGCAGGCAATGGCCTGTTCGGCTGAATCTTCACCGAGGCGGCGGAAGAACAGCGTGTAGTCGACTCCGCTGTTCTGCATCAGTTGCAGCAGGTTTTCCAGCAGTTGCTGGTCATCGTCCTCGGCGGTGGTGAAGCCGAAGCGGCGACGCATCAGGTCGAGATAGTGCGCCTGGAACAGCGGCAGGTACAGGCCGAGGGTTTCACGCAGGGCCTCGACGCTGATGAACGGCGTCAGTGCCTGGGCGAGGGCGCTGAGGTTCCACTGCCCGACCGGCACCTGATTGCTGAACGAGTAGCGGCCCTGATCATCGGAGTGGTTGCAGATGAAATGCGCGTCGAAGTCATCGAGGAAAGCGAACGGGCCGAAGTCGAAGGTGATGCCGAGGATCGACATGTTGTCGGTGTTCATCACGCCGTGGCAGAAGCCATAAGCCTGCCACTTGGCGATCAGTTCGGCGTTGCGCTCGACGATCTCGCGGAACATCGCCAGATACGGTTCCGGTTGCTCAAGGCATTCGGGGAAGTGCATCGCCAGCACATGCTCAGCGAGCTGTTTCTGCTGCTCGGGGCGTTTGGTGTAGTAGAAATATTCGAAGTGGCCGAAGCGGATATGGCTCGGCGCCAGGCGCAGCACCATCGCCGCGCGTTCCTGCTTTTCACGCCAGACGGGCGTGTCGGAGCCGATCACGCAGGCGGCCCGGGAAGACGGAATGTTCAACGCGTATAGCGCTTCGGAAGCGAGAAATTCGCGAATCGAGGAACGCAGCACCGCGCGGCCATCGCCCATGCGCGAAAACGGTGTTTGTCCGGCGCCCTTGAGGTGCAAGTCCCAATGCTCGCCGGCGTTGTTGTAGACCTCGCCCAGCAGCAGACCGCGGCCGTCACCCAGTTGCGGGGTATAGCCGCCGAATTGATGCCCGGAATACACCATCGCTCGGGGTTCGGCGTCGGCCCAGAGTTTGTGGCCGCCGAACAGTTGCGCGAATTCTTCGGTTTCGGCGCTGGCCTCATCGAGATCCAGCAGAGCCAGGGCGGCCGGGCTGGCGACCACCAGACGCGGGTTGTCGATCGGCTCCGGCAGTACGTGCGCAGAGAACGCGTCGCCGAGACGGGCGAAGCGGTTGTCGAAAGTCAGTTCGTCGAGGGCTTTCACGGGCCGGCTCCAGCAGAATGTCCGAGCATTCTGCTGGGATCATGACGGTTAGTCGAGTTTGCCCGGCGGCGGTTCCGACAACGGTTTCTGCCCGTCGACGACCGGCACGATGGTTTTGTTCTCCGGTTCCACCGGCACCATCTTGTATTCCTGGCCGTGCAGATTCTTCAGGTAAACCTCCATCTGCCGGAACGAGATGTTGATGTGCTGCTTCTTGAACTCGCGGTTGATGAAGCGGTTGACCTCGTCGAGCACCGGGTTACGGTCACCCAGATCGCGCACATGCATGCGCAGTTCGTGGTCGAGGGTGCTTTCGCCGAAGTTGAGGAAGTACACGTGCGGCTCCGGCTCCTTCAGCACGCGCGGATTCTCCCGGGCCGCCTTGAGCAGCAACTCCTTGACCAGATCCAGATCCGAGCCGTAGTCGACGCCGAGCTTCAGCGTGACGCGGGTGATGGTGTCGGTCAGCGACCAGTTGATCAGTTGCCCGGTGATGAACGTTTTGTTCGGGACAATGATGTCCTTGCGGTCGAAGTCGGTGATGGTTGTGGCGCGGATGCGGATCTTGCTCACCGTGCCCGACAGGTTGCCGATGGTGATGGTGTCGCCGATCCGCACCGGGCGTTCGAAGAGGATCATGATGCCGGAGATGAAGTTGGCGAAGATCTCCTGCATACCGAAACCCAGACCCACCGACAGCGCCGCCACCAGCCATTGCAGCTTGTCCCAGCTGACGCCGAGGGTCGACAGGGTGGTGACAAAACCAACGCCGGCAATCACGTAGGACAGCAGCGTGGTTGTCGCATAAGCGCTGCCCTGGGCCAGGTTGAGCTTGGACAGGACGAACACTTCGAGCAGGCCGGGCAGGTTGCGCGCCAGAGCGAAGGTAATGCCGATGATGATCAGCGCGCCGAGCATGTCGCCGATGCTGATCGGCACCATGCTCATGTTGGCGCCGGTGCCGCTGGTGTATTCGTAGAGGGTGATGTTGTCCAGATACGAGAACACCGAAATCAGGTCCGACCAGACCCAGTACAGTGCCGCGATGAAACCGCCGAGCAGGGCCAGACGGATCAGGCGCAGGGACTGTTCGTTGACCTTTTCGATGTCCAGCGTCGGCTCTTCGATCACCGCTTCGCCGTCGCCGGCCTCTTTCGCTGCCTGCCGTTTCGCCAGCGCGCGCTGATAGGCCAGACGCCGCGCGGCAACGCTCAGGCCACGCACGAAGGTGGCTTCGATGACCAGCCAGAACATCAGCAGGTACAAGGTGTTGATCAGGCGGTCGCTGAGTTTCAGCGCGGTGTAGTAGTAGCCGAAGCACACCGCAACGAACAGGGCGATCGGCAGCAGAGTGAACATCACTCCGACGGCTTTGCGGAACAGCGAAGCATTCTGGTGCGTCGGGCTGCTGATCAACAGGCGACTGAGCAGCCACGCCATCAAGGCGTAGCAGGTCAGCACCACCGGCATGCCAAGCACGTCATCGGCCAGCGCCGCCGGTTGCAGTTCGGCAACCGCCACCACCGCGACCAACGCCATCACTACCAAGCCGAGTCGACGTACCCAGCCCTGAAGGAACTCGACCTGCGGTTTCTCCCAGCGGAAGTGCAATTCCGCCACGCCGCCGGGCGCAAGGATCCGGTAAGCGGTGTAGAACACCAGCCAGGCCTGCCCCATCTGCAACAGCGCCGCGCCCATATTGGCGTTCTGCCCGCGCGCGTCAATCTGCAGGGCCAAACCGCACAGCGCCAGACCCAGCGCCACCGGCATCGCCAGCAAAATATTGATCAGGATTGCCTGCGGCGTGTGCCATTGGCTGTCGCGCTTGAAGTGGCCGATGTCCTGGTGAACCTTGTTGAGTCGTCCGTACAGGGCCTTGCGGCGCCACAACAGGGCGCCGATCAGCAGCGCCAATGGCAGAAACAGCAATGGCCGCTGGGTCAGGCCGTCAGTCAGTTCGCTCAGGCTCGACGCCCACGGCAGGGTGTTTACCTGTCGCTCGAGACGCTCGGGCACACCGCGCATCCATTCCACATCCAGCGGCTTGTTGCTGGGGATCCAGAACATCTGTTCGTCGAGGGTCGCGCGCAGGCTCTGCGCAGTGCTGAGCAATTGTTTCTGATTGAGCTGCAGGGTGATCGACTCATTGAGCATCGCGCTCAATTCGCGGTTCAGCCGCTCGAGCAGATCGGCGCGAGTGTTGGCCAGATCGAGCAGGCTCTTGCGCAACTGCGGAGTGACCTGCTCCGGCGGCTGCGTGGCCAGCAGATTGTCGACATAGGTCGCCGGGTTGCTGAGCAGTTCGCGTTGCTGGCTGACGTCGAATTGATAGAGGCGAATATCGGCAATCTGGTCGGCGAGGTCGCGGTCGACCTTCAAATGGGGAAGTGCCTGTTTTTGTTTGTAGAGAATCTTGGACAGGAGCAGGCTGCCCTTCAACACGTTGATCTGCTCGTCCAGCGCTGAATCGCTCTGGGTCAGGGTGTCGAGTTGCTGTTTGGTCTGCAGGTTCTGCTGCGTGACTTCGTTGAGACGGTCGGTGCTCTTGAGCAAATAGTCGGAAAGCTTGAGGTTGGTTGCACTCTCGCTCGCCAGCAGGCTGCTGCCCCCGGCCTTCTGCGCTTCGATCGATTGCTGAGTAACGGTTTCCTGCGACTGCGCCAGACGCTTCTGGTTGATCAGGGTCTGCAGTTCCTGGATTTCGCGGTCGAGGCGATCGGATTTCTCCGAGAGCAAGTCATGCTGGGCGTTGCCCAGATCCTGCAATTGAGTGTTGCCGGCCAGTTCCTGACGGCGCAGCGGAATCAACGCATTGAGTGCGGCCAGTTCGGCATTCAACTGGTCGCGCTGTTCGGCGGTGACCGTTTTGCCGGTGTCCTTGCCGGATTTGAGGATGGTGTTGATCTGCTGGATGCGCGTCTGGCTGGCGGAAATCTCTGCCTGAGCACGTTCGGGACGAGTCTGCGCGGTGATGATCAGGCTGTTGGCTTCGGCCAGGGCTTTTTGCAGATCGCTTTGCTGGGTCGAGCGATCGGTGAGGATCTGCTCCAGTTGCTGGATCGACTCCTTCGGAAAACGCTGGGCTACCGGCACCGGCGCGGTAGCCTTGAGGCGGCTCAGTTCGCGGGTGTTTTCAATCGTCAGCTTCGGCGCATTGGCCAGCTGACGCTTGAGATCGATCAGCTTCTGCTCGTAATCACGCTCGTTATTGAGCTGATTGAGGGTGTTCTGCAGGACGGTCTGCAAAGTCTTCTTGTCGGCGTCCGGCAGTTTGCTGTCGGCCAGCTTGTCGAGGCTGGCCTGCACGGCGTCGCTGGACGGTGGTTCGGCAGCATGCAGCGGGCCGACGACAAGACTGAGGCCCAGCAGGGCCGCGGCGAAAAAGGAGCGCAGGGTAGGCATAGAGACCGGTCAAGCAAGTGAGAGTGGAGGCAGTTTAGAGGAAGAGTCCGGGGCCCGGGCGACTTCCTTCGGGGAATCTGACGCCCACTTTGCCGATCTTGTTCCCGTCCATGACCGCGACCGTCCAGTGGGTATTGTTCCACTCCACCTGGTCACCGACGATGGGTGCGCCCCCTACTTTCTGGGCGATGAACGCCCCCAGCGTCATGTCCGGATCGATGCCTTCGGCCGGCAAGCCATACAGCGCTGCAACCGCTTTAAGCTGGGCGTCTCCTTCAAGCACGAAGTCGCCGAAGAAACGCAGGTCGAGGCCGCGTTGCGGCGCCTGGCTGAACAGTTTGCCGAGGGCCGACAAGTTGTGTTCATGGCCAATAACACACAGCAAATCATCGACTTCCAGCACCGTACTACCCGACGGATGGAGCAGTTGCTGGCCACGAAACAGTGCCGCGATGCGTGTGCCTTCGGGCATTTTCAGTTCACGCAGGGGCGAACCGATGCACCATTTCTCGGCGCCGAGCTTGTAAACGAACAGTTCCCACTCGCTGGTCACGTGCACTTCCAGCGCCGCCCGGGAGATCGGCGCGGGTTCTGGCGGCACCGTCACCTTGAGCAGCTTGGCCACCCACGGCAGGCTCGTGCCCTGCACCAGCAGCGACACCAGCACGATGAAGAACGCGAGATTGAAGTAGAGCTGCGCTTGCGGCAGCCCGGCCATCAGCGGGAATACCGCGAGAATGATCGGCACCGCGCCGCGCAGACCGACCCAGGAAATAAAGGCTTTTTCGCGACCGTGGAAGGCCTTGAACGGCAGCAGACCGACCATCACCGACAGCGGCCGCGCGAACAGGATCATCCACAGCGCCAGACCGAGGGCGGGCAGGGCGATCGGCAGCAGATCATGGGGCGTGACCAGCAGCCCCAGCACCAGGAACATGCCGATCTGCGCCAGCCAGGCCATGCCGTCGAGCATGTGCAGAATGCCGTGGCGGCTGCGCACCGGGCGGTTGCCGATCACCAGACCGCACAGGTACACGGCGAGAAAGCCGCTGCCATGCAGGGCGTTGGTCAGCGCGAACACCACCAGGCCGCCAGCGATGATCAGAATCGGATAGAGGCCGGCGGCGAGGTTGATGCGGTTGACCAGTTGCAACATTACCCAGCCGCCGCCCAGACCGATCACGCCACCAATGCCGAATTCGCGGATCAGGTGGGTCAGCAGGCTCCAGTGCAGGCCGGTCTGGCCACTGGCGAGCATATCGATCAGGGTAACGGTTAGAAACACCGCCATCGGGTCGTTGCTGCCGGATTCGATTTCCAGGCTGGCGGTGACCCGCTCGTTCAGCCCTTTGCCGCCGAGCAACGAGAACACCGCAGCGGCGTCGGTCGAACCAACGATGGCGCCGATCAGCAGGCCCTGAATCAGATTGAGGTCGAACAGCCACGCCGCGGCCATGCCGGTCAGCCCGGTGGTGATCAATACACCGACCGTGGCCAGCGACAGCGCCGGCCATAACGCCACGCGAAAACTCGACACCCGCGTGCGCAAACCGCCGTCGAGCAGGATCACCGCCAGAGCGAGGTTGCCGACCAGATAGGCCGTCGGGTAGTTATCGAAGATGATCCCGCCACCATCGACCCCGGCACTCATGCCGACCGCGAGGATGATGACCAGAATCGGAATGCCGAGACGTGAAGAAAGCGAGCTGACAAGAATGCTTGCGCCTACCAGCAACGCGCCGATCAAGAACAGGCTGTTGATGGTCGTCGCATTCAAAGGCAGTACTCCAGAAGCGTAAAGACGGGGGCACAAACTGACCATGCAGTCTGCGTGCCAGCGATTCTAACCTGTTGAAATGTGATGCTGTCAAAAAGCTTTTCAGGGTGGCATCAGGATTTGCGGCAGGCGGACGATTGCGGCCCTCACCCTAGCCCTCTCCCAGAGGGAGAGGGGACCGACCGCGTTGATCATGCGAGATACATCGACCTGAAGTTCCTGAGTCGAACTCAGGTTTGAACAGCACAGAGATCTGCTCCCTTTCCCCCTCTCCCTCTGGGAGAGGGCTGGGGTGAGGGGCTTTTGACCTTGATCTCAAAATTTACAGGCTGAACCGCCCAACCATATTGTTCAGATCCAGCGCCAACCGCGACAGCTCGTTGCTCGCCGCACTGGTCTGACTCGCGCCGGTCGCCGATTGCACCGACAGATCACGGATGTTGACCAGATTGCGGTCGACTTCCCGCGCCACCTGCGCCTGCTCTTCGGCGGCGCTGGCGATGACCAGGTTGCGCTCGTTGATTTCGACGATGGCGCTGTTGATCGTGTCCAGCGACATCCCCGCGCCTCGGGCGATGTTCAAGGTCGATTCGGCGCGCTCGGTGCTGTTGCGCATCGAATCCACGGCGTGTTCGGTGCCGCTCTGGATGCTGCCGATCATGCGTTCGATTTCGCTGGTCGACTGTTGAGTGCGATGGGCCAGCGCGCGCACTTCGTCCGCCACAACGGCGAAACCACGACCGGCCTCACCGGCGCGGGCCGCTTCGATCGCTGCGTTCAATGCCAGCAGGTTGGTCTGGTCGGCCAGGCCACGGATCACGTCGAGCACCTTGCCGATGTCGCGGGATTCATTGGCCAGGTCGCCGATCAGCGAAGCCGTGCTCTGCACATCGGCGCTCATGCGTTCGATGGCGCTGACGGTTTCCTGCACCAGATCACGACCGTCGCCCGCCGAAGTGGTGGCGTTTTTCGAGGCTTCCGAAGTGCTGACCGCGTTGCGCGCGACTTCTTCGACGGCACTGGTCATCTCGTTGACGGCAGTGGCCGCCTGCTCGATTTCGTTGTTCTGCTGGGTCAGGCCGCGAGCACTTTCGTCGGTGACGCTGTTCAACTCTTCAGCGGCGGAGGCCAGCTGCGTGGCCGACCCGGAAATGCGCTGCAGGGTGTCGCGCAGCTTCGATTGCATCTTGGCCATCGCCGCCAGCAGGCGCCCGGCTTCATCTTCGCCATCGACATGGATCGGCTGGGTCAGGTTGCCTTCGGCGATGGTTTCCGCCGCTTCGAGTGCCTTGGAAATCGGTTTGGTAATGCTCACGGTCAGCAGCCAGGCGAACAGCAAGGTCAAGCCGCTGGCGATCACCAGCAGAGTGACGACCAGATCGAACGACATCGAGTACTGATCCTTGGCGCCCTGATCGGTTTCGGCGATCTGCTGGGTGTTGATTTCCAGCAAACGCGCCAGCGCGGTATTCACCGCTTCCGAATTGCTCAGCAAATCGCTGTTGAGCATCTGCCGCAACTCGTCGACCTGATTGTTGCGCGACAGGGTTTTCATGCGCTCTTCAAGCTGACGGTACTGCGCCAGCAACTGCACGTACTGATCGTACGCCGCGCGTTCCTGCGGACCTTCGATCAGCGGCTCGTATGCACGCTGCGCATCGCTGATCTGGCGGTTACGCAGGTCGAACAGTTCGATGGTTTTCTGCTGCACATCGGGTTCGCGGTTGATCAGCAAGCGGTAGGACAGCACGCGAAGGCGCAGGGTCAGCTGGGTGAATTCGTCGAGGGCCTTGATCGATGGCACGCTGGCGGTGGCGATGTCTTCGCCGGCCGCGCGGATCTTGCTCATCTGGTTCAGGGCAAACACGCCGAGAATCAACATCAGGCCGCCAATCAGGGCGAAGCCGGTGAACGCCCGTGGGGCGATATTCATATTGCGGAGGGACATGGGCGGATACCGAAAAGGGCCGCATCCATGCGGGCTGAGACTGCTGTATGGGTGACTTATCGGTCATACGACTAAAGTCTTGAGGTGGTGTGCGTATTTGTCGCAGACGGCTCTGTGCGACGAAGTGCAGGAACCAGATCGACCAATCACAGTCTTTTAAACTCGCGAGAAGCTTCGCCACCCAGGCAAATCAAGGCCTTGCGTCGGTTTAACCCTGGCATCCGTGGTGACTTTTCTTTATCGTACGCGCCCTTTGAAAAACGCTTGGAAGATCAAAATGTTGGAAGCATCCCTCAGCCAATTGGAACAGCTCGTCAGCGACCTGGTGCAACAGAACCAGACACTCACGCAGACCAACCAGACCCTGTCCACGGAACTGGCCCAGGCCAAGGATGAAAACGAAAACCTGCAACTGAACCTGATGGAGCAGGAAGAAAAACACGGCGCCACCGCCGCGCGCATCCAGGCACTGGTCGATCGCGTCAACGCAGGTCCCGTCAGCGCATGAACCACGGCACAGCAGGGGTAAAAGTCATCTCCATTCTCGGCGAGGACTATTCGATCAAGGCACCGGCCGGGGAAGAACAGACCCTGCTGGATGCGGCGATGATGCTCAAGGCCGCGCTGGAAGACACCAAGCGCAAATACCCGACGCTGATCGGTGACCGTTTGCTGGTGCTGGCCGCGATGAATCTGTGCTCGCAGCAGATTGAAATGAAGAAGCAGCACAAAGAAGAACTCGACCGTTATCAAGAGCAAGTCAGCGCCACGGTCGAGACCATTGCCAAGACGATCAATCAGGGTTGATCGGGTTGCTGGCGTGCAGATGAGTGGATTCACGCTGGGCTGATGTGTCGTCAGCCCCGGCCCTTTCGCGGGCAAGCCTGCTCTCACAGTTATCGTGGTGATTCACTGGGTGTGTGAACACCACCGAACCCTGTGGGAGCAAGCCTGCTCGCGAAGGGTTTGAAGCACTGAACAGCTTTCGGATCAGAACCACTCCTCGCGCATCGTCAGGCACGTATCATCCCGCGCCTCCAGCAAGTCCAGCTCATGCTGGCAGCCCGGCACTTCCCACGTCAGGAAGTACCGAGCCGCCTGCAACTTGCCCTTATAGAAATCGACATCCGCCGCACACCCTTTTGCCAGGCCTTCCTCAGCGCGAATTGCCTGTTCCAGCCAGCGCCAGCCGATCACCGCGTGGCCGAACACTTTCAGGTACAGCGCCGAGTTCGCCAGGCTGCTGTTGACCTTGCCCTGGGCCAGATCGGTGAGCAGGCCGATGGTTACGGTTTGCAGGCGGGCAACGAGTTTTTCCAGCGGTTCGCGCAGTGCGCTCAGCGAGTCGTACGCGGTCGCGCGTTGCGCGGTGTTGGCGATCAAGCGAATCAATTGCTTCAACCCGGCGCCACCGTTCTGCGCCAGCTTGCGTCCGAGCAAATCCAGCGACTGGATACCGTGGGTACCTTCGTGGATCGGGTTCAGGCGGTTGTCGCGGTAGTACTGCTCCACCGGGTATTCACGGGTGTAGCCGTGACCGCCAAGAATCTGGATCGCCAGTTCGTTGGCCTTCAGGCAGAACTCCGAGGGCCAGGATTTGACGATCGGCGTCAGCAGGTCCAACAGTTCATGCGCCTGCTTGCGTTCGGCTTCGGTCTCCAGCGTCGTGGTGTCATCGAACAGCCGCGCTGCATACAGGCCAAGATCGAAGGCACCTTCGACGTAGGATTTCTGCGTCAGCAGCATGCGTCTGACATCCGCGTGCTGAATGATCGCCACCGGCGCCGTGGTCGGATCCTTGCTGTCCGGCACCCGACCCTGCGGCCGCTCGCGCGCGTACTCCAGTGAATACAGGTAACCGGCATAACCGAGCATGACCGCGCCCATGCCGACGCCGATCCGCGCTTCGTTCATCATTTGGAACATGTAGCTCAAGCCGTGGTGCGCCTTGCCTACCAGATAGCCGACGCACTCACCGTTATCGCCGAAGTTCAGCGCGGTAGATGTGGTGCCACGCCAGCCCATCTTGTGGAACAGCCCGGCGAGCAGCACGTCGTTGCGCTGCCCGAGGCTGCCGTCGTCGTTGACCAGAAACTTCGGCACGATGAACAGCGAAATACCTTTCACTCCCGGCGGCGCGTCAGGCAGTTTGGCCAAGACCATGTGCACGATGTTTTCCGAGAGCGGATGATCACCGCCGGAAATGAAAATCTTGTTGCCCTTGAGACGATAGGTGCCGTCGGATGCGGGCTCGGCGCGGGTACGAATATCCGACAGTGACGAACCGGCATGGGGCTCGGTCAGGGCCATGGTGCCGAAGAAGCGGCCGTCGATCATGGGTTGCAGGAAGCGCTGCTTCTGCTCTTCGCTGCCGAAGCTTTCGATCAGGTTCGCTGCGCCCATGGTCAGGAACGGGTACGAAGTCGATGCGGCGTTTGCCGACTGGAAGTGCGCGAAGCAGGCTTGCGACAGCAGGGTGGGCAGTTGCATGCCGCCGGCTTCGAAACTGCGTGCGGCGTTGAGAAATCCCGCCTCGAGGAAGGCATCCACCGCCGGTTTCACTTCGGGGATCAGAATGGCCTGGCCATCTTCATAGCGCGGCTCGTTTTCATCGCCCTTGCGGTTGTGCGGGGCGAAATACTTTTCGGCGATGCTGCGCGCGGTGCCGATCGCGGCGTCGAAAGTCTCGCGATTGTGCTCGGCAAAGCGCTCACGTCGAGTCAGGCCCTCGGCATCAAGGACTTCGTACAGCTCGAAAGCCAGATTGCGGGAACTGAGCAGGGTCTCGGACATGGCGGCTTACCTTGAGATTGAGGTTGGGCCGAGTCTAGGTGTGCTGATGAAGGCTGAACAGGATGATTGATGAGCGTGATGCAGAAGCAAAAGATCGCAGCCTTCGGCAGCTCCTACATTTGGAATGCGGTTCCATGTAGGAGCTGCCGAAGGCTGCGATCTTTTGATCTTCTGTGGGAGCGAGCCTGCTCGCGAAAGCGGTGGCTCAGGCAACATCGATGTCGACTGGAACGCCGTCTTCGCGAGCAGGCTCGCTCCCACAGGGTATTGCGTACCAGGCGACCATTGCGGTCGCTTGGATTTACAGCGGTTTAACCGATGGTCATCAAGCTGGCATTACCCCCCGCCGCAGCGGTGTTGACGCTCAGTGCCCGCTCGATTACCAGACGCTCCAGGGCAATGTTGGTCTCGCCCTGGGACAGGCCCTGAACCCCAACGATCGCGCCGCCGCGCTGGGCAATCTGCTGGCAGACGCCGCGCAACTGGTCGGAATGGCCGTGATGCAGCACGGCATCGAACACCACCTCGTCCTTGTTCCAGTCGGCAACGCGCTTGATCCGCGCCTGGACTTCCTTCGGCAGACGGGCGAACAAGGCCTTGGTCTGCTCGGATTCCGGCCATACCGCCGAACCGCCCACCGCCAGCACCGCGGCCAGTTGCGTCAACAGATCATCTTCAACCTCCGCGAGGCACAGTACGTGCTCGCGCGGCAGGATCGCGTAGCTGTTTTTCTCGCCGGTCGGACCGGCCAGCACGCGGGTGATGCCGCTCTGAGATTGCGCCGCGTATTGCACGCACAGGGTGCTCAGGTCGGCGAACTTGTTGTTGTCGGCCCAGGCTTTCAGAGCGTTCAACGATTGGCTCATGGCATCGCGCAAGCGCACGTCCGGGGCAACGATGGCGTCACCGCGGGCGAAGGATTGTTCGATGGCGTCAGCAGGACGCGTCGACAGCAGGCGGTACAGATACAGCGGGCCGCCGGCTTTCGGGCCAGTACCCGACAGGCCTTCGCCGCCGAATGGCTGCACGCCGACCACGGCACCGACGATGTTGCGGTTGACGTAGACGTTACCGGCGTTGACGTTGTCGATCACCTTGGCGATGGTTTCGTCGATGCGCGTGTGCACGCCCAGCGTCAGGCCGTAACCGGAGGCGTTGATCTGACCGATCAGTTGATCCAGCTCTTTGCGCTTGTAGCGCACCACGTGGAGCACCGGTCCGAAGATCTCGCGTTGCAGTTCGTCGAAGCTTTCCAGTTCGATCAGAGTCGGCATGACGAAGGTGCCGCGCTTGACCTCTTCGCTGTCGGCAATCGCTACCTGGTAAACATTGCGGCCTTTATCGCGCATGCCCTGGATGTGCTTGTCGATGCCAGCCTTGGCTTCGGCGTCGATCACCGGGCCGATGTCCACGGACAGGCGCTCCGGGTTACCGAGGCGGCTTTCAGCCATGGCACCCTTGAGCATTTCGATGACGCGATCGGCGGAATCTTCCTGCAAGCACAGTACCCGCAGGGCCGAGCAACGCTGGCCGGCACTGTCGAAAGCCGACGACACCACGTCGATCACAACTTGTTCGGTGAGTGCCGAGGAGTCGACGATCATCGCATTCTGGCC
Source organism: Pseudomonas sp. HN2 (assembly GCF_020736465.1). Taxonomy (NCBI): domain Bacteria; kingdom Pseudomonadati; phylum Pseudomonadota; class Gammaproteobacteria; order Pseudomonadales; family Pseudomonadaceae; genus Pseudomonas; species Pseudomonas sp. HN2. Next base: position 502,335 of record NZ_CP085885.1, read on the forward strand.
ACCGGTTTCGGCGATCAGCGGAATCGGCCGGCCCTGGCTGTCGAGGCGCCCAGCGATGTTGCGTTGCAGCAGGCGCGCGACTTCGGTCGAACCGGTGAACATCACGCCTTTGACGCGCTCATCACCTACCAGACCAGCGCCGACCGTTTCACCACGCCCCGGCAGCAGTTGCAGCACGCCTTCCGGAATCCCGGCTTCGAGCAGCAAGCGCACGGCTTGCGCGGCGACCAGCGGGGTTTGCTCCGCAGGTTTGGCCAGTACCGGGTTGCCGGCAGCCAATGCCGCAGCGACCTGGCCGCTGAAGATCGCCAGCGGGAAGTTCCACGGGCTGATACATACCACCGGACCCAGTGGGCGGTGGGCGTCGTTGCTGAAATCGTTGCGCGCCTGCACTGCGTAATAACGCAGGAAGTCGACCGCTTCGCGGACTTCGGCGATGGCGTTGGCGAAGGTCTTGCCGGCTTCGCGAGCCAGCAGGCCCATCAGCGGCTGGATTTCACCTTCCATCAAGTCAGCGGCACGTTCCAGAATCGCTGCACGTTCGGCCGGCGGCGTGGCCTGCCAGATCGGCGCTGCGTTCAGCGCGCACTGAATGGCGTTGTCGACGTCTTCGACGGTGGCTTCCTGCACGTGACCAACCACATCGCGGTGATCGGCCGGATTCAGCACGGCAACCGGCGTTTCGTTGCTGGACGCGCAACCGAGCATCGGCGCGGCCTTCCAGTCGTTATGCGCAGTGGCGAGCAGAGCGCAGGACAGCGAAGCCAGACGATGTTCGTTGGCCATGTCGATGCCGCTGGAGTTGGCACGCTCGGCACCGTACAGGTCACGCGGCAGCGGAATGCGTGGGTGCGGCAGACCGAAACCACCTTCCACGGTCGCCATCTGCTCGATCTGCGCCACCGGATCGGCCACCAGTTCCTGAATCGAAATCGACTGGTCGGCAATGCGGTTGACGAACGAGGTGTTGGCGCCGTTTTCCAGCAGACGACGCACGAGGTACGCCAGCAGGGTTTCGTGGGTGCCGACCGGAGCGTACACGCGGCACGGACGGTTCAGCTTGCCCTCGGATACTTTGCCTACAACCTGTTCGTAGAGCGGTTCGCCCATGCCGTGCAGGCACTGGAATTCGTACTGGCCCGGGTAATAATTCTGACCGGCAATGTGATAGATCGCCGACAAGGTGTGGGCGTTGTGCGTGGCGAACTGCGGATAAATGACTTCCGGCACCGACAGCAGTTTGCGTGCGCAAGCGATGTAGGAAACGTCGGTGTACACCTTGCGGGTATAGACCGGATAGCCTTCCAGGCCTTCGACCTGGGCGCGCTTGATTTCGCTGTCCCAGTACGCGCCTTTTACCAGACGGATCATCAGGCGATGACGGCTGCGACGGGCCAGATCGATCACGTAGTCGATCACGTACGGGCAACGCTTCTGATAAGCCTGGATAACGAAACCTATGCCGTTCCAGCCAGTCAGTTGCGGCTCGAAGCACAGACGCTCGAGCAGATCCAGCGACAGCTCGAGGCGGTCGGCTTCTTCGGCGTCGATGTTCAAGCCGATGTCGTATTGCTTGGCCAGCAGGGTCAGCGACAGCAGACGCGGGTACAGCTCGTCCATGACGCGCTCGTATTGCGCACGGCTGTAGCGCGGGTGCAGCGCCGAGAGCTTGATGGAAATGCCCGGACCTTCATAAATCCCACGACCGTGGGACGCTTTGCCGATCGAATGGATCGCCTGTTCGTACGACGCCAGGTATTTCTGCGCGTCGACTTCGGTGAGTGCCGCTTCACCGAGCATGTCGTAGGAATAACGGAAGCCCTTGGCTTCGAACTTGCTCGCATTGGCCAGTGCTTCGGCGATGGTTTCGCCGGTGACGAACTGCTCGCCCATCAGGCGCATGGCCATGTCGACGCCCTTGCGGATCATCGGCTCGCCGCTCTTGCCAATGATGCGGCTCAGCGAAGAAGTCAGGCCGGCTTCATTGTGAGTGGAAACCAGTTTGCCGGTCAGCAGCAGGCCCCAGGTCGCCGCGTTGACGAACAGCGAAGGGCTGTTGCCCAGGTGCGGATGCCAGTTGCCGGTGCTGATCTTGTCGCGGATCAGCGCATCGCGAGTGCCCTTGTCGGGGATACGCAGCAGCGCTTCGGCAAGACACATCAGCGCCACGCCTTCCTGGGACGACAGGGAAAATTCCTGCAGCAGGCCCTGAACAATACCGGCACGACCGCCGGCACTCTTCTGGTTACGCAGTTTTTCCGCGATGGTCGCGGCGAGTTTGTTGGTGGCTTCGGCCATTGGAGCCGGCAGGCGCGCCTGCTCGATCAGCATCGGCACCACTTCCGGCTCAGGACGGCGGTAGGCCGCGGTGATCGAGGCACGCAGAACCGATTGCGGCAGGATGCTTTCGGCGAATTCGAGGAAACATTGGTGAGCGTGATCGGTCTGCACTTCGCCTGCGTCATCGGCATCTTTGGCGGTCAAACCGTTCAACTCGGTCAGGGTTGCACCACCCTCGAGCTTTTCCAGGTAATTGAAAATTGCCTGTTTGATCAGCCAGTGCGGCGTGCGATCAATCGAGGTTGCGGCAGCCTTGAGGCGCTCGCGGGTCGGGTCATCAAGTTTGACCCCAAGGGTGGTGGTAGCCATATTTTTATCCTCATGGTTGCCACAGTTGCGTGGCATCAGCTGGCCGCAAGATTAGCCGTGCGCCGAATGAGGTGCAACCGGGTGCAACCCTTTTTTTGTCGGAATAATTCGCAGCTCGTCAGGAATTAATTTCTGGTACGAAAGTGCCGCTCCTGCTTGGTGCTTTTGCTTCTAGCAACGACCGCTGACTGCCACAAAAGGGAGCAAAAACACGCTGCTCTTCGAATATTCCGACTAGGTGCAACTGATTCTGGCGAAACTGGTTGCACCTTATTTGCTTTGTTGCATAGCATTCGCCGCCAAGGTGCAACCGGGAATAACCCGGTGTACCGGCTGATGGCTTTCCTGGGGAAACATCAGTCTTAAATGCGCGGGATCCCGGATCGTCTGCCAAACGTCGTCGTTTGCGAGCGGTTCACCACCGCCGCTACATAAAAACAAAGCCAGGGCGTAACTTAATGAGCGTTAGCAATCCAACCTTGATCACATTCGTGATCTACATCGCAGCAATGGTGCTGATCGGCTTCATGGCCTATCGCTCCACCAACAACCTTTCCGACTATATTCTCGGCGGTCGCAGCCTCGGTAGCGTGGTAACTGCGCTGTCCGCCGGTGCCTCGGACATGAGCGGCTGGTTGCTGATGGGCCTGCCGGGCGCCATCTACATGTCCGGTCTGTCCGAAAGCTGGATCGCCATCGGCCTGATCGTCGGTGCTTATCTGAACTGGCTGTTCGTCGCCGGCCGTCTGCGGGTGCAGACCGAGCACAACGGCGATGCCCTGACTCTGCCGGACTATTTCTCCAGCCGTTTCGAAGATAAAAGCGGCCTGCTGCGGATTATCTCGGCGGTGGTGATCCTGGTGTTCTTCACCATCTACTGCGCTTCCGGCATCGTCGCGGGTGCGCGTCTGTTCGAAAGCACCTTCGGCATGTCCTACGAGACAGCGCTGTGGGCCGGTGCGGCGGCGACGATTGCCTACACCTTCGTCGGCGGTTTCCTCGCAGTCAGCTGGACTGACACGGTACAAGCCACGCTGATGATCTTCGCGCTGATCCTCACGCCGATCATCGTGCTGCTGGCGACCGGCGGCGTCGACACCACGTTCCTGGCCATCGAAGCCAACGATCCAAGCAACTTCGACATGCTCAAGGGCACCACCTTCATCGGTGTGATTTCGCTGTTGGGCTGGGGCCTGGGTTACTTCGGTCAGCCGCACATCCTCGCGCGTTTCATGGCGGCGGATTCGGTGAAATCGATCGCCAATGCCCGTCGCATCTCCATGACCTGGATGATCCTGTGTCTGGGCGGCACCGTGGCCGTGGGCTTTTTCGGTATCGCCTACTTCTCGGCGCACCCGGAGGTGGCTGGCCCGGTGACCGAGAACCACGAGCGTGTGTTCATCGAACTGGCGAAAATCCTCTTTAACCCATGGGTTGCCGGTGTGTTGCTGTCGGCGATTCTCGCCGCTGTGATGAGCACCCTGAGCTGCCAGTTGCTGGTGTGCTCGAGCGCCCTGACCGAAGACTTCTACAAGACCTTCCTGCGTAAAACCGCGTCCCAGGTCGAGCTGGTCTGGGTCGGTCGCGCCATGGTGCTGCTGGTAGCACTTATCGCTATCGCGCTGGCCGCTGACCCGGATAACCGCGTACTGGGCCTGGTGTCCTACGCCTGGGCTGGTTTCGGCGCTGCGTTCGGCCCTGTTGTGCTGATCTCGGTGGTCTGGAAAGGCATGACCCGAGACGGCGCACTGGCCGGTATCCTGGTCGGCGCGATCACCGTTGTAGCCTGGAAACACTGGGAAGTGATGGGTTTGTACGAAATCATCCCTGGCTTCATCTTCGCCAGCCTGGCCATCTACATCGTCAGCAAGCTCGGCGCGCCGACAGCCGGAATGGTGCAGCGCTTCGAAGCGGCGGAGAAGGATTTCCACCTGAACAAGTAATGCGCTGAGCTCCGGCTCACACGAAAACGGCCCGTTTCCTACAGGAGGCGGGCCGTTTTTTTGTGCCTGTGATTTCTCGAATCCTGTGGAAATCCATTGTGGGAGCGAGCCTGCTCGCGAATGCGATAGATCATTCAATGAATGTGTCGACTGACATGCCGCTTTCGCGAGCAGGCTCGCTCCCACAGTGTTCGGTGGGGGGGGGGTGGAGATTGTCTGTAGTTGAAGGCGCCGCTTTTTGCAGGGGTTTTCATCAATGAAAGTAGGGCAATTCTGAATTTCCCGTCACCTGCTCATCCCCCCTTGCCCCTCATGCAGAATCGCCCGCCCTTCATTCTGCAGAGAGACATCGGATGTTCGCCCCTGCCAATCAACCGCGTTTCACGTTGACCCTCGAAGGCACCCAGCATGACCTCAAGGTCCTTGAATTCACCGGCAGGGAGGCCATCAGTCAGCCTTTTCGCTTCGAGCTGGAACTGGTCAGCGAGCGGCCGGACCTGGAGCTGGAAAGCCTGCTGCATGGTCAGGCGTTTCTGGGTTTCGATGCTCAGGGTTCCGGCATTCATGGTCAGATTTATCAGGTCGGGCAGGGCGATTCCGCGAAGCGTCTGACACGCTATCACCTCAGCCTCGTCCCGCGTCTGACGTATCTTGGGCATCGCATCAACCAACGGATTTTCCAGCACCAGAGCGTGCCGCAAATCGTCACTCGGATTCTCAAGGACCATTCGATCCTGCGCGATGCCTTTGAATTTCGCCTCGGCAGCGAATACCCGGAGCGCGAATACTGCGTGCAATACGCTGAAAGCGATCTGGCCTTTATCCAGCGTCTATGTGCCGAGGTCGGCATTCATTACCACTTCCAACACAGCCCCGAAGGCCATTTGCTGGTCTTTGGCGACGACCAGACCGTGTTCCCGAAACTGCCCGAGCCGACGCTGTATCTGCCGGGCAGCGGCATGTCGGCTGGCGCGCCGGCGATTCAACGTTTCAACGTGCGCGTGGAAACCCGCACCAGTGTCGTCACCCGGCGTGACTACAATTTCGAAAGACCACGCCTGTCTCTGCAAGGCCGCAGCGACGGCGAACAACGTCCGGTGCTGGAGGACTACCACTTCCCCGGGCAATTCAATGATCGCGAAACCGGCAAGCACCTGGCGCGGCGAGCGCTGGAACGGCACGTCGCTGACTACCGTCAGGCCGAAGGCCGCAGCGACGAATCCGCATTGGTCTGCGGACATTTCCTGCAGCTCACCGAACATCCGCGCAGCGACTGGAATGATCTGTGGTTGCTCACTGCCGTTGAACACCGGGGCCGCCAGCCGCAGGTGCTCGAGGAGTCGGTGACCAGCGATGGCGAATCGTTCCAGGGTTACCGCAATACCTTCGTGGCCACACCGTGGGACGTGTTCTATCGTCCGGCGCTCGGGCCGGAGAAACCGCGCATGTCCGGTTACCAACCCGCCGTTGTCACTGGCCCGAAAGACCTGGAAATCCATTGCGATGAATACGGGCGGGTCAAAGTCCAGCTGGCCTGGGATCGCGATGGCGAGCTGAACGAGCACTCCAGTTGCTGGCTACGTGTCGCGGCCGGTTGGGCCCACGATCACTACGGCAGCGTGTTGATTCCGCGAGTCGGAATGGAAGTGCTGGTCGGCTTCATCGATGGCGATGCCGACAAGCCGCTGGTCATGGGTTGCCTGCCAAATGCGGCGACTCCGGTGCCGCTGGACCTGCCGGCGGACAAGACCCGCAGCATTTTCCGCAGCCAGAGCAGCCCCGGCGGTGGCGGGTATAACGAACTGCGCATCGAGGACAAAAAGGGCGCCGAGGAAATCTACCTGCGTGCCCAGCGCAACTGGACCCAGCACGTACTCAACGACCAGCAACTGCAGGTCGATAATCAGCGCAGTGTGGTCGTCGCCGGCACTGCCCGCCATGAACTCAAGGCCGACGAGCAACGCATCACCCATGGTCAGCGGCAGACCGAGGTCAGGCAGGATGACCATTTGTCCGTACTCGGCGACCAGCAGGTTCGGGTTAACAGCCAGGCGACCAGCGCTTCTGCGCAGATCCATATCAGCGCGGGCCAGCAAGTGGTCATCAATGGCGGCGCGAGCGCTACGATTCAGGCGGGCGGGCAGTGGATCAATATCGGCCCCGGCGGGATTTTCAGCAGCGTACCGATTGTCGTGGGCGGCGCGCCGATGCTGGCGACCAGTGCTGCGCCAGTGGCGCCGGGGCTGGTGGAAAAACTCGCCGCACCGGCAGCCATCCTCACCGCCGCACAAATCATGAGTTTCAAGGGCGATGCGCCGTTCTGCGAAGAGTGTGAACGTTGTAAGGACGGTGTTTGTGCAGTCTGAAGAATTGACGCCCGAACAGTGGCTGGCGCGTCAGCCGCTGCACGCGTCGGAGCAACTGTTCGCAATTTTCAGCCGCGCCAGTGATGCCGATGTTTTTGCGGCCTGGCGGGGCACGGCTGATCCGGTCTGGGCCGAGACGATTTATGCCGAGTGGGACGCGGTGATGCCTTACGTGGGAATTGTCGCTGCGGACAGTGAGTTTTTACGTTGGGTGGCACAAACCGACTCGCGGGATTGGGGGTGGCTGGCGGTGTCTTCGGCGGATCTGGAAGCGCTGGTCGAGCATTTCCGCAGCTTGACTCAAGTGCTGATGTCGGACGGTAAACCAGTGTTTTTTCGCTTCTGGGATGGGCGGTATCTGCTGCCTCTATTGCAGGTCGATGAGGTCAATCCGGCGCAGTTGCTGCCGGTGATTTCGCGAGGCTTGATCAATGGCAAAGCCGTTGAAATCGGCGGCCGGGCGCTGGTTTCGGGGCGAGTCTTTCCGTGGTGGAGGGTGCCGGACCGGGTGTTGACGCAGACCGATGAAAGCGTTCGCGTCGCGAATGTTCTGCAATGGCTCGGCGAGGAGCAACCGGCCGTGTTCGAGGCGTTTCCCGAGGCGGTGCTGCGCTGCAAGGTCGGGCAGTTTTTCAGATTATCGATGTCGGAAGATTCGTCACGATCGGCGCTTCTGGAGTTTTTGCTGGCAGAGGCGGAGTGAAATTTCGGGGCAAACGCTTCGGACGTTTCCTTCGAATTGCGGCGGTTTTCATGAACTGGTGCGCGGTGGGTTGCAGGGATAGTCTTTTCGTTGTCACTGCGAGAGTGGTGACAGGGTGAAGGATCCCCGCATTCATGACGTTACAGTTCGTTGGCTTTTTGCGGCGCTTGGTTCAAGTCCGTAAGATCGTTCGCGGCGGCTGTGCGTGGGGCACGCTTCGGCGTGGCCGAGGTCCATGATTGCTCGGTTCCTACTCCTGCGCACAGCTGCCACCCTAACCCGTAGGAAGGTGTGATGGCGGCTCACGTTAATCAATCATGGAACGACAAAAATGGCCAATATGCATACAGATCCTCCTTACGAAAAAATCACCCCTCACCCCGATAACCGCTTCATGGCCCTCACCGGCAATTGCAGCGACATGCCCAGCCTGTTCGTCGACACCCACGTGCCCCTCGACATCCTCATGGACGCCGCCAACTACCGCATCCGCGCGGTGGTCCAGGTCCTGGAAAACATGTGCATGCGCGGCTCGATCGAATGCGACTCCGTGATCCTCAGCGACTTCGCCCTGCTGTGCGCCATCCCATTGCGCGATGGCTGTGATGTGCTGGACGTCATCGGCAAGCGCCTGCGCAGCTTACCCGCCTGAAGATCAAAAAGACCGCAGCCGTCGGCAGAGTGAGCGCCTGTCCCGTGTAGGAGCTGCCGAAGGCTGCGATCTTTCGATGTTGAGGCCCGCTCGGCTGCGAACCCCTGACTTGCCGCCCGGTAAAAGGTAAACTTTGCGGCCCTCGCAGGAGCAGCCATGAATTATCGTCACGCCTTCCATGCCGGCAATCACGCCGATGTGTTCAAACACCTGACCTTGACCCGCCTCATCGCCCTGATGTCGCGCAAGGAGCAGCCGTTTGCCTATCTCGACACGCACGCCGGCATTGGTCTGTATGACTTGCAGGGCGATCAGGCCAATCGCACCGGCGAGTACCTGGAAGGCATCGCGCGGTTGTGGGATCAGCCGGACATGCCGGCACTGACCGCCGACTACATGAAGGTGCTGCACGAGATGAACCCGGATGGCCAGTTGCGCTACTACCCGGGTTCTCCCGAGCTGGCGCGGCGTCTGACCCGGCCGCAGGATCGGGTGATGCTCAACGAGAAACACCCCGAAGACGGTGTGTTGCTCAAGGACAACATGGCCGGTGATCGTCGGGTGAAAGTGCATCTGGGCGAGGGCTGGCATGTGGCGCGGGCGATGTTGCCGGTGCAGGAGAAGCGCGCGGTGATGCTGATCGATCCGCCGTTCGAGCAACTGGACGAGATGCAGCGCTGTGCGGCATCAATGAAAGAAGCCATCGGTCGTATGCGCCAGACCGTCGCGGCGATCTGGTATCCGGTGAAGGATCAGCGTGCACTGCGGCGTTTCTATCAGGATCTGGCCGGCACGGGTGCGCCGAAGCTGCTGCGTGTGGAGTTGCTCGTGCATCCGCTGGACACGCCGAACAGCCTGAACGGTTCCGGGCTGGCGATCGCCAATCCGCCGTGGGGGCTGGAGGAAGAGTTGCGTGAGTTGCTGCCGTGGCTGTCGAAGAAGCTGGGGCAGACCCAGGGCGGCTGGCAGATGGATTGGCTGATTGCCGAGAGCTGATCAACAGCAAGATCAAAAGATCGCAGCCTTCGGCAGCTCCTACAGTTGAAATGCGTTTCCCTGTAGGAGCTGCCGAAGGCTGCGATCTTTTGCTTTCAGGGGTTAGTTGGCTGCCAGGCTCGCAGGCATGCACACGCCGGTGCCGCCAATGCCGCAGTAACCTTCCGGATTCTTCGCCAGATACTGCTGGTGATAGACCTCGGCAAAGTACACGGTGGGTGCCTGGTCGATCTCAGTGCTGATTTCACCCAGACCGGCCTTCGCCAGTTCAGCCTGATACACGGCTTTGCTTTTCAACGCAGCATCCAGTTGCTCCGGGGTGGTGGCGTAGATCACCGAGCGGTACTGGGTGCCGATGTCGTTGCCCTGGCGCATGCCTTGGGTCGGGTTGTGCAGCTCCCAGAACATTGCCAGCAGCTCTTCATAGCTGACCTTGGCCTTGTCATACACCACCAGCACCACTTCGGCATGGCCGGTCAGGCCGGAGCAGACTTCTTCATAAGTCGGGTTCGGCGTGAAGCCACCGGCGTAACCGACCACAGTGCTGACTACACCTTCGCGCTGCCAGAAGCGTCGTTCCGCGCCCCAGAAGCAACCGAGACCGAAAATCGCGAAGTCGACGTCCTGAAAGAATGGACCGAGCAGCGGAGTTTCTTCGAAAACGAAATGTTTTTCCGGCAGGGTCATCGGGGTTTCGCGGCCGGGCAGGGCTTGTTCTTTGGTTGGAAGCACGTTTTTGTTCACCAGAATTTCCGAGCGCAGAACCATGATCGTTCCTCTCAGTCAGGTTGGAGGTAAAAGGTCAGACCGCCAGTGTGCCGAATGATGCCGAGTTAATCACTACCCAATGTAGGAGCTGCCGAAGGCTGCGATCTTTTGATTTTGCTTTCTAAAAACCAGATCAAAAGATCGCAGCCTTCGGCAGCTCCTACAGGGGACGGCATGTTATGGCGAGAATGGGGTAGCGGGGTTAGAGGCACAGCGGCCCACGCGGGTAGCGCTTGAGGGCTTTGATCAACTCGTCACCGGGAATCGGTCGGTCGAACAGATAACCCTGACCGACGTCGCAACGATGCCGGCGCAGGAACGCCAGTTGCTCGGCGGTTTCGATGCCTTCGGCGACGACCTTGAGTTTCAGGTTGTGGGCCATGGCGATCACCGCGGAGGTGATTTCCATGTCGTCCTGATTGTCAGGGATTTCATGGATGAAGCTGCGATCGATCTTGATGATGTCGATCGGGAATTTCTTCAGATAGCTCAACGATGAATAACCGGTGCCGAAGTCATCCATGGCCAGGGTCAGGCCGAGGCGCTTGAGCTGGTCGAGCTGCAGATGCGTGTCTTCGGTAGCTTCCAGCAGCAGGCCTTCGGTCAGCTCCAGCTCGAGCAGATTGGCCGGCAGCGCTTCTTCCTTGAGGATGTTGGCGATCGAGGCGACCAGATCCGGATCGGAGAACTGTTTCGGCGACAGGTTGATTGCCACTTGCAGATTGCCCAGGCCGGCGGCGGTCAGGGATTTGCTCATGCGACAGGCCTGACGGGCGATCCATTTGCCAATCGGAATGATCAGGCCGGTCTCTTCGGCGACGCTGATGAACTGGTCCGGACGGATCATGCCGCGCTCCGGGTGGTTCCAGCGCAGCAGTGCTTCCATGCCCAGCAGGCGACCGCTGCGCAGGCACAGCTTCGGCTGGTAGAACACGTCCAGCTCGTTCTGGGTCAGGGCGCGGCGCAGGTTGTTTTCGACGAACAGTTTGTAACTGGCTTCGGCGTTCAGCGCTTCAGTGAACACCTGCAACTGGTGTTTACCGTTGGCCTTGGCCTTGTGCAGCGCCAGACCGGCGTTGCGCATCAGGGTTTGCGGATCGCGCCCGTGCAGCGGCGCGCAGGCGAGGCCGACGGAGCCGGTGACGCTGATCAACTGATTGTCGACGAACATCGGCTTGTCGAGCGTCATCAGCAACTGACTGGCAATCTGCTGCCCGGCTTCAAGGTCGGTGTCGTCGAGCAATACGGCGAATTCGTTACTGGCAAAACGCGCCAGGCTGCCACTCGGGCTGAGGCTGTTGCGCAGGCGCCGGGCAAGGCTGATCAACAGTTTGTCGCCGGTCTGGTGACCGAGGCTGTCGTTGATCCGCTTGAAGTTGTCGATGTCGACCAGCAACAGGCTGATCGGCGCATCGCTGTCGCGGGCGAAACGCTCGTCAAGATTGCGGATGAATGCCGGACGGTTGCCCAGGTTGGTCAGGTTGTCGGTATACGCCAGGCGCTCGATACGCTGCTGCGCCAGTTTGGTCTGGGTGATGTCCTCGTAGATGCCGATGTAATGCGTCAGCTCCCGGTTGTCGCCATACACCTTGGAAATCGACAACTGCCCCCAGTACGGTTCGAGGTTCTTGCGCCGGCTTTTGAATTCGCCCTGCCAGCTATTGCTCTGGGCCAGCGCCGAGGGCGCGTCGAACAGCAGCTCGCTGAGGTTTTCCAGTGCCGGCAACTCCGACAGGCGCTGGCCGTGGACTTCATCGGTGGTGTACTGGGTGATCGCCGTGAAGCTCGGGTTGACGTACTCGACCACGCCGTCGCAGTTGACCAGCAAAAAGGCGTTGGCACTTTGCTCGACCGCGCGCTGGAACAGGTGCAGGGCGCTGGTGGCGGTGCGGCGGTTGTGGTTGTTGATCACTTGCGCGAACTGGTCGGCCAGCTCGCCGGCAAAGGCGATTTCGTCGGACTGCCAGGCGCGGGTGGCGCCGGTCTGTTCCAGGCACAACACGCCGACCACCTGGCCGTCGACGCGAATGCTGGCGTCGAGCATCGCATTGACGTCACGCGGACGCATGGCCTCGGCCATTTCGCGGGTACGCGGGTCATGCATCGCATTGTGCGCATCGATGGCGCGGCTGCTGTGCAGCGCTTCCATGTAGTTGGGGAAGCCGCTGATATCGATGGGCTCCGGCAGGAGATATTCCTGGGTCGCACGATGGTAGGCGGAAATCGGCAGCAACCGCTGGCCTTCGAGGTTCCACAGGCTGGCGCAGTCGATCTCGTAGATGTCGCAGGCGCAGCGGGTGATCAGCTCGGCGGCTTCCTGCAGTGAGTTGTGCGTGCTGTAGCGCTGGCGCGCGAGCAGCAGAATCAGATCCTGCTGGGCACGCACGCGTTCCAGATGCTGCAGTTGTTCCTGCTGGGCGCGCTGGTTAAGCTCCAGCGCGATCTGCAGGCGCGAGTTCTGGGTTTCCAGATCGACCGAAGGCAGTGCCTGGGTTTCGTCGAACACGTCGTCGACGGCCAGCAGATAGCCGCGCAGCAAGTGCCGGTTGTGCTGTTTATAGGCTTCGCCCAACTCAAGGATGTTCAACGCACCGGCGACGGTGTGCAGGGTGTAGCGCACGGCGTAATGCGGGTTATTGCTCAACTGTTGCTGGATCGCATCGTGCAGCTGATAGCGCGCTTCCGGCTCCATCAGACTGGCGTAGGGCGAACCGACCAGTGCGCAAAGCTCGACGGCCGGCTGGCCGAATTGGCGTTCGCAGTTGGGATCGAGAAACAGCATCGCCCAACTCGCTTCATTCAGGCGCTCGAAACGCAGCATGCCGAGCCGCGAGGGCACAGGCAACTGCGTCACTACCTCGGCCGCCTTACGGCTGGCGGCATCGGGTTGGCTCTTCATGAAGGAAACTCGCTTGGAAATATGCTGAATGCGCCGGGCTCTCGCCCTCTTGTCTGTTGGCTGCGGCAAGGTTGCATCATTGCGGCACCGACTGACAAGAGAGATGAAGGCCAAGTGCTATAAGAATATGTCGGCTGCAGTGAACATTTCTCCAGTGCACAACTGAAATGAGCAAAAGATCGCAACCTCACCGGGAGTGCAGGTCCATGCAGGAGCTGCCGAAGGCTGCGATCTTTCGCGGGTTCAACGCAATTTCATACTGATCGATTGCAGTAGTTTGCCGTCACGATCGTGATACTTGACCAGGATCCGATCAGCCTCGACGACCACATGCGCAAAGTTGTCCTGGCTCACCACTGTACTGGTCAGGTCGTGCCGGTAGTCGCCGGCCGCCGTGCGCACCAGCGGTTGATCGAGGATGAACGTCGACGCCTTGGCATAGGGCAACAATTTGCTGTTGTGAAGCGGCGAGGACACGATGGTGTGGACTTCGAAATCGGCGTCTTCGCTGTGAGTCAGTCGACTGGTCAGCGAGCCATGGACATCGCCTGAGACAAACACCACGTTCTTGAGCCGATGGGTGCGAATGGTTTCCAGCAAGCGCAGACGCTGTTCGGGGAATGCTTTCCAGGCATCGTCACCGTTCAACTTGCGGTCGGGATAGAACATCACGCTGGTCACAACAAACTTCACCCGTGCCGTGTTGTGGATCAGCCAGTCAAGCAGCGCCTCTTCCTGCTCAGTATCGAGAATGCGCCGGTCATCCTTCGACAAGTTGCGCCGGGTGCGACTGTCAGTGACGAACCAGGCAATATCGCTGTCGCCGAACTGGTACCAGTAATGTTTCAAGCTGTCCCGGTCTATCTGACCCTTGCCGTTACATGCATAAACCGGGCTATGGCTGGCTTGATATAGTTCATAAGCGGCCATGGCATTGCGATATAAGTCCTTGTCCGCTGCTTTCGCATTGGCGGGCCAGTTATCTTCAATTTCATGATCGTCGAGCATCATGTAAGTTGATGTATTGGCCATCAGTCGTTGAATATTGGGTTGCGAAAATGCGGTCCGATATTTCTTCAGGATGTCTTTGGCTTCGCGATCCGGTGCAATGATATTCAAATCGTCTACATACACTTGATCCCCGGTCATGATCACCGCACTGACGGGAGGCCGGCTGCTTTCAATGAGCCGATTGATCGAGCCGAAAATGCGGTCGCCCAGTTGCGGTAACGTCGCGATGCCGGCGGTGATCCGCAGATAGCGGCACGACCCGACCACAAAAGCTCGTGGCTGGCTGGATTGCGGGGTGCGGGTGCGAAAGCGGTAAAGCTGTCGCGGCCATTGCAGTGGGAACTCCACTACCGTGTCGATCGTGTGTACCGGGTTCATCGGACTCAACCAGCCGGCCTGGTATTCATATTCGCAATCGGCTTCGAGATCCTGCAGTACCAGTACTCCCGACATGTCATTGGCTGGATTCAAAAGTGCAAATACACTGTTTGACCATTTTTCCGCGCCCGCTTTGCGAGCGCGGACTCCGGCAAATACGCGTTTCTTGTCCTGTTGTTCGCCGCACATGAAAATGCGAACTTCATTAGTTGTGGCATGACCCACGATGGGGCCGATAGTCGGTTTGAACATAATCGATTCCGTTCGAAAGCTGTAGTGATAAGAATTAAATAAGCGGAGCGCGTTGATGCAACTTTCCTGAGCAGAGGTTAGTTGGCCGGCGACGGAAAATATTGGCGTGAAGTGGACCAGGCCTGTGGCCGATGTCAGCGCAGGTTGTAGGAAAGGGGTGGGGGCCGGTTTATTTCGGGCAAAAAAAGCCCCGCCAGAGTGGCGGGGTTGAGGTACGAGCGTGTGGCGCTCGAAAGGGTGCAGCAAGCGGCCCTCCGTTGCCGGAGGGCCGCTCGGGTTACAGCAGGATGGTGCGGATGTCGCCCAACAGGCTGCCCAGACGCTGGGTGAAGCGTGCGGCGGCTGCGCCGTTGATCACACGGTGATCGTAGGACAGCGACAGTGGCAGCATCAGCTTCGGCTGGAAGGCTTTGCCGTCCCAGACTGGCTGGATGGTTGCTTTGGAAACACCGAGGATCGCCACTTCCGGCGCGTTGACGATCGGCGTGAAGCCGGTGCCGCCAATGTGGCCGAGGCTGGAAATGGTGAAGCAGGCGCCTTGCATCTCGTCCGAGGACAGCTTCTTGGTGCGGGCCTTTTCAGCCAGCGAAGCTGCTTCGGCAGCGAGTTGCAGCAGGCTCTTCTGGTCGACGTTCTTGATCACCGGCACGAGCAGGCCATCCGGAGTGTCGACGGCGAAGCCGATGTTCACGTACTTCTTGCGGATGATCGCCTTGCCACTTGGTGCCAGCGAACTGTTGAAGTCCGGCAGCTCCTTGAGCAGGTGCGCGCAGGTCTTGAGCAGCAGCGGCAGGATGGTCAGCTTGACGCCAGCCTTCTCGGCCACGGCTTTCTGCGCAACACGGAAGGCTTCCAGCTCGGTGATGTCCGCCGAGTCGAATTGCGTCACGTGCGGCACGTTCAGCCAGCTGCGGTGCAGGTTGGCGGCACCGACCTGCATCAGGCGGGTCATCGGCACTTCTTCGATTTCGCCGAAACGGCTGAAATCGACCACCGGGATCGGCGGGATGCCCGCACCACCGGTAGCGCCGCCAGCAGCGGCCGGTGCTTCCTTGGCCTTCTGCATCATCGCCTTGACGTAAACCTGCACGTCTTCCTTGAGGATGCGACCGTGCGGACCGCTGGCGCCAACAGCGCTCAGCTCGACGCCAAACTCGCGGGCCAGTTGACGCACGGCAGGGCCGGCGTGAACTTTCGCGCCAGGCTTGGCCGGCGCAGCGGCTGGATCGGCAGCAGGTGCAGCAGGTGCAGCGGCGGCCGGAGCAGCAGCGGCAGGTGCCGGAGCACTCGGTGCAGCAGCCGGAGCCGGTGCAGCAGCAGGTGCTGCGCCTTTGACTTTAAGCTTGAGAATCAGGTCGCCGGTACCGACTTCGTCATCCAGCTTGATCGAAACGCTTTCGACCACGCCAGCGGCAGGCGATGGAATTTCCATGCTGGCCTTGTCGGATTCCAGGGTGATCAGCGACTGGTCGGCTTCGACGCTATCGCCGGCCTTGACCAGCACTTCGATGATCTTCGCCTTGCCGGCCGAACCGATGTCCGGGACGTGGATGTCCTGAACACTGTCAGCGGCCGCTGCTGCCGGAGCAGCAGCCGGGGCTGGCGCAGCGGCGGCAGCAGGCGCAGCAGCCTGAGCCGGGGCGGCAGCAGCAGGAGCCGCAGCACCTGCCACTTCCAGATCCAGAATCAGGTCGCCGGTGCCGACTTCGTCGTTGAGCTTGACGCTGATGGCCTTGACCACGCCAGCGGCCGGCGACGGGATTTCCATGCTGGCCTTGTCGGATTCCAGGGTGATCAGCGATTGATCAGCTTCGACGCTGTCGCCGACCTTGACCTGGATTTCGATGATCTGCGCCTTGCCCGACGAACCGATGTCCGGCACGTGCACTTGCTGTACCGAAGCGGCAGCAGGGGCAGCGGCAGGCGCGGCAGCAGCAGGGGCTGCAGCCGGTTTCTCTTCGGCTTTCGCAGGAGCGGCGGCAGGTGCAGGGGCCGCTTCTGCGGCGCCCTCGACTTCCAGCTCGAGCAGTTCGTCGCCTTCTTTCAGGCGGTCGCCCAGCTTCACTTTCAGGCTCTTGATGACGCCGGCTTTCGGGGCCGGCACTTCCATGCTGGCCTTGTCCGATTCCAGGGTCAGGATGCTCTGGTCGGCTTCGATGCGGTCGCCGACCTTCACAAACAGTTCAATTACTTCACCTTCACCGCTGCCGATGTCAGGTACGCGAATGAGTTCGCTCACAAAATGTCTCCTCAGCAGTCCAGTGGGTTGCGTTTTTCCGGGTCGATGCCGAACTTGACGATGGCTTCTGCCACGACTTTAGGTTCGATATCACCACGGTCAGCCAGTGCTTCCAGGGCTGCCAACACCACGAAATGACGGTCGACTTCAAAGAAATGACGCAGTTTCTTGCGGCTGTCGCTGCGGCCGAAACCGTCGGTGCCCAGGACTTTGAATTCCTTGGACGGTACCCACTGACGAATCTGCTCGGCGAACAGCTTCATGTAGTCGGTAGAGGCGATGACCGGCCCCTTGCGACCGCTCAGGCACTCTTCGACGTAGCTCAGCTTCGGCTTCTGGCCAGGCTTGAGACGGTTGCTGCGTTCTACGGCCAAGCCGTCGCGACGCAGTTCGTTGAAGCTGGTAACACTCCACACGTCAGCGCCGATGTTGAACTCTTCACGCAGGATCTTCGCCGCTTCACGCACTTCGCGCAGGATGGTGCCGGAACCCATCAGCTGAACGTGGTGCGCCGCATCGCGAGTGTCTTCCTCGAGCAGGTACATGCCTTTCTTGATGCCTTCTTCGGCACCGGCCGGCATGGCTGGCTGCTGGTACGACTCGTTCATCACGGTGATGTAGTAGAAGATGTCCTGTTGCTCTTCGGTCATCTTCTTCATGCCGTCCTGAATGATCACCGCCAGCTCGTAGCCGTAGGTCGGATCGTAGGTGCGGCAGTTCGGGATGGTCGCGGCCAGCAGATGGCTGTGACCGTCTTCGTGCTGCAGACCTTCACCGTTCAGGGTGGTGCGGCCGGCGGTGCCGCCGATCAGGAAGCCACGGGTACGGCTGTCGCCAGCGGCCCAGGCCAGGTCGCCGATACGCTGGAAGCCGAACATCGAGTAGAAGATGTAGAACGGCAGCATCGGCTGGTTATGGCTGGAGTACGAAGTACCGGCAGCGATGAACGAACTCATGGCGCCTGCTTCGTTGATGCCTTCTTCAAGGATCTGACCTTTCTGGTCTTCCTTGTAGAACATCACCTGGTCTTTATCGACTGGCTCGTAGAGCTGGCCGACGGACGAGTAGATGCCCAACTGACGGAACATGCCTTCCATACCGAAGGTACGGGCTTCGTCCGGGATGATCGGAACGATGCGCGGGCCGATTTCCTTGTCCTTGACCAGTTGCGCGAGGATCCGCACGAAGGCCATGGTGGTGGAAATTTCACGGTCGCCGGAGCCATCGAGGATGGCTTTGAGGGTATCCAGATCCGGAGTCGGTACGCTGAAGCTCTGCGCGCGGCGCTGTGGCACGAAACCGCCCAGTGCGGCACGACGCTCGGCCAGGTAGCGGCCTTCGGCGCTGTTCGGCTCTGGCTTGAAGAACGGCAGGTGCTCCAGTTCTTCGTCCTTGACCGGAATGTCGAAGCGGTCGCGGAACAGCTTCAGGCTCTCGACGTCGACCTTCTTGGTGTTGTGCGCAGTGTTCTTCGCTTCGCCGGCACCGGTGCCATAACCCTTGATGGTCTTGGCCAGGATGACGGTGGGTTGTTCCTTGTGGTTGACCGCTTCGTGGTACGCCGCGTAGACCTTGTACGGGTCGTGGCCGCCACGGTTGAGTTTCCAGATCTCGTCGTCGGACAGATCGGCAACCATTGCCTTGAGTTCAGGCGTGTTGAAGAAGTGCTCGCGAACGAACGCGCCGTCTTTGGCTTTGTAGTTCTGGTACTCGCCGTCGATGACTTCGTCCATGCGACGTTGCAGGATGCCGTCGACGTCCTTGGCCAGCAGTGGGTCCCAGAAACGGCCCCAGATGACTTTGGTCACGTTCCACTGTGCACCGCGGAACACGCCTTCGAGTTCCTGGATGATCTTGCCGTTGCCGCGAACCGGGCCGTCGAGGCGCTGCAGGTTGCAGTTGATGACGAAGATCAGGTTGTCCAGCTTCTCGCGGCCGGCCAGGGAGATCGCGCCCAGGGATTCCGGCTCGTCGCACTCGCCGTCGCCCAGGAAGCACCAGACTTTCTGTTTGCCCGGCTGGATGAAACCGCGGTGTTCCAGGTACTTCATGAAGCGCGCCTGGTAGATCGCCTGGATCGGGCCCAGACCCATCGATACGGTCGGGAACTGCCAGAAGTCAGGCATCAGCCAAGGGTGCGGGTAGGACGACAGGCCCTGACCGTCGACTTCCTGGCGGAAGTTGTTCATCTGGTCTTCGGTGATGCGGCCTTCCATGAATGCACGGGCGTAAACGCCTGGCGAGGTGTGGCCCTGGAAGTAGATCAGGTCGCCGCCGTGTTCGTCGGTCGGGGCCTGGAAGAAATAGTTGAAGCCGATGTCATACAGGGTCGCGCTGGAAGCGAAGCTGGAGATGTGACCACCCAGGTCCGAATCTTTCAGGTTCGTGCGCATTACCATGGCCATCGCGTTCCAGCGTACCAGCGAGCGAATGCGGCGTTCCATGAACAGGTCGCCAGGCATGCGTGCTTCGTGGGTAACGGGGATCGTGTTGCGGTAAGGCGTGGTGATCGCGTAAGGGAGCTGCGAGCCGCTGCGGGTCGCGAGTTCGCCCATACGGGTCATCAGATAGTGAGCACGGTCTTCGCCTTCTTTGTCGAGAACCGATTCCAGGGCGTCCAGCCATTCCTGGGTTTCGACGGGATCGAGGTCTTGCATGGCTTGCTCCAGGGCGGAAAGGCTTCCAGAATCGGTTGCCTGAGTTTGCGACTGGCCTTGTGGGCAGACGATTTAAAATTCTTGGATTGCCGACAGGTTGTTCCGGCGGCGTGTAGTTTTACTACAAATCTTCCGGCATTTCAGCCTTTCGAATGTATAGACGAGTAGTAAAACTACAGATGAAAGGCTTGTGGCCTCCGACTGCGTTGTGAGAATAATCGTTAAGGCGGGTCGATTTCCATCCGAATAAGGTGAAAGTTTGATGCTGGATGCCAAAGAAGAAGAAATTTCAGCTATTTCTAACTTTTGTTCGACAGTCCTTCACGTAGCGGGTTTTCATCATTCACTACAAGCGGCCCCTTATACGCCGATCAAGGATAGAACATGACCCTGCCCGCGCTTGCCGAACTGCCCGCCATTCTCCTGCCGTTGGTCAGCCGATCCGAGCAGTCGTTCCGTACGTCCGTCGCCGCCCTTGAAGACGATCACGGCCTGTCGAACTGGTCGCCGGAGCGCTGGGCGCAATTTGCCCGCGTCACCGCCGCCAGCGAGTTTGTCATTGAACAGAGCGTTCGTGACCCTTTGATGTTGCTGTCGCTGGTGGCGTCCGGCGAACTCGACCGACCCTTCGCGCCCGGCGAGTTGCGCGCGCAGATCGCTGCCGCCGCGAACAGCGCGCAGAACGAAGATGAGCTCGGCCGTGCCCTGCGCCGCCAGCGCGCGCGCCATCAGGTGCGGATCATCTGGCGCGACCTGACCCGCCAGGCCGATCTGGTGCAGACCTGCCGCGACCTCTCGGACATGGCCGACGCCACCATCGATCAGGCTTATCAGTGGCTGTACAGCCGCCATTGCGAGCAATTCGGCACACCGACTGGCCGGCGCAGCGGGCTGCCGCAGCAGATGGTCATCCTCGGCATGGGCAAACTCGGCGCGGTCGAGTTGAATCTTTCTTCGGACATCGACCTGATCTTCGCCTACCCCGAAGGCGGCGAAACGGTTGGTGTAAAGCGCTCGCTGGATAATCAGGAATTTTTCATTCGTCTCGGTCAGCGTCTGATCAAGGCCCTCGATCCGATGACGGTCGACGGCTTCGTTTTCCGCGTTGACATGCGTCTGCGCCCATACGGATCGTCCGGCGCGCTGGTGCTCAGCTTCAATGCGCTGGAGCAGTATTACCAGGATCAGGGCCGCGACTGGGAACGCTACGCGATGATCAAGGCGCGGGTGGTGGCTGGCGATCAGGTTGCCGGCGCGCAGTTGCTCGACATGCTGCGGCCGTTCGTCTACCGCCGTTACCTGGATTTTTCGGCGATCGAAGCGCTGCGCACCATGAAGCAGCTGATCCAGCAGGAAGTGCGGCGCAAAGGCATGGCCGACAACATCAAGCTCGGCTCCGGCGGCATTCGTGAAGTCGAGTTCATTGCTCAGGCCTTCCAGTTGATCCACGGTGGCCGCGACCTGAGCCTGCAACAGCGCCCTCTATTAAAGGTGCTGAGCACGCTGGAGGGGCAGGGCTATCTGCCGCCGGCGGTGGTCAGTGAGTTGCGCGAAGGTTACGAGTTTCTGCGTTACACCGAACACGCGATTCAAGCGATTGCCGATCGGCAGACGCAAATGCTGCCGGACAATGCGCAGGATCAGGCGCGTATCGCGTTCATGCTGGGTTTCGCCGATTGGCAGGCCTTCCATGAACAATTGATGTTCTGGCGCGGCCGCGTGGCCTGGCATTTCGCCCAGGTGATTGCCGATCCCGATGAGGAAGAGGGCAGCGAAAGCGAAGTGGTGGTCGGTGGTGAATGGCTGCCATTGTGGGAAGAAGAACAAGACGAAGAGGCCGCGTGCCGACAGTTGCAGGAGGGCGGTTTTGTCGATGCCGGCAAAGCGCTGAAGGCGCTGGCCGGTTTGCGCGGCAGTCCGCAATTGCGCGCGATGCAGCGACTGGGGCGCGAGCGTCTCGATGCCTTTATTCCGCGACTGCTCGCGCAAGCGGTAGAGCACGACAATCCCGACTTGGTACTTGAGCGCGTGCTGCCACTGGTGGAAGCGGTGGCTCGGCGTTCGGCGTATCTGGTGTTGCTCACGGAAAACCCCGGTGCGCTGCGGCGTTTGCTGACCCTGTGTGCGGCGAGCCCGTGGATTGCCGAGCAGATCACTCGCTTCCCGCTGCTGCTCGACGAATTGCTCAACGAGGGCCGGCTGTTCAAACCGCCGCTGGCGCCGGAACTGGCGGCCGAGTTGCGCGAGCGCCTGACGCGAATTCCCGAGGACGACCTCGAACAACAAATGGAAGCCCTGCGCCATTTCAAACTGGCGCACCGCTTGCGCGTGGCTGCCTCGGAAATCGCCGGCAGTCTGCCGTTGATGAAAGTCAGCGATTACCTGACCTGGCTGGCCGAGGCGATTCTCGAACAAGTGCTGGCCCTCGCCTGGCGCCAGACCGTGGCCAAGTACGGCACGCCGCTGCGCACCGATGGCACCTTGTGCGATCCCGGCTTCATCATTGTCGGGTATGGCAAAGTCGGCGGCATTGAATTAGGGCATGGTTCGGATCTGGATCTGGTGTTCATCCACGACGGCGATCCGCAGGCGGAAACCGATGGGCCGAAATCCATCGATGGCGCGCAGTTCTTCACGCGCCTGGGGCAGCGGATCATTCACCTGCTCACGGCGCAGACCAACTCCGGCCAGCTGTATGAAGTGGACATGCGTCTGCGTCCGTCCGGTGCTTCCGGGCTATTGGTGAGTTCCCTTGGCGCGTTTGCCCGCTATCAGGAAAACGAAGCCTGGACGTGGGAGCATCAGGCTTTGGTGCGCGCGCGGGTGCTGGTGGGCAGTCAGGATGTCGGCCAGGCTTTCGAGAAGGTCCGCGCGCAGGTATTGGGCAAGCCGCGAGATCTGGCCAGGCTGCAACAGGAAGTCAGCGAGATGCGCGCGAAGATGCGCGACAACCTCGGCACGCGGATTACCGCGGCCGGTACCGCGGCGAACGCTTTCGATGCAGGCGTGCCGTTCGACCTCAAGCAGGACGCCGGTGGTATCGTCGATATTGAATTTATGGTGCAATACGCGGCCCTGGCGTGGTCGCAGAGCCATCCGCCCCTGCTGCGCTGGACCGATAACATCCGCATTCTGGAAGAGCTGGAACACGAAGGGCTGATGCCCGCCGAAGATGCCAGCCTGTTGCGCGAGGCCTACAAGGCCTACCGCTCCGCCGCCCATCGGCAGGCCTTGCAGAAAGACGCCGGGGTGATACCGGGCGACCAGTTTGCCGACGAACGCCGGCAGGTTTTGCGGATTTGGAAAGAGTTGGGGCTAAGCTGAGCCACAAATGTATGGCCGGATGCAAAACCCTGTAGGAGTGAGCCTGCTCGCGATAGCGGAGTGTCAGACGACATTAATGTTGAATGTAACGACCCCATCGCGAGCAGGCTCACTCCTACAATGGACCTGCGGTGAGTCGCAGTGATGTGAACAGATGCAAAACCGTGTAGGAGTGAGCCTGCTCGCGATAGCGCAATGACAGTCGACAGTCATGTTGAAGCAAGTGACCCATCGCCAGCAGCGCCGCTTCCACAATGATTATCGAGGCGGGGAGGCGTAAATGCCTCCCCGGTTCGTTTTTGGAAACCACATGAATATTCTGATCGTTGGGCCCAGTTGGGTCGGTGACATGGTGATGGCGCAGACACTGTTTCAGTGCCTCAAACAGCGCCACCCGCAATGCGCAATCGACGTGCTGGCGCCCGAGTGGAGCCGGCCGATCCTCGAGCGCATGCCCGAAGTGCGCAAGGCCTTGAGCTTCCCGCTCGGCCACGGTGCGCTGGAACTGGCGACGCGCCGGCGTATCGGCAAATCCCTGCGCGGTCAGTACGATCAGGCGATCCTGCTGCCCAATTCGCTGAAATCGGCGCTGGTGCCGTTTTTTGCCGGCATCCCTAAACGCACCGGCTGGCGCGGCGAATTCCGCTACGGCCTGCTCAACGACGTGCGCACCCTCGACAAACAACGCTATCCGCTGATGATCGAGCGGTTCATGGCTCTGGCCTACGAGCCGAACGCCGAGCTGCCGAAGCCGTACCCGCGGCCGAGCCTGCAAATCGACCCGGTCACCCGCGAAGCGGCCCTGGCGAAATTCGGTCTGACCCTCGATCGCCCGGTCCTGGCCCTGTGCCCCGGCGCCGAGTTCGGCGAATCCAAGCGCTGGCCGTCCGAGCACTATGCCAAGGTCGCCGAAGCGCGCATCCGCGAAGGCTGGCAGGTATGGCTGTTCGGCTCGAAAAACGATCATGCAGTGGGCGAAGACATTCGCGCCCGGCTGATCCCGGGTTTGCGCGAAGAGTCGGTCAATCTCAGCGGCGGCACCTCACTGGCCGAGGCCATCGATCTGCTGTCCTGCGCCGATTCGGTGGTGTCCAACGACTCCGGTCTGATGCACGTCGCTGCGGCATTGAATCGTCCGCTGGTCGCGGTCTACGGCTCGACCTCGCCGGGCTTCACGCCGCCATTGGCTGAGCAGGTCGAGATCGTGCGCCTGGGCATCGAATGCAGCCCTTGCTTTGATCGCACCTGCCGTTTCGGCCATTACAACTGCCTGCGCCAGCTGATGCCGGATGCGGTCAATGATGCCTTGCAGAAACTGCAGGGCTCCGTGGTCGAGGTTCATTAACTTGCGGGTATTGCTGATCAAGACTTCATCGCTGGGCGACGTGATTCATGCGTTGCCGGCGCTGACTGACGCCGCCCGGGCCATTCCCGGAATCAAATTCGACTGGGTGGTGGAAGAAGGCTTCGCCGAGATCCCGACCTGGCACCCGGCCGTCGACAAAGTGATTCCGGTGGCGATCCGCCGCTGGCGCAAAAATATCTGGAAGACCATTACCAGCGGTGAGTGGAAACGTTTCAAGCAAAGCGTGCGCGCGAACAAATACGATCTGGTGATCGATGCCCAAGGCCTGCTGAAAAGCGCCTGGCTGACCCGCTACGTCAAAGCGCCGGTGGCCGGTCTCGATAAAGGTTCGGCCCGTGAGCCGATGGCTTCGCGTTTTTATGACCGCAAACTGGCGGTGGCCCGTGGTCAGCACGCCGTCGAGCGCGTGCGGCAGTTGTTCGCCATTGCCCTCGGGTACGACTTGCCCAAAGGCCTCGGCGATTACGGCCTCAACGTCGAACGACTGGTCGAGTTGCCACGCAGGAATGCCTACGTGGTGTTCCTGCACGGCACCACCTGGGACACCAAGCACTGGCCGGAACTCTACTGGCGCGAGCTGACCGAGCGGGTTGGCTATCTTGGCGTCGGCGTCAGACTGCCGTGGGGCAACCCGCAGGAAAAGGCCCGCGCCGAGCGCATCGCTGCCGGGTTCAAGCACGCCGAAGTGCTGCCGAAGCTGAATCTGGCCGGCGTCGGCAAAGTCCTCGCCGGCGCGCAGGCTTGCGTGGCGGTGGACACCGGACTCGGCCATCTGGCCGCTGCGCTGGACGTGCCGACCATTTCGTTGTTCGGCCCGACCAACCCGGGCCTGACCGGCGCTTACGGCAAATTGCAGATTCATCTGGCCAGCGACTTCCCGTGCGCGCCTTGCCTGCAGAAGAAATGTACTTATCAACCGACCGAGCAGGATGCCCGTCAGTTTGACCTGAAACGCGAGCAGCCTCTGTGCTTCACGCGTGTAAATCCCGAGCGTGTCGCCAGTCGACTGAGCACGTTGTTGATGGCTGAGGAGCTGCGCTGATGCAATTGGCATTCGTCCTGTACAAATATTTCCCGTTCGGTGGCTTGCAGCGCGATTTCATGCGCATAGCCCTCGAATGCCAGAAGCGTGGTCATCAGATTCGCGTCTACACGCTGATCTGGGAAGGCGACGTACCGCCGGGCTTTGAAGTGCTGGTGGCGCCGGTCAAGGCGTTCTTCAATCACCGCCGCAACGAAAAACTCAGCGCGTGGATGGCAGCGGATCTGGCCAGGCGCCCGGTCGATCGTTTGATCGGCTTCAACAAGATGCCGGGCCTGGACGTCTACTACGCCGCCGACGGCTGCTTCGAAGACAAGGCGCAGAACCTGCGTAACTCGCTGTACCGCCGCTGGGGCCGCTATCGCCACTTCGCCGAGTACGAGCGGGAGGTGTTTGCCAAAGACGCGAAGACCGAAGTACTGATGATTTCCGAAGTGCAGCAGCCACTGTTCATCAAGTATTACGACACCCCGCTCGAACGCTTCCATCTGCTGCCGCCGGGCATCGCCCAGGATCGTCGGCGTCCAGCGAATGCTGATGAAATCCGCGCCGGCTTCCGCGCCGAGTTCAATCTCAAGGACGACGAACTGCTGCTGGTGCAGATCGGCTCCGGCTTCAAGACCAAAGGTGTCGATCGCAGCCTGAAAGCGCTGGCCGGATTGCCTGGCGAATTGCGCAAACGCACGCGGCTGTTTGTAATCGGCCAGGATGACCCCAAATTGTTCCAGATGCAGAGTGCGACGCTGGGCCTGGGCGACAATGTGACCTTTCTCAAAGGGCGCAGCGATATCCCGCGTTTTCTGCTTGGCGCCGATCTGTTGATCCACCCGGCCTACAACGAAAACACCGGCACCGTGCTGCTTGAGGCGCTGGTGGCCGGGTTGCCGGTGCTGGTCAGCGCGGTCTGCGGTTATGCCCATTACATTGCCGAGGCGGATGCCGGGCGAGTGCTGGACGAGCCGTTCGAGCAGGCGCAACTGACGCAGTACCTGACCGAGATGTTGAGCAACGACGCTGCACGTGCGGCCTGGAGCCGCAACGGTCTGGCCTTCGCCGAGACGGCCGACCTCTACAGCATGCCGCAGCACGCGGCCGATGTGATTCTGGCGGAGCACGCTTAATGAAGTTGATGCTGGCTGAACCGTTCAAAAGCCTTTGGGCCGGACGCGACCCGTTCGCCGCAGTCGAAGGCTTGCAGGGCGAGGTATACCGCGAGCTGGAAGCGCGCCGGACATTGCGCACCGAAGTCGACGGGCATGGCTTTTTCGTCAAGATCCACCGTGGCATCGGCTGGGGTGAAATCTTCAAGAACCTGCTGACCGCCAAACTGCCGGTGCTTGGCGCCGGGCAAGAGTGGAAAGCCATTCAGCGGTTGCAGGAGGTCGGCGTGCCGACCATGACCGCCGTCGCTTATGGCGAGAAGGGCAGCAATCCGGCGGATCAGCATTCGTTTATCGTCACCGAAGAACTGGCGCCGACCATCAGTCTTGAAGATTACAGCATCGACTGGGTCAAACAGCCGCCGGAGCCGAAGCTCAAGCGCGCGCTGATTGCCGAAGTCGCGCGGATGACCGGCATGATGCACCGCGCCGGGGTCAACCACCGTGACTGCTACATCTGCCACTTCCTGCTGCACACCGACAAGCCGGTCACGCCGGAAGATTTCAAGCTCTCGGTGATCGACCTGCACCGTGCCCAGACCCGCGCGAAAATCACTCAGCGCTGGCGCAACAAGGACCTGGCGGCGCTGTACTTTTCGGCGCTGGATATCGGCCTGACCCGCCGCGACAAACTGCGTTTCCTCAAGGGCTATTTCCAGCAGCCGCTGCGGCAGATTCTGGCGCAGGAAGCGCCGCTGCTGAACTGGCTGCAAGGCAAGGCCGACAAGCTCTACGAGCGTAAGCAGCGTTACGGGGACGCGCTCTGATGGCGGGCTGGACTCTTGAGCCGCAGTACAGCGAGCTTGCCGAAGATTTCGGCAGCCTCGAAGCGGTGTTTGCGTTGCAGGGTGAACGCCTGACCCGCGATCCGCTGTCGGAGGTGATCCGCGTGCAGCGCGACGGTGTCAATTACTACGTCAAGCGCTACGTCGGCGCCGGTAAGGGCCTGCGCCGCTACCTCGGCAAGCCGCGGGTGAAGATGGAGTGGCAGAACCTCAAGCGCTTCGCCAAGTGGGGCATTCCCACCGCCGAGGTGGTGGCCTGGGGGCTGGAGCGGCGGGGCGCGGCCTACGATCGTGGCGCGATGATCACCCGCGAGTTGCCCAACACCGAAGACCTCTCGGCACTGGCCGAGCGCAAGGATCCCAAGCTTGAAGATCGCGCCTGGGTCGACGGCGTCAGTCGTCAACTGGCCGGCTATACCCGGACAATGCATGATCACCGCTTTACCCATAACGACTTGAAATGGCGCAACCTGTTGATCGATGATCAGGCGCGGATTTTTCTGATCGACTGCCCCAATGGCGAATTCTGGCGCGGCTTCTGGCTCAAGTACCGAATCACCAAGGACCTGGCCTGTCTCGACAAGCTGGCCAAATATCACCTGTCCAATACCCAGCGCCTGCGCTTCTATAAGCAATACCGCCAGTGCGATCGGCTCGATGTTGCCGACAAGAAACGGATTCGGCACGTGGTGAGATTTTTTGAGGGACGGGAATGACTGATTTTCTCGCCGAACAAGACCGTGCGCTGCTGGAGCGTCACGGTCTCGGCACTTTCGATGCGCTGTGGGCCAAACAGCTTGAGGCTGTGGATGAGCCCAACACTGCCGGTGGCGGCTGGAGCAGCGTGTTTCGCCTGGATCTGGAAGGCCAGGGTTACTACCTCAAGCGTCAGAGCAACTATCTGACGCGTACCTTGCATGCGCCCTTTGGCGAGCCGAGTTTCGCCCGCGAATTCCGCAATATCAGCCGCTATCGCAAGCTCGGCATTCCGGCGCTGCAGGCGGCGTTTTTCGGTGAGCGCAAGGTCGACGGAGAAGTGCGCGCCATTTTGCTCACCCGCGCACTGGATGGCTGGAGCGATCTGGATTCGTTGCTCGAACGCTGGGGGCAACTCAGCGCCGCGCAACATTCGGCCATCCTCAAGGCTTGCGGATTGCTGGCGCGGCGTCTGCACGGCGTGCGGCAGGTGCATGGCTGTTTTTATCCCAAGCATATTTTTCTGCGTGCCACCGGCGACGGCTATGAGGCACAGCTGATCGATCTGGAGAAAACCCGGCCGCTGCTGTTCGGCATGCGCGATCGGGTCAAGGATCTCGAACCGTTGCAACGCCGCGCGCCGCAGTGGAGCGAGGCAGACTTGCGGCAATTGCTCGCGGCTTATCTGGATCAGCCGGATGACAGTTCACTGCTCGACCGTTGGCTGGTGCGGCTGACGGCGCGGCGCAGCCACAAGGAGGCCCGCTGATGCGCTTGTCCGAGCTGGCCCTGGCCGGGCGCACACCTTCTTTGCCGCTGACTGTGACGTTGGCGGATGCGGCCGGTGCGGCGGATCTGCAATTGCTGAGTCTGCTGCGGGTGTTGCCTGGGCAGCGCTATGTCGGTGCCGGGGTCTGGCGTGGCCGGCCGGTACTGGCGAAATTGCTGGTGGGCAGCAAAGCCGCCCGGCATTTCCAGCGTGAGCTCGAAGGCGTGCGGTTGCTGGCCGCCCAGAGCATGACCACGCCGCTGCTGTTGGCTGATGGCCTGAAAGACGGCGAGGGCGGCTGGCTGCTGTTCGACTTTCTTGAAGAGGCTGAAAGCCTCGGCGATGCCTGGGCGAAAGTCGAGTCGCTGCCCGTGCTGGCTGATGAGCAAACGGCGGTGTTGGCCGAAGCGCTGGATGCGATCGGCCGGCTGCACGACAAAGGACTCTGGCAGGAAGATCTGCACCTGGACAATCTGTTGCGCCACGGCGCTCAGCTGTATCTGATCGATGGTGCCGGCGTGCGTGCCGAAACACCGGGGCAGCCGTTGTCGCGGCAAAAGGTGCTGGAAAACCTCGGGGTATTTTTCGCCCAGTTGCCCAAGTCACTCGAACCGTTCACTGAAGAATTGCTGGTGTATTACCTGCTGAGCAACAGCGAACATGCCTTGCCGCTGGAGGCATTGCAGAAGCAGATCGACAAGGTTCGTAGCTGGCGACTCAGGGATTATCTGATCAAGGTCGGCCGCGATTGCACCTTGTTTTCGGTTCACCGCGGCGCATTCGCTTTGCGCGCGATTCGCCGCGAAGAAGAGGCTGCCATGCTACCGGTGCTCGATCAGGCAGACGCCTTGCTTGATCGGGGGCATCTGTACAAGACCGGCGGCGCGGCCAGCGTCGGCCGAGTCGAGGCGGACGGCCGCACGCTGGTGATCAAGCGCTACAACATCAAGGGTTTTGCCCATTGGCTCAAACGCTTCTGGCGCCCGAGCCGGGCCTGGCACTCGTGGCGCGAAGGCAATCGTCTGGCCTTTCTTGGCATCGCCACGCCGAAACCGCTGGCGGTACTGGAGAAGCGCTTTTTGTGGCTGCGTCGCAGTGCCTATCTGGTCACCGAGTATCTGCCTGGGCCGGACATCATCGAGCGCTTCGCGCCTTACGTTGAGAGTGGCCAGGCACCGGAAGCCGAGTTGCAGGCGCTGGATCAACTGTTTGCCCGGTTGATCGCCGAGCGCATCAGTCATGGCGATTTCAAGGGGCACAATCTGTTCTGGCAGCAGGATCGCTGGGCGCTGATCGATCTGGATTCGATGTGTCAGCATGGATCCGACGGCAGTTTTGCACCGGCCTATGCCCGTGATCGCGCGCGATTCATGCGCAACTGGCCTGAAAGCAGTGCATTGTACAAGGCGATTGATCAGCGGTTGCCGAAGGCAGCCCCCGGCGCTGGTTGAAGGCTTTGGCGAAAGGGCGCGAATGCGTTGAAAGATGCCCGTTTGCGTTGGCGGACAGAAAACCGCGATTTGTCCTACAACTTCTGTGGAAGCCATCAACTGTGCTCTGCTGGGCTCCGATGTTAATTTCACCGGATGGTTGCTCGGGGGCGGGCTGTACTTGAATACTCGCGCCCGGTTTCTTTCCTCCGATCGCCACGAGTCAATTCGTACAGGGTAATTTCAGTGACGTTTACGCTATAATCCCGCCCTTTAGCTGTCACTCGCCCTGTGCGAGGACACATCAATTTTCAAGGCGCATCGCGCCTGCATGCAGACTAAAGAGGCTAGACCCCTGTGGCATTGACGATTCTTGGCCTGTCCGGCGCCCTTAGCCATGATCCTTCCGCAGCCTTGTACATCGACGGCAAGCTGGTCGCGGCGGCAGAAGAAGAGCGCTTCGTACGCGATAAACATGCAAAGAACCGCATGCCCTACGAATCGGCAAAGTTCTGCCTCGAGCAAGCTGGCATCAAACCTTCCGACGTTGACGTAGTGGCGATTCCTTTCGCCCCGATCAGCCTGTTCGGCAAAGCCCGCTGGCACTACGCCAAGCGCTACTGGTATGCACCGGATCGCGCGCTCGATGCGATCCTGATGGGCAACCGTCGCTACAAGCGCTATCGCAACAAGATCGTCTGGTGCCTGGAGCAACTGGGCTTCGATCCGAAGAAAATCAAGATCGAGCCGGTCGAGCATCATTTGGCTCACGCCTCCAGCGCCTACCACTGCTCGGGTTTCAAAGAGAAAACCGCGATCCTCGGCATCGACGGCAAGGGCGAATACGCCACGACCTTCTTCGGCTACGGCGAAAACGGCAAGATCCACAAGATCAAGGAATTCTTCGATCCGGACTCGCTCGGTGGTCTGTACGGTGCGATCACCGAATTTCTCGGCTTCGAGATGCTCGACGGCGAATTCAAGGTCATGGGCATGGCGCCGTACGGCGATGCCAGCAAATATGATTTCTCGCGTCTGGCCTCGTTCGAGAATGGCGAGCTGGTGATCAACACCGACTACGCCAACGTCATCGGCCTGCGCCGCTATAAAGAGAAGGGCAAAGGCTTCTACTTTTCTCCGAAGCTGATCGAGTGGCTGGGGCCGAAGCGAGAAGGCGACATCGCCGACGAGCCTTACATTCACTACGCCGCCAGCATGCAAGCGCTGTTCGAGAAGCTGGCGCTGCAGATGATCGACCACTACCTGGGCGATGTGCTCAAGGAAACCGGCAAGCTGGCCTTCGCCGGCGGCTGTGCGTTGAACGTCAAACTGAACCAGAAAATCATTGCCCGCGACGACATCAAAGAGCTGTTCGTCCAGCCGGCATCCGGTGACGCTGGTACGGCCGTAGGCGCCGCCGCTTACGTGTCCCACGCTCGTGGCGTACCGGTGGAGAAGATGGAGCACGTCTACCTTGGCCCGTCTTACAGCAACGAAGATGTGATTGCCGCCTGCGCCCGTCATGAGAACAAGCCGACCTGGCGCAAACTCGACAACATGCCGCAAGAGATTGCCAAGATCATGGTCGAGGGCAATCCGGTGGCCTGGTTCCAGGGCCGCATGGAATTCGGCCCGCGTGCACTTGGCGGTCGTTCGATCATCGGTTGCCCGAGCATTCCCGGTGTGGCTGACCGCATCAACCACCAGATCAAGTTCCGTGAGCGCTGGAGGCCTTTCTGCCCGTCGATGCTCGACACCGTCGCGCCACAGATGATCAAGATCGATCACCCCGCGCCGTTCATGACCTTCACGTTCGAAGTGGCCGAGGAGTGGAAGACGCGCGTCCCGGAAGTCGTTCACGAAGACGGTACTTCACGCGCTCAGGTGCTCAAGCGTGAGTACAACCCGCGCTACTACGACATGATGAAGGCGCTGGAAGACCTGACCGGTAACGGCGTATCGCTGAACACGTCGCTCAACCGTCGGGGCGAACCGATGATCTGCTCGCCGACTGACGCCCTGAACATGTTTTTCGGCTCTGACCTGCAATATCTGATCATGGAAGATATTCTTGTCGTCAAAGAAGGCGTGCAAGGAAACGGTCTTGACTGAAACACTGATCAGCGTCGTGATCCCCGCGTACAACTACGCCAGATCGCTGCCACGGGCAGTGGAGTCGGTATTGGCGCAGTTGCACGAGGCCGCAGCGGATCTGCTGGTCATCGATGATGGGTCTACAGACACGACGCCTGAAGTGTTGGACAGACTGCTGGTCGAGCATGCCGGACGATTTCGGGCAATACGACAAAGCAATGGCGGACTTTCCTGCGTGCGCAACCGCGGGATCGAGGAAACCAGCGGGCGTTTTCTCGTGTTTCTCGACGCTGATGACGAAATGGCGCCGGGGGCGCTGGCCGCTCTGGCGCGACATATCGCGAGCAACCCCGAGACCAGAATGATCATCGGCTCGCACTGGTCGGTTTTCTCCGGGGGCAAACGCAGCCTGCAGCCTGTAAAGCCATTGCCTGCCACGGTGCGGCAGCGGGTCAAGGGCTATCTGCTGGATAAAACCGTGTCAATCTCCAACGGCGCCTGTGCGATGCATCGCGAGGTGTTCGCACCGGGCAACTATCCGGAACAGTTGCGCAACGTCGAGGACTTGCCGGTCTTCGCGCAGGTGTTGGCGCGGTTCCCTTGCAGCGTCCTGCAGCAACCACTGGCGCTCATTTACAAGCACGCAGACAGCATGCGTCATGACCTGCATCAGAGTCTTGCGGCGGGTACCGAACAGGTTGTCAGCGAGGTCTTTTCCAGTCGGCGAATGCCACAAGAGTTTCATGATTTGCGTCAGGCCTATCTGGCGCAGCGTTGCCTGTCATTGTTCCGGGATTGCTACTCGCATCGTGAGTACGCGCTGGCGAAGACCTTCTATATGCAAGCGCTACGGGCCGACTGGCACATTCTGGGGCGTTGGTCGTACTTGCGCAAAGCGCTGCGCCTGCTGTTTCGATAAACCGGGTTATTGATTTCTGCGTACCTGTGGCGCGTGATGTTGAGGGGGCTGGGTGAAAGGTACGGATAGGAAATGGGTGGCCAAGGCCGCTCAGGTAATCAGTGAACGACCGGTCAGCGTGGCGTTCTGGGCAAGCATTCTGCTCTCGCTGGTCGCCGTGTCAGGTACTGCCACGGTCGGGCGCGATGCCGCCTTGTACATCGATATCGCGCAGCAGGTGGTCTTGCATGGCACTGATGCCGCCTGGCAGCATTTCGACTGGCCCTGGTTTTCCTTCCTTCTGGCGCTGACCCATCGCGTCACGCATCTGCCCCTGGAATTGAGTGCCTATCTGTGGTGCGGCCTGTTTTTCGCCGGCACCAGTGCCCTGATGGTGGATTGCGTGCGCCGCCGCTCTCCCGAGATCGCCGGCTGGGCATGCCTGGTCGTGCTGGCGATGCCGGCAGTCAATGCGTTTCGAAATGACATCATCCGCGAATGCGGCTTCTGGTTTTTCTGCACCCTGACATTGTGGCAGGCGTTGCGCTGGCAAGCCCTGGGCGGCTGGCTCAGAGCCGGGCTGATTCATCTGGCGATCGTGGCCGCAGCCTTGTTTCGACTGGAAGCTCTGCTGTTATTGCCGGCGCTGGCGCTGTGGCAGTTGCCGGGTTTGTGGCGCTCTGGCCAGCGCATACGATTGTTGCAGCTGGGGTTACTGCCTGTGTTGGGGCTTGCGGTCGCCGCGGCCTCGGGCGTGTTGATGTCTGCGCGCGTCGTGCTCTATCTGGACATGATTGCGCCGCAAGGCGTGTACGCCTCGTTTCAGACACTTTCAGAACAATTTGCCAATTCGTTGATCACCAAGTATTCGCAGGACGAAGCTGGGCGCATTGTGTTTTTTGGCATGCTGGCCGCAATGGCGATCAGTTTCGTCAAACTGACGGGACCTTTCGCTGCGCCTTTCGTACTGCGCCGCAACTGGTCGGTGCTGAGCGATTACTGGCGCGACTATCGCCTGTTCGCCTGGGTTGCGCTGTTGTATCTGGTGGTGCTGATTCTGTTTTTCATCAAGCTGCAGTTCATGAACACGCGTTACCTGAGCTTCCTGAACCTGTTATTTGTACCTGCGCTGGCTATGGCATTGGCAGCGTTTGCCCGGCAGTTTCCACGCTGGACCAAGGCGCTGGTGGTCGTAGCGCTGCTGGTGATGCTGTCAAACGTGATCTCCACCGGCGCCGGCAAAACCCATTACGTGGCGGCGGGACGCTGGTTGTCCGAGCATGTCGAGCCTGACGCTGCAGCCTGGTTCGAAGACGGTCGCATCAGCTACTACGCGGGACGGGGTTATGTTCTGCCGACGCTGACCCGCGAGCAGGCGATGTCGCCGGAGCATGCTGGTCAGTACCGCTATTTCCTCATTGAAGGAAAAGGTGATGAGCCGTGGCTTGGCGAGTGGCTGATGGCGCACAAAATGCGCATCATCGAGCGCTTCGCCAACCGCAAGGGCGCGACAATTCTGGTGATCGGCCGCTGAAGGTCAGCTCAGCAGCAGGCGCAAGCGCTCGATCAGCGCATCCTGACGATTGCCTGGCAACGCCTGGCGGTAGCCTTCGAGGAAAGTTTTGCCGGCGTCCTGGCCGAGCAGCCATTGCCGGTCTTGCTTGTAGCGCAGCAGATGAGCGAAGTTGCGCAGTCGCTTGCTATCGCTCAGGGCGCGTCGCTGGCAACGCAGGTCGGCAATGTCGATCAGCCCGAGATGATTGTCCGGTGTCTGCACCACGTTGCCGAAGTGCAAGGATCGAAAGTACACGCCTCTCTCATGCAGTTGCGCAATGAACGCCCCGAGTCGGGCGCGCAACGTGTCGGTTTCTTCGGGAGTGCCCTGCAATTGCCGCACGGTCTCGCCCGCCAGCGGCGCGTAATAGACGCCGTCGCGTTGAATGCTCGGAATACGGTAAACGGCGATCACATCCGGGCAGAGGATGCCGCGCTGCTGCAACGCTCTGGTGTTGTTGGCAAAGCGTTGGGCATAGGGAAAGAACAGCGCCGAACTCAGCAAGCGCTTGCGGCGAAACAGTTTGAGCATGCGACCGTCGGCCAACCTGAGCACCTTGTCGCCGGAACCGTCGGCTTCGAGTACCTGAGCACCTTTGCGCAGTGCCTCGTAAGTGCTGTGATCAATCGATTGCATGCCAGACTCCCCATCGTGAGCCGGCTATCTTAACCGACTTGGCCAAAGGCTGGCGCCCGGTGATGTTTATCGGCGCAAAAGGGCCTGTGATATCATCGCCGCCTCACTGATTTACGCGGATTCCCATGAGCAGTCCTGAACCGAAAGCCCAGTCAACGCTGGCGATCTATTTCCGCCTTTTGGCTTACGTGCGTCCCTACGCCGGCCTGTTCATCCTGAGTATCGTCGGCTTCCTGATCTTCGCCTCGACCCAACCGATGCTTGCCTACATCCTCAAGTATTTCGTCGATGGCCTGGCCAATCCAGAGGCCAGTCTGTTCCCGGGCAACCCCTATCTCGGCAAGTTGCAGCTGCTCGAAAGCGTGCCGTTGTTGATCGTGCTGATTGCCGTGTGGCAAGGCGTCGGTTCGTATCTGGGCAACTACTTTCTGGCGCGGGTCTCCCTGGGCCTGGTGCATGACCTGCGGGTTGTGCTGTTCAACAAGCTGCTGGATCTGCCCAACAGCTATTTTGACAAGAACAATTCCGGTCATCTGATTTCCCGCATCACGTTCAACGTGACCATGGTCACCGGCGCCGCCACGGATGCGATCAAGGTGGTGATCCGCGAAGGCATGACGGTGATCTTCCTGTTCTGCACCCTGTTGTGGATGAACTGGAAACTCACCTTGGTCATGGTCGCGATCCTGCCGGTCATCGGCCTGATGGTGAACAGCACCAGCAAGAAATTCCGCAAGCAGAGCAAGAAGATTCAGGTGTCAATGGGCAATGTCACGCACGTGGCGTCCGAGACCATTCACGGGTACCGCGTGGTCCGCAGTTTTGGCGGCGAAACCTATGAGAAGACCCGCTTTCGCGACGCCAGCCAGAGCAATACCGATAAACAACTGACAATGACCAAGACCGGCGCGGTGTATACGCCGATGCTGCAACTGGTGACGTACAGCGCCATGGCCGTGGTGATGTTTCTGGTGCTGTACCTTCGGGGTGATGCGTCGCCTGGTGATCTGGTGGCCTACATCACCATGGCCGGTTTGCTGCCGAAGCCGATTCGCCAGCTCTCCGAAGTCAGCTCGACGATCCAGAAGGGCGTGGCTGGCGCCGAGAGTATTTTCGAACAGCTGGACGAACCGGCGGAAGTCGATCACGGCACGGTCGAGCGCCACCGTCTGCAAGGTCGCCTCGAAGTGCGCAACCTCAGCTTCAGTTATCCGAACAGCGAGAAAAAAGTCCTCGATGACATCAGTTTCGTCGTCGAGCCCGGGCAAATGGTGGCGCTGGTCGGTCGCTCCGGCAGCGGCAAGTCCACCCTGGCCGGCCTGATTCCGCGCTTCTATCAGCATGAGCAGGAGCACGGGCAGATTCTGCTGGATGACGTGCAGGTGCAGGACCTGACCCTGCGCAGCCTGCGTCGGCAGATTGCCCTCGTGACCCAGCAGGTCACGCTGTTCAACGACACGGTGACCAATAACATCGCTTACGGCGATCTGGCGGGAGCACCGTTCGACGAGGTCAAGCGCGCGGCCACTGAAGCCTACGCCGATGAGTTCATCATCAAGATGCCGCAGGGCTACGAGACGCTGGTCGGCGAGAATGGCGTGCTGCTGTCCGGCGGCCAGCGTCAGCGCATCGCCATTGCACGGGCATTGCTCAAGGATGCGCCGCTGCTGATTCTCGATGAGGCCACGTCGGCCCTCGATACCGAGTCCGAGCGGCATATCCAGGCGGCGCTGGATCATGTGGTGCAGAACCGCACGACGCTGGTGATCGCTCACCGCTTGAGCACCATCGAGAAGGCCGATCTGATTCTGGTCATGGACGAAGGCAAGATCGTTGAGCGGGGCACTCATACCCAGCTCCTGGCGCAGAATGGCTATTACGCCCGCTTGCACGCCAAGGAATTCGAAGAAGGCGACGAGCTGCAACCGACCCATGTGACTGACCTATGCTGACGGCGTTTCGCGCCTGGCGTGAGCGCGGCTGGAGCGAGATCGATCAGGCCGCTTATGCCCAAGCCTGGCAGCGCTTCGGTGGCAGTTTTGCGACTCATCCCGAGGTGGTGGAGCGGCTGTCGACGTTTGTCGGCATCAAGCTGCACTACCTCGGCTGGATCGTCGATGGTGACGTCGTCGCGGCTGTTGCTTGCTGGGGCCGGCACGCCGCGCTGTCCAAGGAAGTCCTCAAGCGCGAGGGCAAGCGCGGGCTGCTCGACATGGGCAATGCCGAACTGATTCTGCCGATTGCCGCAGACGTCGTCGTCCCGGTGCGCCAGCGCATGGCGTACGTTTCGCAACTCAACGCCGAGCAGATCAGCACCCTGCGCGCGCAACCGGAAGGGCTGGCACTGGCGCGGTTGCCCGAGGATTACTCGAAGAAGTTTCGCTACAACCAGCGTCGCGAACAGCGCCTGCTGGAAGAGGCGGGCGGGTCGCTGGTGCCGATGTCCGACTTGACGCCACAGGAGCAGGCGGCCGCCTATGGCGATCTGTTTCAACGTCGCTGGGGCTTTGAAGTGCCCGGCAAGGCCGGGCTGGTCGAAGTGTTCACCCTGCTCCGCGAGTTCATGACCGGGTCAGTGGTGATGCTTGAATCGGCACCGGTGGCGATCCAGATTCTCTACCGGGTCGAAGCGCCGCAGTGGGTGTCGCTGGAGTACGTCAATGGCGGCGTCGATCCGCAAAGTCGCGAGTTCAGCCCCGGCAGCGTATTGAGTTTCGTCAACACCCAGCAGGCCTGGGCGGATGCTCAGGCACTGGGCAAGACGCTGCGCTATTCGTTCGGCCGTGCCGACCGTGAATACAAGGATCGCTGGTGTCACACGGTGCCCGTCTACAAGGTCTGAATCCATGACTGCTCGCAAGCAACAGCTCCTCAAGGCCCATCGCCGCAGCAAGCGCCTGTTCCTGATTGCGTTCTTGATCGTGCTGTTGGCGGCCGGCTTCCTGCTGGGCTGGTGGCTGCTGCCGTTATTGCTGGTGTTGGCCTGGGTGGCGCATGAGGCGTGGTTTGCCGACCATCTGTTCTATCGCGCCGCTGACGACTATCAATATCACTTTCCCAAGGATGCTGCGCAGCAGGCCGTGAAGCTGGATGCCGGTGTCCTGCGTCTGAGCGAGTCGCTGGCGCCGGGAGAAACGCTGGTGCTTGAACTCGAGGTCAAGGCGACCTGGCTCGGGCGCTGGCTGGATCCTTATGTCGAGCTGGGCGACGATCGCCAGGACTTCGAGCGGGGCGTCAACGGCCGGCGCTTTCTCAATCTGTCCGGGCAGGGCGTAGCGCTGGGTGAAAATACCCTGACGTTGCGCGGCCGCCATTGCACCCTGAGCGCTGCCGGTACGTTATGGGTCATGAGCAATCCCGATTACGCGCAGCAACGGGTCATGGTCATCGCGCCTCACGCCGATGATGCCGAACTGGCTGCGTTCGGCCTCTACAGTCGCTGCGAAGAAGCAAGCATCGTCACGCTGACCCAGGGCGAAATCGAGGCCGAAGACTTCCAGCGCCTGGGTCTGGACAAGGCTCAGGCAGCTCGGCTGAAGGGCAGGCTACGCAGTTGGGACAGCCTGAGCATTCCGATGTGGGGCGGGGTGCCGGCCAGTCGATGCGTACAGCTGGGCTATTACTGCCTGCAATTGCCAGCCATGGCCGAAGAGCCGGACACTTCATTCGGCTCGCGCGAATCCGGCGAAAACGATGTGCGCACTGTCCGCCAGCACAATCCGCTCACACTGCCGGGCGATGTCGACGGTGCGCCGACCTGGAACAATCTGGTCGGCGATATACAGCGATTGCTGGAGCACTTTCGCCCCGAGGTCGTCGTCACTCCGCATCCCGAACTGGACCCGCACAGCGACCACGTCGCCTCCACCCGTGCCCTGCTGGAAGCCATCGCAGCCAGTGCGTGGAAGCCGTCGACCCTGCTGATGTACGCCAACCATCTGCATGACAATGATCGTTGGCCGATGGGCCCGGCCGGTGGCGGTATCGCCCTGCCGCCGGCGATCGAGCCCTTGCCGGCTGATCGCTTGTGGAGCCCGGTGCTGTCGGCGGATATGCAACTGGACAAGGCCATGGCGCTGGCCATGGAGCATGACCTGCAGGGCGCGCTCGGATTCAAGCGGCAATTGCGTCGCGTCATTCAACAGATGCTTGCCGGACGCCGCTGGCCGGTCACAGGCAGTAACGAGTTTTTCCGCAAGGCCGTGCGGCGTCACGAACTGTTCTGGGTGCGTGACCTTTCAGATTGAGGCGGACGGCGCTTTACCCTGTGGTAATATCGCGCCCCTGTTCATTTTGTATGTGGGTTGCTCCATGAAGTTGTCCATGCCGCGTTTCGATCAAGCCCCTGTCTTGGTAGTCGGCGATGTCATGCTCGACCGTTACTGGCATGGCGGAACCTCACGGATTTCCCCTGAGGCGCCGGTGCCGGTGGTCAAGGTCGAGCAGATCGAAGACCGTCCGGGCGGTGCCGCGAACGTTGCCTTGAACATTGCCGCGCTGGGTGCACCGGCGTCGCTGGTCGGTGTGACCGGCGATGACGAGGCCGCCGACAGCCTGAGCAACAGTCTCAAGGGCGCCGGCGTCCGCGCCCTGTTCCAGCGCATCGCGCACCAGCCGACCATCGTCAAGCTGCGGGTCATGAGCCGGCACCAGCAATTGCTGCGTATCGACTTCGAAGAGCCCTTCGCCACCGACGCCCTGGCCCTCGGTTCGCAGGTCGATGACCTGCTTGAAGGCATCAAGGTGCTGGTCCTCTCCGACTACGGCAAAGGCGCGCTGAAAAACCATCAGGCGCTGATCCAGGCCGCGCGGGCGAAAAACATCCCGGTGCTGGCCGATCCGAAGGGCAAGGACTTTTCCATCTATCGTGGCGCGAGCCTGATCACGCCGAACCTCAGCGAATTCGAAGCCATCGTTGGCGGTTGTGTCGACGAGCACGAGCTCGTCAGCAAGGGCGCGACGCTGATGCACGAGCTTGAACTCGGTGCGCTGCTGGTCACCCGTGGCGAGCATGGCATGACCTTGTTGCGCCCGGACCAGGCGGCATTGCACTTGCCGGCGCGTGCGCGGGAAGTGTTCGACGTGACCGGTGCGGGCGACACGGTCATCTCGACCCTCGCCGCCGCGATCGCTGCTGGCGAAGACCTGCCCCATGCCGTGGCGCTGGCCAACCTGGCGGCGGGTATCGTGGTCGGCAAGCTCGGTACGGCCGCCATCAGCGCCCCGGAACTGCGTCGCGCCATTCAGCGTGAAGAGGGTTCGGAACGCGGTGTGCTCGGTCTTGAGCAATTGGTGCTGGCCGTCGCCGACGCCCGTGCCCATAACGAAAGAATCGTTTTCACCAATGGCTGCTTCGACATTCTCCACGCCGGGCATGTGACCTATCTGGAACAGGCACGGGCCCAGGGCGACCGTCTGATCGTTGCGGTCAACGATGATGCTTCAGTCAGTCGCCTGAAAGGGCCGGGCCGTCCGATCAACAGCGTTGACCGACGCATGGCCGTTCTGGCGGGCCTTGGGGCGGTCGACTGGGTCATCAGCTTCCCCGAAGGCACCCCGGAAAACCTGCTGCGCGAGGTCAGACCCGATGTGCTGGTCAAGGGTGGCGATTACGGCATCGACCAGGTGGTCGGCGCGGATATCGTCACCGCGTACGGTGGCACCGTGAAAGTGTTGGGACTGGTGGAAAACAGCTCGACGACGGCGATTGTCGAAAAAATCCGCAGTCGCTGATCAGATGAATCTTTACCGTTGTGTACTGCGTGTGAACGGATTTTGCCTTGGGGATCTCACCGTTTCCGTTGATGTTGGCAGGTTTGAATCCGCTGCGCTTGCCTGCCTACATTACGTGGTCGATTAATTTATGAAAGTCATGCTCCTGGTGATGGACGAACAGCGGGTCATTCTCGACCGGCTCTACGACATCGTGCAGCAGAACTGTGATGAATGTTTCATCTATCGTCTGAGCAAACAGCAGCAGATGAACCTGGGTGCGTTTCTGGCTTCAGTCGACTACCAGACCTTTGACCGCGTGGTGATTTTCTCCCGGGTCAAGCGACTGGCTCCGCAACTGCGGGTGCTCAAGTGCATTCCCGGGCTGGTCTTTCTTGAACACGACGCCTATCAGAACTACATGCCCGCCAGTAAGTACCGTGGCGTCTACTCGCGTTTGTACAGCCGCTTGCCAAGCTGCCGGGCCTTGGTGTCCGGCGCTGTTGTCGCGCGCAAGATGCTCGCCGAAGGCATCGATACGCTGTTCGTCTCCAAGGGCTACGACGAGCAGATGCTGCACAACACCGGTGTCGAACGAGACATTCCGATCGGCTTCCTCGGCAGCCTGAAAAGCACCGAGTACGCCGAGCGCAAGGCCATGCTCGAATCCCTCTCGCGGCGCACCGGCATGCTCGTGACCCGCACCCAATCAGGCGCCGAATACCTCGAAACCCTCAATCGCATCAAGATCTTCGTCAGCGCCGATATCGGCATGAACGAATTCATGATCAAGAACTTCGAGGCCATGGCGTGCGGCTGTGTGCTGCTGGCCTGGAGCCAAGGCGAAGAAGATCGCTTGCTCGGTTTCGAAGACATGCATAACACGGTGTTCTACCGCAGCGAAGACGAGGCGGTAGCAAAAATCAAAATGCTGCAGGACGACCCCGAACTGGCACAACGCATTGCCAGCAACGGCCAGGCGTTCGCCGAAAGTCGCTATTCGTTTGCGCGGGTCGGCCAGGCACTCGCCGAAGCCATCCAGCGTGAGATGCGCCCATGGCAGCCGCCGTCGGCGTTCACCCGGTTCTGGGTCAAATTGCGCTACGGCATGAAGGTGCCAGCCTGAATGACGGACGAATACATGGCGCTGGATGCGCTGCCCGGTGGCGACCAGTCGGTTTTGCAGGCCTTGCCCGATGCACTGCGTGAATGCATGAGTCGCGCCGCCCGAGTGGTGCTGATCGCCAATAATCCCGCCATTACCGCAGCCGACTTCGAGGCGCTGAACATCGGCGCCGATGATGTCGTCGTCAGTTTCAACCACTGCATCAAGGCGTCGCTGCTCAACGAGCAGAGCGTCAATCTCTTCGTGCACGGCTACAACGCGCCCGATGCCTATTTCTTCGGCTTGCCTGGCAATGCGGACGTACAGCGACTGTTCGACCGCGCGGCTCAGCGTTGCTTCACCATGCTGGTGGGGTGCGCGGCGCCGATGTGTCCACTGCCGCGCGTGGCGATGTATTGGGATCGCATCCCGTTGCCACCGCTGTGGAATTACCCGATCGACCGCCCGGGGGGCAAACGCTACGTCGGGCCGTCCACGGGCTTCAACACGCTGGTGCTGTTCGACTGGCTGCGCGGGCATGTCGGTTACACCTATCAGTTGATGACCCTGGGCTTTTCCAACGAGGCGGGGAAGCTGTGGGGCGGCCATGCCTGGGACTACGAGCGGGACTGGTTGCAGAAGTCCGATGTGATTGTCGTGCCGCTGCAACCCCGGCGCTGGTGGCAAAAACTGTTCAAGCGCAAATAAGCGGCGCCGCCGTCACGTGCCTGCCGGGCCGAACCATTTCTTCATAGGTGCAATCGAGTGTTGAAAATTGCCGTGGCATTTTTCGGGATTCCGAGGAATTCCCAGATTTGCTTCCCCTCCATCGAACAGAACGTATTGGCACAGTTGCCTGCGGGCAGCGACGTCCAGTGCTTTTATCACTTGTATAAAATCGATGAAGTGCAGAATTCGCGCTCCGGCGAGAAGGGCGAGCTGGCGGCCGACAACTATCGGCCCTTCGAGTCCATGCGCGGCGCGCTTACCTCGACCGACGGTGTGCTGGAGCGTTGGAATTTCGAGCAGGTCAAGGCACTGGGCGATACCTGGGCCGATGACTATGCATCGCTGCGCAACCTGATTTATCAGCTCAACTCGTTGCACACCGTCACCACCGAGATCGAGTCCTTCGATCCGGACTTTGTCGTGTTCGTGCGGCCGGACAATTTCTTCCACACCGCGCTGCCAGGCTACGTGTTCAACCACGTCGAGGCGCGGCGGCACAACGTCTATATCCCCGACTGGCAATGGTGGGGCGGTCTGAATGACCGTTTCGCCGTATGCGGGCGCGATACCTATGTCGCCTACGGCAAGCGCATCGAACGCATCTTCGATTTCTGCAAGGCGACCGGCCGCAAGCTGCACTCCGAGCGCTTGCTCAAATACGCGCTACTGGAGGCGGGCGCCAAGGTCTGCACACTGCCGATTCAGGCCTCCCGGGTGCGTATCACCGGGGCATTTGCCGAAGAGTCGTTCTCACCCAAGCGTGGCATGGGCAAGCGCGAAAACCGTTACTTTCACTTCTTCGCGACGTTGCGCACCTGGTGGGATCGCCGCCGCTAGCGGCTTGCGCGTTTCCTGCCCAGCCCGACCAGACGCAGTGCTTTGATGCTCAACTGCTTGAGGCCGGTGCGGGGTGCCTTGGCCGATTGCAGGCCCTGCTGCACCAACCAGTCCTTCCAGCGAATGCGCTCGTCGTGCACGACCCAGCCCTGTTGCGTCGCGAAGCTCTCGGCCAAATGAATGCCGCGGGTGCTGGCCGGTATCAGCTTGTCGCGTTTGAGGGTGAACAGCTCCGCAGTTGGCGCGCCGTCCTTGAGGGGCATCAGATACAGGTCTGGCCGCTTGCGGTCGAGCCGCGCGACCAATTGATCGCCCTCGAGGCGTTCATCGACATGAAACAGACTCAGGGACTTGGCTTCCTTGGGCACTTCCAGGCGCAAGTCGTAGATCAATTGCAGCGACGCCGTCGGTAGATGCACGTAGGCCCGTGGTCGCTCCAGCAATTGCAGGTTGGCGCAGCGCACCGGACGCGCCGAACCGGACAGCGGCGTCAGGCGAAACGGCAATGCCTCGCGATAATGCAGCGCAGCGGAGTAGGGCGCTGGCAGCCAAGTGTCGTTGAAACGCCCGCCGAGCCAGCCTTCCGGGGTTTCCAGCAGGCATTCTTCGGCAATTTCCTGAATCGCCGTGTGCAGCGGGATGTTCAATTCGTGGGCCGGCACGTAGCCGGAAATCAGCTTCAGCACCACGTCACCGCGATCCTGCCGACGTTGGCGCACCAGCACCCAGTAATCGCGGTTCTGCCAATGCAGGGTCAGGCGCACGGATACGCCGAGATTGGCCAGCTCCAGGGCAAAGCGCTCGCTGTCGGCAACGCTGACCGGTTTGCGCCGTTGCAGGGTCTGGGCGAAATTCAGCGGCATGCCGACGCTCTGATAGCTCAGGCCCTCGGGCGTGGCTTCGACGAACAGCGGCAGCGTCTTGAAGTTGCTCGGGTTCTTGCGGATGAGCGTGCGCGGCATATCGGCTCCTGCTTAAGGCCGCGGGGCGGCGTCAGTGACCACGCAGGACCTGGGCAACGGTCGCGGCGTTGTGGGCGAGGTGCAGCGGATTGATCGTGCCGACAATAGCACTGGCGACGCCCGGCTGAGCGAACAGCAACTCGAAGCTGGCGCGCACCGGATCGACTCCCGGACTCAGACAGACATGACCG
The DNA here is from genome assembly GCF_020736465.1 of Pseudomonas sp. HN2. Taxonomy (NCBI): domain Bacteria; kingdom Pseudomonadati; phylum Pseudomonadota; class Gammaproteobacteria; order Pseudomonadales; family Pseudomonadaceae; genus Pseudomonas; species Pseudomonas sp. HN2. The sequence continues at coordinate 547,139 of NZ_CP085885.1, forward strand.
CTGGCCAGGGCTTTTTTCACCAGAATGGCTTTGCCGTGGCCAGCAGCATAGTCAATGACTGCCTTTTCGTTTTGTTCGTTCAGATTGTAGGTGACCATCGCGCAGTCGCCTTGCTCCAGCGCCTTCAAGCCGCCTTCGACGGTTTTGCCGGAAAAACCGAAGCCGCGAATCTTGCCCTCGGCCTTAAGCGCCGCGAGGGTGGCGTACACCTCTTCGTGCTCGAGGATGGCCATGTCGTTACCATCGGAGTGCACCAGAATCAGATCGATAAAATCCGTTTCCAGACGTTGCAGGCTGCGCTCGACCGACATCCGCGTGTGCGCAGCGCTGAAGTCATGGCGTGACATGCCATCGGCAAACTCTTCGCCGACCTTGCTGACGATCACCCAGTCCTGACGCTGACCACGCAGCAGCGGGCCGAGGCGTTCTTCGCTGCGACCATAGGCCGGCGCAGTGTCGATCAGGTTGATGCCCAGGTCGCGCGCCTGGCGCAGCAGCATGCGCGCCTCGTCGTCGCCGGGAATCTGGAAACCGTTGGGGTATTTCACCCCTTGGTCGCGGCCGAGTTTGACCGTGCCCAGGCCCAGCGGCGAAACCGTCAGGCCGGTGCTGCCCAGCGGGCGATGGAGTTGGTGCAGAGTGGCGATGGTCATGGCAGCAGTTGCTCCCAGGCGGGCACGCCGAGCGGCGGTTTCGGCAACGGCGGCAACGGCTCGGTCGCTTGCGGCTGGATGCCGTCGTGTTGCAGCGAAGCGATGACCCGGTCGGCGAAGTCCGGCGCCAGTGCCAGTTTGGTCGGCCAACCGACGAGCAGACGACCTTCCTCGGCGAGGAACGCGTTGTCCGGGCGGGTCAGACCGGTCTGCAGCGGCTCGGCACGGTCAACCCGCAGGGTCGCCCACCGCGTGGTGCTGAGGTCGATCCACGGCAGCAATTGGGCGATTTCCTTTTGCGCGGTGGCGATCTGCTCGGCCGGCTCGCGGGCCACGCCTTCGCTTTCGGCGATATCGCCGCCCATGTACCAGACCCATTGGCCGTCAGCCGCCGGGTGCGTGGTCACGGTGATGCGCGGTTTGCTGCCGCCGCCCAGGCAGTGGGCGTACAGCGGTTTCAGGCCGGGGCCCTTGGCGAGGATCATGTGCAGCGGCCGGCGTTGCATGGCCGGCCGGCTCAGGCCCAGGGCTTCAAGCAATTGGGCCGTGCCGGCGCCAGCGCTGAGGACAATGCGCTGGGCGCGGATTTCGCGGCCATCGACTTTCAGGCCGACCAGTACGCCCGCCTCCAGCAGCGGCTCGATGACCTGACCGGCGAGCAGACCGTCACCGGCGAGATCAGCCAGGCGCTGGATCAGGCTTGGCACATCGACCACCAATTCGGCGAGACGGTAGACCTTGCCCTTGAAACGCTTGTCTTGCAGGGCCGGCGGCAGGTCGTCGCCCTTGACCTGATCGACCCGGCCACGCACGGCTTTGCTGGCGAAGAAACTGGTGAGGTTGCCCGCCAGCGTGCCCGGCGACCACAAGTAATGCGCCTCCGATAGCAGGCGCACACCGGACAGATCCAGCTCGCCAGTCCCGGCCAGCGCTTCACGCCAGCGGCGCGGCATGTCGGCGATCGCTTCCGAGGCGCCGGTCAGTGCACCGTGCAGCGCGTACTTGGCACCGCCGTGGATGATGCCCTGGGACTTCACGCTCTGCCCGCCGCCGAGGCTGGCGCTTTCCACCAGCACGGTCGAAAAACCCTGGCGGCGCAGGCGCGCATTCAGCCAGAGGCCGGCGACACCAGCGCCGACAATCAGAACGTCGGTGGAAATAACGGATGGCATGCAGCGACCTCAGTGTTCAAGACGAGGGCGCAGTATACAGACTCGGGAAAAGGACGGATTTGTCGATGATCAACTGGCTGAGCGCGAAACCTGTAGGAGTGAGCCTGCTCGCGATGGCGGTGTAGCAGACGACATAAATGTTGAATGACAGACCGCTATCGCGAGCAGGGTCACTCCTACAGGGGAGATGTGTTTGTCGTTAATGCCCGGCGGTCTTGGAAAACAGCTGGATCACGACGACGCCGAGCACAATCAGCGCCATCCCCAGCATCGCCGGTACGTCGAGCTTCTGCCCGTAGATGAACAGCGCCGCGACGCTGACCATGACGATGCCCATTCCCGCCCACACGGCGTAGGCAACGCCCACCGGTACAGTGCGCACCACCAGTGTCAGCATCCAGAATGCGATCCCGTAGCCGACGATGATCAGAATCAGTGGCAGTGGCGTGCTGAAGCCTTTGACCGCTTTCATCGAAACGGTGGCGATCACTTCGGCGCAGATGGCGATGGCCAGATAGACGTAGGCGTTCATGATTTCAATCCCTCAGATAAATCGTTGCTTGCTGAGGCGACATTCTAGGGGTTGCCCAGATGGGGTAAAGTCATTACCTATCTCCTCTGAAGATGGGTTGAAACAGGCATGCAATGGAATCTCGAGCAGTTGCGGGTATTTGTCGACGTCGCCGAGCAGCGTTCGTTTTCCGCCGTGGCGCGGCGGCAGCGCAAGGCGCAATCAGCAATCAGCAGCGCCGTTGCAATGCTCGAAGAGGATCTAGGCGTGAGCCTGTTCGAGCGCAGCAGTGGCCGCCAGCCGATTCTCACCGAGGCCGGCGAGGCATTGCTGGAAGAGGCCCGCGAAGTGTTGCGCCAGTGCGAGCGCCTCAATGGCCGCGCCATGGCCATGCTGCGCGGCCAGGAGGCGCAGCTGCGTGTGGCCCAGGACGAGGCGATGCCGTATCAGGCGCTGGTAGAAAGTTTCGGCGAGCTGGCCGAGCAGTTTCCCAGCCTGGAAGTGCAGTTGACCAGCGCCGCCCAAGGCGAAGTTGCGCGCAAACTGGTCGAGCGTCGCGCCGACCTCGGCCTGCTGTTCTATCACGATGAAATCCCCGAAGCCCTTGAGCGCCGCGTGCTGGGTCGTGTCGAGATGGTCACGGTGTGCGGCATCAATCACCCGCTGGCTCAGCAGTCTTACGTGACCTGTCAGCAACTGGCGCAGCACCGACAACTGCTGATGTCGACGCAGACCAGCGTCTATCCCGGCAACGAGCCGGCCAGCCCACAGGTGTGGCGCGCCGACAGCTTCTACGTGATGTCCGAATGGCTGGTTCGCGATCTCGGCTGGGCCTGGCTGCCGCGCCACGTTGTGCAGTATTCGGCGTATCAAGGCCAGATGATTGAACTCGACAGCGAATGGACGCCGCCGGCGCTGGTGGTGGAGCTGGTCTGGCGCCGCGACGAACCGCTCGGCCCGGCCGCGCGTTGGCTGGCGGAACGTTTTGCCGTGCACTTGCGGGCGATCGGTGACAAAAGCCGATAAACTCCGCCGCCATGAATAGAACTCTCTACACCGTGCTGTTTTACCTGGGGCTGCCATTGGTGGCGATTCGGCTGTGGCTGCGCGCGCGCAAGGCGCCGGCGTATGCCAAACGCATTGGCGAGCGCTTCACGCTTGGCATGCCGACCCTGCAGCCCGGTGGCATCTGGGTGCACGCGGTGTCGGTGGGCGAAAGCATTGCCGCCGCGCCGATGATCCGCGCGCTGCTGGAACGTCATCCGGCGCTGCCGATCACCGTGACCTGCATGACCCCGACCGGCTCGGAGCGGATTCAGGCGCTGTTTGCCAATGAGCCGCGCATCCAGCACTGCTATCTGCCGTATGACTTGCCGTGCGCAGCGGCAAGATTTCTTGATCGGGTGCAGCCCAAGCTTGCAGTGATCATGGAAACCGAGCTGTGGCCCAATCACATTCATCAGTGCGCGAAGCGCGGGATACCGGTGGCGCTCGCTAACGGACGCTTGTCCGAGCGTTCGGCGCGTGGTTATGGCCGCTTCAGCAAACTCACGGCGCCGATGCTGGCGGAAATGAGTTTGTTCGCCATACAGACCGAAGCCGAGGCCCAGCGCTTCCGTGATCTCGGCGCGCGTCCGCAAACAGTCGAAGTCACCGGCTCGATCAAGTTCGACCTGACCATCGACCCGCAACTGCTGCAACGCGCAGCCGAGTTGCGCAGCCAGTGGCAGGCACAGGACCGCCCGGTGTGGATCGCCGCCAGCACCCACGAAGGCGAAGACGAGGTGCTGCTTGATGCCCATCGTCGCTTGCTGAGCAGTCATCCCGATGCATTGTTGATTCTGGTGCCACGCCATCCGGAGCGCTTCAACACGGTGTTCGAACTGTGCCAGCGCGAAGGCTTCGCCACGGTGCGTCGTTCGACCGGGGCTAATGTCGATGCGCAGACGAGCGTGCTGCTCGGCGACACCATGGGCGAATTGCTGTTTCTCTATGCCTTGGCCGACAGCGCCTTTGTCGGCGGCAGTCTGGTTCCGAACGGCGGGCACAACCTGCTCGAACCTGCCGCGCTGGCAAAACCGGTGCTCAGCGGCCCGCACCTGTTCAACTTCCTCGATATCGCCGCGCAGATGCGCGAAGCCGGGGCGTTGGTCGAAGTCGATGACGCCGAAGGCGTGGCGATTGAAGTGCAGCGCTTGTTCGAATTGCCCCGCGATGCGCAGCGTATGGCTGAGGCCGGGCTGGCGGTGATGCGCCGCAATCAGGGCGCGTTGCAGCGGCTGCTGGATAGCTTGGGCAGATTGATCAAGTAAGCAAAAAGATCGCCGCTTTCGGCAGCACCTACAGGGAAATGCATTCCAACTGTAGGTGCTGCCGAAGGCGGCGATCTTTTGTTTTTAACGCTTAAGGCCGGGCTTTGAGCTGTGCTTCAGCAGCCTTGGCCAGATCCGGCGGCAGGAAGTCCTTGTCCGGGTTGTAGTCGGCTTTCAGATAGCGCCGCAGATCTTCCAGATCACCCGGATTCAACGTCCCCGCCGCTTGCTTCAGGCGCAGGTTGTCGAGGATGTAGTCGTAGCGGGTGTTGTTGTAGTTGCGCACCGAGGTGTAGAGCTGGCGCTGCGCATCAAGGACGTCGACGATGTTGCGCGTGCCGACCTGATAACCGATTTCCGTGGCTTCCACGGCGCTCTGGTTGGAGATGATCGACTGGCGGCGCGCCTGCACCTGCTCGACGTCGGTGTTCACCGCGCGGTGCAGATTGCGGGTGTTTTCCACCACCTGCCGGCGCAGCGATTCGCGCTGCTGTTCGCTCTGATCGAGTTGCGCATAGGACTGACGTACTTGCGAACTGGTCAGCCCGCCGCTGTAGATCGGGATGTTCAGTTGCAGGCCCAGGGTGCTCTGCTCGACGTTGCCGCCGTAGGGCACGCCGAAGGAATTCGGGTTGCCGAAACCCAGTGCGTCGTTGTCGCCTTTCTCGTATCTCGCCACCGCGTCGAGGGTCGGCAAGTGGCCGGCCTTGCGCTGCTTGAGCGTCTGCTCGGCGGAGCTGACCGCGTAGTTGCTGGCGAGCAGATTGAGGTTCTGCCGCGCCGCCGTGTCGACCCAGGATTTCGCATCGTTGGGCGCTGGCGGCAGGATCGGCAGGGTATGGACGATGCCTTGAATCGAGTTGTACTGACGGTTGGTCAGGGTGATCAACGCCTCGAAGGCGTCATCGACCTGACGCTGGGCGACGATGCGGTTGGCCCGTGCGGTGTCGTAACTGGCTTGCGATTGCAGCACATCAGTCTTGTCCGAGAGGCCGACATCGAAGCGCTCGTTGGACTGGTCGAGCTGACGTTTGAACGCCGCTTCTTCAGCCTTGGTCGAGGCCAGATTGTCCTGGCTGCGCAGTACGTTGAAGTAGCTTTCGGCTGATTGCAGGATCAGGTTCTGCTCGGTGGCCGACAGTTGCAGCGCGGCCTGCTCGTTGACGTCTTTGGCCGCTTGATACTGAAACCAGCGATCGGCGCGGAACAGCGGCTGCGCCAGCGTCGCCTGATAGGAATGCGCGCTGCGGTTGGCGATGGCCGAGGGCTGATCGATCGAGGTACGTACGTCGGCGACTTCGGCGCCACCGGACAGGTTCGGCAGCAGACCGGCGCGGGCCTGGGGCACTACTTCTTTCTGCGCACTGTACTGGGCGCGGGCCGCCGCCAGATCGGCGTTATTGTCGACCGCTTCCTGATAGACGCTGACCAGATCGGTTCTGGTCGACAAGGGTGCTTCCGCTGCCCAGGCCATTGTGTTGGACGCACAGGACACGGCAACAGCCAGTGAAAGTTTGCGCAGCATGAGGCGATCCCTAGCATGAATATTATGGAAGTAATCCGGGCGCCAAAGGTAAGGCGCAGCCCGCGCAGCGTCAAGGCTGAGCCGGGCCAAGCGAGTGTAGTTGCGCATTGCTCCGGCAACAATCGGGCAAGCCTGTGTATTTACGCCATTCATCAAGGCGTTCGTTGCGGTGTTGGCGTTCCCCGGCGGTTGTGTCTAGACTGGCCGGGTTCTTGTCGGGGTGCCTTGCTATGAGGCTGAGATCGAATAATTTCGGATCCCGTTGAACCTGATCAGGTTAGCGCCTGCGTAGGGAACAAGATTTCTCGTCACCCGGCGAGTCCTCTTGTGCTTCGTCCGGGATATTGTTCGACAATCGAACGCTCGTGACGAATGCACAGCACCGGTCCTGGTGCGTCCGTGCCTTTCAGGTTCTGCTCCGACAATCCACTGCTGGATGCTGTCTGGAGAGCCCGTGATGACAACAAAAGAAAATAACGCGATCAACCTCAGTGACTCGGCCAGGGTCGACGAGCAATCGGTCAAGCCGTTCACCCGTTCGCAAAAAATCTACGTTCAGGGCTCGCGCCCGGACATCCGCGTGCCGATGCGCGAAATCAGCCTCGATGTAACCCCGACCGACTTCGGCGGCGAGATCAACGCGCCCGTCACTGTCTACGACACTTCCGGCCCGTACACCGATCCGAATGTCATCATCGATGTGCGCAAAGGTCTGGCCGATGTGCGTTCGGCGTGGATCGATGATCGCGGCGACACCGAGCGCCTCGCCGGTCTGAGCTCCAACTTCGGCCGCGAACGCCTGGCCGATCCGGAACTGACCAAACTGCGCTTCGCCCACGTCAACAACCCGCGCCGCGCCAAGGCCGGGCACAACGTCACGCAGATGCATTACGCACGGCAGGGCATCATCACGCCCGAGATGGAGTTCGTGGCCATCCGCGAAAACATGAAGCTGGAAGTGGCTCGCGCCGCCGGCCTGCTCGATCAGCAACACCCCGGCCACAGCTTCGGCGCCAGCGTGCCGAAGATCATTACCCCGGAATTCGTCCGCGACGAGATCGCCCGTGGCCGCGCAATCATCCCGGCCAACATCAACCACACTGAACTGGAACCGATGATCATCGGGCGTAACTTCCTGGTGAAGATCAACGGCAACATTGGCAACAGCGCCCTGGGTTCTTCGATCGAAGAAGAAGTGGCGAAACTGACCTGGGGCATTCGCTGGGGCGCGGACAACATCATGGACTTGTCCACCGGCAAGCACATTCATGAAACCCGCGAGTGGATCATCCGCAACTCGCCTGTGCCGATCGGCACCGTACCGATTTATCAGGCACTGGAAAAAGTCGGCGGCGTTGCTGAAGACCTGACCTGGGAGTTGTTCCGCGACACGCTGATCGAACAGGCCGAACAGGGCGTCGACTACTTCACCATCCATGCCGGCGTGCTGCTGCGTTACGTGCCATTGACCGCCAAACGCGTGACCGGCATCGTCTCGCGTGGCGGTTCGATCATGGCCAAGTGGTGCCTGGCGCATCACAAGGAAAACTTCGCCTACACCCATTTCGAAGAAATCTGCGAAATCATGAAGGCCTACGACGTCAGCTTCTCGCTCGGCGACGGCCTGCGTCCGGGCTCGATTGCCGACGCCAACGACGCCGCGCAATTCGGTGAGCTGGAAACCCTCGGCGAGCTGACCAAGATCGCCTGGAAGCACGATGTGCAAACCATGATCGAAGGCCCGGGCCATGTGCCGATGCAGTTGATCAAAGAGAACATGGACAAGCAGCTCGAATGCTGCGACGAGGCGCCGTTCTACACCCTCGGCCCGCTGACGACCGACATCGCCCCGGGTTACGACCACATCACGTCCGGCATCGGTGCGGCAATGATCGGCTGGTTCGGTTGCGCGATGCTCTGCTACGTGACCCCGAAGGAGCACTTGGGCCTGCCGAACAAGGATGACGTGAAAACCGGGATCATCACTTACAAGATCGCCGCGCACGCAGCGGACTTGGCCAAGGGGCATCCCGGCGCGCAGATTCGCGACAATGCGCTGAGCAAGGCGCGTTTCGAATTCCGTTGGGAGGACCAGTTCAACCTCGGCCTGGATCCGGATACCGCGCGTTCCTATCACGACGAGACCCTGCCGAAGGACTCGGCCAAGGTCGCGCATTTCTGCTCGATGTGCGGGCCGAAATTCTGCTCGATGAAGATCACCCAGGAAGTCCGCGAATACGCGGCCAACCAGCGCATCGATGCGGTCGACGTGGACGTCGCCAAAGGCCTCGCGGAGCAGGCCGAGCGGTTCAAGAAGGAAGGCAGTCAGCTGTACAAGAAAGTCTGACCGAGCGGCGTTCACCTGTGGCGAGGGAGCTTGGTCCCGCTGGCCTGCGAAGCAGGCCCAAAATCAGTCACCGCGTTCTGGCAGTCAGAATCGTGGTGACCGGATGGGCGGCTGCTTCGCAGCCGAGCGGGAGCAAGCTCCCTCGCCACAAGGGTGATCAGCGACCCAAAACAATAAGCTCCCTGAGATATTCCTGTGAACATTCAACCCGGCACCTACTCCCCCGATCTCGCCGTCCCCGCTGCAAAGCGTGTCTTCGGCGGGCGCGATCTGTTTTCCCTGTGGTTCTCCCTCGGCATCGGTCTGATGGTTTTGCAGACCGGCGCATTGCTCGCGCCGGGCCTGGGCCTGTCCGGCTCGTTGCTGGCGATTTTCCTTGGCACGCTGGTGGGCGTACTGCTGCTGGCTGCGGTCGGCGTGATCGGCAGCGACACCGGCCTGTCGTCGATGGCGGCGCTGAAGCTCAGCCTCGGCCGCAAAGGTGCGAGCCTGCCGGCATTGCTCAATCTGCTGCAACTGATCGGCTGGGGCTCGTTCGAAATCATCGTCATGCGCGATGCCGCCAGCCTGCTCGGCACCCGAGCGTTCAGCGAAGGCTCGCTGTGGGCCAATCCGATGCTGTGGACGCTGTTTTTCGGTGCGCTGGCGACCTTGCTTGCCGTGAGCGGGCCGTTGACGTTCGTGCGGCAGATTCTGCGCAAGTGGGGCATCTGGCTGCTGCTCGCGGCGTGCCTGTGGCTGACCTGGAACCTGTTCGCCAAAGCCGACCTCCCGGCACTGTGGGCGCGTGCCGGTGACGGTTCGATGCCATTCGCCGTGGGCTTCGACATTGCCATCGCCATGCCGCTGTCGTGGCTGCCGCTGATTGCCGATTACTCGCGTTTCGGCAAGCGCGCGAAGAACGTTTTCGGTGGCACGGCGGTGGGTTTCTTCATCGGCAATTTCTGGCTGATGAGCCTTGGCGTCGCCTATACCCTGGCGTTTGCCCCGAGTGGAGAAGTCAACGCGTTGTTATTGGCTCTGGCGGGCGCCGGTCTGGGCATTCCGCTGCTGCTGATTCTGTTGGATGAGTCGGAAAATGCTTTCGCCGATATTCATTCGGCGGCGGTTTCCAGCGGGATTCTGTGGCGTCTGAAAGTCGAGCATCTGGCCCTGGCCATTGGCGTGATCTGCACGCTGATTGCCCTGCTGGCGCCATTGGCGCAGTACCAGAATTTCCTGCTGCTGATCGGCTCGGTGTTCGCGCCGCTGTTCGGCGTGGTGCTGGTCGATCACTTCATCCTGCGCAAGCGCAGTGCGCAGGTCGCGTCAGCCGCATTGCGCTGGCCGGCGTTGCTGGCGTGGCTGGGTGGGGTCAGCACTTACCACTTGCTGGCGAATCTGTACCCGGAGGTCGGCGCCACCCTGCCGGCGCTGGTGCTGGCAGGGCTGCTGCAACTCCTCCTGGGCCGGGCTTTCAGTTACGGCCGGGAAACAGCTCAGGCTTGAGAATGCCGTTCAGGCGCGGATAAGGAATCTTCAGTTCGACGTGGCCCAGCGCGTAAGGTGCAATGGTGGTCACGTCGTACTTGAGGATCACGCCGCCGTAGGTCAGTGCTACGTGCGGGGTTTTGACGAACGGCCAGTTCGCGACGAATTCAGCCTCCTGATCGAGTTTGGTGCTGATCAGCCAGCTGTTGTGCGCCACTTGCGCGGCGTTCCAGAACGCCTCTTCCTGACCCGGCAGCAACATGTCCGACAGATTCAGCACCTTGTGCTGCTGGCGCGAATAGTTGATGAAGCCGCGACCCGGGTTGCCATGGGCGCCGCCGGTGTCGAGGTAACTCGACAGCTCGATGATCACCAGTCCGTCATGCTGCTCGCGTACTTTTGCTTGCAGGTAGCTGCTGTTGCGCGGGCCGGCGCTGGCCAGGAACTGCTCGCGGTAGGCGGCCAGGGTTGGCGCTACGGGTGCGTTCTTCTCGGTGCGGGTCATTTGCAGCAGACGCTTTTCGATGATGCCGTCCAGTGCCGGCTCATCCGGGAAGCGCAGGGTGTCGATGTTCACCAACGGGCAATCGGGGTTGGAACAGCCGGGTTTGAGTTGTTCCGAGGCGTCGCGGGTGGTTTCCAGCGGCGTGCGGTAGTTGGGCTGGAACAGGCTGGCACACGCGCCCAGAGTCAGGGCAATAGCGGCCACAGAGGCGATTTTGAAAAGCGACATGGGCGTCCTTTCGAAAGCAGGGGAAGGCGAAAAGTTACCGCTTCGACTCTCAACGAGGCAGTCAGTTCGCCACTAAGCTAATTAGAGTGGGTTTCACCGTCACCGTCCATCCCGCTGACGGTAAAGGGGCTGCATCAAACGGTGCGGGCGCGTTAGGATGGCGCGAAGTCGAGGTTGCCGGTTGTACTCAGAAACCTCGTAATGGATGTGCAGTAAAGAGGATGATTATGACTGACTTTGCCAACGCCATTCCGACCGCCGTCGATATCGTGCGGCGCGAAAAATGCTACGAGGGCTTCTACAAGCTCGACCGTGTGCACCTGCGCCATGAATTGTTCGCCGGTGGCATGAGTCGCGAGATCAACCGTGAAATCTTCGTGCGCCACGATGCCGTGTGCGTGTTGCCTTACGATCCGCAGCGCGATGAGGTGGTGCTGATCGAGCAGTTTCGCGTCGGCGCCATGGGCAAGGCCGACAACCCGTGGCTGGTCGAACTGGTCGCCGGTCTGATCGACAAGGATGAGCAACCGGAAGAAGTTGCTCACCGCGAGGCGCAGGAGGAAGCTGGGCTGGACATCAAGGCGTTGTGGCCGATGACCAAGTATTTCCCGTCGCCGGGTGGCAGCAACGAGTTCGTGCATTTGTATCTGGGGCGTTGCAGCACCGACGGCGTCGGCGGTCTGCACGGGCTGGAAGAAGAGGCCGAAGACATTCGCGTTACGGTCTGGGCATTCGAAGATGCCTTGCAGGCCGTTCGTGACGGACGTATTGCCAACGCGGCGAGCATCATCGCCTTGCAGTGGCTGGCGCTGAACCGCGCCGAAGTGAGGGGGTTATGGTCGTAAACAAGCTGCGCGATCGTTATCGGGTTGACCTCGTGGGGCTGCAAGCCGCCTGCGAGGCCAACTACGCGCGCCTGATGCGACTGCTGCCGGACATGCGCAACGAACCCGAGGCGCGGCGTATCGCTGTGACCCAGGGCGAGCAGATGCTCGGCGTGCTCGCCCTCGAAGTGCTGCAGACCTGCCCGTACACCACGACCTTGCAGGTGCGCCAGGAGCACAGCCTGCCGTGGTTGCCGGTGCCGCAACTTGAGGTGCAGGTCTATCACGACGCGCGCATGGCCGAAGTGGTCAGCGCCGAACATGCACGACGCTTTCGCGGCATCTATCCTTACCCGAACGCCGCCATGCATCAGCCTGATGAGAAGGCCCAGCTCAATGTGTTCCTGGGCGAATGGCTGAGTCATTGCCTGGCGTTGGGGCACGAGTACGAAGTCGTTCGCTAGTTGTGAACTGCGTCCGCTTCGGCGGTTTCCCCTTTGTGTCATCCCCCAGCATAATTGCCGCACCCATTCATTGCGTGCCTTAGCCCGGGAGAACGCTTTGTCCAGCGTATCGACATTGACCAGCGCCGACCCGGCACTGCTCGTGCAGTTGTCCGACAGCCACTTGTTCGCCGAAGCGGACGGCAAGCTGCTGGGCATGAAGACCCGCGAGAGCCTGCAAAAAGTCATCGACCTGGTGTTGGGGCAACAGCCGCGGATCGATCTGGTGCTGGCCACCGGAGATATTTCCCAGGACGGCACGCTGGGGTCGTATCAGGCCTTTCGCCAACTGAGCGCGCAGATCGATGCGCCAGCGCGCTGGCTTCCCGGCAATCACGACGAGCCGATGGTCATGGCCGAGGCGGCGGTGCAGAGCACGTTGCTGGAGCCTGTGGTCGATATCGGCAATTGGCGGGTGACGATGCTCGACTCAGCCGTGCCGGGCTCGGTACCGGGCTATCTGCAGGACGATCAATTGCAGTTGCTGGCGCGCTCGCTGAGCGAAGCGCCGGAGCGTCATCATCTGGTGTGCTTGCATCATCATCCGGTGTCGATCGGCTGCGCGTGGATGGAGCCGATCGGCCTGCGCAACCCGGAAGCGTTCTTTGAAGTGCTGGATCGCTTTCCTCAGGTTCGCGCGGTGTTGTGGGGGCATGTGCATCAGGAAATCGATCGTGACCGCAATGGCGTGCGCTTGATGGCCTCGCCTTCGACGTGCATCCAGTTCGAGCCGGGGAGTGCGGATTTCAAGATCGGCGAGCAGGCGCCGGGGTATCGGTGGTTGCGGTTGTTGCCGGATGGGGGGTTGGAAACCGGGGTTGAGCGCGTTACCGGATTCGACTTTCAGGTTGATTACGGTTCCGAAGGTTACTGAGACCCCACAGGCCGCTTCGCGAGCAGGCTCGCTCCCACATTGAAACGCGTTTCCCTGTGGGAGCGAGCCTGCTCGCGAAGGCGACCGCACAAACACCCACGATTGCTCTGACTCCCTGTAAACTCCGCTATCTTTCGCCGACAGCCAGGGAGCTCAAATGTCCGGTTCGATCCTCTATATCCACGGTTTCAACAGCGCGCCGGCCTCGAAGAAGGCCTGTCAGCTGGTCGCGGTCATGGAGCAGCTGGGTTTGAGCGGGCAATTGCGCGTGCCGGCGCTGCATCACCATCCGCGCGAAGCCATCGGTCAGCTCGAGCAGGCAATCGCCGAGCTGGGCCGGCCGTTGCTGGTGGGAAGTTCGCTCGGCGGCTACTATGCGACTCACCTGGCCGAGCGCCATGGCCTGAAAGCCTTGCTGGTCAACCCGGCGGTCAGCCCGCACCGGATGTTCGATGGTTATCTGGGCACGCAGAAAAACCTCTATACCGATGAAACCTGGGAACTGACCCACGACCACGTCACGGCGCTGGCGGAACTGGAAGTGCCGGCGCCGCAGGATCCGCAGCGTTATCAGGTCTGGTTGCAAACCGGCGACGAAACGCTGGATTATCGCCTCGCCCAACAGTATTACCGCGCCTGTGCCTTGCGCATCCAGGCTGGCGGCGACCACAGTTTCCAGGGCTTTGCCGGGCAATTGCCGGCGTTGCTGAGTTTTGCCGGCATGGCTGCCGATATGTATCAGGCAATCGATTTCACCACGCTGTGAAGTCTTGCCCCTCTTTCATGAATGACTGACGACGAGACCTTATGGCCACTCCCAGCGCTAGTTCTTATAACGCCGACGCCATCGAAGTCCTCTCGGGCCTCGACCCGGTGCGCAAACGCCCCGGCATGTACACCGACACCAGTCGGCCGAACCACCTCGCCCAGGAAGTCATCGACAACAGCGTCGACGAGGCCCTGGCCGGCCACGCCAAATCGGTGCAGGTCATCCTGCACGCCGACCATTCGCTGGAAGTCAGCGACGACGGCCGTGGCATGCCCGTCGACATTCACCCGGAAGAGGGTGTGTCCGGCGTTGAACTGATCCTCACCAAACTGCACGCGGGCGGCAAGTTTTCCAACAAGAACTACCAGTTCTCCGGCGGTCTGCACGGCGTGGGTATTTCCGTGGTCAACGCGCTGTCCACCGAAGTGCGCGTGCGGGTCAAACGTGACGGCAACGAATACCAGATGACCTTCAAGGACGGCTTCAAGGCCTCCGAGCTGGAAATCGTCGGCACCGTTGGCAAGCGCAATACCGGCACCAGCGTGTACTTCGCGCCGGATCCGAAATACTTCGATTCGCCGAAATTTTCCATCAGCCGCCTCAAGCACGTGCTCAAGGCCAAGGCAGTACTGTGCCCTGGGCTGCTGGTCAGCTTCGAAGACAAAGGTACCGGCGAGAAAGTCGAGTGGCATTACGAAGACGGCCTGCGCTCCTATCTGGTGGATGCGGTCAGCGAATTCGAGCGCCTGCCGAACGAGCCATTTTGCGGCGCCTTCGCCGGTAATAAAGAAGCGGTCGACTGGGCGCTGCTGTGGCTGCCGGAAGGCGGCGACGCGGTGCAGGAAAGCTACGTCAACCTGATCCCGACCGCGCAGGGCGGTACCCACGTCAATGGTTTGCGTCAGGGCCTGCTCGATGCGATGCGCGAGTTCTGCGAGTTCCGCAGCCTGCTGCCGCGCGGCGTGAAGCTGGCGCCGGAAGACGTCTGGGAACGCATCGCGTTCGTCCTGTCGATGAAAATGCAGGAACCGCAATTCTCCGGCCAGACCAAAGAACGTCTGTCATCCCGGGAAGCGGCGGCGTTCGTCTCCGGTGTGGTCAAGGATGCGTTCAGCCTGTGGCTCAACGCCAACCCGGAAACCGGTCTGGCCCTGGCCGAACTGGCGATTAACAACGCTGGCCGTCGCCTCAAGGCGAGCAAGAAGGTCGAGCGCAAACGCGTCACTCAAGGCCCGGCGCTGCCCGGCAAACTGGCTGACTGCGCCGGGCAGGACCCGATGCGTTCCGAGCTGTTTCTGGTCGAGGGTGATTCCGCCGGCGGTTCGGCCAAGCAGGCGCGGGACAAGGAATTCCAGGCGATCCTGCCTTTGCGCGGCAAGATCCTCAACACTTGGGAAGTCGACGGCAGCGAAGTACTCGCCAGCCAGGAAGTGCACAACATCGCCGTGGCCATCGGCGTCGATCCGGGCGCGGCGGACATGAGCCAGTTGCGCTACGGCAAGATCTGCATCCTCGCTGACGCCGACTCGGACGGTCTGCACATCGCCACGCTGCTTTGCGCTCTGTTCGTCCAGCACTTCCGCCCGTTGGTGGATGCCGGTCACGTCTATGTGGCGATGCCGCCGCTGTACCGCATCGACCTCGGCAAAGAGATCTACTACGCCCTCGACGAAGCCGAGCGCGACGGTATTCTCGATCGCCTGGTGGCCGAGAAGAAGCGCGGCAAGCCACAGGTCACCCGATTCAAGGGTCTGGGTGAAATGAACCCGCCGCAACTGCGTGAAACCACCATGGACCCGAACACTCGGCGTCTGGTGCAGTTGACGCTGGGCGAAGACTTCGCCGAAACCTCGGAAATGATGGACATGCTGCTGGCGAAGAAGCGCGCCGGCGACCGCAAATCCTGGCTGGAATCCAAAGGCAACCTCGCCGAGGTGCTGGCCTGATGCAGTTTGGCTGGGCCTTGGCGGGTGCGTTGCTGCTGAGTGCGCTGAGCGTGTCGGCCGAGCCGTTGCAGGAACTGCGCGTGCTCTCCGAGCACCCGGTCGAGGGCATGCGCGGCGGCAACCTGTCGGGTCTGGCCATGTGCGGCAATGAACTGTGGACGGTGTCCGATCGCGATGACGAGCAGATCTACCGGCTCGATACCCGCGATCCGGTCTGGCAAGCGCAAACCGTGCACATCGACGTGCCGCCGGTGCCCGAAAGCGGCTTGCCTTGGGGCTTGAGCTCGCGTACCTGGGCGGCGTCGTTCATTCGCGGTGGCGATCTGGATTTCGAAGGCATCAGTTGCGACAGCGCTGGCAATCGCTACATCGTCAGCGAGGCTCACGCAGCAGTATTGCAGGTGCCGGTCAGCGGCCCGGCAAACTGGCTGAAGATCTCGCCGCTGCTGGTTCGCGAGGCGCGGGCGAGCGGCCTGCTGCTGAAGTTCAATTCGATCTTCGAGGGCCTGGCGATCAACCCGGCCGGTGATCAGATGTGGCTGGCCGCCGAACGGCAAAAGCGCGGCCTGCTGCTGATCAAGCGCCAGCAGACGGTGTGGGATTGCGACGGTCGCTGCGTGCTGCTCAGTGAGGGCGGCAAGGAGATGCAGCCGCCACAGTTTCCCAAGGCGAAAGCGGTTCATCGCGACTTTTCCGACATTTCATTGTTCAACGGCAAGCTGTTTACTCTTGAACGCAACGTTTATGAGATCTGTCGTCGCGATGCACAGACGACCAAGGTCGAGAAATGCTGGTCGTATGCCGATGAACTGTTGCAGGAAAAACGTCGCTACTCGCAGAACTACGGGCTGGAAGAAGCGCTGATCGTTGACGCCGAGGGCGCGTGGATCGGCGTCGATAATAATTTCGGCCCGCGAGCCGACGGCGAGGCCCGCCCGGTGGTCTGGCGCTTCGCCGCACCGGACGGTGGCTGGAGCGCCAGGCCATGAGCGGGCAACCGCCGGGCAAGCGTGCCGGTCGGGTGTTGATGGTTCTCGCCTGGTGCGCGGCGCTGTTTCTCGCGACGAAATTTTTCGGGCAGTGGGAACAGCGCCAGCAGAATCCGAACATCGTGGTCACGTCGGAGCAGGGCGAAGGCTTTATCGAGGTGAAACTGGCGAGCAATGCCCAAGGGCATTTTGTCGCCAGCGGCCAGATCAACGGCGAGCCGGTCGAGTTCATGCTCGACACCGGCGCCACCGATGTCGCGATTCCCGCGGATCTGGCCAAGCGTTTGAAACTGCAAGAAGGTTTCGGCGTGACCCTGAGCACGGCCAATGGCCTGAGCCAGGGTTATCGAACGAAGATTGCCCGCCTGCAATTGGGCGACATTGTGCTGCGGGATGTCCGCGCATTGGTGGCGCCGGGGCTGCATGGCGATCAGGTGCTGCTCGGCATGAGCGCCCTGAACAAACTTGAATTTACCCAGCGCGGTGGCACCATGCTGCTGCGCCAGACAACGAACCGATGAGGCCCGCATGAGCGACTCCCTTGATCTCAGCCTGGACGGTGTAGAACGCCGCTCGCTGGCTGACTTCACCGAAAATGCCTACCTCAACTACTCCATGTACGTGATCATGGACCGCGCCTTGCCGCATATCGGCGACGGCCTGAAACCGGTACAGCGGCGTATCGTCTACGCCATGAGCGAGCTGGGGCTGGATGCCGATTCCAAGCACAAGAAATCGGCGCGTACCGTCGGTGACGTGCTCGGCAAGTTCCACCCCCACGGCGATTCGGCGTGCTACGAAGCAATGGTGCTGATGGCGCAGCCGTTCAGCTATCGCTACACGCTGGTCGACGGCCAGGGCAACTGGGGTGCGCCGGACGATCCGAAGTCCTTCGCCGCCATGCGTTACACCGAAGCGCGGCTGTCGCGCTATTCCGAGGTGCTGCTCAGCGAACTCGGTCAGGGCACCGCTGACTGGGGCCCGAACTTCGACGGCACCCTGCAGGAACCGCTGGTGTTGCCGGCACGCCTGCCGAACATTCTGCTCAACGGCACCACCGGTATCGCCGTAGGCATGGCCACCGATGTGCCGCCGCACAACCTGCGCGAAGTCGCCACTGCCTGCGTGCGCCTGCTCGATGAGCCGAAAGCCACGGTCGAGCAGCTCTGCGAACACATTCAGGGGCCGGACTATCCGACCGAAGCGGAAATCATCACGTCGCGCGCCGACCTGCTGAAAATGTACGAAACCGGCAAGGGCTCGGTGCGTATGCGCGCCGTGTACCACGTCGAGGACGGCGACATCATCGTCACCGCGCTGCCGCATCAGGTCTCCGGGGCCAAGGTGCTGGAGCAGATCGCCGCGCTGATGCAGGCCAAACCGTCGAAAGCACCGCAGATTGCCGATCTGCGCGACGAATCCGACCACGAAAACCCGTGCCGCATCGTGATTATCCCGGTCAACAGCCGCGTCGATCACGAAGCGCTGATGCAGCATCTGTTCGCCAGCACCGAGCTGGAGTCGACCTACCGGGTCAACGTCAACATCATCGGTCTGGACGGCAAGCCGCAGCTGAAAAACCTCCGCGCCTTGCTGGTCGAATGGCTGGAATTCCGTGTGCTGACCGTGCGTCGCCGCCTGCAATTCCGCCTCGACAAGGTCGAGCGTCGCCTGCACCTGTTGGACGGTTTGCTGATCGCCTACCTCAATCTGGATGAAGTGATCCACATCATCCGTACCGAGGAGCACCCGAAAGCCAAACTGATCGAGCGTTTCGCCCTCAGCGAGATTCAGGCCGACTACATCCTCGACACCCGTTTGCGGCAGTTGGCGCGACTGGAAGAGATGAAGCTGCGCGACGAGCAGGACGAACTGCTCAAGGAACAAGCCAAGCTGCAAGCCCTGCTGGGCAGCGAAGCCAAGCTGAAGAAACTGGTGCGCACCGAGCTGCTCAAAGACGCCGAAACCTATGGCGACGACCGCCGCTCGCCGATCGTCGAGCGCGCCGAAGCCAAGGCGCTGAGCGAACACGATCTGCTGCCGAACGAAAAAGTCACCGTCGTGTTGTCGGAAAAAGGCTGGGTACGTTCGGCCAAGGGCCATGACATCGACGCCACCGGTCTGTCCTACAAGGCGGGCGACGGCTTCAAGACCTCGGCGGCGGGGCGCTCCAACCAGTTTGCCGTGTTCATCGACTCCACCGGCCGCAGCTATTCGGTCGCCGCTCACACCTTGCCGTCGGCCCGTGGCCAGGGCGAGCCGTTGACCGGCCGCCTGACGCCGCCACCGGGTGCTTCGTTTGAATGCGTGCTGATGCCCGAGGACGATGCGCTGTACGTGATCGCGTCGGATGCCGGTTACGGTTTCGTGGTCAAAGGTGAAGACCTGCAAGCCAAGAACAAGGCTGGCAAGGCTTTGTTGAGTCTGCCAAACAACGCCAAGGTCATCGCACCGCGCCCGGTCGCCGATCGTGAGCAGAACTGGCTGGCCTCGGTCACGACCGAAGGTCGCCTGCTGATCTTCAAGATCAGCGATCTGCCACAATTGGGTAAGGGCAAAGGCAACAAGATCATCGGTATTTCCGGTGAGCGCGTGGCCAGCCGCGAAGAATATGTCACGGACATCGCCGTCCTGCCGGAAGGCGCCACCCTGGTGTTGCAGGCTGGCAAACGGACCCTGTCGCTGAAGGCCGACGACCTCGAGCACTACAAAGGTGAGCGTGGACGTCGCGGAAACAAACTTCCGCGTGGCTTCCAGCGGGTGGATGCGCTGCTCGTCGAAAACCTCAATTAGGCTGGAACGCCTTCCTAGAGCGTTCGATCTGCGATTAAACGCGTAGATCGACGCTTTGGCGCTGGAGTCGGAACGCATATTCACGGATGATATGGCCTTTCAAGCGCCGGCGTGGTCGAGCGTTCTTCATATTTATTGAGTATTTTCACTGTGGTCAGCCTTGTGGCGGCCACCTGGACGGGATGATGACTGCTCTACGCCCCCTTATTTTGTTGCTCGCCGGCGTTCTTGGCCTGGCGGGTTGCAGCGTTCACCAGCCGGTGTCGCTGTATCAACTGGACAGCGGAAGTCCGGTTCAGCCTGCGCAAAGCGCGGGCATGGCGGTTTTGCTGGGGCCGGTGGTTGTGGCCGATTACCTTCAGCGCGAAACCCTGCTGCAACGTCAACCGGACGGCAGCCTGCAAGCGGCGACCGACGGTCGTTGGGCTGGCAGCCTTTCGTCGGATATCGATCAGTTGCTGATGCGTCAGGTCGCCGGTCACCTGGACAGCCAGCGTGTGGTCCTGGCGCCTGCTACCGCCGGATTCACGCCGGATGTGCAGGTGCTGCTGACCATCACCCGTCTGGACTCGGGTGCGAAACAACCGGCGATTCTCGATGCGCAATGGCGTTTGATCGATCGTCGCGGCAAGGTGCGCGATAACCGCATCATTCATCTGCAGGAATTGCACGCTGGCAGCACCGCTTCGCAGGTGCAGGCGCAGGGGATCCTGTTGCAGCGTCTGGCCGAGCAACTGTCGGTGGCACTCAAGCCACTCGCCAACCAGCCGCCAGTGGCCGAGGCCCCGCGTAAAGCCGCGCCGAAACCTGCAGCGCCGGCGGCGGATGCCGAGAAGCAACCGAAGATTCCGATGGCCTCGCCGATTCGTACCGATATGGAAGTGTTTCGCTTCTGAGGCTGGAACGAGTCAGAACAGAGCCCGCCTTGTGCGGGCTTTGTTGTGTCTGGAGGTGGGGTGGAAGATCAAAGCCCCTCACCCTAGCCCTCTCCCGGAGGGAGAGGGGACCGACCGAGGTGTCTGGCGTCTTACATCCACCTGAAAGATCTTGGCGATTATGGATTCAAAGCAGGGCGTTCAAGTCGGTGTAACTCTGGAATCTCCCCCAATCAGTCCCCTCTCCCTCCGGGAGAGGGCTAGGGTGAGGGGCTTTCAGTGATGCACACGATTCCAATAACGCCGCACACAAAAAAGCCCGCAGACAATCACTCGTCTGCGGGCTTTTGCGTATCAGGCCCAAGCCTTACGCCCGGCGCTCATGCATCCGCGCCAGTTGCCGCTCGAGCATCGACGGATAAGGCTCCATCAACCGCTCGACACAGCAAGCGCCTTCAGGGCTGGCGATCGGCCGGATCCGCGCACGTTGGCGGATCAGCGCGTCATCGCTGATCTTGCGCTCGACCAGCAGCAGGTTGCGGCTGTGCTGCGACAAGGCCAGTGCATCCTGGGCCGAATCGGTCAGCAGCAGATCAATCTGGCTCAGACCGAACAACTCATCGCCCAAGGTCAGGCCAAGCTGCAGTTGCAGGGTGATGCCGCTGTCCGCGACCTCGATCTGCAACTGATGACCCAGTGCCCGCAGCAGTTCGCCGCAGCAGATGGCGTTGGTCAGGTAGTCGTCGCCGCAATCTTCGGTGTGGAACAGCAGCAGCGTGCTGCCATCGTTGAGGGTTTCGATTTCGCCCTGATACAGCGAAGCCGCCTGCTCGAGGCAGTCGCGATAGCGTTCCTGCAATTCTTCCAGACGTGCGCGAGGCAAGCGGCGCAGTTGTTCCTGCGAACCCAGTTGCACGGCCAGTACCGCAGTGTGCTGTGGCACGTCAGGGGTCGGTTTGCGCGTCAGCGGTTGTGCGGCGCCGGTGATCGATTCGTCGCGCAGGTCGGCGAAAGCGTCATCGTCATCATCGTCTTCGACGGTGCTGACCAAGTGACGCGGCGCCGGTTTCTTCGCGGCCAGCGGGCGGCTTTCGTCGAAGCTCGGATCACGCAGGTTACGCACCTCGAATTCCGGCTCGTCTTCATCCTCGGCGAATTCCGGCTCGGGTTCAGGCTCATGCTCGGGTTCCGGGGCGTAGCTGGCGTGCAGCTGGCGCGCCAGATCGCCGATTTCATCCTGACGATCGATGCCCGGGGTGTGCGCGTCGATCCGGCGCAGCCACACACGCAATTGCAGCAGCGGCGTCGACAGATAACGCCCCATGCGCAGGCTCAGGGCCAGCGACAGTGCCAGCAGAATCGCGCTCAAAATCCCCATGCTCTGCAGGCTGATGGTCATCGGCTGCTGGAACTGATCCATGTCCAGGCTGATGCGCAGTTGCCCGGCGGTCACGTCCTGAAAAGTGATCTTGCTCTCGTACATGCCCTCGGCTTCGCCCAACAGGCTGTGCTTGGGCCGCTGACCGGACTCGGCGAGGATACGGTTATCCACACTGTAGATCGCCGCATGGGCCACCAGTTTGTTCTTGGTCAGGTTGTTGAG
The DNA here is from genome assembly GCF_020736465.1 of Pseudomonas sp. HN2. Classification (NCBI taxonomy): domain Bacteria; kingdom Pseudomonadati; phylum Pseudomonadota; class Gammaproteobacteria; order Pseudomonadales; family Pseudomonadaceae; genus Pseudomonas; species Pseudomonas sp. HN2. The sequence continues at coordinate 569,038 of NZ_CP085885.1, forward strand.
CAGCACGTTGAGGCTGAGGATGTCATTGGACACCAGCAGCTCGGTGGCGGAGGTGGCGGTCTGCGTGGTCAGGCTTTCGCCCAGCGCATCGGCCTGCTCGTGCATGGCCTGCTTGAATTGCAGCCCCATCACCCCGGCATAGATCACCAGGGCCAGAGCGACCAGGATCACGTTGTGGCTGGCAATGCGCAATGCAATCGGTACACGGCGGTGGCGCAGTGCACGGAAGATCAGCAGGAAGAAGTTATCGGTTTTGACTGGCGTGGGCCGGTTCACTTGAGCTCGGCTCTTTGTCCGTGAAGTTGACGCGCAGTATAGCGACAGGCCCCAGACCGGCAAAGCGCTCGCGGTGCCCGATGGTCACTGAAAGTGGGTAGAATGCGGTTTTTTTCCAGTTGCGGGGGTGCGCGTTGCGCGAAATCGTCCTGATTAACATCACGGGAGTCGACCGTCCGGGTCTGACGGCGGCCATCACCGGTGTTCTGGCACAAGGTGGTGTGAACATTCTCGACATCGGTCAGGCGGTGATCCACGACACCCTGTCGTTCGGCATCCTGGTTGAAATTCCCGATTCCGAGCAGGGCAAGTCGGTGCTCAAGGACATCCTGTTCAAAGGCTACGAACTCGACCAGCAAGTACGCTTCACCCCGGTGTGCGAAGAGGATTACCAGCAGTGGGTGGGCAATCAGGGCAAGAAACGCCATATCGTTACACTGCTGACGCGCAAAGTCACCGCCGGCCAATTGCAGGCTGTCAGCGCGATCACCGCCAAATATGGCCTGAACATCGACCATATCGACCGTTTGTCAGGGCGCATGCCGCTGGACACCCCGGCCGACAAGGGCAAGGGCTGCATCGAATTTTCCGTGCGCGGCGAAGCCGCCGATCCGCAGGCCTTGCGCGCCGAATTCCTCAGCGTCGCGCAGGAATTGAACGTCGACATCGCCTTTCAGGAAGATTCGCTGTTCCGCCGCAACCGGCGCCTGGCGGTATTCGACATGGACTCGACGCTGATCGAAGCGGAAGTCATCGATGAGCTGGCCAAGGCAGCAGGCGTGGGCGATCGGGTTTCGGAAATCACTGAGCGCGCGATGGCCGGTGAACTGGATTTCCGTGCCAGTTTCAAAGAGCGTCTGGCCCTGCTCAAGGGCCTCGACGTCAGCGTGCTTGACTCGATCGGCGCCTCGCTGCGTCTGACCGAAGGCGCCGAAACCCTGTTCGCCGAACTCAAGCGCCTCGGTTACAAAACCGCGATTCTGTCCGGCGGCTTCACTTATTTCGCCAAACAGCTGCAAGCCAGACTTGGCATCGACTACGTGTTCGCCAACGAGCTGGAAGTGGTCGACGGCAAGTGCACTGGCGTGGCGATCGAGCCGATTGTCGATGCACAGCGCAAGGCGGATCTGCTCAAGGAGCTGGCGCACAAGGAAGGTCTGCGCCTGGAGCAGACCATTGCCGTCGGCGACGGCGCCAACGACCTGCCGATGCTGGCAATTGCCGGTTTGGGTGTGGCGTTCCGCGCCAAGCCACTGGTCAAGCAGTCGGCGAAGCAGGCGATTTCAACGCTGGGTCTCGATGGTGTGTTGTATCTGTTGGGCTTCCGCGATCGCGACGGGCAGCTTTGAGTTCTTGAGCGCCTGAACCGGCCCCTTCGCGAGCAGGCTCACTCCCACAGCAAACCTCATTCCAGTGTGGGAGCGAGCCTGCTCGCGAAGGCCGCGCCTCGGTCTAGAGCGAATTCCATAACGAATCGAAATCCTCTTCACCCCCGCCATTCTGCGCAGGATCCAGCGAGCGATAGGCGAACTGGTTGAAACTGTGGGTACTCGCCACCCGCCGATCCAGCCCGGCGCGGTGTTCCTCGCCTTGAGTGTTGATCAGCACTTTGTTGCCTTCCTGAAACGGCAGGCGCGGCGCCAGTACGGTGGCCGGCAAGTCGATCGCGCTGATCTCCGGCAGCAGCAAAGCGCGCAAGTAATGGCCGTGATCGTCCTTTGAACGCACCAGTTGCAGGCCGCACGGCTGGGCGTGTGGCGCGACCAGTTCGATGCCCATCTGCGTGCCGCTGCCGCGTACCTGGCGGATCCAGCGAATCACCGCAATGCTCCAGCCTCTGCTTTCGCTGTCCTGAATGCCGAGCATTTCCCCGGCCTGCAATTCGGCGGGCACCTCGCTCGGCCAGGCCAGGCAATAGCCGCCGGGGCTGTGGTTGATCACGGGCAAGGCGTAGGTCGGATAGTTCGGCGCGTTGCCGGGGCCTTCATCCTCGGCTAATTGGTCGTACTGGATTTCTTCGTACGGCAACAGCTCATCGTTACTCTGCGGTGCGGCGTCGAACGCCTGACTCCAGCTGTCCTTTTCGCCGTTGGCCACCACGCTGCTGAAATTTGCCGCGCGGGCACCGGGGTGTTTGAGCAATTCGCTGAACGTGCGCTCGCCGCCGAGGTAGAAGTGCAGGGCGCTCATGCCGACGCACACGGTCAATGTGCCTTGCCCGGCGCTGCGCTGGAAGCTGCGTTCGGCAGCCTGGCCCCAGGTGGCGTGCAGATGTTGCAGGGTATCGATGCTGAGGCCGGCGGAGACGGGTAAGGGTGTCGAGGTCGGCTGCTGCCGTAAATGCGTTTCGAGCTGCTTGACCAGCGGTTGTGGATCGAAGCCCAGCAGTCCGCTCTGTTGTTCGCTGCGAAACATCTTGCGGTAGCGTGGGCCAACATCCAGTTCCGGGCTGACCGCAAACAAACCGCCGTCTGCGCTGCCGGGATGCAGCTTGAGCAGGGCGCTCCATGGCTCGATCACCTCCGCCAGTCTGGCAATCTGGCTCTGGCGCAATTGATTGCAACGGGCACTGCCCAATAGCAGTGCGGCGATGTAGGTCTGCTCGACGCTCAGTTCGCTGGTCAAAAACGCCAGATCATCGCGCAGTCGCCGCTGCTGCAGCTGTAATTCAGAAGCGCTGCGATACAGCTGATGCAGTTCGAACCACACATGTTCGGGCGGCGAGCTGTACAGCTGCGTTGCGCGTACCAGTTGCGCCTTGAGAGCATGCGCGGCGCGTTGCAAGGCGGTGCTGACCAGCGTCGCGCGATCCTTGCTGTATTTCGGCAGGATGCGCAGGACGATCTGTTTATAGCCGATGGCCAGCTGACCCTGCAGCGCCTGGCAAAGGTTGCTGACCTTGCGCGAGCGCTCGTCGAGCATGATCGCCTGATGCAAAAAATGCCGTTCCAGATGCTGGCAGACGAAATACACCTCGGGCCGCAGCAACTCTAAAAGTTGCAGACGATTATCGCTGGGGGTGAGCAGCAGGTTGAGTTCGCCCAGGCCCTGATAGAGCAGGCGCGCGGTTTCGCCGATGTTGGCCTTGGGCAGGCCAGCGATCCAGCGCTTGAGGTCGCGCGGGCTGGTGTCGCAGAACGACAGGCGCGTTTGCGTAGGAGTCGGAGCGCGTAACTTGGGAGGGAAGAGGTTTTGGCTCATGAGCAAAACCATAGCAGCAATTGCCGCAGTTTGCGGAAGCAGCCTCGGCTGCTTCCGCGAACAGGATCACGCTTTTGGCAGTGCCAGACCCTGGCCCATCTGCACTGGCGAGCCGGCCACCAGCTCTTCGGCCCACTTCACCTGATCCGGGCCAAACAGCACGATCGCCGTCGAACCCAGCTTGAAACGCCCCAGTTCAGCGCCTTTCTCCAAGTGAATCGGTGCGCGCGCGGCTTCGTCGTAGCGGAAGGTTTTCAGCTCGCGCTTCGGTGGCGTGACCAGACCGGCCCACACGGTTTCGATCGAAGCGACAATCATCGCGCCGACCAGCACCACCGCCATCGGTCCGCGTTCGGTGTCGAAGATGCATGCCACGCGCTCGTTGCGGGCGAACAGCTCGGGAACGTTCTCGGCGGTGGTCTGATTCACCGAGAAGATCCGGCCCGGGATGTAGACCATTTCGCGCAGGGTGCCGGCCAGCGGCATGTGCACGCGGTGGTAGTCCTTCGGCGACAGGTAAATGGTGGCGAAGTCACCGCCCATGAATGGCGCGGCGTTGGCCGCATCACCGCCGAGCAATTCGAGCACGCTGAAACTGTGGCCCTTGGCCTGGAACACGCGACCGTGCTCGATCGGGCCGAGCTGGCTGACCGCGCCGTCGGCCGGGCTGAGGATCGCGCCCGGGGTTTCGTCCAGCGGACGCGCGCCGTCTTTCAGGGCACGGGTAAAGAATGCGTTGAAGTGCTCGTAAGCGGTCAGGTCTTCGACCAGCGCTTGCGACATGTCCACTTGATAACGCTTGGCGAACCATTGGGTGAAGGCATTCTTGAACCAGCGCACGCGGCATTCGGCGATGCAACCGGCCAGGCGCGACAGCAGGTGATGCGGCAGCAGGTATTGGCTGAGGATAAACAGACGCTCTTTCATTAGTTGTCCTTTAAAACCTTAAATCTCGACTGGCGTGTCAGGGTGGTTGCCCCATTCGCCCCATGAACCGGCGTAGCCCTTGACCCGCGGATAACCGAGGGATTTAGCCACCAGATAAGTGAAGCCCGACCGGTGATGGGTCTGGCAGTGGGTAATGATTTCCTTGTCCTTGGTGATCCCGAGGTTATCGAGGATCTGCGGCATGTCGGTGCGGATGCGCAACTGGCGTGCCTGATCCATGCCGGCGGTCCATTCGAAATTGACCGCGCCAGGAATATGGCCGCCCTTGGCTGCGAGAACTTTCTCGCCGGAATACTCCAGCGGCCCGCGCGCGTCCCAGATCGCCAGATCGGCCGCGCCGAGACGGCTTTGCAGGTATTCGCGGGTGGCGGTCGGTTCGTCGTGCAGGGTCAGCGAGACCGGGCCGCCGACGGCCGAGGGCACCTGGATCGACATCGGCATGCCGGCCGCCAGCCAGGCCGGCAGGCCACCGTCTATATAGTGGTACTTGTCGTGGCCGATGACGTCGAGCAACCAGATGAAGCGCCCGGCCCAACCGCCGCCTTCATCGTCATACACCACGTAGACCGCGTCCTTGCGATGGCCAAGCTCACCGAACAACGCTTGCAGATCGGCTTTCGCCGGCATCAGTCCCGGCGCCGGCGGTTGGCCGAGCTGGGTGCGTTTCGGGTCGACAAAACGTGCGCCGGGCAAGTGACCTTCGGCATACCGGGCAGGGCTGGTCAGGTCCACCAGAATCAGTTCCGGGGACTCCAGGCGCGGCAGCAGGTCGCTCGGCTCGATGACGAGCGGCAAGCCAGAGAAGTCAGACATGTGAGGTCTCCAGAGCACAAAGGGGAGGATTGTAGCGCAGGCTCATTGGCCACGGCTGCTAAAGCTGTGCAGGGCTTTTTCTATGCACTGCGCGGTTTTGCCGAAGGCTTGCACGGTGATGTCGGCAAACGGGCCGCCGCCCTGATCGGCGACGACGATCATGATCACCCGGCCGTTGTTGACCAGTGACCGCAGGAACAGATGCTCACCGCGAAACAGTGTGCGCAGGCTCGCGGGTAACAAGGCAGAGAACTGCGCGTTGTTCTCCGGCGTGATGCGCACCTGCGCCTGCTGCGCGAGCAGGCGTTGCAGGACCTTGCTCTGGCTGACGACAAAACTCAGCGCCGCCGCGTCTTTCGGCAAACCGGCGGTCTGGTGTACGCGCAGAGTCGAGTGTGTGCGATCAGCCATCAGAATCATCACCCGGCGCATGCCGCTGGCCACCAGTGCCTCGCGGGCAGCGACGGTCAGGCTCATCGCATTGGTGAAGCGACTGGGCTCGGCGAGCAGTTCGGCGCATTGCCGACGCCAATGGCTCAAATCTTCGACATTCGGTGCCGCTGCCGGCAGCATTCCGGCAGGCAAACGACGGCTGCCCCACGGCCAGATCAGCGAAACTGCCGGGTGCCACAGATCGGGCATTGCATGCTGACGTGCGCTGTTCGCCGCTTGCTGGTGCAACTGCTGCTGCACTTCGTCCATCGAGATTTGCAGGTACAGGCTGGTCAGGTACTGCCAGCGTTTGCTGTGCGGACTGTCCCAGGCCTGTTGCGCCGACAGCGCCAGGCCGTTGGCCAGCAGCACGGTATTCGCCGGTTGGTTGAGCCAGCGCCGTAGCGTCGGGTCATCGTCGAGGCGGTTCTGCTGGCGCAGCGGGTGTTCGCTGTCACGGGCGATGCGCAGCACTTTGACCAGTTCGCGTTGTTCGCTGAGCAGCAATTTGTAGCCTTGCTCGACCCAGATCGGCAGGTGCCAGGCATGCACCAAGGCCTCGGCAATCTTCAACAGGCGCACGCCGAACAACTGTTTTTCAACCACACGTGCCGATTCGCCCTTGTGGATCACCCGCAATTCCCACTCTTCGAGCAACTGGGGATAGGTCAGCGCCAACGGCCACAGCGGCGAGAGGAACAACAGGCTGCCCCAATGAATGTCCTGCCACAGCCGTGCCAGGCGACTGGCGAAAAAACCGTTGGCCTGTTGCGTCGCATGCTGGCTGATCAACTGCAATTGGCGCAGGGCCTTGGGGATCTGCATGTGCGCTTCGGCGGGCAGGCGCGCGAGCAGTTCTTCGGTACGGGCCAGGCCCAGGCGATTGATTGCCACCTCAAGATTTTCCGCCGGCGCAGCCATCGTGCCGTGGGTGTGACGATTGGCCTCACGGATGATGCTCAAGGCCAGCGCCGGGCTGTCCTGCATCAGGTCGGCGATGTCGCGCAGCGAGCTGCGGTTGTCGCGGATTGCCCGGCAGACTTTGTCGTGAGCCTCTTGCGGCACGGGCAGGCGGACGCTGTCGAGCAGCTTGACCCACGCCTGGAGGGTGGTCGGTTTTACCGATGGAATGTTCGTTTCATTAGCCATGTCTGGACGAGATCTTCACTGACTGTAGACGCGCCCGGCATGGGCTAAATTGGCTTTTCGCCTGAACTGGCTATAGTCTGGCGCAGTTTTGCCGATAAGTAGAAGAAGAGATTTTTTAACTTCCGAATATGACCTTGAACCCGACTTAAACAAGTACCTTCTACCTATGGCTAAAATTATCGGCATCATCGTCGTATTCGCGAGCGTGCTCGGCGGATACGTGCTCTCCCACGGCAAGATTGCCGCCCTGATCCAGCCCTTCGAGGTGATGATCATCGGCGGTGCGGCCCTCGGCGCTTTCCTCCAGGCCAACCCCGGTTACATGACGATGCACGTGCTCAAGAAATCCCTGAGCATGTTCGGTTCGCGCTTCACCCACACCTTCTACCTGGAAGTGCTCGGGCTGATCTACGAGATCCTCAACAAGAGCCGCCGCGAAGGCATGATGGCTATCGAGGGCGACATCGAAGATGCCGCCGCGAGCCCGATCTTCGCCAAGTACCCTGCCGTGCTCAAGGATGAACGCATGACCGCGTTCGTCTGCGATTACCTGCGCATCATGTCCTCCGGCAACATGGCCCCGCATGAACTGGAAGGCCTGTTCGACATGGAGCTGTACAGCCTCAAGGAAGACCTCGAACACCCATCGCACGCGGTCAACGGCATCGCCGACGGCATGCCCGGTTTCGGTATCGTCGCGGCGGTACTCGGTATTGTGGTGACCATGGCCTCGCTGGGCGAGGGCGACCAGGCGTCGATCGGTCTGCACGTGGGTGCGGCACTGGTCGGTACCTTCTTCGGTATTCTCGCGGCGTACGGTTTCTTCGGCCCGCTGGCGCATTCCCTGGCCCACGATGCCAAGGAAGAGCTGAACGTCTACGAAGCCATCAAGGCCTCGCTGGTGGCTTCGGCATCCGGCATGCCGCCGTCGCTGGCGGTCGAGTTCGGCCGCAAGGTTCTGTACCCGGCGCACCGTCCAAGCTTTGCCGAGCTGGAACAAGCGGTTCGCGGTCGTTAAGTTATGGAAAATAATCAGCCGATCATCGTCAAGCGCGTCAAGCGCATTGCCGCCGGGCACCACGGCGGGGCGTGGAAAATCGCCTTTGCCGACTTTGCCACGGCGATGATGGCGTTCTTTCTGGTGCTGTGGCTGCTGTCCACCGCTACACCGGAACAGAAGATCGCCATCGCCGGTTATTTCAAGGACCCGGTCGGCTTCTCCGAAAGCGGCACGCCGTACATCATCGATCTCGGTGGCACGCCGACCCTGGCGCCGGAAAATACCCTCAACCCGGAAGTGAAGTCGCAGCCGCAGCCTGACAAGGTCACGGTCGACACCGAACAGGTGGAAGGCATGGCCGAACAGGTCGAGAAGGAGCGTCTCGAGCTGCTGCTGCAAGAACTGCAGAACAAGGTCGACGAGAACCCGCAACTGCAGAAATTCAAGGATCAGATCCTCTTCGAAATCACGCCGAACGGCTTGCGCATCCAGATCATGGACGCTGAGAACCGGCCGATGTTCGACTCCGGTTCCGCGCGCCTGAAACCGTACTTCGAAGACATCCTGCTGGCCATGGCCGACACCATCAAAGCGGTGCCGAACAAGATCAGCATCAGTGGCCACACCGACGCCAAGCCATACATCGGCACTGGCGATTACGGCAACTGGGAACTCTCGGCCAACCGTGCCAACGCGGCTCGTCGTGCCTTGGTCGCCGGCAGCTATCCGGATGCGCAAGTGGCGCGTGTGGTGGGTTATGCCTCGTCGGCATTGTTCGACCGGGAAAACCCGTTCAACCCGGTGAACCGCCGGATCGACATTGTCGTGCTGACCAAAAAAGCCCAGGCGGCGATTGAAGGTGCGCAGGGTCCTGAGGCGGCGAAACCGGCGGATCAGGGGCAGAACGGTGCTGCTCCGGCAGCCCCGGTTGATCCGAACGCATTGCCGGCGGACAAGCAGCCAGTGCCGGCTCACGAGTTGCGCGAACGCTTGAATCTGTTCGATGACGCCGCGCCGAAGCCGGCTGAGCCGGGTGGGGCTGCGCCAGCGCCGAAGCAATGATTGAAAAAGAAACCGACAGTGATGTCGGTTTTTTTTGGGCTGATTTTCGGCTTTGTATTTGGTGCGTTGCCAAGAGCAACCCCCTCACCCCAGCCCTCTCCCCCAAACGGGCGAGGGGGAAAGGGAGCCGATTTGTGTGCTTTTCGAATTCGAGTTCGACTCAGTATTTCAGGTCGGCGTACTTGGAACATTCACCTCGGTCAGTCCCCTCTCCCTCCGGGAGAAGGCTAGGGTGAGGGGCCTTTCGAAAGTGACTACATTCTAGAACCCACGACGAATCCGATTCTTCAACTGTTCATGAAACATCTCTGCATCGCGCTTGTAGGCCCCTTTCACCGACTCGCTGATCGAGTCCAGCGTCATCGAGCGCTGGTTCGACACCTCATCCCGATACGCCTCGATAAAGAAATCCAGATCGCTAGCGGTACTCAGCTTCGGCCACTTGTCCAGATAGATCGGCAGCTCCGCCGGCCCGGTCTTGAACGTACAGATCCGCCGGTTGCTGATCGTGGCCTCGCCAATCTCAAATGGCACCCACCACGACAGCGCTGTCCTCTCCGACACCACCGCCAGCAAATGCGTGCATTCGGTGATGTTGCGGGTGATGACCTCGGTGATGTCGTCGGTGGTCTGCGATTCCGGATCGAGCACGTCCAGGTAAGTCCTGATCTTCGCCTGAGTCAGGCGGGTGTTGATGGCAATCGCATGAGCGCGATCCATATGGCGGTAGCTGATAAAGACGGGCATCAGAAGTGTCCTTTGAGGGCGAGTTCGCGGTAATAGGCGCCGAGTGCCGTCAGGCGGCAGCCGGTCGAGTGAATGGCGGCGTAATACATGTGCTCGGCGTCGACCGGTTCGATCAGGCTGTGGCGGTTGCACTTCTGCAACTGGGCGAAGACCTCGCCATGCTCGGGCACGAACGCCTTTTCAGTCGGCTCATAGCTGGGGTCGAGCGGGAACACCGATTCGGCTTCGGCGAACCAGTCCGGCAATTTGCGCAGGATGTCCTTGGGGATCAGCGGCGAGACTTCGCGCAGGGAAATGAACTGCGACACATTGGTCTTGAACACCGGACGCTGTTCCCAGGCGCCGAGGGCGTTGTCCACGAAGGAATACAGGCTGCCGGGGGTGATCTTGCCGAGGATGTTCGCCGCGCCGCCATGCAGCGCTTGCAGGAGCAGGCCGGTGAATACGCCATGCTGCGCGCCCTCCATGGCCGGCTCGGTTTTTTTGCAAGCGGTGAGAATGCTCATGCCTTCGCCGACCATGCTGCTCTCGCTGCGCAAGGCTCGCACTTCGCCGGCCGAGCCGCTCTGGCAGCAGTCGAGGATGATCACTTTGTTTTTGATCCGCGTGGCTTTGTCCGCCCAGTTGAGAATGTCGCTGATGCGGATGCCGTCCTTGGGGGTACGGTAATCCTGGGGGATCAGCATGCCTTCATCGCTGTCGGCGTCGAAATCACCATGGCCGCCGAAGTACAGCAGAGCGACGTTGCTGTCGCCGGAAAACAACTCGCGGATCTGGTCCTCGATTTTCTCCCGGCTCAGATAGTCCTCAGCGGACGTCAACACGACATTCTTGAAATTGGGGTCGCCATTGGCGTTGGTTTTGAGTACCGACGCCATGGCCATGGCGTCGTTGCAACAGCCGCTCAACCCGCAGATATGCGCATAGTCATTGATGCCGATAAACAGTGCCTTGCGCATGGTTACACCACCGTGTGCAGGCTGTTCGTGCTGACGATTCTGGGGGGATTGCACACGTGGGCGATGCGAGACGATTGGCTGATGAATGAATGACAGCTTTGCATTGGATTCCTCTTGGATCGCAGTAAGCGAAGGAGGAAACGAATGTAGGCCGCTGGCAAAGACCTACAAGGTCCAAGCGGCAAAACAGAAAGGTCCTGCAGGCAGGCGCGCAAAAGCCTACAGACAGGGCTGATGTTTAAGGAGGGAGTGATTGTGTCAGATGCGATCCGACAACCGGCAACCCATGGCGCGGGGTTGCCGGCGCGGCTGTTTAATAGCCGTTTTCAGGCAGGCTGGCGATGATCGAGCGGTAGCTGTTCATGCGCTGCTGCTGGATGCGGCCGTCTTCGAGCGCCTTGAGCAGCGCGCAACCCGGTTCGCGGTCGTGCTTGCAGTCGCGGAAGCGGCAGGTGCCGAGCAGGTCGTCGAACTCGATGAAACCGGCTTCGACATCGGCGCGGCTGACGTGGCCGAGACCGAATTCGCGGATGCCCGGGGAGTCGATCAGTTCGCCGCCGCCGGGGAAGTGGAACAGACGCGCGGTGGTGGTGGTGTGCGTGCCCTGTCCGGACAGCTCGGACAACGGCCCGACACGGGTTTCGACTTCCGGCAGCAGGCTGTTGACCAGCGACGACTTGCCGACGCCGGACTGGCCGACGAATACGCTGATGCGCCCGTCGAGCTGCTTTTGCAGCTGTTCCATGCCGTCGCCGTGGTGCGCCGAAACTTCCAGCACCGGGTAACCCAGCGTGCGATACACCGCCAGCAACGCGTTGAGCGCCGGGGCGTTCTGCTCGTCGATCAGGTCGAATTTGTTCAGCAGCAGAAGCGGGCGGATGCCGGCATGTTCGGCGGCAACCAGATAGCGGTCGATCAGGTTGGCGTGGGGCTCGGGCAGCGGCGCGAAGACGATGACGATCATGTCGACGTTGGCGGCAACCGGCTTGAGCTGACCACGGCTGTCCGGGCGGCACAGTTCGGTGCTGCGCGGCAGTTGCGCGACGATCACGCCGATGCCTTGGTTGCCGGCGCGCCAGACGACTTTGTCGCCAGTGACCAGCGCCGGCAGGTTGGCGCGCAAGTGACAGCGGAACACTTGACCGGCGAGTTCGCCGTCAACGGCCTCGACTTCGACCTGTACACCGAAGTGAGCGATCACCAGACCGTGTTGCTCAGGGCCGAGGTCGCCGCCCTCGAGGGCTTCGACCGCCGAGGACTCGCGTTTGGCGGCGCGTGCGGCGCGCTCGCCCTGAATCTTTTCGATGCGCCAGTTTTGACGACGATTGAGTTGGCGTTTGGCCATGGGTGTTCCGTCTGAAGAATGCAGCGATTAGGTAAAACGGCCGCGAGTTTAGCACGCCCGGCCACCGGCCTAGGCTAAACTGCGCAGCATTGCCTAGGAGCCCGAATATGCAAAACCCGCAGAACCTGATCTGGATCGACCTGGAGATGACCGGTCTGGACCCGGACAACGACGTGATCATCGAAATGGCTACCATCGTCACCGACAGTGAGCTGAACACATTGGCTGAAGGTCCGGTAATCGCCATCCATCACAGCGACGAAGTCCTTGCGCGCATGGATGAGTGGAACACCCGCACTCACGGCAACTCCGGCCTGACCCAGCGTGTGCGCGATAGCCGCATCAGCATGGCCGAGGCCGAAGCCGAAACCATCGCCTTCCTGGAACAATGGGTGCCGAAGGGCAAGTCGCCGATCTGCGGCAACAGCATCTGCCAGGACCGTCGTTTCCTTTACACCCACATGAAGGCGCTGGAAAGCTACTTCCACTATCGCAACCTCGACGTTTCCACACTCAAGGAACTGGCCGCGCGCTGGGCGCCGGACGTGCGTGACAGCTTCAAGAAGGGCAGCACGCACCTGGCGCTGGACGACATTCGCGAATCCATCGCCGAGTTGCAGCATTACCGTAAGCATTTCATCAAGTTCTGATGGTGTTGTGCAGGAGCTGCCACAGGTGGCTCCTGCATTGGAGCGTGGCGCCCCTGCGCGAAACGATCTGAAGGCGTTCACCCTGATCGGCGGCATCTGTTGCAATGACAGCCGCTGACCTTTCAACGCTGTTTATGCCGGCGTTAGTGCTGCAACTGTTTGGAAGTTGCATGTCATGTATTTATCTGTTGTTTCCATACTGACATTGGGTCTGGCGGTGAATTGTTCTCGCTCTGGAAGTGTAAGCTTGTGTCTGGAAGTTTGTTACTGTGTGTTTGCGTAAGGTCAGACCTTTGAAGTTTTTCAATCAGGATGTCTCTTGAATGAGGGGTGCCTGCGTTCGTCTGTTTTATTAACACTTTCAGGTGATGGATTTTCCTTGGCGTATGTTATTCATGCTGCTCAGTGTTGCGAACCACGTAATGTTCGAGTTTATGTCTGGCAAGGAAGTAATTCATGAGTGAACAATTGAATGCGTTACGTCGTCAATCCGATGAGTCTGGCGTCGCAGAAAGCATCGGTAGTTTTGCTGTAAAATTTGACGCCGGCGCATCCAGTCGCAGCAAAGTGCTCTACGCCAATGGGCGCATGCAGGTCAAAGTCCAGGTCGTAGTTGCTGGTCTGGATCGCGATGGTAACGTCGTTGCTGTGTCCGACGAGGTCATGGAGAGTATCCGTCTTATTCACTACGATAGCGGCAAAACCTTGCGCAATGGGTGGCGAGCCAGCGCGGAGCAGGGCCGTTTCACCTTGGCGGTAGCGCACAACCCCAACGCTATGGAAGATGAGGATGATGTCAACGAGGATGCCTCGGACCAGCGCCGGGTACGCACATTCTGGGTTTCCAGCGAAAATGTTGAAACCATTCAGATCGGTGCTTCCATAAAGTTTGCTGACACCGTCATCCGCAGTAATGGGACAACGCTGTCGAGCAGGCATGACAGCAGTATCAGCATTGAAGCCATCCTGCCGGTCACCTACGCGATTGAGCAATTCCGTTGGGAAGATGTCTGGTACGACGGCGGATTCAGGAATCAACGTATTTACAAATACTATCTCGGCCTGTATCCCCATTCGCAGCAAGTCAAGTTGGTGGACTGGATTGCTGAAGGTCCGGTAAAGAATGTTGTATTTGCTTTCGGTAATAAAGTCGAAGCATGGAATGCAGCGTTTCAGGCAGGAATTCTGCTTCGCCCGGACAGGGAAGTTTTTAACGTCTCGTTACCGTATGCCGAGACTTCCGGCTCGACGCCTGACTCCATCAGTTTCATTCATCGCGAGAAGGACTATGAGGTTCGAGTCAACGACCGCGTCGGAGAACTGACGGTTGTCCAGGTATTGTCCCCCGTGGCACGAGATCAATTGCCTGCCGACAGATCGGAAGTTTTTCGCTTCACCGCTCTGGATCAATTCGGCACTGAGCATAAGTTGGCTATCCGCACTGACTTTAAAGAGCGAAGCTTAAGGCTGGAACGCGGTTGATACTTCATTTTTTCTGAAATCCCACCGCCGGCATTCCGTTCCGTCACCCATGACGGCGGCTTTGAATCGGAGCGAGCTTAGCGTCATCTCTGTCGGTGCCGGCGCCTAGTGGCTAAACTGCGCGCCTCACTGCCAGGATTGCCCCCATGTTGCTGATGCTCTATCTGATTGCCATCACCGCTGAAGCCATGACTGGCGCGCTGTCTGCCGGTCGTCGCGGCATGGACTGGTTCGGTGTGGTGCTGATTGCCTGCATCACGGCGTTGGGCGGTGGCTCAGTGCGTGATGTGTTGCTTGGGCATTATCCGCTGACCTGGGTCAAGCACCCGGAATACCTGGTGCTGACCTCGGTTGCGGCAATGTTCACCGTATTCACCGCGCGCTGGATGCGCCATCTGCGCTCGCTGTTCCTGGTGCTCGACGCTGTCGGTCTGGTGGCGTTTACGCTGATCGGCTGCATGACCGCTCTGGAAATGGGCCATGGCATGCTGGTGGCTTCGGTCAGCGGCGTGATCACCGGGGTATTCGGCGGCATCCTGCGGGATATTTTCTGCAACGACATTCCGCTGATTTTTCGGCGCGAACTGTATGCGAGTGTCTCCTTCGCTGCCGCGTGGTGCTACATGCTGTGTCTTTATTTGAATGTGCCGAGCGAACAAGCCATTTTGATCACACTATTCGGCGGGTTTTTGTTACGTCTGCTTGCCATCCGTTTCCATTGGGAAATGCCAAAATTCGTTTATAACGACGAGCATTAATATCTTTTGCATGGAATATTGGCCTGTCGAATAAAGTCCGGTAAATCGCCATGGACTTGCAAGTGTATGTTTCTTACATTTTTCGCTTTGCTGTTTATTTGAAGGGTCTGTAGTTTTTTTGTTGGCATATTTTCGATGTCAATATTCAAATACAACTTGTCAAGGAAATGCATCATGAGTGAAAGCATGGACGCTACACACGGTCAGCAAACCATTGCGCCAGTACTTACAGGCCTCGCCCGTTTAAGCGTCAAGTTCGACGCCAATGACAGTACTCGCAGCAAAACACTGTTTGGTAATGGCCGGATGCAGGTCAAGGTTCAAGTTCTGGTTACCGGGGTAGACGCCGACGGCAATACCATGCACGTACCGGCTGATGTAATGGACAGTATCGAACTCATTCATTACAGCACCGGCAATACGTTGCGCGACGGCTGGGCCGCGAGCACTGTGCAAGGTCGCTTTACCCTTGAGGCAAGGCCTTTACTCACTGCCTCAGAGGTTCACGACGATGATCTGGAAAATGATAGTGCCCATCCGCAGGTGCGCACGTTCTGGGTATCCACGTCCAGCGCCGGGACCACCCGGATTGGCGCGCGTCTGTCTCTGAACGGTGAGAGGATTCTCAGCAACGGAACCACACTTTCCAGTGTCCAGGACAGCAGTGTAACCATCGAAGCACAACCCCCTTCGGCGTACTCCATGGAAGAATTTCGTTGGTATCAAACCCGGCGCGGCGACGAATTGCCGGGTAATCGGATCTGGAGCTATCGTCTGGGACTGTATCCGCGGGGGCAGCAGATCAAGCTGGTCGATTGGGTTGTAGACGGTATAGAGAAAGGGGCTGATCATGATTTTGCGGGGGGTAACAGGCTTAATGAAAGCAAAACCAATTATATGAAGGTCATTCTTGCCAGCCCTGAAACCCGTGAGGTGACAGTGTCCTTGCCGGTTAAAGGTGATCCTTTTGTATTCGCTTTTTTCCCCGACGCCCATACCTGGGAGGACGAGAATTATACTGTCAGGGTTCAGAGCGACGGCGAGTTTACCGTCGTGCAAGCCCTGTCGGAATACTCGAAAATCGGAAAGGCATTCAAATACGGAAATAAACTTTATTTTCTGGCCATTGATGAACACGGCACGGAGCATAGGCTGGCGATTCGCGTGAACTTCTACGAGCGTAATTTATACCTGGAGCGAGGTTGAGTCTCCACTGATGCAATGTCGGTGGATGGAATAGATATATATATGCTTTTTGGCATGACGACTACCGATAAGCTGCGGTGTTCAGTTATCAGGTAATCGCACCCAACGTGCTGTTATTTATATCTAGCGTTGGCCCTCCAGCTATGCGGGGGCCAACACACCCATATATCAAGGATGAGTAGTCATGACTGGCAAACCGCCCAGAGTCAAACCTGTACCCGCCCCAACCAAAACCCCCGATTTCAGCGTAGAGGATGCTCACTGGTCATCCTCCGTTTCTTCATCAACGCCGGCTCTGCCCATCCCGCGCCGCCTGGAACCCGCGCATCCTTCTCTGGCGCCTGACCCGGCCGCATTGACGCCAGAGATCTGGGTGAGCGTGAACCCGAGTTCTTCCGTGATCAATGAACTCACGATGCACGTCGCGAAGTCTTCACTGGCAGATTACTGGATACCCACACCCAAAAAACTCGGCGAGTTCGATGCGCAAGGCATGCGGATCGTGAAGCAGCGTCAGTATGTTGCCGTAGACGATGACCATATGGTGCAAGTGGTGCTGGATGTCGAGAGTGGCCTGTTTCGTGCCACGCTGGCCAGTGAACTCGACCCTTCCGGCCCGCTGATGAAACTCGACAGCGAGGGCCGGTTCTGGGGCCCGCTTGACAGCGATTTCGCCACCGTCACCGATTCAATATCAGTACAAACCGCACAACTTTTCCGCCGGATGGGTCGTTCTGTGGCGCAGTTTTCCGACGCCACGGTTGCACGCCTGCTGGCAGTGAGTGGCGTCGATGAAGTCGTCCTGCGCGATGTGCTCATTAATGATCGTCCTGCGCCGTTTTTACTGGAGGACACCATCAGGCGCTTCGAACTTGATCAGAAGATTCAGGCGCAGGGACGCGGGGCCGCACCTGAGCGGTTTACGAGGTTCAAGGAACTGGAAGACGCATTTGAAGCCAATTGCGATGAACATACTTTACGGATGCGCCGGGTATTTCCAAATCTACCGAAAACGGCTGCACTGGCGATATGGCGCAACATGAGCGCCGCCGAGCGTTTACATATGCACAACCAGCCTGGCATGCCACAGCGAGTGGCGAAAGAGGCACTGGTGGCGCTTCGGGATATTCGCCTGGCGAGGGCCAGGGAAGGTATTTATCTGGAGGCGGTATCCAATCTGG
The DNA here is from genome assembly GCF_020736465.1 of Pseudomonas sp. HN2. Taxonomy (NCBI): domain Bacteria; kingdom Pseudomonadati; phylum Pseudomonadota; class Gammaproteobacteria; order Pseudomonadales; family Pseudomonadaceae; genus Pseudomonas; species Pseudomonas sp. HN2. The sequence goes on from NZ_CP085885.1 coordinate 586,247, forward strand.
ACAGTGATCGGCTAGTGCTGCATATGCTCGGAAATCTCGCGAACTGGCCGCGGCAGATTGCTTTCGAGATTCGCCAGGGGGCTGGGGACGGGCCTGTGCTCAGCACTAGCGGCGACGCCCGGTCGCCGTTTCGTCACATACTGATTCGTGAGGATGATGGCTATGTCATCCAAAGCAGCGACGCCCAAATACCTGAGGACTCGAAGGATCTGTATTCAGCCATCTGGCTTGTGTTGTTGCCCGGGCATCGCCGTTTGCTGGGTGTGACAGAAGGTGGGGGCGCGGCACTGCAACAGCTGATCCGTGCACTGCCGTTGCCGTCGCACCATGCCGTGAACGAATTGCTGGGGCTGCCGACGCTTCCGGTTACCGCCGATCCTGCCATCGCGCGATATGGGCAAACGGGGCATCTGCGAGGGGGAGGTGACGACAACCCGCTATCGCCGAAGTCCGTTGTAGAGCGCGTACGTAATCTATATCCGCATCTTCCAGATGAGGAGGTGACGGCATTTATCACTGAGCGCTTGAAGAGTGATTCATCAGAGGTTTTGTTTCGCCTGGAAACAGAGCTTGCGACGTTGCGTGAGGAATTGGCGGTATGGACTGCCGAAGAGGCATTCCCCCATACGCCGGCAGCGCAACCAGAAGGCGCGCCGACACCCGCCGGACAGCGCCAGGCTCGCGAGCAGTTCAGCACAAAGTTGCAAGCTATCTGGCAACGCAAGTCGGTTTCGAAGTGGGACGAGGGAGACGATCATTTTTCTCACTACGTTGATTTTTCGGGTGAATTACCAAGGTTGTCCAGCCGGTTTGAATATGTAACAGAGTTGATATTGACCGCAAATGAACCGATAGCACGGATAGGTGCGTTTCTTGACAGTTTTCCAAATCTTCAATCTTTGGGAGTCTTTGGCATAAAGACAGAGGAATTCCCGTCAGGAATATTTCAAATGCGCCAGTTAAGCGATCTTGCGCTGGACGGGTGCTCGCTGACACTATCCGAGGCCACAGTTGAAGGATTGTCCAGAATTGAAACGCTTACCCGCTTGAATCTGGCAAACAATCCTCTGACAGTTACTCCGCATGTAGGCTACATGGCTGGCTTGACCGGATTGATGCTGAGCAACGCAAATCTTACCAGCGTTCCTTCAGGCATAGATCGGCTCACGAAACTGGGTGTCGTGGCATTGCATGATAATAATATTTCAGACGTGGGATATGAACTGTTAGAGATTCCGGATACCCAGGATCTGTTCATCGGTTTATTGAATAATCCGCTGAGTGCCGCGTCAAGGCAGCGGATTGGTCAGTATCTTGAAAATTCCAGTATGGATCGAAAGGTGGAAATCCATACGGAGGAGGTAGTTTTACAGTCCGACTCCGATAGTGAGTCCTCGGAGAGCGGTTTTTCGACAGGTTCAGAGAGTGACTGAATATTGGTTAAAGTAACGACTCCTTTGTTTTTCTGACATAGCCAGACAAGAAATAGACTACTCGATGGCTCCGCTTCTGATTCTGTGACGGTCAGGTCGGGAGGGGAGCAATCATTGAGTGCCAGAACCAAAGGATGGCAGGGGAGTTGTTGCAGGCGGTTGTATAAAACTCACGATTCTTCAAGATATTAGTATTTATGTGAGTTGTTGGAGGTGATGTTGAAATATTACTTCCTCATAATTTGTCTAATGTCGCAGCTGTTATTATTTAAATCTAGCCTCAATACTTTGCTGAGTCCTTAAAGGGCGAAATCTTCAGTCAGCCAGGTATTGTTAAATGTTTAATGATCATATTGGTATTTCTCGTATCGAGGTAAAACTCGACGCCACAAGGTCGGGCCAGCATAAAGTGCTGTATGCCAATGGACGTATGCAGGTGCGCGTGTTGGTGCTTCTGCACGGGATCGATAACAACGGCGATGGTGCATCACTGCATGGGCACCCCGCCTTACAGTCCCTGCGACTTATTGACTATAACGGTGCTCGGCCGCTGGAAGGGGCCTGGAGCGTTTCGTTGCAGGAAAACCGTTATGCCCACGAAATGTCAGGTGGGGCACCGCGGATTACCGAAATCCCCCGTGCCACGCATAACGGGATAAGCGACGACTCTGATCCGGTGCAGATTTTTCAGTTTTGGGTTTCGGCCACCCGGCCTGGTGTCATGGAAGTAGCCGCTGAGATCGTTATGGATAACGTGGTATTGCGAAGTAACGGAATTGGTTTTGACAGCAGTGTCACGCTTGAGGCGATCCCGCCGAAAAAATATAACCAGAATAGTTTTTCTCTTCACAAGTACGGCACGTTCAGTGAAAGAGTCTACGAGGAACGCATTCAGTATTTTCATCTCGGACTTCACGCTGACGGTCGTCAGATTCAGCTGCTCGACTGGTATAGCAACGATATAGAGCTTAACCCGTATGATGCTGAAGATGCAGTGATGGTGTACTCGTCAGGCACGATAAACCACTACAGTGGCGGCGGCAGAACTTTCTATGGTTATCTGGCACCGATATACGGACGATCGGCCTCGGTCAATACTCCTCTCGGTTACATTACCTTTCCGATTAACGATGTGCAGGGCGTGTTGACTCTTGTGCAGCGCACGACTCTGCAGACAGAGGAGAAGCCGGCAACCGGCGAAACCTTCGAAGTTGCCGTTATTGATGAGTTCGGTACGGAGCACTGGCTTGGTATCAAAGGTGATATAGAGCAGCGAACTTTCATTCTGGGTGAATCGAAGCGTTCGACAAAACAATTTGCCTGATTTCATCTGCATGGTCAGCGGGTTCTCGCTGGCCGTTTTTTGATCTGCCAGTAGCACAATCTTGAAATAAAGGGACGTTTTTCAATGGCAAGTAATTCATCTTCCGCTGTTCATTCAAACGCTTTCAACTTTGGTGAGTTTGTATCAGGAGGCGTTGACCCGCGCACCGGCATGTACACGAGCTCTTTTTCCTTGGGAAAGGTGCACTCGTCGGATCTTAACGGTCCTGAATTTGCACTTTCCCTGAGCTTCAATCCGCTCAACCAGGCGGACTCCGGTTTCGGCATCGGCTGGTCTTTGACCATGACCAATTACGACATGCTCAGCAAAGTCATGACGCTGTCCAACGGTGAGCGCTACAAGGCTGTGGAAACATCTACCGGTCTGAAGTTCAGGGAAATGAAGCTGCAAACGGCGAAGGTATTGATGACCGGAGCAGGGCGCTATGAAGTTCGATACAAGGATGGTCGGCGTGAACTGCTCAAGATCCTGGCTGGCACTCAGGTCGCCGTAGCGGAAAAAATAATCGCGGCGAACGGTGTGAGCATTTCGCTCAAGCATGAATTATTCAATCAGTTTCCCAGACTGGCGGAAATCCGTGATGCCAAACGATGCCTGCTGAAAATTACCCGTACTGAAGGTCAAGTGAAGTTGACCCGGCATCCTGACACTTCGTCCAGTTCAACCTACAAGTTGCTCTTGAAAAACAGTCGGGTAACGGCCATCGAGCTTCCGGTCGGTAACGGCTGGGAGCTGGAATATGAAATCATCGATGGGGCCAGCTATTTGTGGCGCGTCGTCAACCCGTTGCGTGGCGTAGAAATCATTCGCTACAAGCGCCAGGGTCACCATTTCGTCAATGACGGGGAAAAGACACTCCCGTTTGTCATTGCTCACGATGCTTATCCAGGACGTGGCCAGCCCCGGCTTTGCAGGGCATACACATACTCCGACCATAATTTTCTCGGACAAGGCCTTCTCCCGGCCACGGACAATGATCTGGATCCGCTCTATCTGGCGCCCGGTCACTATGTCTACACCTCGGACGAGCAGTTGCTGGTGAGCGGCAAAGTCCATACCCGCATTAAACGCACCTACAACAAGTTCCATCTGTTGGTGGCTGAGGTTACAACCTGTGGCGACGCCCAGATCGCCACCGCCACGGAGTATCACGGTTCTGTCGCCAAACCTTTCAATGAGCAGTTGGCGCAATTCCGTCTGCCCAAGGTTCAGACGGTGACTTACCTCGATCGGCCCACTCAGCAGAAGCGCGAGGAAACGACCGTCACCGAGTTCGATGGCGAAGGCAACCTGATCAGGCACGTCGAGCCGAACGGGGTGACGACTTCGACGGAGTTTCATCCGGCAAGCGGAGGCGACAATTGCCCGGAGGATCCGCTGGGGTTTTCCAGATTTCCAAGGAAGAGGACGGTCACCGCTGCCGCGTCGGGCGGTGCTGCGACGGTCACGTACTACGACTATGCCCTGCACCCGGCGTTGGAAGGTGCGGAACTGCCATCCGTATTACCGATCACGGAGCGTTTTTACGAAGTTGTGGAAGGTGTTGAGGTCTTGCGTTCGAAAACCGAACGCAGTTACCTGGACGCGCCCAAGGACCCGCTCAAGCACGGGGCCACGAAAGAGCAAAGCATCATTCTGAATGATAAAAAAACCTCTACCAAATTTTCCTATGAGCTTGAGGGTGACAGGTTGCGGGTCAAGTCCAGCACACGCGGATTTGACGGCGCGTTACAGGCCAGTGAGAAAGTGCTGTCGACGCTGACCGGATTACAGGTCTCTGAAATCGCTGTCGAGGGCGAGCGCATCGAGCATGAATACGATGCGATCGGCCGCGCAGTGTGCAAAACGGTTGCTTCCGGCACCCCCTATGCTGCTTCTACCCGGTGGGCCTATCTGGCTGCCAGCAAACAGCAGCCGGCTACCGTGGTGACCACCGATCCCGTTGGCGGCGAGCAAAGAGTGACCTATGACGGCCTGGAGCGGGTAGTCACCGTTCAGGAAAAGGACTGCGACCATCCCGACAAGGACGGTCTCATCCAGACGCGCACGCTTTATTCTGCCCTGCATGATTCGGTCGGTCACAGGGTGAAAGCGACGCTGACGGATTGGCGTGATGGCAAGCCGTATCCGGTCAGCACCCGCTACGAATTCGATTCTGGGGCCAGGTCTGCAAGACGCTGCATGCCGATGGGCGTATCGAACACAGCGAGATGGATCCGGTCCTTCGCCAGCAAACCACCCGGCTCCAGGGGATGGGCAAGACACTCACCGTCATTAGCGACTTCGGTAAACCGCTCAGTGTCGAGAGCTTCAATCTGAAGAACAAGAGTCTCGGCAAGACCGTTTACACCTATGACGGATTCGGGCGCACAACCAGCGAGACAGATCCCGTCGGCAATACCACTCGATATGAATACGACGTTTTTGACCGGATAATTCGCACCGTCCTGCCTGACGCCAGTGAGGTAGTGACCGACTACGCCGAACATAGCGATGAAGGGCTGCCGATCGGCATCAAGGTCGATGACAAAGCGTTGGGACAGCAGGCCTACGATGGTCTGGGTCGTTTGATACAAAGTACCGTGGGCGGACGAAAGTCCGAGGCTGGCTATGAAGCGGGCTTCACTCAGCCACAGTGGTTCAAGAGTGCTGATGGCCAGAAAACCGAATTCACTTACTTGCGCGATCTGGGCGGTTTGCTGACTGAGCGCAAGGCGGGGGGGCTGGTCACGACCATGACTTATGACCCCGTCAGCGGCAATCCCTTGACCTGTACCGAAAACGGCAGGGAACGCCGTTTCACCTATTACCCTTCCGGGCGCGTGAAAACCGAAACGACGACCCTTGGTGCCGTCACGAAAGCAACATCCCGTACCTGGTCCCTGCAGGGGCGGCCGATCACCCATGTCGATGTACTCGGAGCCGAAAGCACATCCGAATACGATCAGCATGGTCGCCTGCTATCCACCTCGCAGGGCACGCTGAAAACCGAGTTCCACTACAACATACAGACGGGGATGCTGGACTGGACTAAAACCGAAGAAACCTCGATCAAGCGTCAGATGATCACCCGGTTTGCCTATGACGATATCGGTCGCGAAACCCGCCGTACATTCGAGATTCAGGGCCAGCCGGACCAGACCCTGGAGTCGACTTACACGCTGGCTGGCAAACTGGCGCAGAAAGTCTCCAGGCGTGGCACGCAACTATTGCGTGACGAGCAATTCACTTACGATGTGCGCGGGCGTCTGATCCAGTACGACTGTGCCGGCACCCACAAGCCCCGCGATCCGTATGGCAAGGAAATTGTCCAGCAAACGTTCACCTTCGATGCGCTGGATAACATCCTCACCGTGCAGACTAAGTTCCCGCTGGGCGTGAATCTGACCACGTTCAGTTATGACAATCCCGATCCCGCCCAGCTCAGCGCAGTCAAACATTCCCATGTCGACTATCCACCGGCAGTGACGCTGGAATACGACGCCAACGGCAGGATGATCAAGGACGACCAGGCGCGGACTCTGGCCTATGACGCCTTCGGACGTCTTGAGCAGTTGTCCGGCGCAGGGGGATCAGTCATTCGTGGCTACCATTACGACGGTTTCGACGATCTGGTTGAACTGTCGCAACCCGAAAAGACAACTGTGCAGCGTTACTACCACGCAGGCCGGGTCGCCAATGAGGTGAGTGGTGAAAGCTCATCCAGTGTTGTGCGTCACGGTGGCGCGCTGGTGGGCCAACAGCAATTTGGTTTGCACGCTGGCGCGCAGCTATTTGGGACCGATCAGCAGCAAAGCGTGCTGGCAACGCTGGGCAAGGAACAGCTCACCGATTGCGCCTACAGCCCTTACGGCCATCGTCCTGCCGAGGGTGGTTTGTTCAGCCTGGCGGGGTTCAACGGCGAGCAGCTGGATCCGGTGACCGGGCTTTATCTGCTGGGTAACGGTTACAGGGCCTATAGTCCGACATTGATGCGATTCCTCGCCCCCGACAGCATGAGTCCGTTCGGCGCGGGCGGATTGAATGCCTACAGTTATTGCCTGGGCGACCCTGTCAATCGTGTCGACCCTACCGGGCATATCTCCTGGCAATCGATATTGGGCATCGGACTCAGTATTCTCGGGATCGTTGCCAGCGTGTTGACGATGGGCGCGGCGACGCCATGGGCAGTGGCGGCGCTGGGCCTGGCCGTGACTTCAGGCCTGGCGGGTATTGCCAGTGAAGTGGTCAATGAGCTGGCACCGGATTCTCAAGCAGGCGAGATACTGGGCTGGATCAGTTTCGGTCTCGGGCTGGCTTCGCTCGGTGCAGGTTTGGCGGCGGGTGCAAAAGCTGCTGTGAATGCGGGCAGGAAGATGGCTTCAGCCTTTGAAAAAGGTCTCAGTCCCGGTGGCAAGGACGCAGCCAAAGCGGCACGACATATTAAAAAGGGTGGAAAAGGCGCCAGGGATGCGGCCAAAAAAGCCAAGGCGCCCGTGGAGGAAGCCGCGGAGAGGCCTTGGCAATTAATCAGGCCCGAAGCAGAAGACTATCTCTACGCCACTCACAAGACGATGGCCGACGAATTCTTCGGGCTCGTGGAAAGCGACATGTCCCCCCTCCAGGCAGCCAGGAGGTCCAGGATGTATTACGAGGAATTCGGCCCAGCCGGTGATGGAAGAAAAGTAACGCATGTTTTTTTCTCGGCCTCGAAAGGACGTGGGGAGCGTCTTTATCTTCTGGAGGACAGTAAACAGAGAGTTTGCAAAGTACTGCAGGCGGGTGGCCATTGGTCCGACGGAGAGACCAACGCAATAATGAGATCGGCCAGAAATATGGTTACAACGCGCATATGAGCACTCTGAACACTTTGCTTGCCCTCTTATGGGTGTGAAGGGCTGGAGTGCTGTGCAAGCGCCCACTCCACGTGTTCTTTGACCAACTCTGACGGATGATCCCGTCGCGCCTTCAACGCTTCCAGCACCGGAATCGTTGAAGGCGCATTACCCAGCCCCACCGCCAGATTCCTCAACCAGCGCTCATACCCGGCCCGCCGCAACGGCGAACCTTCGGTGCTGCTCAAAAACTTCTCTTCATCCCACAAAAACAACTCGGCCAACTGTGCGTTATCCAGATTGTGCCGTGGCTTGAAATCGCTCTCACCGCTCGGCCTGGCGAAACGGTTCCATGGGCAGACGATCTGGCAGTCATCGCAGCCGAACACGCGATTGCCGATCAGCGGCCGCAACTCTTCGGGAATCGCGGTTTTCAGCTCGATAGTCAGGTAGGAAATGCAGCGCCGCGCATCCAGCACGTACGGGCCGACGAAGGCGTTGGTCGGGCAGATGTCCAGACACGCAGTGCAACGGCCGCAATGTTCGCTGCGATGCGGTTCATCCACCGGCAACGGCAGGTCGACAAACAGCTCGCTGAGGAAGAAATAACTGCCTGCCTTGCGATTCAGTACAAGGGTGTTTTTGCCGATCCAGCCCAGCCCGGCTTGCTCGGCGATGGCTTTTTCCAGCACCGGCGCGCTGTCGACAAAGGCGCGAAAACCGAACGGGCCGATCTGCGCCTGAATCCTGTCGGCCAATTGCTGTACACGTTTACGGATCAATTTGTGGTAATCGCGGCCCAAGGCATAACGCGACACGTAGGCTTTTTCAGGTTCAGCCAGGCGTTTGGCCATTTCGGTATCGCCGGGCAGGTAGTCCATGCGCAGCGAGACCACGCGCAGCGTGCCCGGTACCAGCTCTTCGGGGTGCGAGCGTTTGCTGCCGTGGGCGCCCATGTAGTCCATTTCGCCGTGGTAGCCGGCCTCGAGCCAGCGCGCGAGGTGCTGCTCATGCTCGGCCAGATCCAGACCGCTGATGCCGACTTGCTGAAAGCCCAGCTCGCGGCCCCAATCCTTGATCGATTGGGCGAGGGCGGGCAGGTCTGTGGTGATGGCGGACATGAGGCGAGAGAAACCGGAGCTGAGGTGCGTATAATTCTGCCAGACATCGGAGCCCGAAGACGCATGCCGCAGACGAAAGATGATTTACCCGACGCGCTGTACCGCGCCGCGCAGGTGCGCGAACTCGACGCACGGCTGATCGCCGCCGGGACGCCGGGCTTCGAATTGATGCAGCGCGCCGCCCGCGCCACCTGGCGCGCACTGCTGCGCAAATGGCCAGCAGTGAATGAACTGACGGTGCTCGCCGGGCACGGCAACAATGCCGGTGACGGTTACCTGGTGGCCGCACTGGCGCTGCGGGCAGGTTGGACCGTGCGCGTACTGGCAGTCGGCGATCCGCAGCGTTTGCAGGGTGATGCCGCACTGGCCCGTGCCGAATCCATAGCTGCTGGCGTTGCGGTGCAGAGCTGGCAGGCAGAGAACGAGCTGCGCGGTGTCGTCCTCGATGCCCTGTTCGGCACGGGTCTCAGTGGCCAAGTGCGTGAGCCGTATGCCGCTGCCATCGCCGCCATCAATGCCAGCGGTTTACCGGTGGTGGCCGTCGATATTCCCTCCGGGCTGTGCGCCGACACCGGTCGGGAACTGGGCGTCGCGGTGCGTGCCGATCTGACGGTGACATTCATCGGCATGAAGGTCGGGCTGTTGACCGGCGACGCAGCGGATCATATCGGTGAACTGGTCTTCAACGATCTGCAAGCCACCGATGACATTTTCAGTGACATTCCTGTCTGCGCTCGACGCCTCAGCGCCGCTAATCTTCCGGCACTTGCGCCGCGCGCGCCGACTTCGCACAAGGGCCGCTTTGGCCATGTGCTGTTGATCGGCGGCGATCATGGTTTCGGCGGGGCGATTCTGCTCAGCACTGAAACGGCGTTGCGCAGCGGCGCGGGCATGGTGTCGCTGGCGACCCGTCCCGAGCATGTGCCGGCAGCGCTCACTCGCGTGCCGGAAGCCATGGCCCTCGGCACCTCGTCTGCCAATCAACTGATGGGCCTGCTGGAAAAGGTTTCGGTATTGGTCGTCGGGCCCGGCCTTGGCCAGGCAAGCTGGGGCCGCGCCTTGTTGTCGGCAGCCGCCAATGCGTCGGTACCGCAGGTTTGGGACGCCGACGCGTTGAACCTGTTGGCCGGCGGTTTTGTCCAGTTGCCCAGGGATTGCGTGATCACCCCGCATCCGGGCGAGACGGCGCGCCTGCTCGGCATCAGTACTGGCGAAGTACAGGCCGATCGTCCGGCCGCTGCATTGGCGTTGAGCAAAAGGTATTCAGCGGTAGTGGTTCTGAAAGGCGCCGGTAGTTTGATCGCGCATCCCGATGGGCGTCTGGCCCTATGTCATCAAGGCCATCCGGCAATGGCCACGGGCGGGCTCGGTGATGTGCTGGCCGGTCTGACCGGCGCATTGCTGGCGCAAGGCATGGACGCGTTCGACGCTGCAAGCCTGGCCGTCTGGCTGCACGCCAATGCCGGCCTGCAACAAGGCAAATTCGGCCGTGGGCTGGCGGCCAGTGATCTGATTCCAGCCATTCGTCAGTTGTTGGAGGAGCATGCACCGTGTCTGAAGTAACCCTGTACCTGGCCGATGAACAGGCCATGAGCGACTTTGGCGCACGGATCGCCCGCGTGACCCAGGGCCATGGCCTGATTTTTCTTGAAGGCAATCTGGGCATGGGCAAAACCACCCTGTCGCGGGGCATCATTCGCGGGCTGGGTCATGTCGGCGCGGTAAAAAGTCCGACCTTCACTTTGGTTGAACCCTACGAGATCGGTGACATCCGCGCCTTCCACTTCGACCTGTATCGTCTGGTCGATCCGGAGGAACTGGAGTTTCTCGGCATCCGCGACTACTTCGAAGACGATGCCCTGTGCCTGATCGAATGGCCCGATAAAGGTGCAGGCTTTTTGCCAAAGCCTGACCTGACCATTACCATTGGCCCGCAAGACAGCGGGCGTTCGCTGAAAATTTTAGCCGAGGGCTCGCGTGGCGAGGCCTGGTGTGCCGCTTTGGCATTGGAATCCAATTAAATGATGGGGTTTGGTATGCGCTTTCGCGCGTTGGTGGCTGCCGCTGGACTGATGTTGATGGCAGTAACCGTCAACGCTGTGGCCGATTCAAAGGTCAACAGCGTGCGCCTGTGGCGGGCGCCGGACAACACGCGACTGGTCTTCGACCTGAGTGGCCCGGTGCAGCACAGCGTCTTTACCCTGACCGCGCCGGACCGGCTGGTGATCGACATCAATGGCGCCACGTTGGGCGCACCGTTGAACGTGCAGACCGCGAACACGCCGATCACCGCGATGCGCTCGGCCCAGCGTACGCCGACCGACCTGCGGGTGGTCATCGACCTGAAAAAAGCCGTCACCCCGAAAAGTTTCTCGCTGGCGCCGAACGCGCAGTACGGCAACCGTCTGGTGGTCGATCTGTTCGACAACCCGGCCGATGCCGCGCCGCCGCCAGCTCCAACGCCGTCGGTGGCGACCTTGCCGGCAGTGCCGGTGACCCCGACTGAGCCGGCGATAAAGCTGCCGCCAGCGCCGGCCGGCAAGCGCGACATCATTGTCGTGATCGACGCCGGCCACGGTGGCGAAGACCCGGGGGCGTCCGGTTCGCGCGGCCAGCGTGAGAAAGACGTGGTGCTGCAGATCGCTCGCGAACTGCAGCGTCAGGTCAACGGCATGAAAGGCTTCCGCGCCGAACTGACCCGGACTGGCGATTACTTCATTCCATTGCGCGGGCGTACCGAGATCGCCCGCAAGAAGGGCGCCGACCTGTTCGTCTCGATCCACGCCGACGCCGCACCGTCCGCAGCCGCTTTCGGTGCGTCGGTGTTCGCCCTGTCCGATCGTGGTGCTACCTCCGAGACCGCCCGCTGGCTGGCCGACAGTGAAAACCGATCCGACCTGATCGGCGGCGCCGGCAACGTCAGCCTCGACGACAAGGACCGCATGCTCGCCGGCGTCCTGCTCGACCTGTCGATGACTGCGTCGCTGACCTCCAGTCTCAATGTCGGCCAGAAGGTTCTGACCAACATTGGTCGGGTCACGCCGCTGCACAAACAGCGCGTGGAACAGGCCGGCTTCATGGTGTTGAAGTCGCCGGACATTCCGTCGATCCTGGTCGAAACCGGCTTTATCTCCAACGCCAACGAAGCGAACAAACTGTCTGCATCCAGCCACCAGCAGGCGCTGGCCCGATCGATCAGCAGCGGCGTGCGCCAGTTCTTCCAGCAGAATCCGCCACCGGGCACCTACATCGCCTGGCTGCGTGACTCCGGCAAGATTGCCCAGGGCCCACGCGACCACCGCGTCGGCCCCGGGGAAACCCTGGCGATGATTGGCGTGCGCTATCAAGTCTCCCCGGCCACTCTGCGCGCCGCCAACAACCTGAAAAGTGATGAGCTGAAAGTCGGTCAGCACCTGACCATTCCCGGCACCGAACTGGCGTCCAAAGAATGAACCAGGTATTGAACACTGCGCGCATCGAGCTGCTCAGCCCGCGGCTGGCGAACCAGATCGCCGCCGGTGAAGTGGTTGAACGTCCGGCCTCTGTTATCAAGGAGCTGCTGGAAAACAGCCTCGACTCCGGCGCCAAGCGTATCGACGTCGATGTCGAGCAGGGCGGAGTCAAGTTGCTGCGGGTGCGCGATGACGGCAGCGGCATTTCTGCCGATGACCTGCCGCTGGCTCTGGCCCGTCACGCCACCAGCAAGATCCGCAACCTCGAAGACCTTGAACAGGTGATGAGCCTGGGGTTTCGTGGCGAGGCGTTGGCGTCGATCAGCTCTGTGGCGCGTTTGACTCTGACCTCGCGCACCCGCGATGCCGATCAGGCCTGGCAGGTCGAGACCGAAGGCCGCGACATGGCACCGCGCGTGCAGCCGGCGGCGCATCCGGTCGGCACCTCGGTGGAAGTTCGCGACCTGTTCTTCAACACCCCGGCCCGGCGCAAATTCCTCAAGACCGAAAAAACCGAATTCGATCACCTGCAGGAGGTGATCAAGCGTCTGGCGCTGGCGCGTTTCGACGTGGCATTTCATCTGCGCCACAACGGCAAGACCATCCTCAGCCTGCACGAGGCCCATGACGATGCGGCCCGTGCGCGGCGCGTGGCGGCGATCTGCGGTTCCGGTTTCCTCGAACAGGCCCTGCCGATCGAGATCGAGCGCAATGGTCTGCACCTGTGGGGCTGGGTCGGTTTGCCGACTTTCAACCGCAGTCAGGCGGACTTGCAGTATTTCTTCGTCAACGGTCGGGCGGTGCGCGACAAACTGGTGGCCCATGCGGTGCGCCAGGCTTATCGCGACGTGCTGTTCAACGGCCGGCATCCGACCTTCGCGTTGTTTTTCGAGGTCGATCCGGCAGCAGTAGACGTCAACGTCCACCCGACCAAGCACGAAGTACGCTTCCGTGACGGGCGCATGGTTCATGACTTCCTGTACGGCACGCTGCACCGTGCGCTGGGCGACGTGCGACCGGAAGATCAACTGGCCGGTTCGGTCACCACGGCGATCGTTCGACCCAGCGGAATCGAGGCGGGCGAATTCGGCCCGCAGGGCGAGATGCGTCTGGCCGCCAATGCGCTGCTCGAGCAGCCGCAGGCGCAACCTGCGTTCAACACGTCATCCGGTGCCAGCGCTGGCGGTGCCTATCAGTACCAATACACGCCGCGGCCGCAATCGACAGTGCCTGCCGCCGAGGCGCAAGCCGCTTACAAAGAGTTTTTCGCGCCGCTGCCAGAAGCCAATGCCAACGCGCTTCCGGCTGGTCAGGAAGATATTCCGCCGCTCGGCTATGCACTGGCGCAGCTCAAGGGCATCTATATCCTGTCTGAGAACGCCCATGGCCTGGTGCTGGTGGACATGCATGCCGCCCACGAGCGGATCATGTACGAGCGCTTGAAAATCGCCATGGCCAGCGAAGGCCTGAGTGGTCAGCCGTTGCTGGTGCCGGAGTCGCTGGCGGTCAGTCAGCGCGAGGCCGACTGCGCTGAAGAACATGCGGCGTGGTTTCAGCGACTTGGTTTTGAGTTGCAGCGGCTTGGCCCGGAAACCCTGGCGATCCGGCAGATTCCTGCGTTGCTCAAACAGGCGGAAGCCAATCGGCTGGTCGGCGATGTTCTGTCGGACCTGATGGAATATGGCACCAGCGACCGCATTCAGGCGCACCTCAACGAACTGCTCGGCACCATGGCCTGCCACGGCGCGATCCGCGCCAACCGGCGTCTGGCCCTGCCGGAAATGAACGGCCTGCTGCGCGACATGGAAAACACCGAGCGCAGTGGCCAATGCAACCATGGCCGACCGACCTGGACCCAACTGGGCCTGGACGATCTGGACAAACTGTTCCTGCGCGGTCGTTGATGAGCCAGCTCCCTCCAGCGATATTTCTGATGGGCCCGACCGCTGCGGGCAAGACCGATCTGGCCATCGAGCTGACCAAGGTGCTGCCGTGCCAATTGATCAGCGTCGATTCGGCGCTGGTCTACCGCGGCATGGATATCGGCACCGCCAAGCCTTCGAAAGAGCTGCTGGCCGAATACCCGCACCGCCTGATCGATATCCTCGACCCCGCTGAGGCGTATTCCGCTGCCGATTTCCGCCGCGACGCCCTGCAAGCCATGGCCGAGATCACCGCGCGGGGAAAGATCCCGCTACTGGTCGGCGGCACCATGCTCTATTACAAGGCTCTGGTCGAAGGTCTGGCCGACATGCCGGCGGCCGATCCCGAGGTGCGCGCGCAGATCGAGGAAGAAGCTGCACGTCTGGGCTGGCAAGCGCTGCACGATCAGTTGGCGCAAATCGATCCGGTGTCGGCGGCGCGGATTCATCCAAATGATCCGCAGCGCTTGAGTCGGGCGCTTGAAGTCTTTCGAGTCAGCGGGCAGAGCATGACCACCCTGCGTGAGCAACAATCTGCGCAAAGTACTGAAGCAGCCGCTTCGGGACGCCAACAATTGCCCTATACTGTCGCGAACCTGGCCATTGCTCCGGCGAATCGTCAGGTTCTGCACCAGCGAATTGAACAAAGATTCACAAATATGTTGGAACAGGGATTCATCGACGAGGTCGTAGCCCTGCGTAAAAGAAGTGACCTGCATGCCGGGTTGCCGTCTATACGTGCGGTAGGCTACCGCCAAGTCTGGGATTATCTGGACGGCAAGCTGACATTGGCCCAGATGCAGGAGCGCGGCATCATCGCCACGCGCCAATTGGCCAAGCGCCAGTTTACCTGGCTGCGCAGCTGGGACGATTTACACTGGCTGGACAGTCTTGATTGCGACAATCTGCCACGCGCCTTGAAATACCTCGGGACCATCTCCATATTGAGCTGAGTCCTTGCAATTGCCGTCTATCCTTGGGGGTGTGACGGCCGAAGCCATCTGAATTTACCTGTTTTTATTATTGAATCCTTAAAGGAGTGCGGCACATGTCAAAAGGGCATTCGCTACAAGACCCTTACCTGAACACTTTACGTAAAGAGAAAGTCGGGGTTTCCATCTACCTGGTCAACGGTATCAAGCTGCAAGGAACGATCGAGTCGTTCGACCAGTTCGTGATCCTGCTGAAAAACACCGTCAGCCAGATGGTCTACAAACACGCTATCTCGACCGTCGTGCCGGTTCGTCCAATTCGTCTGCCTAGCGCAACCGAAAACGAACAGGGCGATGCCGATGCAGCGCCGGGTAACGCCTGATAGGAGTCTCCTTTGTTCTTTGAGCGCCACGGTGGTGGTGAGCGAGTCATCCTCGTTCACTTGGATGGACAGGACCCTGAGGCGCGCGAAGATCCGCAGGAGTTTCAGGAGTTGGCAAATTCGGCTGGCGCCGAGACCGTTGCGTTTTTTAACGTGCCGCGTCATCGGCCAACCGCCAAATATCTGATCGGCAGCGGCAAGGTCGAGGAACTGCGCGACCTGGTCAAGGCTGAAGAAGCCGATCTGGTGATTTTCAATCACATCCTCACGCCCAGTCAGGAACGCAACCTCGAACGTGTTTTCGAGTGTCGCGTGATCGACCGCACCGGGCTGATTCTCGATATTTTCGCTCAACGCGCACGTACCCATGAGGGCAAGCTGCAGGTCGAACTGGCCCAGCTTGACCACATGAGCACGCGACTGGTTCGCGGCTGGACTCACCTTGAACGTCAGGGTGGCGGCATCGGTATGCGCGGCCCGGGTGAAACCCAGCTGGAAACCGACCGTCGTCTGTTGCGGGTCCGCCTGCGCCAGATCAAGGGGCGGCTGGAGAAGGTGCGCAGTCAGCGCGAGCAGTCGCGCCGTGGCCGATCCCGTGCGGACATTCCTACCGTTTCGCTGGTGGGCTACACCAACGCCGGCAAATCGACACTCTTCAACAACGTGACGAAGTCCGACGTGTACGCGGCCGATCAACTGTTCGCCACACTCGACCCGACCCTGCGCCGCCTGGAGCTTGACGACCTCGGTCCGATTGTCCTGGCCGACACCGTGGGTTTCATTCGTCATCTGCCGCACAAGCTGGTCGAGGCATTTCGGTCTACGCTCGAAGAGTCGAGCAATTCCGACCTGTTGTTGCACGTGATCGATGCGGCCGAACCGGATCGCATGTTGCAGATCGAGCAGGTGATGGTGGTGCTGGGCGAGATTGGCGCTCAGGACTTGCCGATCCTGGAGGTCTATAACAAACTCGATTTGCTTGAAGGCGTCGAGCCGCAGATCCAGCGCGATGCCGATGGCAAGCCGCAACGGGTCTGGCTGTCGGCGCGTGATGGCAGTGGTCTGGAGTTGCTCGAACAAGCGATCGCCGAGTTGCTCGGCAGTGACCTGTTCGTGGGGACCTTGCGCCTGCCGCAACGATTCGCTCGACTGCGTGCGCAGTTCTTCGAACTCGGAGCGGTGCAGAAAGAAGAATACGATGAAGAAGGTGTCAGCCTGCTGGCCGTTCGTTTGCCCCGGATCGAGCTGAATCGATTGGTAAGCCGCGAAGGATTGCAGCCGATGGAATTCATCGAGCAACACACTTTGCAATAAAAGCCTGAAAAAGCGGTTGTGCCGCGACGGCAGGCATTCTGTAGCATTGGTCGGCGCGCCGTGGGTGCGTCTTTGCTTTATCAGATGGAGAGCGCTATGGCTTGGAATGAGCCGGGTGGCAACTCGAATAATCAGGATCCCTGGGGTGGCAAGCGCCGCAATAACGGCGACCGCAAGGGACCACCGGATCTCGACGAGGCCTTCCGAAAGCTGCAGGAAAGCCTGAACGGGTTGTTCGGTGGTGGTAAGAAACGCGGTGATGACGGCGGCGGTTCCGGCAGGAGCAGTGGCGGCTTCGGCGGTCTGCTCGGCATCGGCCTGGTCGTGCTGGCGGCCGTCTGGCTGTACAGCGCGGTTTACGTGGTGGACGAGCAGGAGCAGGCCGTGGTGCTGCGCTTCGGCAAGTACTACGAGACTGTCGGCCCGGGCCTGAACATCTACTTCCCGCCGATCGACAAGAAGTACATGGAGAACGTGACGCGTGAGCGTGCGTACACCAAGCAGGGCCAGATGCTGACCGAAGACGAGAACATCGTCGAAGTGCCACTGACCGTGCAGTACAAGATCAGCAACCTGCAGGACTTCGTGCTGAACGTCGATCAGCCGGAAATCAGCCTGCAGCACGCGACCGAAAGTGCACTGCGTCACGTGGTCGGTTCCACCGCCATGGACCAGGTCCTGACCGAAGGCCGTGAATTGATGGCGAGCGAAATCAAGGAGCGTCTGCAACGTTTCCTCGATACCTATCGCACCGGTATCACTGTCACCCAGGTCAACGTACAGAGCGCAGCGGCACCGCGTGAAGTGCAGGAAGCCTTCGATGACGTGATCCGCGCCCGTGAAGACGAGCAGCGTTCGCGTAACCAGGCCGAAACCTACGCCAACGGCGTGGTGCCGGAAGCCCGTGGTCAGGCCCAGCGCATCATCGAGGATGCCAACGGTTACCGCGACGAGACCATCTCGCGCGCCAAGGGTGAGGCCGATCGCTTCACCAAGCTGGTCGCCGAGTATCGCAAGGCTCCTGAAGTCACCCGCGAGCGTCTGTACCTGGACACCATGCAGGAAGTCTTCAGCAATACCAGCAAGGTCCTCGTGACCGGCAACAAGAACGGCCAGAGCAATCTGCTCTACCTGCCGTTGGACAAGATGATCCAGAACAGTTCGGGTAATGCACCGGTGACCGGTTCGGCCGCCAGCAACAACACGGACGTCACGCCGCATGTCACTGACGTGCCGCAGACGCGTACAAGGGAGACCCGCTGATGAGCAATAAATCGCTGATCGCCCTGATCGTTGGCGTCGTCGTGGTACTGGTGGGCTGGAATTGCTTCTACATCGTCGCTCAGACCGAGCGCGCGGTGCTGCTGCAATTCGGTCGTGTGGTTCAGGCCGATGTCCAGCCGGGTCTGCATGTGAAGGTGCCTTACGTCAACCAGGTGCGCAAATTCGACGCGCGCCTGCTGACGCTGGATGCACCGACGCAGCGCTTCCTGACCCTGGAAAAGAAAGCCGTGATGGTCGATGCCTACGCCAAGTGGCGGGTGAAAGATGCCGAGCGCTTCTACACCGCGACTTCGGGTCTGAAGCAGATCGCCGACGAGCGTCTGTCCCGTCGTCTGGAATCCGGTCTGCGTGACCAGTTCGGCAAGCGCACCCTGCACGAAGTGGTGTCGGGTGAGCGTGATGCGCTGATGGCTGACATCACTGCATCGCTGAACAAGATGGCGGAAAAAGAGCTGGGTATCGAAGTGGTCGATGTGCGGGTCAAGGCCATCGATCTGCCGAAAGAAGTGAACCGCAGCGTGTTCGAGCGCATGAGCACCGAGCGTGAGCGTGAAGCTCGCGAGCACCGCGCCAAGGGTAACGAGCTGGCCGAAGGCATCCGTGCCGACGCCGATCGTCAACGCCGCGTGTTGCTGGCCGAAGCCTATCGTGAATCCGAAGAGGTTCGCGGTGACGGTGATGCCCAGGCTGCAGCGATCTACTCCAAGGCCTACGGTCAGGATCAGGAGTTCTACGGTTTCTACCGCAGCCTGCGTGCCTACCGTGAAAGCTTCGCGAACAAATCCGACGTCCTGGTCCTCGACCCAAGCAGCGACTTCTTCCGTTACCTGGAAAAAGCCAAGCCTTGACACGACGTTGACCTGAATCATTCCGCCCGGCGGCTAAAACCTCGGGCGGGGTGATCCTTTCGGAAAACGTGTGTATGATGCGGCAGCCGGGAAATTCCCGGCTTTTTTGCGTCTGCATGTTTGATTGCTGTTTTTGTTGCAGGCATCGGGTTGAACGGCCCGAGCGTTTTTCGAGGAAAGTGATGGGCGAAGCCGGTAACAGGCCTTTCGCTGCGTCGTTCATGCGCGTGCGTTTTGAACGCCCCGGTCATTTTCTGCTTCACTCAAGGCTCGCCCTCGTGCTGGCCGCCCGGATCAAAGGGGAATGGCGTAATGGCAACGGTAGACCGCTGGCTGCTGCCAGATGGCATCGAAGAAGTACTGCCACCGGAGGCGGCGCGCATTGAAGTCGCGCGTCGTCAGGTGTTGGATCTGTTCCAGAGCTGGGGTTACGAGTTTGTCGTGACTCCCCATATCGAGTACCTGGAATCCCTGCTGACCGGCGCGGGCCAGGACCTGGATCTGCGTACCTTCAAGGTCATCGACCCGCAATCGGGCCGGCAGATGGGTTTCCGCGCCGACATCACGCCACAGGTCGCGCGTATCGATGCGCACACCCTGCGTCGCGAGGGTCCGAGCCGTCTGTGCTACGCCGGCAGCGTCCTGCACGCCCAGCCCCGTGCATTGTCGTCCTCGCGCAGCCCGATCCAGCTGGGCGCCGAGTTGTACGGCGATGCCAGCCCGAGCAGCGACGTCGAAGTCATCAGCCTGATGCTGGCCATGCTGCAACTGGCCGATGTGCCGGATGTGCACATGGACCTCGGGCATGTCGGCATCTACCGTGGTCTGGCGCGCGCCGCCGGTCTATCCGGTGAAGTCGAGCAGCAGTTGTTCGATGCCCTGCAGCGCAAGGCCATCGATGAAGTGATTACCCTGACCGAAGGTCTGCCGGCCGATCTGTCGGGCATGCTGCGCGCCTTGGTTGATCTGTGTGGCGGCCGTGAAGTGTTGAATGCTGCGCGCGAGCGTCTGGCCAATGCGCCGGCGCCGGTTCTGGCGGCGCTGGAAGATCTGCTGGCGATCGCCGAGCGGCTTTCCGTGCGCTTCCCGCAGTTGCCGTTGTATTTCGACCTCGGCGAATTGCGCGGCTATCACTACCACACCGGTGTGGTGTTCGCGGTGTTCGTGCCGGGCGTTGGTCAGTCCATCGCTCAGGGCGGTCGTTACGATGACATCGGCGCCGACTTCGGTCGCGCGCGTCCGGCGACTGGTTTCTCTACCGATTTGAAAACCCTGGTGACCCTGGGGCGTGCTGAGATCGAGCTACCGTCTGGCGGTATCTGGATGCCTGACAGTACGGATGCGGCACTCTGGCAGCAGGTTTGCCAGTTGCGCAGTGAGGGTCAGCGTGTCGTTCAGGCGTTGCCTGGACAACCTTTGGCCGCCGCCCGTGATGCGGACTGCGACCGGCAATTGATTCAGCAGAACGGGCTTTGGCAAGTATCGCCACTGGCTTCTTGAGTTTTCCTGCCGGCCATCGCCGGCACCAAGTTTGCGCGAATGAGGACAAGTGTTATGGGTAAGAATGTCGTAGTCCTGGGCACCCAGTGGGGTGATGAGGGCAAAGGCAAGATCGTTGATCTGCTGACCGAACATGCTGCCGCCGTAGTGCGCTACCAGGGTGGCCACAACGCGGGTCACACGCTGGTGATCGACGGCGAGAAAACCGTTTTGCACCTGATTCCGTCGGGCGTGCTGCGCGAAGGCGTGCAATGCCTGATCGGCAACGGCGTGGTGGTTGCACCTGACGCCCTGCTGCGCGAGATCACCAAGCTGGAAGAGAAAGGCGTACCGGTGCGCGAGCGCCTGCGTATCAGCCCGTCCTGCCCGCTGATCCTGTCCTTCCACGTCGCGCTGGACCAGGCCCGTGAAAAGGCCCGTGGCGAGCTGAAGATCGGTACCACCGGTCGCGGCATCGGCCCGGCTTACGAAGATAAAGTTGCCCGTCGTGGCCTGCGTGTCGGCGACCTGCTGAACATGCCACGTTTCGAAGACAAGCTGCGTGAACTGGTGGACTACCACAACTTCATGCTGGTCGGTTACTACAAAGAGCCAGCCATCGAGTTCGAAAAGACCCTGGCCGAGTGCAAGGAATACGCTGAGCTGCTCAAGCCGCTGATGCTCGACGTGACCGCCGAGCTGCACGACCTGCGTCGTGCCGGCAAGGACATCATGTTCGAAGGCGCGCAAGGTTCGTTGCTCGACATCGACCACGGCACCTACCCGTACGTGACCAGTTCCAACACCACCGCTGGTGGCGTAGCGACCGGTTCGGGCGTTGGTCCGATGTTCCTCGACTACATCCTGGGCATCACCAAGGCTTACACCACTCGCGTCGGTTCCGGCCCGTTCCCGACCGAGCTGTTCGATGACGTCGGCGCGCACCTGGCCAAGCAAGGTCACGAGTTCGGCGCTACCACCGGCCGTGCTCGTCGTTGCGGCTGGTTCGACGCCGTTATCCTGCGTCGCGCTATCGATGTGAACAGTATCTCGGGCATCTGCCTGACCAAGCTGGATGTGCTCGACGGTCTGGAAACCATCAACATCTGCGTCGGCTACAAGGATGCCGAAGGCAATGCCGTTGCCCCGACCGATGCGGACAGCTACGTAGGCCTGCAGCCTGTGTACGAAGAAGTGCCGGGCTGGAGCGAATCGACCGTGGGTGCCAAGACCCTGGAAGAGCTGCCGGCCAATGCTCGCGCTTACATCAAACGCGTTGAAGAGTTGATCGGCGCGCCGATCGACATTATTTCGACGGGTCCGGACCGCAACGAAACCATCGTCCTGCGTCATCCGTTTGCCTGATAAGTCGTTGATGCGAAAAACAAAGGCCCCTTAATCGGGGCCTTTGTCGTTTATGCCTGTTGGACGGCATGACCTTTGCTGTGAATCTGTCTACAAGAGTGCCATCAAATTAATGGCGTCAGAAGTAGAGGGATTTAAAGTGTCAGCCGTTCTCTCACTGTTACAAAGCCGTTTGTTGCGGCCGGTGTTCGTTACCCTTGGTATCGCCCTTTTGGTGCAGGTGCTGGTCGCAGTCGCCCTGACGCGGAGCACGGTCACGGCGCTGGAAGCCGATCTGGCCGTGCGCCTGGGTGCCGACAGTCAGAAGCTCTCCAGTGAGCTGGAGCAGGCCGGACGTGAAGTCACTTCGAGTCTCGATGCGCTGTCAGCCAGTACTCGTCAGCGCCTCACGGCGGGCCTGTCGGCGCGCCTCAAAGAAGAGCAGGCGCAACTGCGCGCAACTTTGGAAAAGGATCTCAAGGATTCGGCCAACGACATGGCGCAGTTGCTTGCATCCGTAGCGCCGCGTGCCATGTGGGACAGCGACGTACCGACGCTGTCGGAGTTCGCCCGCCGTGCCCAGCGCAACCCCAACGTGCTGTTCGTGGTGTACGACGACGCCACCGGCCAACATCTGACTCGTTATCTCAATCGCGAAAACCCGATCAACAAGGCCTTGCTGGAAAAAGGCCAGGGCGAGCGTGCGCTGGATAAAGTGCTGGATGCGGCGAAAAACGATCCTTCGGTTTACTACCTCGAAGCCTCGATCAATCCCAACGGCGTGGAAATCGGCAAGGTGCTGATGGGGGTTTCCACGGCGTCGGTGGAAACCGATCTGGCCGAGCTCGACAAGCGTTTCCTTGCGCTGATTGCCAGCAGCGATCAACTGGTCGGCGACAGCCTCAAAGGCGCAGCCGCGGACAGCGCCAAGGCCATGCAGGCACGCCTGCAATCGGCACAGGGCACCGCTGGCGAAATGAAAGCCAACACCGCACAGACCGTTCAAGAGGCGGCTGCGACATTACGCTGGCGCATCGGCCTCGGCCTGGCACTGGTCGGTTGCGGCGTGCTGCTGTTGCTGGCGGTGGTGCTGGGTCATCGGGTGGTCAATCGCCTGAAAATGCTCAACGCGGCGATGGATGATCTGGCGGCAGGCGAGGGCGATCTCACCAAGCGTGTGCAGATCAACAGCAAGGATGAGATTGGCGACATGGCGTCGGCGGTCAATCGCTTCGTCGACAAGTTGCAGCCGATCGTGCGCGAGGCGGGCGACGTCGCTCAGCGCACCGGCGTGGAAATCGGTGCGATGACCTTGCGCAATGCCGGCGCCGATGCGGCTGCCGGGATGCAGCGCGATGAGGTCGCAGAAAGCCTGCGCGCTCTGTCGCAAATGGCCGACGAGGCGCAGTCGGAAAGTCAGGCGATGCAGGCGGCGCTGAAGCAGGTTGTCGACATTCGCCAGGCCACTGATGAGAACACTCGTACTTCCGCCAAAGTCGGCAGCCTGATTGAGGCACTGGCAGGGCAGGTCGATACCGGAGCGAAGGTCATCGAGCGGCTGGCGCAGCAGAGCGAGCAGATTGAGGTGGTGCTGACGGTGATTCACGGCATCGCCGAACAGACCAACCTACTGGCATTGAACGCTGCGATCGAGGCGGCGCGGGCCGGTGAAACCGGGCGTGGGTTTGCCGTGGTGGCGGATGAAGTGCGTGCCCTGGCGAGCAAGACGCAAAGCTCCACCGGCGATATTCAGGCGCACATCGTCGCTCTGCAGCAGGGCGCGCGTGAAGCGGTCGAAGCGATTGGCCAGGCCGGACGGCAGGCCAGCGAAGGTTTGCTGGTATTGCGCGACAGTGCGCGGTTGCAGCAGTCGGTGCAGGCTTCGGTTGAGCAGGTGCATGCGGCGATCGGTCTGGCGACGCAAGCGGCAGCGCATCAGGCGCAGGGCGCGCAGGCAGTGCGGGGGCGTGTCGAGACGATCCATGCACAGGCCGAAAAAGCGGCGCAGGCAGTGGTGGAAACCACGGCCAGTGGCAAGGTGCTGGATGGTCTGGCGGCGCAGTTGAAAGCCAGCCTGGGGCAGTTCCGCGCTTGATGTTGGCTGGGCTGGCCGCATCGCGAGCAGGCTCACTCCTACATTTGGAATACGTTCCCCTGTAGGAGTGAGCCTGCTCGCGATAGCTGTTTCAGTGGCTCAAATACATCCGCGTCGTTAGCAGATATACCGGCAGTCCGGAAACCAGAATCAACAACGCCGCATACGGCGCCGCTGCCGCAAACTCGACATTCGCCGTGTGCGCCCAGACCTCTGTCGCCAGCGTATTCAGTCCAGTCGGACTGAGCAGCAACGTCGCCGTCAATTCCTTCATCGCATCGAGAAACACCAGCGCAAACGCCGCGCCCAGTGCCGGGAAAATGATCGGCAGGGTCACCCGGCAAAACGCCGTGAACGACGACGCGCCCAGCGTACGCGCTGCTTCTTCCAGCTGCGGTGCAGCCTTGTTCAGCGCGGTACGGATCGGCGCTTGCGCCAGTGGCAGGAACAGCAGCGCATAGGCGATCAGCAACAAGCCCGACGTCTGATACAGCGCCGGCACGTAATGCAGGGCGAAATACACCAGCGTCAACGCAATCACCAGTCCCGGCAGCGCGTGCAGCAGATAAGGCAAGCGTTCGGCCCAGATTGCCAATTGGCCTTTATAGCGCACCACCAGCAGTCCGACCGGAACCGCCAGCACCAGGCACAATGCCGCGCCGCCCAGTGACAATGCCAGCGACGACAATAACGCCTCGCTGATCGCTGCTACCGGGAACGCTGCTGACGAACCGACCGCCAGCCAGTACGCCAACATTCCCAACGGAATGCCGCTGCCGATGATCGCCAGCAACAGGCAATACAACTGACCGAGCGCAGCCCACGGCCCAAGCTTTACTTGTTCGGCCTGTCGGGCTGCGCCCTGGCCGGTGCGCACATGCCGGCCCTTGCCGCGCACGCGCAACTCCAGCCACAACAAGAGCAGACACAGCGCCAGCAACACCGCAGAAAGCATCGCGGCATTGGCGTTGCTGAATTCCAGTTCGAATTGCTGGTAGATCGCCGTGGTAAACGTCTGCAGGCCGATGATCGACAGCGCGCCGAACTCCACCAGCATGTGCAGGGCAATCAGCAACGAGCCGGCCAGCAGCGATGGCCACAGCAGCGGCAGGGTGACGCGGAAAAACACGCCCCAGCGATTCTGCCCCAGCGTGCGAGCGGACTCTTCGAGAGAGGGATCGAGATTGCGCAGGGTCGCCGCGACTGGCAGAAAGATCAGCGGGTACTTCGACAGGCTCATCACCAGAATCGCGCCGCCGAGGCCTTCGAACTGCGCACTCAGCGACACCCAGGTGAAGCTGCTGACAAACGCCGGCACCGCGAACGGCAGGCACAGGATCACGCCCCACAGGCGTCGACCCGGCAGATTGCTGCGTTCCAGCAGCCATGCCAGTGACAGGCCGATCACGCCGCAGGTAATCGTCACGCCGATCATCAGTGCCAAAGTATTGCGCAACAGGCCAAACACATACGGGCGCCACAACAAGTGCAACGCCTCGGCCCAGCCGGCCTGCCAGGCTTTCACTCCGACGTAGGCCAGGGGCAACAGGCTCAATACCACCAGTAGCAGAACCGGCAGCACCAGCCAGATCGACGGCCGTTTGCGTCTTGGCACATAACCCCCGCGCGCGGCGGGGGCCGATAACGATGCTGCCATCAGTTCAGGCCAACTTCGCGTTCCAGCTCCAGGGCTTCTTCAGCATTGCCCAGATCCGCCGGAGTAACGTTCGGCGCTTCCAGTTCGCTGAATGGCTTGAGGCCGCGATCCGATTCCATGCCTTTGTGCAGCGGGTATTCGGCGGTGGTTTGGGTGATCACGCGCTGGCCTTCTTCGCTGGCCATGAACGCGAGGAATTGCTGGGCTTCTTTTGGATGTTTGCTGGATTTGAGAACCGCAGCGCTGGACACGGTGATCAAGCCGCCAGCGTCGCCGCCGGTGAAATAATGCAGTTTGGAGTCGAGCTTGCCTTTCTCGCGCTGCAGGGCGAACCAGTAATAATTGTTCACCAGCACCGTGGCGACTTCGCCGTTCTCCACGGCTTTGAGCGCGACCATGTTGTTGCTGTAGGTCTTGCCGAACGCGCGCAGACCGGTCAGCCATTCTTCGGCAGCGTCGCGACCGTGCAGTTTGATGATCGCAACGGCTTGCTCCTGGAAGGCGCCGCTGGTCGGAACGAAACCGACTTTGCCCTGCCATTGTGGCTCGGAGAACTCCATGACCGATTTCGGCAGGTCTTTTTCATCGATCAGTTTCGGGTTGAACGCTACCACGCGCACCCGGGCGGTAACACCGATCCAGGTGCCATTGGCGGCGACATATTTTTCCGGCAGAACCGCCAGTGTGGCGTCATCGGCCTTGGCCAGCAGGCCCTGTTCGCCGAGGTTGTTCAGCGGCGGCGACTCTTCGGTGTAGATCACGTCGGCGGGGGAGCGATCGCCTTCTTCGATGATCTGGCTGGCGAGCTGATTGCTGCTGCCTTTGCGCACGTTGACGTGAATGCCAGTCTTGGCCTCGAAAGCCTTGGCAATCGCATCGCCGACTTCCTTGTGCTGGCCGTTGTAGAGGGTCAGGGAAACCGCATCGGCAGCCTGGGTGAGGGGAGTGGCGAGCGCCAGGCCGAGGAGGGTGAAGGTCAGGCCTCGGCGCAGGGTATTTCGAAAAGTCATTCGCAGGGTTCCTCACTGTCGCATTGCAAAAACTTGCAACAATGATAAACGATATTGTTTCTCAAGTGCGCCTTGTGCGGGACAAGGGGATCGGATAGACCTGCGGAAATTCAGGGAGCCAGAAA
Source organism: Pseudomonas sp. HN2 (assembly GCF_020736465.1). Taxonomy (NCBI): domain Bacteria; kingdom Pseudomonadati; phylum Pseudomonadota; class Gammaproteobacteria; order Pseudomonadales; family Pseudomonadaceae; genus Pseudomonas; species Pseudomonas sp. HN2. The sequence continues at coordinate 612,805 of NZ_CP085885.1, forward strand.
CGCAAAAACCCGCTTTCGCGGGTTTTTGGGAAATCCAAGGCCTGAACCCTGGATTTGAATTGGTGCCCAGAAGAAGACTCGAACTTCCACGACCGTAAGGTCACCAGCACCTGAAGCTGGCGTGTCTACCAATTTCACCATCTGGGCAATCATCGCAAGCGTTGCCGCTGTTGATGTGGCGCACTATACGGAGGCCTTTTTGATCTGTAAACCCCTGATTTGGTTTTAATAAATCAGTGTGAACAAAAGCTTTCCCGCAAATGCAAAAAACCCGCTTTCGCGGGTTTTGTGTGAGTCTTGAAACTGATCTAGTCTCAAACTCGAAATTGGTGCCCAGGAGAAGACTCGAACTTCCACGACCGTAAGGTCACCAGCACCTGAAGCTGGCGTGTCTACCAATTTCACCACCTGGGCATCATCGAAAGCGCTTGTGCGTCGTCGATGGCGCGCACTATACGGAGCGTCTTTTTAACTGTAAACCCCTGCTGCAGAAAAAACTGAATTTTTTTACCAGCGGCGTTCAAAAGCGTATCTGCGCGTCGATACAGGGCCTTGTAAGGCCTTATAGAGTCGGAAATTTCCCGTTTCCCGGCGCCTATGCCAAACTAACCCGCATATAGACAAGGTGAAAACTCTCTAATGGCCGATTGGCAGTCCCTCGATCCCGAGGCCGCTCGTGAAGCGGAAAAATACGAAAACCCTATTCCCAGCCGCGAACTGATCCTGGCGCACCTCGCCGATCGGGGTTCGCCTGCTGCCCGCGAGCAACTGGTCGAAGAGTTTGGTCTGACCACAGAAGACCAGATCGAGGCCCTGCGCCGCCGCTTGCGCGCTATGGAGCGCGACGCTCAATTGATCTACACCCGCCGCGGCACTTACGCGCCGGTGGACAAGCTCGACCTGATCCTCGGCCGCATCAGCGGTCACCGTGACGGCTTCGGCTTCCTGGTGCCGGACGACGGCAGCGATGACCTGTTCATGAGCCCGGCGCAAATGCGCCTGGTGTTCGACGGTGACCGCGCACTGGCGCGGGTTTCCGGGCTCGACCGGCGTGGTCGCCGCGAAGGCGTAATCGTCGAAGTGGTATCCCGCGCTCATGAAACGATCGTCGGCCGCTACTTCGAAGAAGGCGGCATCGGTTTCGTCGTTGCCGACAATCCGAAGATCCAGCAGGAAGTGCTCGTCACCCCGGGCCGCAATGCCAACGCGCAGATCGGTCAGTTCGTCGAGGTGAAGATCACCCACTGGCCAACACCGCGCTTCCAGCCTCAGGGCGATGTGGTCGAAGTGGTCGGCAACTACATGGCGCCGGGCATGGAAATCGATGTTGCCCTGCGCACTTACGACATTCCGCACGTCTGGCCTGAAGCCGTTCTGAAGGAAGCCGGCAAGCTCAAGCCGGAAGTCGAAGAGAAGGACAAAGAGAAGCGCATCGACCTGCGCCATCTGCCGTTCGTCACCATTGACGGCGAAGATGCCCGCGACTTCGACGACGCGGTCTACTGCGAAGCCAAACCGGGCAAGCTGCGTCTGTTCTCCGGTGGCTGGAAGTTGTACGTGGCGATTGCCGACGTTTCCAGCTACGTGAAGATCGGCTCGGCGCTGGATAACGAGGCTCAGGTTCGCGGCAACTCGGTGTATTTCCCCGAGCGCGTGATCCCGATGCTGCCGGAACAGCTGTCCAACGGCCTGTGCTCGCTGAACCCGCAGGTCGATCGTCTGGCCATGGTCTGCGAGATGACCATCTCCAAGTCCGGCGAAATGACCGACTACTGCTTTTATGAGGCAGTGATCCATTCCCACGCCCGTCTGACCTACAACAAGGTCAGCGCGATGCTGGAAACGCCGAAAGCTACCGAAGCGCGCAAATTGCGTGGCGAATACACCGACGTCGTGCCGCACCTCAAGCAGCTCTACGCGTTGTACAAAGTATTGCTGGCTGCCCGTCATGTGCGTGGCGCGATCGATTTCGAAACCCAGGAAACCCGGATCATCTTCGGTTCCGAGCGCAAGATTGCCGAAATCCGTCCGACCGTGCGCAACGATGCGCACAAGCTGATCGAGGAATGCATGCTGGCGGCCAACGTCGCCACCGCCGAATTCCTCAAGAAGCACGAAATTCCTGCGTTGTATCGCGTTCACGCCGGCCCGCCGCCAGAGCGTCTGGAAAAGCTGCGCGCTTTCCTGGGTGAGCTCGGCCTGTCCCTGCACAAGGGCAAGGACGGTCCGTCGCCGAAGGATTACCAGGCCCTGCTGGCGAGCATCAAGGATCGTCCGGATTTCCACTTGATCCAGACCGTGATGCTGCGTTCCTTGAGCCAGGCGGTGTACAGCGCTGAAAATGACGGTCACTTCGGCCTGAATTACGAAGCCTATACCCACTTCACCTCGCCGATCCGTCGTTACCCTGACCTGCTCACGCACCGCGCGATCCGCAGCGTGATCCATTCCAAACAGGACACCCCGCACGTTCGTCGTGCCGGTGCGATGACCATTCCCAAGGCGCGCATCTATCCGTACGACGAAGCGGCGCTGGAGCAACTCGGCGAGCAGTGCTCGATGAGCGAACGCCGCGCCGACGAAGCGACCCGCGACGTGGTGAACTGGCTCAAGTGCGAGTTCATGAAGGATCGCGTCGGCGAGTCGTTCCCGGGCGTGATCACCGCTGTGACCGGTTTTGGCCTGTTCGTCGAATTGACCGACATCTACGTCGAAGGTCTGGTGCACGTCACCGCGCTGCCGGGCGATTACTACCATTTCGATCCAGTGCATCACCGCTTGGCGGGCGAGCGTACCGGTCGCAGTTTCCGTCTTGGCGACACCGTTGAAGTGCGGGTCATGCGCGTTGATCTCGACGAACGCAAGATCGACTTCGAGATGGCGGAAAAAACCATCAGCGCGCCGATCGGTCGCAAGAAACGTGGCGCCGAGACCGCTGCGCCTGCTGCCAAGGCTTCGGAAGAAAAGGCTCCAGCGAAAACCGCCAGCCGTCGTCCGGCCAAGGAAAAGGTTGCCGAAGCCTATCGCCCGAGCGATGCCGTGGCGAAAAACGCCGAGCTGCGCAAAAGCCGTGAATTGAAGAAGGCCTTGCTGGCCGATGCGAAAAACGGTGGTAAAGCGGCGTCCGGGGGAAAGACCGGGCGGTCGGCGCCTGACAGGGCGGCCGACGGCAAGCCAGCCAAACCGAGCAAACACCGTAAGGGCCCGCCAAAAGCGGGTTCCGCTCCAGCCAAAAGCGGCGGGGCGCGTAAACCGAAGGCGAAGTCATGAGTCAGTTGGAAAAAATCTACGGCGTTCACGCGGTAGAAGCGTTGCTGCGTCACCACCCCAAACGCGTCAAGCAGATCTGGCTGGCGGAAAGCCGCAACGATCCGCGCGTGCAGACGCTGGTCGAACTGGCCAACGAAAACCGTGTGCAGGTCGGCCAGGCCGAGCGTCGCGAAATGGACGCCTGGGTTGAGGGCGTGCATCAGGGTGTGGTCGCGGAAGTCAGTCCGAGCCAGGTCTGGGGCGAGGCGATGCTCGACGAGTTGCTCGATCGTACTGAAGGCGCGCCGCTGTTGCTGGTACTCGACGGCGTGACCGACCCGCACAACCTCGGCGCCTGCCTTCGTTCGGCCGATGCGGCCGGGGCGCTGGCGGTGATCGTGCCGAAAGACAAGTCGGCCACGCTGACCCCGGTTGTGCGTAAAGTCGCCTGCGGCGCAGCGGAAGTGATTCCATTGGTGGCCGTGACCAACCTGGCACGCACGCTGGAAAAGCTTCAGCAGCGCGGCCTCTGGGTAGTCGGCACGGCCGGTGAAGCCGAGGTCAGCATTTATGACCAGGACCTGACCGGCCCGACCATCCTGATCATGGGCGCCGAAGGCAAAGGCATGCGTCGCCTGACCCGTGAGCATTGCGACTATCTGGTAAACCTGCCGATGGCCGGCAGCGTCAGCAGCCTCAACGTCTCGGTCGCCACCGGCGTGTGCCTGTTCGAGGCCCAGCGCCAGCGGGGGGCGAAGGCCAAGGCTGCCGCGAAAAAATAAGCTTCACGCAATCAATTGTAGGAGTGAGCCTGCTCGCGATAGCGGAGTTACATTCAGCACATAAGTTGAATGTTGCACCCTCATCGCGAGCAGGCTCACTCCTACATTGCTTTGCGCCAAGGCGAAGATCGGTGGTTGTTCAAATATTCACCAATTGCCTTGCGCCCCCGCAGTCCCTTCTCTACAATTGCGCCCCTTGCTGTGACGGCAGGCACGCATGTGCCCCGCGCCAGCAAGTCCATAAGTGTCATTCACTCCTTGTCTGACCGTTTTTGAGCGGCAGGCTACAACCCGTAAGGAGCATTCATGCGTCATTACGAAATCATCTTTCTGGTCCACCCGGATCAGAGCGAGCAAGTCGGCGGCATGGTTGAGCGTTACACCAAGCTGATCGAAGAAGACGGCGGCAAAATCCACCGTCTGGAAGACTGGGGCCGTCGTCAACTGGCCTACGCAATCAACAATGTTCACAAGGCTCACTACGTGATGCTGAACGTTGAGTGCACTGGCAAGGCCCTGGCCGAGCTGGAAGACAACTTCCGCTACAACGATGCAGTGATCCGTAACCTGGTCATCCGTCGCGACGAAGCCGTTACCGGCCAGTCCGAGATGCTCAAGGCTGAAGAAAACCGCAGTGAGCGCCGTGAGCGTCGCGACCGTCCTGAGCACGAAGGCGCCGAAGGCACCGACAGTGATGACAGCGACAACAGCGATAACGCTGACGAGTAATCCACGGACCTTATTAAGGAGCCTATCAAATGGCACGTTTCTTCCGTCGTCGTAAATTCTGCCGCTTCACCGCTGAAGACGTGAAAGAGATCGATTACAAAGATCTCAACACTCTGAAAGCCTACGTATCCGAGACCGGCAAAATCGTTCCAAGCCGCATCACCGGTACCAAAGCTCGTTATCAGCGTCAGCTGGCCACCGCTATCAAGCGCGCCCGCTTCCTGGCCCTGCTGGCCTACACCGACAGCCACGGCCGCTGAGACCGGGCAGTCGACAAGTAGCAAAGGATTGAATGCATGCGCGCCTTAGCTGAGTTCATCATGCGAGGCCGAATGCAGGCCACTCTCGTGGTGGCCGGATGTGCAACATTGCCGTTGTTGTATTGGTTGGGTGCTGCCGCCGGGAGCCTTGTGCTGCTGCGGCGCGGATTGGCGGACGCCCTTGGCGTTCTGTCCCTGGGACTGCTGCCAGCCTTGATCTGGTGGCTGTATGCCGACGACCCACGGGCACTTCTGGTGCTGCTGGGGTCTGCGGTGCTTGCGTTGGTTTTGCGCGCAAGCGAATCCTGGGTCCGTACGCTGCTGGTCAGCGTAGTGATCGGAGTGGTGTTTTCAGTGGTGCTCGGGGTCGCGTTTGCGGCCCAGATCGAGATGCTCGCACAGGCCCTTATAAAGGTCATGCCGGCGCTTCTCGGTGAGACCTACAAGCAATTGTCGGTCGATGAGCAAGCGCGTTTCGCGTCCCTGATTGCACCGGTCCTGACCGGACTGATTGCGGCCTTGTTGCAGATCGTCAGCGTGCTGAGCCTGATTGTCGGGCGGCATTGGCAGGCGTTGTTGTACAACCCGGGTGGTTTCGGTCGCGAGTTTCGCGCCATCCGCATCCCGCTGGGGCCGGCGATGTTACTGCTGGCGTTGATGCTTCTGGGCCCGAATCTCGGTGCACAGATGGCCATGTTGACGCCGTTGTGCAGTGTACCGCTGGTGTTCGCCGGGCTGGCCCTGATTCATGGGCTGGTCGGGCAGAAGCGACTGGCCGGTTTCTGGCTGGTGGGGTTGTACGTCACGCTGCTGTTGTTCATGCAGCTGATCTATCCGTTGCTCGTGGTTCTGGCCATTGTCGACAGCCTGATTGATTTTCGCGGTCGTCACGTGTCGAAAGACACCGACAGCGCGAACGGTGAAGGTTAAAAGTTAGAGGATTTTCACATGCAACTGATCCTTCTGGAAAAAATCGCCAACCTGGGCAACCTGGGCGACAAAGTAAACGTTAAGGCCGGTTACGGCCGTAACTACCTGCTGCCTTTCGGCAAGGCTACCGCTGCGACCGCTGCCAACCTGGCTGCGTTCGAAGAGCGTCGCGCCGAGCTGGAAAAAGCTGCCGCAGACCGTAAGGCATCGGCTGAAAGCCGTGCTGCCCAACTGGCCGAGCTGGAAGTGACCATCACTGCCACCGCTGGCGACGAAGGCAAGCTGTTCGGTTCGATCGGTACTCACGACATCGCTGACGCACTGACCGCTTCCGGCGTTGAAGTGCAGAAGAGCGAAGTTCGTCTGCCAAACGGCACCATCCGCAACGTGGGTGAATTCGACGTGGCCGTGCACCTGCACGCCGAAGTTGAAGCCACCGTACGCGTTGTCGTGGTAGCAGCTTAAGCAACATCGATCGGCTGGCGGCTTGTCCGTCAGACGGTTAACATCGGGCACGATCCTGTTTACAGGTCGTGCCCTTTGTCTTTCTGAATTCCCCGCTTTTCACTAATACTCAAGTGGCCATGAACGATATCTCCGCTCCCGAGCAATACGATCTGCAAACCGCTGCCCTGAAGGTGCCGCCGCATTCCATCGAGGCCGAACAGGCCGTACTCGGTGGTCTGATGCTGGACAACAACGCCTGGGAACGCGTGCTCGATCAAGTCTCCGACGGCGATTTCTATCGACATGACCACCGCCTGATCTTCCGTGCCATCGCCAAACTGGCCGATCAGAACTCGCCGATCGACGTCGTGACCCTTGCCGAGCAATTGGACAAGGAAGGTCAGACGTCGCAAGTCGGCGGCCTCGGCTATCTTGGCGAACTGGCGAAAAACACGCCGTCCGTCGCCAACATCAAGGCCTATGCGCAGATCGTCCGCCAGCGTGCGACGTTGCGCCAACTGATCGGGATCAGCACCGAGATCGCCGACAGCGCCTTCAACCCGGAAGGCCGTACTGCCGAAGAAATCCTCGACGAAGCCGAACGGCAGATCTTCCAGATCGCCGAAGCGCGGCCGAAGACCGGCGGCCCGGTCGGCGTCAACGAGCTGCTGACCAAGGCCATCGACCGCATCGATACCCTGTTCAACACCGCAGACGCGATCACCGGCCTGTCCACCGGCTACACGGATCTCGACGAGAAAACCAGCGGCTTGCAGCCGTCCGACCTGATTATCGTCGCCGGCCGTCCGTCGATGGGTAAGACCACCTTCGCAATGAACCTGGTGGAAAACGCCGTGTTGCGCAGCGAGAAAGCGGTGCTGGTCTACTCCCTCGAGATGCCAGGCGAATCGCTGATCATGCGTATGCTGTCGTCGCTCGGCCGGATCGACCAGACCAAGGTGCGTTCCGGTCAGCTCGAAGACGATGACTGGCCGCGCCTGACTTCGGCCGTCAACCTGCTCAACGATCGCAAACTGTTCATCGATGACACCGCGGGTATCAGTCCTTCGGAAATGCGCGCGCGAACCCGGCGCCTGGTGCGTGAGCATGGCGACGTCGGTCTGATCATGATTGACTACCTGCAACTGATGCAGATCCCCGGGTCCAGCGGTGACAACCGAACCAACGAGATCTCCGAGATTTCGCGATCGCTGAAAGCCCTGGCCAAGGAATTCAACTGCCCGGTAGTCGCCCTGTCGCAGCTCAACCGTTCCCTTGAACAACGTCCCAACAAGCGCCCGGTGAACTCCGACTTGCGGGAATCCGGAGCGATCGAGCAGGACGCCGACGTGATCATGTTCGTTTACCGTGACGAGGTGTATCACCCGGAAACCGAGCACAAGGGCATCGCCGAAATCATCATCGGCAAGCAGCGTAACGGTCCGATCGGGTTCATTCGGCTGGCGTTCATCGGCAAGTACACGCGTTTTGAAAACCTTGCGCCTGGCAGCTACAACTTCGACGACGACGAGTGACAGCAGGCCGAAATCGATCGGCCCGCTGTCACGCTGCACCGCTTACCCAGTCGCGCCGCTTGGTCCCGGACTTTCATCCGCAGGCGTGCCGTCGACAGCAGGTGCCTCGATGGTCGCTCGGGGCTGCAGTTCCTTGCGCGTCAGCGTTTGAATCAAAGTCGCTTCGACAATCGCCAGCTGCGCCGTCACATCATCGGTTTTTGATCTGTATTGAGCGTCGGTCAGCAGGCGTTGCGCTGACTGGCTGTCCAGCATCTCTTGCCGATCCTGAAACGGCTGGCGGCTCGCATCGAATTGCGCCTGGTATTTGTGAACGATGAAGTCCTGCCAGAAATCCATCGATACCAGCGCCTGAAATTCTTCAGGCGAACCGTCCAGCGCAATGACCTTTTTATAAGCCACCTCCAGCATGGCCGGAGTCACCCCGGCCATGCCGATAAAAGTGAGGGATTGCGGTTGAAACGGTAATTGCAGCCGATCCTTGAGGCCAAAGCGATAAGCCATGGTCATTTCATGGGGATCGCGGATGCGCAGGCTGTGGCTGTTTCGCAGCTCCCAGGATGTTGCCGGATTGTCGATGATTGCCTTGCTCGACGCGATCTCTGCCGCCGCAATCTCGTCAACGTGCTTCAAACGAAACAATCCTTTGGACAATTCCACCAATGGCCCGCCCTGCAGGTCCTGTCTGGCCTGCACGCGAGCCTTGTGCGTCATGGCCAGCACCTGCAGGTCGGTGAACGTCGCTGCGGCGAGGTCAGTGCAACCGGCTTCGCATGCGCGAGCGAACAGCTCCCTGCGCAAGGTTCGCGACTGCGGATTGTCTTGGGTGATGACATCGATCACGTCCCAGGCCTGGCGCCGGAAATCGGCGTGGTGAACGCGGCTTGCCAGGATGTTGAAGAAGCCGTCCGAGCCTTCATGTTCGCGCAATGTGCGCCATTGCGCTTTTCTGCGGGAGACTTCATCGACGGTTAATCCCGCAGTCCATTGCGGGTCCGGTTCCATGTTGTTTCTTGCAATGGGGCGCCGGGTAACGGTGACAGACGTCGAGATCAGGTTGGATCTTCGGTTCAGTGGCGTTCTCGCCAGCCTCAGTCGCTCGCCGTAGGCTTGCAACTGCAGGCGGCTGGCGTCAGACAACGGGTTATTGCTCACCAGCGTGCCACTGTTGACCTGAACCGAATGCGCCAGGCGCTCGACGGCCACTGGGGTGACAAACTCAGGAATCGTGGTGATCTGATTGTCGCTCAGATCGATTCTGGTCAGCCTGGGTTGATCGAACAGGCCGGTCGGCCACTGTGAGATTCCGGTGTTCGCCAGACTGGCTTCACGCATATCGGGGATCTGGCTGAAGTCCGGTAGCACGCCAAGATGCGGATTATTGTCTATCCAGAGTGCTCTGAGGGTAGTGCGTTCGGCCAGTATTTGCGCCGTTTCCGCGTTGAGTTCAAGTTGGTTGTTCTGCAAGAACAGCCGCGTCATCCCATGCATTTCGCCCACGGCCGGCGGTAAGTCCCCCAGCCCGTTGCTCGACATGTCGAGCCAGCGCACATGACGAAAGCGGGTGAGGAAACCTTCCGGAGACGCCGTCAGGCTCATTCCGCTCAACCGCAGTGAGCCAACGTGACTGAAGTCCATGCTCAGATCCGGCAGCGTCGGCAAGGTCAGGCCGCTCAAGTCAAGTTCCAGGCCAATTGGCGAGCCATCAAAGGCGTGCACCTGCGCCGTTTCACGCCGCCAGCAACTGATGATTCGATCTCGCGCGGTGGTGCGGTCATTGCGGGTCATGGCGTTGATTTGCAGTTCATTGGCACGCACGTAATGCTGCCTGTTGCCAGCGCCGGAAAACACCCAATCGTCGAGCTGGCCTTTCAGCTGTTCGAACTCTTGTTCCAGCGCGAGCAAGCGCGGGGCAACGGTGCCTCGGTCATGATTCCAGATGAATTCTCTGCACTCTTTAATGGTTTTGGCCGGATACAGAGTTCGATAGCGTTGCGCCCTCGAGTTTTCGCTATCGAACACGGCGGGGTGGGCGGGCTCCATCAGTTCGGGGTGAGATTCTTTGAGGCGCCTCCAGTAGCTGTCGAATTTTCGCCAGTACGCAGACGGAAAGTCGTTGCCTTCAAGCCGCGTGACATTGTTGATTCGCGCGACAACGGACAGCGTCTCGGGTGTCGGGTTGAGGTTCGCCTGGGGAACCTCGCTCAAGCGATTGTCGCGCAGGTCCAGGCTGGTCAAGCCGGTTTTATCCAGCAGCCCGACCGGCCACTGATTGAGGCCGGTGTTTTTCAGATTCAAGACCTGCAAGCCGGGCATGGCGCTGAAGTCGGGCACTATACGCAGTTGGTTGTTGGACAGATCGATGTGTTTCAACTGATGCAATGCACTCACTGCCGAAGCGCTTTGCTCATCCAGCTTTATCCGGTTTGAACTCAGGTTCAGATGGCTGAGTTTGTCCAGCTCGGCAATCCTGGCGGGTAATTTTTCAAGGCCTGAGTGGACGATGGTCAGGCTTTGCAGATTGGGGCAGTTGGACAGGAGAGTAGTGGCCGTGTCCGACCAGATCACCGAGTCGAGTTCGAGGGTTCTGACGTGACTGAAGTCCACGGTCAGCAATGGCAGCGGGCCGTACATCGGTGGCAGTTTCAGCACGCCATCCGAGTCGCCCAGCCAGCAGCCTCTGATGATTCTTGCCAGGCGCGTTGCGTTGATCCTGTCCGGCCCCATGACGCTGGCCGGGCCGGGTTGACTGTCGGCTATATAAGCTTGCAGTTGCGTTTCCAGCAGTTCGAAACCGGCGATCCGTTGGGCTATCCGAGTCTCGGCGTCATCACCCAGGCCGATCAGATACTCCCTGGCGGCTTGCACATCCTTGTCCGGGTACATGCGTCGTACCATCGCTAATTCAGGAATTTCCCCATCCAGTCTGAACGCATCTGCTCGAGAGTCAGTGCGCATCGATGGAAAATCGTTCGCCACACGCCGCCAGTACACTTCGAGGGATCGCCAATAGCCGGCAGGGAAGGGGTTGCCTTCAATCAGGGTGACCGAGTTGATACGGGCACTGGCCAAGAATTGATCGCTGGGCGGATTGAGGATCGCCTGCGGAATTTCGCGCAGTTGGTTGTTGCGCAGGTCGACCACCTGCAGTGCCCCCTGCTCGCGCAGACCGCTGGGCCAGCTCTGCAGTCCGGCGTTGCTGAGGTTCAATGACCGCAGTTGCGACATGCCGCTGAAGTCCGGCGTTTTTCCGAGCGGGTTACCCGACAGATCCAGTTGTTCGAGCTGGTGGAGCGCGCCGAGTTCTATCGCCGTTTGCTCACTCAGCTCGATGTGATTGGAGTTCAGCTCCAGGGTTTTGAGACCGGACATCTTCGCAATGCCGGCGGGCAGCTTATCCAGTGACGAGTGGGTCACCGAGAGTTTTTCGAGGTTGGGAAAACTGCCGAGGAACGTGTCGGCGCTTTCAGTCCAGGCAAGCGCTTTCAACTCCAGCGTGCGTACATGGCTGAAATCGGCAGTCAGTGGGGCGAGGATTGCATCCCCCAGGTCAAGTTTCAGCGTCTCCCCGGTCTGGCGCTTCCAGCAGCGTTTGATTTCTTCGACCGCATGCTCCACCGCGGGGTGCGCAGGGTCGGTGGCGGACTCTGGGGAAGTCTTCTTGATCCAGGCAGCGAGTTCTGCCTTGAGCAACGTGTATTCATTCTCGCGCTGGCTCAGAAAGCTGCTGACGTTTTCCCCCTTCGAGCGCAGAAGTCGAGTGATTCCCTCGCTGTCGAGTGCCGGAAAGAGCTTTTGTGCACGCGACTCAGGGGTACGCAAACGATTGATCGCCGTGGCAAGCCGTTGCAACAGGCCTGGGTGCGCGGGGGCGCCCGACTCGCTACGGAACATGCCGCCGGCACCGCCGACCTCGGTTCCCAGCCAGCCTTCGCGGGCATCGAAAATAATCGGTTCCGACCGCCCCGGACGCGTGGCGATATACGTATTGGCGCTGTCGCGGGCAACCGGATCCTGCGCACGGACGATACGCATCACCGTCGTCGACGGGGTTGACGCATCAACGTCGTGCAGCACTTGATAGCTGTGGTTGTCGATCACCGCATACAGTTTGCCGTTGAACCGGTGCAGACCATCGTTGCCGCTTTGCAAGCCGCTGAAGTCCAGCGGTGTACGGAATGCCTCCAGGCGGGTGACCGACAACGCGATACCGATCGGTTCGAATTGTTCCAGCTCATGCCAGACACCTGAACTGGAGTCGCGCAGCAGCACCGGGCCCGAGGGGCTGGACTCGCTGGGCCGTCTGGCTCTGTACAGTCCCGTTTCCGGATCCTTGCCGACCAGTACGATGCCACCGGGCACGTCGACGTACTGGCGGCCCTTGTGCGTTCTCAAACCGTCAGCATTGCGATCCGACAAGCCGCTGGCCGCGGGCACCCAGTAGTGCTCCAGGGACTGGCTTGCCCCATGCGCATTATCAATGGGCGACCCGGGCTGATGAACCGTGACGCCTGGTGCCGGCTCGATCGCGTCGATATCGGCTGGCGTTGGCAAGCGGCCCGGTCGTGATGACTGCCCACCGGGTATCGAGATATCTGAAGCTGTGCGCAGTGGCAAGTCGAGACGCGGGGTGTCCACGTCTGGCACAGCGTTTTGCCGAACCGGGGGATTGCCGGAACTGTTTCCTCTGGGAGGCGATTTAACGGGCATGTCTTTCTATCCTTGCAGGGTTTGCGCATCAGCCCGACTGAACGGGAACTGATGGCAGGGTCGGCGTCATTGCCTGATGGATGGTGTTTTCCCGAGTCCTTCACTCAGCCCTGGCGGGCACAGCAGCCGGGTTGGCCAGTGCAAATATTTTGCTCGCGGTCTTGCCATCGAAGGTCTGGCGCCAGATCGCCACGTGCGGCAAGCCGGCCTGTTCGTCGCGGCGCTGAGCGTCGATGCCGCGTCGGCTCTGTTCTAGGGTTTTAAGGTGGCCGCCCCGTGTGGTGAAACTCAGGGGCGGGGCGTCGCGCTGGTCATAGTGGAAATGTGCCTCCCACAGCGGTGCGTCATTGGCGCGATCAGTGATCGAATAAACGTCGAGAAACGACTTGCTCTTGCCTTTGCCCAACTGCTTGCGATCAACGGTTTTGCTCACGCTGACTTCGTCGGCATCCATCAGATAATTCAAACGCATGATGTCGAGCACGTCGCTGTTCTTGTACATGCGCACAAGAACGCTTCGGCCATGCGCTTCCAGTAACCTGGCAGCGGTTCGCAAACGCGCAGCCAGGTCGAGGATTTCGCGGTCACCGGGCGCGTCCTCATGGCCTTCCAGGCGTCTCGCCTGCTCGTTCATACGCTCGGTTTCTTTGCTCAGGTCTTCGACAATCTCGCTCGGATTGGCTTTTCTGGTTTCATCCACCCTGGCCTTGGCAACGTGTTGTTCGACATCGGCCAGTAACCGTTTCGCCTCGGCGACCAGCTGGGGTCTTGGGGTGCTGGCGATAGGCGGTCGCACTGGCAACCATTCACCCTGTCGTTTCTCATAGCGGGCGGAGGGAGAGCCCGGGCGCAACGGGTCTGGAACCCTGACGATGACATTGCCGTCCTGAGCGGTTTCCGTTTCGCCGACCAGAACCCGGTAGGTGCCGTGTTGGCGGACCCGGAAAACTTTTCTCGGTGTCAGGGGGCGGGGACTTTCGGAAGGGTCGGGCTGCGCTGGCAGGAAATCGAAATCGATATCGTGGTCGATGTCGGGCAGTTCCCGATCGCGGCCGATCGATTCCAGAATGCCGCTGAGCCTGTTTTCGATCCGCGTCTCGAGTGGATCAATCAGATTGAGGATTTCCCTGAGATACCCGGCCTTCACAGCATCGGTGTCAGCGTTGGCGACCAGTTGCATTGCAAATCGGGACCTGTCCGCCCTGATCTGGTCAAGGCTCAAGAGCAGCGCCATCGGGTGCTCGTGTTGCGGAATGTTTTTCAGGTCTCCGGTGACCAGGTCGACACAGGAAAGCGATGGCATGGTGGTGTTGGGCGAATGGTCTGGCGTGCCCGCATAAAGGTGTACGTAAAGGGTCAGCTTGTTGAAGTTGATGCGCTCGGCCGACGGTACTTGCTGCCTGATTTCTTCGAGTATCGGCTCCGCTCCAGGGGCGGCTTTTCTGATTTCTGCCAACACCACTTCACGTTCTTCGATAAACCTCAGTTTCTTGTTCAGGTGAGGAATGATCTTTTTGCAACTGTCGGCATCCAGCCTGGAAATCGTAGGCTTGACCCTCAGGTCCATGACCGCCATGAGGCGGTTGAGGAATTCGCCGCGTTCTATGCGAAAGGTGTGCAGTTCCTCCTTGAACAACCCGCCGGCTTTGGCAAGGACCAGCCATTTCCTGTTGAGTACCAGCGATTCCACGAAATCCGCCTGCTTTTGCACATGCTTGAGCAGGTGCACTTCAAGGCTCAGCAATTTTGCGTTTCGCTCTGCGCTGCCCTCTGGCAGTTTCCGGGTTTCTTCCCAGAGGGTGTTATGACGTGCCGACGAGTTGGTCAAATCGGTGTGGGCCTTGTGAAAAGGCTCATACATCTGCATCAGCGTATCTTTACTCAAGCGCGCAATCTCTGCGTCCTGAATGACTTTTTGCAGGTCTGGCAGGTGATAGACCCAGCGACTGCCGTCATCGCGCCTGACCGGCCGCGTCTCGCCGCTGCGGCTGGCCCGGTAGATGTTTGCGCTGTCGGCTGCCACGGGGTCTTTCTGGTTGACGATACGCCAGGCTTTTTGTGTCGCAGTGGAGGCGCTCACATCGTGCATGACCTGATAAACGTGATTGTGCAGGGTCAGGTATAGCCGACCCTCATGGCGCACCAACCCGTCGCTGTCGACCTTGGCGTCGGTGATATGCGCAGACTTGTGAAACGTCTGCAGGTGAGTGTCGGCCAAGGTAACGGCGTCACCGTCGTTGAGCGAATGCCACAGTCCGCTGCCAGTGTCACGCAGCATGAGCGGACCCGAGGCAACCCGCTCGGCGGCGAGTTGGGCGCGGTAGAGGCCGGTCTGCGGATCGACTCCGACCAACACGATGCCGCCATCCGCGACATCGACGTATTCGCGTCCTTTGTACGTCCTCAAACCCTCGGTATTGGCGAGGGACAAGCGTTCAGGAGCCGGGATTCGATAGCGCTCCAGCGATTGTGGCCCTGTGGCGCCCCTTTCTACCGAGGCCGTAGTCGCATGCGCTATGACGACGGGAGATTGTCTTGTCAGCTCAGGGCCGGCTGTGCCGTGAGTGCCGAGCGGCCGCACCGGAGGAGGGGTGGACAGGGACGGTTCAGGCTGTGTCCGTGGCGCTCGCCCGCTATGGCCTGGCTGCGGCGAATCAGGGCTGGTCGGAAGATTGACTTTGATGCTGCCCTTGGCGGGCTGTTTGGGTGACATTGCTTCATCCTTGAAGGGTTGTCACATCAGTCGGCACAGATGCTCGACTAATGGATGTTGTATTGGAACGCTGATTTTTTTCACTGTGACGGGCTGTCAGGCAGGCTCGACGTGGTTGTAAGAGAAACCGACCATTGCCGTCGGAATTGGTTAATTTTTGTGCTATATTCCGCGCCCGCGATTTTTCACTTCAACACCGGTCGTCGACATGCAAGCAGCCAAGCCGTTATTTGACTATCCAAAATATTGGGCCGAATGTTTCGGGCCAGCGCCATTCCTGCCGATGAGCAGGGAGGAGATGGATCAGCTTGGCTGGGATTCGTGCGACATCATCATTGTTACCGGAGATGCCTACGTCGATCACCCGTCGTTCGGCATGGCAATCATCGGCCGGCTGCTGGAGTCGCAAGGCTTTCGCGTCGGGATCATTGCGCAGCCGAACTGGCAGTCCAAAGACGACTTCATGAAGCTCGGCGAGCCGAACCTGTTCTTCGGCGTCGCGGCGGGCAACATGGACTCGATGATCAACCGCTACACCGCGGACAAGAAAATCCGCTCCGATGACGCGTACACGCCCGGCGGCATGGCCGGCAAGCGTCCGGATCGCGCGAGCCTGGTCTACAGCCAGCGCTGCAAGGAAGCCTACAAGCACGTGCCGATCGTGCTCGGTGGCATCGAAGCCTCGCTGCGCCGCATCGCCCACTACGACTATTGGCAGGATCGCGTGCGCAACTCGATCCTGATCGACGCCAGCGCCGACATTCTGCTGTACGGCAACGCCGAGCGGGCCATCGTTGAAGTCGCCCAGCGGCTGTCGTGGGGTCACAAGATCGAAGACATCACCGATGTCCGCGGCACTGCGTTCATCCGTCGCGACACGCCGCAGGGCTGGTACGAAGTCGACTCCACGCGCATCGACCGTCCGGGCAAGGTCGACAAGATCATCAACCCGTACGTCAACACACAAGACACCCAGGCCTGCGCCATCGAACAAGAGAAAGGCCCGGTCGAAGATCCGCAGGAAGCCAAGGTGGTGCAGATCCTCGCCAGCCCGCGCATGACCCGCGACAAGACCGTGATCCGCCTGCCGTCGATGGAGAAGGTGCGAAACGACCCGGTTCTGTACGCCCACGCCAACCGCGTGCTGCACCTGGAAACCAACCCGGGCAACGCCCGTGCGCTGGTGCAGAAGCATGGCGAGGTCGATGTCTGGTTCAACCCGCCGCCGATTCCGATGACCACCGAAGAAATGGACTACGTGTTCGGCATGCCGTACGCACGTGTGCCGCACCCGGCGTACGGCAAGGAAAAGATCCCCGCCTACGACATGATCCGTTTCTCGGTGAACATCATGCGTGGCTGTTTTGGTGGCTGCACTTTCTGCTCGATCACCGAGCACGAAGGGCGGATCATCCAGAACCGTTCCGAAGAGTCGATCATTCGCGAAATCGAAGAGATCCGCGACAAGGTCCCGGGCTTTACCGGCGTCATTTCCGACCTCGGCGGCCCGACCGCGAACATGTACCGCATCGCCTGCAAGAGCCCGGAAATCGAATCCGCGTGCCGCAAGCCGTCCTGCGTGTTCCCCGGCATCTGCCCGAACCTGAACACCGACCACTCGTCGCTGATTCAGCTGTACCGCAGCGCCCGTGCGTTGCCGGGTGTGAAGAAGATCCTGATTGCCTCCGGGCTGCGTTACGACCTCGCCGTCGAGTCGCCGGAGTACGTCAAGGAGCTGGTGACCCACCACGTCGGCGGTTACCTGAAGATCGCCCCGGAACACACCGAGGAAGGCCCGCTCAACCAGATGATGAAACCGGGCATCGGCAGCTATGACAAGTTCAAGCGCATGTTCGAGAAGTACACCAAGGAAGCGGGCAAGGAGCAGTACCTGATTCCGTACTTCATCGCCGCCCACCCGGGCACCACCGACGAAGACATGATGAACCTCGCGCTGTGGCTCAAGGGCAACGGCTTCCGCGCCGACCAGGTGCAGGCGTTCTACCCGTCGCCGATGGCCACCGCCACGGCGATGTACCACTCGGGCAAGAACCCGCTGCGCAAGGTCACCTACAAGAGCGACGGCGTGACCATCGTCAAGAGCGAAGAGCAGCGTCGCCTGCACAAGGCGTTCTTGCGTTACCACGATCCGAAAGGCTGGCCGATGCTGCGTGAAGCGTTGGTGCGCATGGGCCGCGCCGATCTGATCGGCTCGGGCAAGGATCAGCTGATTCCGGCGCATCAGCCGACGACCGACAGCTACCAGAGCGCCCGTCGCAAGAACTCGACGCCGGCCGGCAGCCACAAGGTCGCCAAAGAGAAGACCACCAAGATCCTCACCCAGCACACCGGCCTGCCGCCGCGTGCCAGTGATGGCGGTAATCCCTGGGACAAGCGTGAACAGGCCAAGGCTGCGGCATTTGCCCGCAACCAGCAGGCGGCCAAGGAGCGCAAGGATGCGGCGAAGGGCAAAGGACCGAAGCCGACGCGCAAGCCGGTCGTGCCGCGCTAAATACTGCTTGAGCTGAACAGAACGCCAACCTCCGGGTTGGCGTTTTGCATTTCTGTCGTTGGATTTATTCAGGCCCCAAGATCCATCCCCCTCACCCCAGCCCTCTCCCCCAAGGGGGCGAGGGGGAAGGGAGCAGATCTCCATGCTTTTCAAAATCCGGTTCGACTCAAGACTTTCACGTCGGCGCACCTCTTACATCCACCTCGGTCAGTCCCCTCTCCCTTTGGGAGAGGGCTAGGGTGAGCGGCTCTTCGCAACATTTGCGTGCAACTGAGCCAAAGCATTTCCTCGCATCGCCCGGTTTTGGTGCTGTACTGCCTTGAGCATTTCGAGAAAGCGCGCTGGCCTGTGCATGGCATAAGTCTTGCGCGCTTTCCTCTACGCCCAGGCTCGCAGGAGGCACGCCGTGTCGATTCATGTCGCATTGCATCACGTCACGCATTATCGCTATGACCGCGCTGTCGAACTCGGCCCGCAGATCGTCCGCCTGCGCCCGGCGCCCCACAGTCGCACGCGGATTCTGTCCTATGCGCTGAAAGTCTCGCCCGAGCAGCATTTCATCAACTGGCAACAAGACCCTCAGGGCAATTACCTGGCACGCCTGGTATTCCCGGAAAAAACCACAGAGCTGCGCATCGAAGTCGATCTGCTCGCCGAGATGGCGGTGTTCAACCCGTTCGACTTCTTCCTCGAACCCTACGCCGAAAAAATCCCGTTCAGCTACGCCGCCGATGAGTGCAAGGAGCTGGCGCCGTACCTGGAAATCTTGCCGCTGACCCCGACCTTCAAGGCTTACCTGGACAGCATCGACCGCACGCCGCTGCCTGCCGTGGATTTTCTGGTGGCGCTCAATCAGCGTCTCAGCGAAGACATCGGTTACCTGATTCGCATGGAACCGGGCGTGCAAACCCCGGAGCACACTCTCCAGCACGCTTCTGGCTCCTGCCGCGACTCGGCATGGCTGCTGGTGCAGTTGCTGCGCAATCTCGGTCTGGCGGCACGGTTTGTCTCCGGTTACCTGATTCAACTGACCGCCGACGTGAAAAGCCTCGACGGCCCGTCCGGCACCGACGTCGACTTCACCGACCTGCATGCCTGGTGCGAGGTGTATCTGCCGGGTGCCGGCTGGATCGGCCTCGATGCCACGTCCGGGCTGTTCGCTGGTGAAGGACATATCCCGTTGGCCTGCAGTCCCGATCCGTCCTCGGCGGCGCCGATCAGTGGTCTGGTCGAACCTTGCGAAACGCAGTTCAGCCACGAGATGTCAGTCGAGCGAATCTGGGAAGCGCCGAGGGTCACCAGGCCCTACACCGATGAGCAATGGCGGGCGATCCAGGCGCTGGGCCGGCAGATCGACGCCGACCTGCTCGAAGGCGATGTGCGCCTGACCATGGGCGGCGAGCCGACCTTCGTCTCCATCGATGACCCCGACGGCGCCGAATGGAACACCGCCGCGCTGGGGCCGGACAAGCGTCGGCTGTCCGCCGAACTGTTCCAGCGCATGCGCAAGCAGTACGCGCCGCAGGGGCTGGTGCATTTCGGCCAGGGCAAGTGGTATCCCGGCGAACAATTGCCGCGCTGGTCGCTCAATTGCTACTGGCGCCGCGACGGACAGCCTATCTGGCACAACGACGCATTGATTGCCGACGAGCAGCAGGACTACGGTGCCGACGGCGAACTGGCCGGGCGCTTTCTGGCCAGCGTCGCCGAGCGTCTGAAGTTGCCTGCGCGCTTTGTCTTTCCGGCCTACGAGGATCATCTCTATTACCTGTGGCGCGAGGGCGCGTTGCCCGGCAACGTCAGCGCCGAAGATTCGCGCCTGGAAGATCCGTTGGAGCGCGCCCGGCTGCGCAAGGTTTTCGGTCAGGGTCTGAACAAGGTGATCGGTCAGGTGCTGCCGCTGGCGCGCACGGCCAAGGGCGATCAGTGGCAGAGCGGGCGCTGGTATCTGCGCGATGAACATTGTCGTCTGGTGCCGGGGGATTCGCCCTTGGGGTATCGCTTGCCGCTGGCGTCGCAGCCGTGGGTGAAGGCGGCGGAATATCCGTTCATCCATCCCAACGATCCGAATCAGGACTTTGCCGAGCTGCCGGATCCCGCGCAGCTCAGTGTGCACGGCGAACCTGCTGCGCTGGATGAGCGCGTGCCGAAAATCGATGAGTCCGCTGACTGGCTGACCCGCACCGCATTCTGCGCCGAGGCTCGTGAAGGGCGGCTGTACTTGTTCATGCCACCGCTGGAGCGGGTCGAGGATTATCTGGAACTGGTGGCGGCCATCGAGGCCACCGCCGAGGAACTGCATTGTCCGGTGCTGCTGGAAGGTTATGAGCCGCCGAGTGATCCGCGCCTGAGCAATTTCCGGATCACTCCGGATCCTGGTGTGATCGAGGTCAACGTGCAGCCGTCGGCGACCTGGGACGAGTTGGTCGAGCGCACCGGGTTTCTCTACGAACAGGCGCGGCAAACCCGCCTGACCACCGAGAAATTCATGATTGACGGGCGCCACACCGGTACCGGCGGCGGCAACCATTTCGTCCTCGGCGGCGCGACACCGGCGGATTCACCATTTCTGCGGCGGCCGGACCTGCTGCGCAGCCTGATCAGTTATTGGCACAACCATCCGTCGCTGTCGTACCTGTTTTCCGGGCTGTTCATCGGCCCGACGTCCCAGGCGCCACGGGTCGATGAGGCGCGCAATGATGCCTTGTACGAACTGGAGATCGCTTTCGCGCAGATACCCGAACCGGGCGAAGAATGCGCGCCGTGGCTGGTGGATCGGCTGTTGCGCAATCTGCTGATCGACGTCACCGGCAACACCCATCGCGCCGAATTCTGCATCGACAAACTGTATTCGCCGGACGGCGCTACCGGGCGTCTCGGCTTGCTGGAGTTGCGCGCATTTGAGATGCCGCCCCACGCGCAGATGAGTCTGGCCCAGCAGTTGCTGTTGCGGGCATTGGTTGCAAGGTTCTGGCGCGAGCCTTACGCGCCGCCGAAGCTGGCGCGCTGGGGCACCGAGCTGCACGACCGCTTCCTGCTGCCGCACTCTATCGAGCAGGATTTTGCCGACGTCATCGTCGAGCTCAACCATGCCGGCTATCCTTTGCGCGCGGAGTGGTTCGCTGCGCATCTGGAATTTCGTTTTCCCAAGGTCGGCGACTACGCCGTCAACGGCATCGAGCTGGAGCTGCGCCAGGCCCTCGAACCCTGGCACGTGCTGGGCGAGGAGGGCTCGGCGGGCGGCACGGTGCGCTACGTCGATTCTTCGCTGGAGCGCTTGCAGGTCAAGCTCAACGGCCTGGCGCCGCAGCGGTATTTGCTGACCTGCAATGGCGTCGCGGTGCCGTTGCACCCGACCGGACGGGTGGGCGAGTTTGTCGCCGGGGTGCGCTTTCGGGCCTGGCAACCGGCCAACTGTCTGCACCCGACCATCGCGGTGCACGCACCGCTGGTGTTCGACCTGCTCGATACCTGGATGGGACGTTCGCTGGGCGGTTGCCAGTATCACGTCACCCACCCCGGCGGACGCAATTACGAGACCTTGCCGGTCAACGCCAACGAAGCGGAGAGTCGGCGCATGGCGCGGTTTTTCCGCCTCGGACATACCCCGGGGAAACTTGCGATACCTGAAGTGGACATCAGTGACGAACTGCCGATGACCCTCGATTTGCGACGTTTCTAAGTCTCACGTGACACGCGGATTTTTCGTATATCCGCGTGTCACGTGCCTGCGTTAGTCTGACCGTTCCCTGCTGTCTGCCGAGCTTTCCATGCCTGACCTGCTAGACCGCTACCCGCTGAACGCGGGCACCTACCACGAACTGCTCGACGGCAGCGGCGCAGTGCGTCCGCATTGGCAGCGTCTGTTCGATCAGTTGCAGCGCAGCAGCCCCGCGCAACTGGTGCAACGCCAGGCCCTACTGGCCCGGCAGATTCAGGAAAACGGTGTCACCTACAACGTCTATGCCGACCCCAAAGGCGCCGATCGGCCGTGGGAACTGGATCTGTTGCCCCATGTGATTGCGGCGGATGAGTGGCAGCAATTGTCCGTCGGCATTGCTCAGCGTGGGCGCTTGCTCAATGCGGTGCTGGCGGATCTGTACGGCCCGCAACGGCTGATCAGCGAAGGTCTGCTGCCGGCAGAGCTGGTGTTCGGGCACAACAATTTTCTCTGGCCCTGTCAGCGCATTGCGCCGCCCGAGTCAGCCTTTTTGCATTTGTATGCCGTGGATCTGGCGCGCACGCCGGATGGCCGCTGGTGGGTCACCGCTGATCGCACTCAGGCGCCGTCCGGTGCCGGCTATGCGCTGGAAAACCGCACCATCGTCTCCCGCGCCTTTCCCGATCTGTACCGTGATCTGAAAGTTCAGCATCTCGCCGGATTCTTCCGCACGTTGCAGGAAACTCTGGCGCGTCAGGCACCGGAGGGTGATGACGCACCGTTGGTAGTGCTGCTGACCCCAGGGCGTTTCAACGAAAGTTATTTCGAGCATCTCTATCTGGCGCGCCAGCTCGGTTATCCGTTGGTCGAGGGCGGCGATCTGACCGCGCGCAATGCCACGGTGTACCTGAAAACCCTCAGCGGCCTGCGCCGGGTGCACGCGATCATGCGCCGCCTCGACGATGATTTCTGCGACCCGCTGGAGTTGCGTACCGACTCGGCGCTGGGCGTGCCCGGCCTGCTCGAAGCGGTGCGTCAAGGGCGGGTGCTGGTGGCCAATGCGCTGGGCAGCGGGGTGCTGGAATCGCCGGGCCTGTTGGGCTTTCTGCCGAAGATCAACCAATTCCTGTTTGGTGAAGAACTGATCCTGCCGTCGATCGCCACCTGGTGGTGCGGGGAGGCACCAGTGCTGGCGCAAGCGCTGGAAAAACTCCCTGAACTGCTGATCAAACCGGCGTTTCCGTCGCAAAGCTTCGCGCCGGTTTTCGGCCGTGATTTGAATGAAAGTCAGCGCCTGGAGCTGGCGCAACGCATGCAGGCGCGGCCTTATGCCTATGTCGCGCAAGAACTGGCGCAACTGTCGCAGGCGCCGGTCTGGCAAGCCGATGACGGTCAACTGCAACCCCGCGCGATTGGCATGCGCATGTACGCCGTGGCCAGCCACGATGGCTACCGCGTATTGCCGGGCGGGTTGACCCGAGTGGCGGCCGACGCCGATGCCGAGGTGGTGTCGATGCAGCGCGGCGGGGCGAGCAAGGACACCTGGGTGCTGAGCGATCGTGCGCCGAGTGGCGAGCAGTGGAAGGCACAGCGCAATATCGGCGTGCATGATCTGGTCCGACGCGATCCGTATTTGCCGTCGCGGGTGGTGGAAAACCTGTTCTGGTTCGGCCGCTACTGCGAACGCTGTGACGACAGCGCGCGGCTGCTGCGCATCATGCTCACGCGCTATGTCGATGGTGATGATCCGCAAGCGTTGCAGGCGGCGGTCGATCTCGGCGAGCGACTGGCGCTGTTGCCGGATGAAGGCGAACTGCCGGAACGCTTGCTCGCTGCGTTGCTGGGCGAGGATTGGTCGTTCAGCCTGCGTTCCAACTTGCAGCGCTTGCAGTGGGCCGCCTCGCAAGTGCGCGGCAAGCTGTCCCGCGAGAACTGGCAGGCGCTGGTCGAATTGCAGCGCGAGGCACTGGAGCTGGAAGTCGATGAGCCGGACTTCGGCGAACTGCTGGATTTCCTCAACCGTCTGGTGATGTCGCTGGCGGCGCTGTCGGGGTTTGCCCTGGATGACATGACCCGCGACGAAGGCTGGCGTTTTCTGATGATCGGCCGACGCATCGAACGCTTGCAGTTTCTCAGCAGCAGTCTGGCCGCGTTTCTGCGCGGTGCCGGTGCGTTCGATCAGGCGGGGCTTGAGTGGTTGCTGGAACTGGGCAACAGCAGCATCACCTATCGCTCGCGCTATCTCGCGGTGGCACAGTTGATTCCGGTGCTCGATCTGCTGTTGCTGGATGAGCAGAACCCCCACGCCGTGTTGTTTCAGCTGAAACTGGTGACCCGCACGCTGAAGCGTTTGAACGACGATTTCGCTGCGCCTCGCGAGACCGGATTGCTGCAACTGGTCGAACGCCTGTCGCGGTTTGATCTCGGCTGTCTGGAAAATCCGCTGTTCGGCAAATCCAGCGTACGTGCCGCGCTGGACGGTCTGGCCGATCTGTTGCAGGAAATCGCCGAAGCGAGCGGCCAGGTATCGGATCGTCTGGCGTTGCGCCATTTCGCCCATGTCGATGATGTCAGCCAGCGAACGGTGTCGGTGTGATGAGCGCTCAGTATCAGATCTTTCACGACACCTGTTACCAGTACGACAGCCCGGTCTCCCTCGCGCAGCAACTGGCGCACCTGTGGCCGCGCGAATGCAGCTGGCAGCGCTGCACCGAGCTGCAACTGCTGATCAGCCCCGAGCCGACCATGCGCCGCGACGAGCTGGACGTGTTCGGCAATCCGCTGACGCGCCTGGCTTTCGAACGGCCCCATGACCAGTTGCAGGTCAACGCCCGGCTGACGGTTGAGGTGCTGGCGCGACCGGCGCTGGATTTCAATCAGTCCCCGGCGTGGGAGCAGACCCGCGATGCGCTGACCTACAGCGGCCAGCCGTTGTCCGCCGACTTGCTCGAAGCCTGTCGCTACCGGTTCCAGTCGCCTTATGTGCATTTGAAGCGCAGCTTCGTCGAGTTCTCGCACAGCTGTTTTCCGCCGGGACGTCCGTTGCTGCTCGGCGTGCAGGCGCTGATGCAGAAGATATTCAGCGAATTCACTTTCGATGCCGAAGCCACCCAAGTGGCGACGCCGCTGGTGGAAGTGCTGGAGCGTCGACGCGGGGTCTGTCAGGACTTTGCTCACCTGATGCTGGCCTGCCTGCGCTCGCGTGGGCTGGCGTCGCGTTATGTCAGCGGCTACCTGCTGACCCAGCCACCGCCGGGGCAGCCACGGCTGATCGGCGCCGACGCTTCTCATGCGTGGGTATCGGTATTCTGCCCGGTATCGGGATGGGTGGATTTCGATCCGACCAACAATGTGCAGCCGGCGCTGGAACACATCACGTTGGCGTGGGGAAGGGACTTCTCCGATGTATCGCCGTTGCGCGGGGTGATTCTCGGTGGCGGTAATCACGACCCGGAAGTGCGGGTCACGGTGATGCCACTGGAGTAACGCAGATCAAACTGTAGGAGTGAGCCTGCTCGCGATGGCGGTGTGTCAGGCGATAAATGTTGTGACTGACACACCGCTATCGCGAGCAGGCTCACTCCTACAAGGGAAATGGGTGTTTTGGAAAGGGCTGTGAGGGCCGGCAGCAGAACCGCCAGCCCCGTCACAAATCCGCAGGGCCTGATTCGATCATCAAACCCGGTGGGGCTCAGGCGTCGGGCGTCTGATCTTTCGGTGCATCGGATGCATCAACATCATCATCGGTCGCCACTTCACCGTCAGGGTTCAGTGCCGCTTCTTCAGCGGTTTGCTTCTTGCGCTGAAGCTTTTCCTCTTTCTTCTGTTCCTTTGCCAGGTCTCGTTGACGTTTGGCGAAGGAGTAATTGGGTTTGGCCATGGGCGATCCTCTGGGGTCGAAGGTGAGGTTGAGCGGCGCGTATTCTGCCCTGTATCGGTGTCCGGGGGTTAACCCGGTTTTTGGTCGACCCACTTGGGCGTGACGGTCGGCTGCCACTGATCGAGGGCGTCGAGCAGGGAATCTGGCGATTCGCTCACTTGCAGCATGTCACGGTGTGGCGCGCGAACGAAGCCTTCGCCGACGATATGATCGAGAAAAGCCGTGAGTTTGCTGTAGAAACCGTTCACTTCCAGCAGGCCCAAAGGCTTGCCGTGGTAGCCGAGCTGGCCCCAGGTCCAGACTTCGAACAGCTCTTCCAGCGTGCCGAGGCCGCCGGGCAGGGCGATGAACGCATCGCTGAGTTCGGCCATCCGCGCTTTGCGCGCGTGCATGCCATCGACCACTTCGAGACGGGTCAGGCTTTTGTGACCGATCTCCTTGTCCATCAGGCTTTGCGGGATGATGCCGATCACTTCGCCGCCAGCAGCCAGGGCCGCATCAGCGACAATGCCCATCAAACCGACGGCGCCACCGCCATAGACCAGGGTCAACTTGCGCTCGGCCAGCGCCCGGCCAAGGGCCACGGCAGCTTCGGTATAGGCTGGCACGGTACCGGCGTTGGCACCGCAAAATACACAAACGGATTTCAGCGACATGGGTTACTCCTGAGGCGATCAGTCGCACAGGGTAACGGCTCCCGCTCCGCGCTCCAAGGATCAGACTTCGCGTTCGGGCGCTTCGAAGGTACCGCTGGCGCCACAGGCGTAGGCGGCGAGCAAGCTGCACAACAGGCCGTTAAAGAACATGACAGGCACTCCGTATCAGTAGGTGGGCCGATCATAGGGCCGAGCGAATGGAATGACCGTTAGATTGTGTCGATGAGTGTCATAGCCTGAAAGTTGTATACAATTTTTGACTCAAGTCATATGAACTTGCGATGATTTCAGGCAGTCTTTCCACCACTAGTGTTTTTGTTAACCCTGCCTTGGAGATTCACCATGTTTTCCAAAGTTGTTGCGGTATCCCTGCTGGCGCTGGCCAGCAGCCAATTGATGGCTGCCGAGTGCAAAACCACCGTTGATTCCACCGATCAGATGTCCTTCAACACCAAGGAAATCGTGATCGACAAGAGCTGCAAGACCTTCACCGTCGAACTGACCCACTCCGGCAGCCTGCCGAAGAACGTCATGGGTCATAACCTGGTGATCAGCAAAGAAGCTGACATGCAGCCAATCGCTACCGACGGCCTGGCCGCCGGTATCGACAAGAGCTACCTGAAGGATGGCGACGCCCGCATCATCGCGCACACCAAGATCATCGGGGCCAAGGAAACCGATTCGGTGACCTTTGACGTATCGAAGCTGGATGCCGCTGAAAAATACGGCTTCTTCTGCTCGTTCCCTGGCCACATCTCGATGATGAAAGGCACCGTCACCCTCAAGTAAATCCGGGTTCAGGTATTGCAGGAAACGCCGCTGCGCGATGATCGCCAGCGGCGTTTTCGCGTCGGGCGCAAAGCTACCGTTCGTCCGAATAACGTGCCTACCTGTTACTTCTGACAGTAGACCATTCCTTCAAAGTCGGGCTTACATGAGTCTTCTTTCCAGACGATTGCAAAGAGGATTTCCACATGAATGCCAAGAGCAAAAACTCGACCTTAGCCGACCTGAAAATCATTAGAGTGTTTTCAGGTGGGCAGGACGTTCCCGACGGCGGCGCGATTTTTTCAGCAAGAGCCAACTTCACCGTCACCGGGCCTGCCGACGCCAGTCTGCAGCTCCTTATCGATGATGTGCCGAAATACAACGGCCATACAAACAATGCGGGCGACCTGAATTTTTTGATAGACGATCTTCCGGACGGCCGGCACGAATATCGTCTGGCCCATGAGGACGAGCGCACCGATCCATTTACCATGAATGCGGTTGCGACCAAACCCTTTATCGAAACGTTGAAAGATTCCACAGGGGATGTTGAGAACGGCGGCTCGACCGGAGATACCGATCTGAAGATCAATGGCTTGTGGAAGGAAGGTCAGATATGGATCTTGAACGGTGCTGCTGAACCGATTGTCATGTTTCGCGTGGGCAATGACCGCAGTTGGGGCGGCGACCTCACGCTTGCCGCGGGAAAAATCCATACGCTGAAAGCCAGAGCAGATGATCGATCGGAGTCCGACCTCTATACCGTGACCGTCGGCGAGGTCTCCGAAGGCGAGGTGAAGATCACTTCGCTGAAGGACTCGAAAGGTGAAGTAGCAAGCGGTGGGACGACCACAGACACCCAATTGACCATCAGCGGCTCGGCAAAAGACGGCGAGATCAAGTTGCTGGAGGGTGATAACACTACGCCGGTTGAAACGTTTATGGCAACGGATGGCACCTGGGGCGGCGAGTTCGAGCTCACAGCAGGCAAAACCTACGCGCTGAAAGCCGTGGCGGGGGACGGCGAAGAGTCTGCTGTCTACACCGTGACTGTCAGCGAGGCGCCCGAAGTCGAGTTGGAGATCACTTCGCTGAAGGATTCGAAAGGCGACGTAGCAGACGGTGGGGCTACCGACGACACCAGTCTAACGATCAGCGGCAAGGCAAAAGACGGCAAGATCGAGTTGCTGGAGGGTGCTAACACGACGCCGATTGAAACGTATACGGCAACGGATGGCACCTGGGGCGGCGCGTTGGTCCTCGTAGCTGGCGCAACTTATGCGCTGAAAGCCAAGGCTGAAGGCGACGCAGAGTCTGAGACCTACACCGTGACTGTCAACGCGGCGCCCGAAGTCGAGTTGGAGATCACTTCGCTGAAGGATTCGAAAGGCGACGTAGCAGACGGTGGGGCTACCGACGACACCAGTCTAACGATCAGCGGCAAGGCAAAAGACGGCAAGATCGAGTTGCTGGAGGGTGCTAACACGACGCCGATTGAAACGTATACGGCAACGGATGGCACCTGGGGCGGCGCGTTCGTCCTCTCAGCTGGCGCAACTTATGCGCTGAAAGCCAAGGCTGAAGGCGACGCAGAGTCTGAGACCTACACCGTGACTGTCAACGCGGCGCCCCCTGAAACTCGCGTCAAGCACTGATTGCAAGTCTGGGGATACCGTGGCAAAGCTAGCGCAGGCAGCGATCTTTCGATGGTCATCCTCGAAACCGGGATCGCTGTCTGCGACAGTTTTTGCCGTTTTGTACCCGTTCAGGGTGCGAACGGCATCACGCGTTTGTGATGGGTCTTGTTGTAGGTCGCGACGATGATGTCGAACGCTTCCCGGCGCACTGGCTCACCATGCAGGAAAGCGTCGATCTCGGCGTACGTCACACCATGGGACGCTTCGTCCGGTTTGCCCGGCGACAGGTCTTCCAGATCCGCCGTCGGGACTTTCTCGACCAGCGACTCCGGCGCGCCAAAGCTGCGCGCAATCGCCCGAACCTGGTTTTTCACCAGACCGCTGAGCGGCGCCAGATCGCAGGCGCCGTCGCCGAATTTGGTGAAGAAACCCATCACCGCTTCCGCCGCGTGGTCGGTGCCAATCACCAGACCGCCCGCCACCCCGGCAATCGTGTACTGCGCCACCATGCGCATCCGCGCCTTGGTATTGCCCAGCACGAAATCCACCGACGCCGCCGGTTTGCCTTCGAACGCCGACACCTGAGCAGCCAGCGCCTTGACCGCCGGGCCAATGTTCACGGTGTGGATTTCGTCAGGGGCGATGCAGTCGAGCGAAGCCTTGGCGTCGTGCTCGTCAAACTGGGTTTCGTAGGGCAGGCGCACAGCGATGAACTTGTAGCCGTCGTCGCCGGTTTTTTCGCGCAGTTCACGGACCGCGCGCTGGGCCAGGAGGCCGGCGGTGAGTGAGTCGACGCCGCCGCTGATGCCCAGCACCAGGGTCTTGAGGCCGGAATTGACCAGGCAATCCTGAATGAACGTCAGGCGTCGGGCGACTTCGGCCTGCAGGGCCTGATCGTCGGCGAACGGTGGTTGCACCTTGAGCTGCTCAGCAATCTCACGCTGTACGGCTTGCATGAATTCACTCCTTGCTAGATAGACTGGATTCGGCAGGAACCTGAAACACATGTCGCAAATAGGCGACGAAATTCGGATCTTTGCAGTGGGTCTTGCCGGGCTCGTCGGAAATCTTCGCCACCGGCTGGCCGTTGCAGGCGGTCATTTTAAGCACGATGCTCATCGGTTCGACACCCGGGATGTCGCAGGTGAGGTTGGTGCCGATGCCGAAGCTCACATTGATGCGACCGTGCAGCGCGCGGAAAATCTCCAACGATTTGGGCAGGGTCAGACTGTCGGAAAACACCAGGGTCTTGCTCATCGGGTCGATGCCGAGCTTGTGGTAGTGCGCGATGCACTTTTCGCCCCACGCCACCGGGTCCCCGGAATCGTGGCGCAGGCCGTCGAAAAGCTTGGCGAAGAACAGGTCGAAATCGCCAAGGAAGGCGTCGGTAGTGATGCAGTCGGTAAGGGCGATACCGAGCAGGCCCCGGTACTCGCGAACCCAGCAATCGAGCGCGGCGATCTGGCTGTCGATCAGGCGCGGGCCGAGTTGCTGATGGGCCATAATCCACTCGTGAGCCATGGTGCCCAGCGGTTTCATGTCCAGCTCGCGGGACAGATGCACGTTGCTGGTGCCGACGAACCGCCCCGGGAAATCGTGCTTGAGTACGTTGACCACTTCGGCCTGCACACCAAAGGAAAAGCGCCGACGCGTGCCGAAATCGGCGACCTGCAGTTGCGACAGTTCATCGGCCGAGGCGTTGGCGGTCAGCCAGTCGAACTTGCGATACAACTGTTCGCGGGCCTGCTCCAGCGAGGTTTCGCGGTAGCGATAGCGGTTACGCACCTCGCTGACGATCGCCAGCAGCGGCACTTCGTAAAGGATGACGTGCAGCCATGGCCCGCGCAGGCGGATGAACAACTCGCCGTTCTCGATGCCGGTATGCAAGTAACGCAGGTTGAAGCGGAACAGACCCAGGAAGCGCAGGAAGTCCGGTTTCAGGAAGGTGATGCGCTCAAGAAAACTCAGCTGATCGGCACTCAGGCTCAGTTCGGCCAAGCGCTCGATCTGATGACGGATCTCGGCCAGATACGGGCGCAGGTCCTCGGCGTTGCGGCAGCGGAACTCCCATTCGACTTCGACGTTGGGGTAGTTGTGCAGCACCGCCTGCATCATCGTCAGCTTGTAGAAGTCGGTGTCGAGCAGGTTCTGCACGATGCGATCGGCAAACACACTCTCGCTCATAAAACGGGTCTCCAGTTGCGCCGCGCCTGGCGCGGTCTATATCGATGGCGCTAGTGGCGCATATCGGCGGTAGGGATTGCCAGCATTTTTTAAGCACACCGCAGATCGAATGTGGGAGCGAGCCTGCTCGCGAATGCGGTGTGTCGTTAAAGATGATGTGGCTGACCCGACGCTTTCGCGAGCAGGCTCGCTCCCACAGGGATCCCCGGTTGACCTCAAGCCGGGCTGTCGATCTGCGCCAGCATCCACTTCACGAAATCCCGTACCTTCGGTACTTCCGCCGCGTGCTCGGGGTAGGCCAGGTAATAGGC
Source organism: Pseudomonas sp. HN2 (assembly GCF_020736465.1). Lineage (NCBI taxonomy): Bacteria > Pseudomonadati > Pseudomonadota > Gammaproteobacteria > Pseudomonadales > Pseudomonadaceae > Pseudomonas > Pseudomonas sp. HN2. Next base: position 643,769 of record NZ_CP085885.1, read on the forward strand.
GTCGCTGCTGGGCATCGCATGCTGCCAGGGTATGACCAGTTTGCCCTCGGCCAATTCCTCTTCCACCAGAAACCGTGGCAGGAGTGCCACGCCGCAGCCGACCTGGGCGGCGCGGATGCACATATAGAAGGTTTCGAAACGCGGCCCGTGGTAGCTGTGTTCGGTGTGGTAGCCCTGGCTGTCAAACCAGTCGTGCCAGGCCTGCGGTCGCGAGGCATTTTGCAGCAGCACCAGATCGGTGAGTTGCGTCGGGTCAGTCAAAGGCGTGTCGGGCAGGCTGCCCGGGGCGCAGACCGGTACCAGTTCTTCGCCGAACAATTTCAGGGACTCCGTACCCGGGCGCGACGCCTGGCCGAAATAGAAGGCCAGATCGCTGCGCCCTTGCAACAGATCATCGGCTTCCTGCTCGTTGCACAGGTCCAGATGGATCGACGGATGGCGCAGTCGCCAGCCTTTCAGGCGCGGCACCAGCCAGCGGGCACCGAAGGTCGAAGGGGTGGATACACGCAGGACTTCGGTCTCTCCGCCGTAGGAACGCAGGTAATGCGTCGACATCTCCACTTGAGTGAGGATTTTTCTGACTTCGACCAGATACAAATCTCCGGCCGGAGTCATCTGCAAACGCCGACGCACGCGGCGGAACAGCAAGTGCTGCAACAGTTCTTCAAGCTGTGCGACCTGCTTGCTCACCGCGCTCTGGGTCAGGTTCAGCTCTTCGGCGGCGCGGGTAAAACTCAGGTGCCGGGTCACCGCCTCGAAGCACTGCAGGGCGGTGATCGAGGGCAAGTGGCGTTTGTTCAGCATGGCCAGTCCTTTTTCTTGTCTTTCTGTACGTAGCATGAATAAACGGAATGATATCTGGCGTAAAGGTCGTTTGTTGCATCGCCGCAGTGACGCTACAACTAAAGGCCTGCCCGGCCATGAAATGAATGGCCGCACACATTCTGTTTTTGCTTGAGGAGAGACCGATGGTTGCCGCATTGCTTGATCGTCTGGGAGTCAACCCGGCCCTGTACCAGAACGGCAAAGTGCCGGTGCATTCGCCCATCGATGGCAGTCGGATTGCCTCGGTGAACTGGGAAGGCGCTGCCGAAGTCGAGCAGCACATCAGTCGCGCAGATCATGCATTCGAGCACTGGCGCAAGGTCCCGGCGCCGCGTCGCGGCGAGCTGGTGCGTCAGTTCGGCGAAGTGTTGCGCGAATACAAGGCCGACCTCGGCGAGCTGGTGTCGTGGGAAGCCGGCAAGATCACGCAGGAAGGTCTGGGTGAAGTGCAGGAGATGATCGACATCTGCGACTTCGCCGTCGGCCTGTCGCGCCAGTTGTACGGTTTGACCATCGCCTCCGAGCGTCCCGGCCACCACATGCGCGAAACCTGGCATCCGCTTGGCGTGGTCGGGGTGATCAGCGCGTTCAACTTCCCGGTCGCAGTGTGGGCGTGGAACACCACGCTGGCGCTGGTTTGCGGCAACCCTGTGGTGTGGAAACCCTCGGAGAAAACCCCACTGACCGCGCTGGCCTGTCAGGCGCTGTTCGACCGCGTGGTGAAGAATTTCAGCGATGCCCCGGCGAGCCTGTGCCAAGTGGTGATTGGCGGTCGCGATGCCGGCGAAGCGCTGGTCGACGATCCGCGCGTCGCGCTGATCAGCGCCACCGGCAGCACGCGCATGGGCCGCGAAGTGGCGCCGAAAGTCGCCGCGCGTTTTGCCCGCAGCATACTTGAGCTGGGCGGCAACAATGCGATGATCCTCGGCCCGAGCGCCGATCTGGACATGGCGGTGCGCGCGATTCTGTTCAGCGCCGTCGGCACCGCCGGGCAACGCTGCACGACCCTGCGTCGCCTGATCGCTCACGAATCGGTGAAGGAAGAAATCGTCACCCGCCTCAAAGCCGCGTATTCGAAAGTACGCATCGGCCATCCGCTGCAAGGCAATCTGGTCGGCCCGCTGATCGACAAGCACAGCTTCGAAAACATGCAGGATGCGCTGGAGCAGGCACTCAGCGAAGGCGGCCGGGTGTTCGGCGGCAAGCGTCAACTGGAAGATCAGTTCCCCAATGCCTACTACGTATCGCCAGCCATCGTGGAAATGCCCGAGCAGAGCGATGTGGTCTGCAGCGAAACCTTCGCGCCGATTCTGTATGTGGTTGGCTACAGCGATTTCGAGGAAGCGCTGCGCTTGAACAACGCTGTGCCGCAAGGCCTGTCGTCGTGCATCTTCACCACCGATGTTCGCGAGGCCGAGCGGTTCATGTCGGCGGTCGGCAGCGACTGCGGTATCGCCAACGTCAACATCGGCCCGAGCGGTGCGGAAATCGGCGGCGCCTTTGGTGGCGAGAAAGAGACCGGCGGCGGCCGTGAGTCCGGCTCCGATGCCTGGCGCGCCTACATGCGCCGGCAGACCAACACCGTCAACTACTCGCTGGAATTGCCGTTGGCGCAGGGCATTACCTTCGACTGATGGAGATTGATGCGATGGCCCTGTGGGAGCGAGCCTGCTCGCGAATGCGTCAGGTCAGTCGACATTGATGTTGGCTGATTTACCGCTTTCGCGAGCAGGCTCGCTCCCACAGGATCTGCAGTGTGTTTGTTGGGTTTCTGTTGGAGTCTGGCAATGCCGTTACGGGAAGAATGTCTGTGGGAAAAGCTCACGCCACTACGTCCGGATCATTCGGCGCTCAGGGGTGAGGTCGAGGTCGATGTCTGCGTGATCGGCGCCGGATTCACCGGGTTGTCGGCGGCGCTGCATCTGTTGGAAAAGGGCAAAAGCGTCTGCGTGCTGGAGGCTCATCGCGCAGGGCACGGCGGTTCCGGGCGCAACGTCGGGCTGGTCAATGCCGGCATGTGGATTCCCCCGGACGAGATCGAGGCAGGTTTCGGCGAGGCGGTCGGCAGTCAGCTCAACCGCATGCTCGGGGCGGCGCCGGCGCTGGTGTTCAGCCTTGTGGATAAATACCACATCGATTGCCAGTCGCGCCGCGAAGGCACTTTGCACATGGCGCATAACGCCAAGGGCGAGGCGGACCTGCGCAGTCGCGAGCAGCAATGGAAACGCCGTGGCGCGCCGGTCGAGTTGCTGACCGGCAAAGCCTGCGAGCAAGCCACCGGTACGCAGAAAATCGCCGCTGCGCTGCTTGATCGTCGCGCCGGCACGCTCAATCCGATGGCTTATGTCACCGGGCTGGCCAACGCGGTGCTGGGGCTCGGCGGGCAGATGTTCGATCATTCACCAGTGACTCGCCTCGAACGCATCGGGCAGAAATGGTCAGTGCAGACTGCCCAGGGTGCGGTGCTCGCCGAGCAAGTGGTCATTGCCTCCAATGCCTACACCGAAGGCGACTGGACCGAGCTCAAACGCAATTTCTTTCCCGGTTACTACTATCAGGTCGCCTCGGTGCCGCTCACCGAAGACGCCGCGCAGGCGATTCTCCCGGGCGGGCAGGGCTCGTGGGACACCCGCCAGGTGCTGAGCAGTATTCGCCGCGACAAGGACGGACGTCTGCTGCTCGGCAGTCTCGGTAATGGCAACCAGAAACCGACGTGGTTTCTCAAAGCCTGGGCTGATCGGGTCCAGCAGCATTACTTCCCCAATCTGAAGCCGGTCGAGTGGGAATGCACCTGGACCGGGCGCATTGCTTTTACGCCTGATCACCTGATGCGCCTGTTCGAGCCGGCGCCGGGACTGGTGGCCGTCACCGGTTATAACGGTCGCGGCGTGACCACCGGCACCGTAGTCGGCAAAGCCTTCGCCGATTACCTGTGCCACGGCGATGCACAGGCACTGCCGATTCCCTTCGCACCGATGCAGCCCTTGGCGGGTGCGGGCCTGCGCAGTTGCCTGTACGAGGCCGGGTTTTCCCTGTATCACGCGGGCCAGTGCCTGCGCATCGTTATTTGAGTGTTGAAATTTGTTGCCGGACGCAGCGCTTTTGCAGCCAGCGACTAGCCTGTAATGGTGCGGGTTGTAGCAGTTGCGCACCAGCAGTGTGCAGTTCGGTGACGCGGGCTGTTACAGGCGGGTTGCACGTCGTTTGCCGCTGCGGTTGCAATGATGGCGCGCGCGGGTTGCGCCTGAAAAAACAAACGGTTTCACCTTCCGCGGTTTAGACGGTTGCACGCCCAATGAAAATGGGAACGAAACAGTCGAAATAACAACAACGCAGCGACTTTTTGAAGAATAAAAAACCGATGGCACGGGCCTTGCTCTGCGCTTTGAGTGAAGTGAAGTCGCAGTGCCAACTAAAAAAAACCTTGGAGCACCACCTCATGTCCCAGACGTTTTACAAGAAAGGCTTTCTGGCCCTCGCAGTGGCTACTGCGCTGGGTGTTTCTGCGTTTGCTCAAGCTGATATCAAGATCGGTGTAGCGGGTCCGATGACCGGTGCCAACGCGGCATTCGGCGAGCAGTACATGAAGGGTGCACAGGCGGCGGCCGATGCGGTCAACGCGGCGGGCGGCGTCAACGGCGAGAAAATCGTCCTGGTCAAAGGCGATGATGCCTGCGAGCCGAAGCAGGCGGTGACGGTCGCCAAGGACCTCACCAACCAGAAAGTCGCCGGCGTGGTCGGTCACTTCTGCTCTTCGTCGACCATTCCAGCGTCGGAGATCTACGACGAAGCCGGGATCATTGCGATCACTCCGGGCTCGACCAATCCGCAGGTCACCGAGCGTGGCCTGAGCGCCATGTTCCGTATGTGCGGACGTGATGACCAGCAAGGCATCGTTGCCGGCGACTACATCGTCGACATCCTCAAGGGCAAGAAAGTCGTTGTGCTGCACGACAAGGACACCTACGGCCAAGGCCTGGCGGACGCCACCAAGGCGCAACTGGAAAAACGCGGCGTAAAGCCTGTGCTGTACGAAGGCCTGACCCGAGGCGAGAAAGACTTCAGCACCATCGTGACCAAGATCCGTGGCGCCGGCGCCGATGTCGTCTACTTCGGCGGCCTGCACCCGGAGGCCGGTCCACTGGTTCGTCAGCTGCGTGAACAAGGCCTGAAAGACGTCAAGTTCATGTCCGACGACGGCATCGTGACCGACGAGCTGGTGACCACCGCCGGCGGCCCGCAATTCACCGATGGCGTGCTGATGACCTTCGGCGCCGACCCGCGCCTGCTGCCTGAAAGCAAGACCGTAGTGGACGCATTCCGCAAGGCCGGCACCGAGCCTGAGGGCTACACCCTGTACGCCTATGCCTCGGTTCAGACCCTGGCTGCCGCGTTCAACGGCGCCAAGTCCAACAAGGGCGAAGAGGCTGCAGCCTGGTTGAAGAAAAATCCGGTGAAAACCGTGATGGGCGAGAAGACCTGGGATTCCAAGGGCGACCTGAAAGTCTCCGACTACGTGGTTTACCAGTGGGACAAGGACGGCAAATACCACCAGCTGGAAAAGCAGAAGTAAGGGCTGAAGCGATCATCTGATCACCACGGTTTTCTTGTAGGAGTGAGCCTGCTCGCGATAGCGGTTGAACATTCAACACATGTGTTGCCTGTCAGTCCGTCATCGCGAGCAGGCTCACTCCTACAGGGGGCGGTGGTGGTCCGATGGTCACGCTCCGACATTGCTCCGACGTACATCTGTATTTTTCCTAGAAGAACCGCGCGCCATTGGTGCGCAGGTTCTCACTGCGTGAGATTGCGTTATGGATGGTATTTTCCTGCAGCAACTGGTCAATGGCCTGACCCTCGGGTCGGTCTATGGCCTGATCGCCATCGGCTACACAATGGTCTACGGCATCATCGGCATGATCAACTTCGCCCACGGCGAGGTTTACATGATTTCCGCTTACCTGGCGGCAATCAGTCTGGCTCTGCTGGCTTACTTCGGTATCGAATCCTTCCCGCTGCTGATGCTCGGCACGCTGATCTTCACCATCGTCGTCACGGCGGTGTATGGCTGGGTCATCGAGCGTGTCGCCTACAAACCCCTGCGCAACTCGACCCGCCTGGCGCCGCTGATCAGCGCCATCGGTATTTCGCTGATTCTGCAGAACTACGCACAGATCGCTCAGGGCGCCAAACAACAGGGGGTGCCTACGCTGCTGACCGGTGCCTGGCGTGTTGAAGTCGGCAGCGGCTTCGTGCAACTGACCTACACCAAAGTCTTCATCCTGATCGCCGCGTTTGTCGGCATGGGGCTGCTGACCTACGTCATCAAATACACCAAGCTCGGCCGCATGTGTCGCGCGACCCAGCAAGACCGCAAGATGGCCTCGATCCTGGGGATCAACACCGACCGGGTGATTTCCTACGTGTTCATCATCGGTGCAGCCATGGCGGCACTCGCTGGTGTGCTGATCACCATGAACTACGGCACGTTCGACTTCTATGCCGGCTTCATCATCGGCATCAAAGCGTTCACCGCAGCGGTACTTGGCGGCATCGGCTCACTGCCCGGCGCCATGCTCGGCGGGATCATCCTCGGCATTTCCGAGTCGCTGTTCTCCGGTCTGGTCAACTCCGACTACAAAGACGTGTTCAGTTTCTCGCTGCTCGTCCTCGTACTGGTCTTCCGGCCGCAGGGCCTGTTGGGCCGTCCTCTTGTGTCGAAGGTGTAAGCGATGTCTGCAACCACTGAAAAATCCATCGATATCAAAAAAAGTCTGGTCGAGGCGATTCTTGCCGGCCTGATTGCGCTGATCGTGTTCGGGCCGATTGTCGGCGTGGTCCTCGACGGCTACAGCTTCAATCTCGAAGCAACCCGCGTGGCGTGGATCATTGCCATCGTCATGGCCGGGCGTTTTGCCCTCAGCCTCTTCCTGCAGACGCCCAAGGGCCTGAAGATCCTCGACGGATTCGAGAGCACCGGTTCCGGCGTGCACGTGCTGCCGGCGGATTACAAATCGCGGCTGCGCTGGATCATTCCGTTGATCATTGTGCTGGCGATCATCGTGCCGTTTGTTTCCAACTCCTACCTGCTTGGCGTGGTCATCCTCGGTTTGATCTACGTGCTGCTGGGGTTGGGGCTGAACATCGTGGTCGGTCTGGCCGGTCTGCTCGATCTCGGCTACGTGGCGTTTTACGCCATCGGTGCCTACGGTCTGGCGCTGGGCTACCAGTATCTGGGGCTGGGTTTCTGGACCGTGCTGCCATTGGCGGCGATCACCGCAGGCCTGGCCGGTTGCATTCTGGGTTTCCCGGTGCTGCGTCTGCACGGTGACTATCTGGCGATCGTGACCCTGGGCTTCGGTGAAATCATTCGTCTGGTGCTGAACAACTGGCTGTCCCTGACCGGTGGCCCAAACGGCATGCCAGCGCCACTGCCAACGTTCTTCGGTCTGGAATTCGGCAAGCGCGCGAAGGATGGCGGGGTACCGTTTCACGAGTTCTTCGGCCTGACCTACAACCCGGACGTGAAGTATTACTTCATCTACGCGGTGTTGTTCCTGGTGGTACTGGCGGTGCTGTACGTCAAGCATCGTCTGGTGAAAATGCCGGTTGGTCGCGCCTGGGAAGCCCTGCGTGAAGATGAAATTGCCTGCCGCTCGATGGGCCTCAACCACGTGCTGGTCAAGCTCTCGGCGTTCACCATCGGTGCATCGACGGCGGGTCTGGCCGGGGTGTTCTTCGCCACCTATCAAGGCTTCGTCAACCCGACCTCGTTCACCTTCTTCGAATCGGCGCTGATCCTCGCCATCGTCGTGCTCGGCGGCATGGGCTCGACCATCGGCGTAGTCATCGCTGCGTTCGTACTCACCGTCGCCCCGGAACTGCTGCGCGGTTTCGCTGAGTATCGAGTGCTGCTGTTCGGCATCCTGATGGTGTTGATGATGATCTGGCGACCACGCGGGCTGATCCGCATCAGCCGCACCGGGGTCAAACCACGCAAAGGTGCCATTCACTACGAGAGGACTGCGCCATGAGTGAAGTCGTACTCTCTGTTGAAAAACTGATGATGCATTTCGGTGGCATCAAGGCTTTGAGCGATGTCAGCCTGAAGGTCAAACGCAATTCGATCTTCGCCCTGATCGGCCCCAACGGCGCTGGCAAGACCACGGTGTTCAACTGCCTGACCGGGTTCTACAAGGCCTCTGGCGGCAAGATCGAACTCAACGTGCGCGGCCAGCAGACCAACGTCATCCAGCTGCTGGGCGAGTCGTTCAAAGCGACCGATTTCGTCTCGCCGAAATCCTTCCTCAGCCGCATGTACTACAAAATGTTCGGCGGGACTCACCTGGTGAACCGTGCAGGTCTGGCCCGGACGTTCCAGAACATTCGCCTGTTCAAGGAAATGTCGGTGCTGGAAAACCTGCTGGTGGCGCAGCACATGTGGGTCAATCGCAACATGCTCGCCGGCATCCTCAACACCAAGGGCTATCGCAAGGCCGAGAGCGATGCGCTGGATGTCGCCTTCTACTGGCTGGAAGTGGTCGATCTGGTCGACTGCGCCAACCGTCTCGCCGGTGAGTTGTCCTACGGTCAGCAACGGCGTCTGGAAATTGCCCGGGCCATGTGCACGCGGCCGCAGATCATCTGCCTCGACGAACCGGCCGCCGGCCTCAACCCTCAGGAAACCGAAGCGCTGAGCGCGATGATCCGGCTGCTGCGCGACGAGCACGATCTGACCGTGGTGCTGATCGAACACGACATGGGCATGGTCATGAGCATTTCCGATCACATCGTGGTCCTCGACCACGGCATCGTTATCGCCGAAGGCGGACCGGAAGCGATTCGCAGCGATCCGAAAGTGATTGCAGCCTACCTGGGCGCCGACGAAGAGGAGCTGGTATGAGCCAACCGATCCTCGAATTGCGCAATCTGGACGTGTTCTACGGCCCGATCCAGGCGCTCAAAGGCGTTTCGCTGCAGATCAACGAAGGCGAGACCGTCAGCCTGATCGGCTCCAACGGCGCCGGCAAGTCGACCCTGCTGATGTCGATCTTCGGTCAGCCCAGAGCGGCGGGCGGGCAGATTCTTTATCAAGGCGTCGACATTACCCACAAGTCCTCGCATTACATCGCCTCCAACGGCATCGCGCAGTCGCCGGAAGGACGGCGGGTGTTCCCCGACATGACCGTCGAGGAAAACCTGCTGATGGGCACCATCCCGATTGGCGACAAGTACGCCAAAGAGGACATGCAGCGCATGTTCGAGCTGTTCCCGCGGCTTGAAGAACGACGCAATCAGCGCGCGATGACCATGTCTGGCGGTGAGCAGCAGATGCTCGCCATCGCCCGTGCGCTGATGAGCCGGCCGAAATTGTTGCTGCTCGATGAACCGAGCCTGGGCCTGGCGCCGATCGTGGTGAAGCAGATTTTTGCCACCCTGCGTGAACTGGCGAAAACCGGGATGACCATTTTTCTCGTCGAGCAAAACGCCAACCATGCGCTGAAGCTGTCGGACCGGGCGTATGTGATGGTCAACGGCGAGATCCGTCTGACCGGCACAGGCAAAGACCTGTTGGTGAATGAGGAGGTGCGTAACGCCTATCTGGGCGGGCACTGATTCTTCTCGCGGTTATACACAGCCCCGGCGACGACAGTCCCGGGGTTTTTTTATCCCCCCAACTCACCACCTCCCCCTGTAGGAGTGAGCCTGCTCGCGATAGCGGTGTGTCAGTCCTGTAGATGTTGCTGAATAACCGCGATCGCGAGCAGGCTCACTCCTACATTGGAATTGCACAACTTTCAGAATTGTGGAAAACAAATTCCCCAAGCTGCCAAAGCGCGACATATAGACGCTGCAAATGGCTGTTTTTCCACAGTTTTGACTTGTCCCCGATTGCTGTGGAGCTGGCTGTGCATAACGTGGGTGTATATGGTTGCAGCCCTTTTAATCCGTGGCTTTCAAGCTCGTGGTTGTTTTTTGATCAGGCAATTTCAAGCAAGCGCGGGGTGCCATTGTCAACCTTTTTATAGCGTTGGTAGCACACACGATTTCGTGTGCCTCGGCCTGTGGATAAGTCTGTGACTAAACTCTGGAAAGACCTCGCTGAAGGCCGTAATTGCTGGCCTCGCGCAATCACGCGGTTGTACCGTCCGTCGTGCAAAATGCCCTGTCCCGCACATCCGGTCACTCAGGGTCAAGCAAAAAACTTTGCATTTCGCCCGCAAAGCCTTGTGCAGCGCGGCTTTGCGCGTTTCTACTTGCCCCCGGAAACTGTGGAGCAGACTGTGGATAACATGCGTGCACATGGCTGGAAGCCACGCAGGCTAAGGACTTGGTGCGTCTGGTTGATTTTTGTACAGACGGCGGGTGTTGCCCGTATCCGCGAGGGCGGGCATGCTGCCTGCTGATTTTCTATTCCAAGGGCTGCCGTGGCGGCCGAAGCAAGGAGAACACGATGTCCGACACCCTGTTTATCACCGGCGCGACGTCCGGTTTTGGTGAAGCCTGTGCCCGCCGTTTTGCCGAGGCTGGCTGGAAACTGGTGCTGACCGGCCGTCGTGAAGAACGCCTCAACGCCCTCTGCAGCGAGCTGTCGAAGCAGACCGAAGTGCACGGTCTGGTCCTCGATGTGCGTGATCGCAAGGCGATGGAAGAGGCGATCGCCAACCTGCCGCCGTCGTTCGCCAGACTCCGTGGCCTGATCAACAACGCCGGCCTGGCGCTTGGTGTCGATCCGGCGCCCAAGTGCGACCTGGACGATTGGGACACCATGGTCGACACCAATGTCAAAGGCCTGATGTACGCCACCCGCCTGCTGCTGCCACGCCTGATCGCCCACGGCCGTGGCGCCGGTATCGTCAACCTCGGTTCCATTGCCGGCAACTACCCGTACCCGGGCAGCCACGTGTATGGCGCAACCAAAGCCTTCGTCAAACAGTTCTCGCTGAACCTGCGTTGCGATTTGCAGGGCACGGGCGTGCGCGTGAGCAACATCGAACCCGGCCTGTGCGAAAGCGAGTTCTCGCTGGTACGTTTCGCCGGCGACCAGGAACGCTACAACGCCACTTACGCCGGCGCTGAGCCGATCCAGCCGCAGGACATCGCCGAGACAATTTTCTGGGTAATGAACACCCCGGCGCACATCAACATCAACAGCCTGGAGCTGATGCCGGTCAGTCAGACCTGGGCCGGGTTTGCCATTGAGCGCAACAAGACCTGATACCTGATCCTGTGGCGAGGGAGCTTGCTCCCGCTGGACTGCGCAGCAGGCCCCTGCTTTTTTGCTGAAACAGGGGGGGCGCTTCGCACCCCAGCGGGAGCAAGCTCCCTCGCCACAAAGTCGGGTGTAAATCGACGATAAGCTAAACTCCTCCCTCAACCAGCCACCGCATCCTGCGGTTTTTCAGGTTTCATGAGGAGTTCAAGTGAGTAACCGAGGTGAGCAGGCACTGCTCAAACAATCGACGCTGCTGATGCTGGCGGTGTCGATTGCCGGGATCGTCACCGGTTTTGTTTCAGGTTCGCAATCCATCCTGTTCGATGGTTTTTTCTCGCTGATCGCAACGTTTATCAAAATCCTGATGCTGATCACCGCCCGGTTGATCGCCAAGCAAAGCAATCAGCGTTTCCAGTTCGGCTTCTGGCATCTGGAGCCGATGGTGCTGCTGATTGAAGGCAGCTTCCTGCTGCTGATCGCCATCTATGCATTTCTCAATGGCGTGTTCGGCATCATCAACGGTGGTCGCGATATCGAGCTGGGTCTGGTGATCGTCTACGCGGCGGTGTTCACCGTCGTCGAGTTCGCTTATTTCTTCTACGTGCGCCGGCGTAATCGCACGCTCAAATCCAGCCTGATCCAGTTCGACAACATCAGTTGGCTGGTCGACGCGATGCTCTCGGTGGGCTTGTTGATCAGTTTCCTCGCCGCGCTGCTGCTCAAGTCCCAGGGTTATGGCGAGTGGGCGATGTATGTCGACCCGCTGATCCTTATCGTACTCGCGCTGAGCATGCTGCCCCCGGCGTTGAAGATCCTCGGCCCGGCGTTGCGTGATGTGCTGGGTATCGCCCCGGACACGCTGGATGAGCAGGTACGGCAGGTGATGGAGGTGGCGAAGGTCGAGCATGGTTTCGACGATTACGTCTCCTACGTACAAAAGCACGGTCGGGCGCGGTTCATCGAAATTCATGTGGTGCTGCCGGCGGCTTATCCGTTGCGCAATGTCGCGCAGCTGGACGCGTTGCGTGAGCAGATTTCCGCGCAGTTGGGCAAGCCGGATGCGGCGCGGTGGCTGACCATCAGTTTCACCGGGGACAAGAAGTGGATTGCCTGATGACCGCATAACGCCATTCGCGAGCAGGCTCGCTCCTATAATTTGAAATGCGTTTCTGTGTAGGAGCTGCCGAAGGCTGCGATCTTTTGATCTTCAAGCAAGATAAGCGGCCAAACCGTGATAGCAGGTCGCCAAATGATAAGGCGTGGTCGAAGGCATGTCCTTGCGGCTGACTTCGCCGTTTTCATCCCGGCACTCGTGCCACCCACCGGCGTGTAGAAACCGTTGCTGCAACGCCTGCAACTGGCGCAGCACCGCCGCTTCGCTGCCCTTGCGCAACGTCAGTGCGCGCAGGTATTCGGCCTGAGCCCAGATACGCTGGGTCGAATCCCTCGGTCGGCCATTGCTTTCCAGGTCAAGCATCGCCCGCACGGCGCCGCAAGACTCCAGCACTCCATATTGTTCGGTAAAGGCAAACGCCCGATCCAATGCCCGATGCAGTTTCGAATCGCGCAACAGCGGCGACGATTCGAGCAGGAAATACCATTCGAACTGATGCCCCGGCTCGTACCAGTTATCCACAGCGCCCAGCGGCTTCTCCATCAACACGCCATGTTGCGGATCGACGAATTGCTTGTGCATGGCTGTGCATAACTCAAGCAGGGCTTTCTGCGTCTGCGGATCTTCGCGCACCGCAAGGGTGGCCAGAAAGGCTTCAGCCAAATGCATCAGCGGATTTTGCAACGGGCCGGTCTGCAAGGTGATCCAGTCACGCTCAAGGCAGGCTTCGTACAAGCCGTCACCGGTGGCGAAACGGCGGCCGATGATTTCCAGCGCGGCGTTCAATGTCGACTCGGCCAGCGAATCGCCGGACTTGTGCCAGTAATGCGCGCAGGCAAACAGAATGAAAGCGTGGGTGTAGAGATCCTTGCGCTGATCCAGCGGCTTGCCCTGGGCGTCGATGCTGTAGAACCAGCCGCCATGCTCGGCGTCATGGAAGTGCCGTTGCAAGGAACGGAACAGCGCCGCCGCCCGTGCTTCGGCGTTATCCACAACCCCGATCAAGCTGGAGAACAGGTACAGCTGCCGTGCGCAGGCCATCGCCCGATAACGTTGCGCCGGCAACGCTTGATGCGCGGCGTCCAGTGCCTCATAGGGCAACGCCATGTCGGCATTCCAGCCCGGGCCTTGCCACAGCGGCACGATGACATGCAGAAAATGCTTCTGCACCTCGGCAAACAGGGCGTTCAATTCGGGCAGGGTGGTGGAGCGGGAAGCGTGGGGCATGAGCGGATGTCGTCACGGGCTGGGGCGATTGCGCGACATGGTAGCAGAGAGCACCGCTTGAGAGATGCGGTGTCTGTCAGGCCGTCTTCGCGAGCAGGCTCGCTCCCACAGTGGATTTGCAGCGTACATAAAACCTGTGGGAGCGAGCCTGCTCGCGAAGAGACCAGTGCAGGCGCTAAACAATCATCCTGCCAACAACCAGACCCCGGTCGCCGCCGAAGCCGCACCCGCCAGTCGCACAAGCGGTGCCGCTGCCTGCGGAAGAACCCGCACCACGCCATAGCCGAGCGCATGCAACACCGCCGTCGCCGCGACAAACCCGGTCGCATACGCCCACGGGCTGCTCATCTCCGGCAACTCCAGCCCATGCGCCACGCCATGGAACAGCGCAAACAGCGCCGTCGCCGCCACCGCCATCACCAGCGGTGGACGCACCGCCAGTGCCACGGCCAGGCCCAGCGCCAATACCGACGCGGCAATCCCGCTTTCCAGCGCCGGCAACTCCAGCCCTTCAAAACCGAGCAGGCCGCCCAGCAGCATGGTGCCGACAAAGGTGCACGGCAGCGCCCAGCGCGCCGCGCCTTGCTGCTGCGCCGCCCACAAACCGACGGCGAGCATTGCCAGCAAATGGTCGAGACCGCCGATCGGGTGGCTGATGCCCGCGACCAGGCCACTGTCGCCATGGCCCGGGTGAGCGAAGGCCAGCGCCGGTGTCAGCAGCAGCGCCACGGCGCCAAGAATGCGTTTGAATGTCATGGATAAGCTTCCTTGTTGATAAGTGAATCAGGCGGCGGTCAGCAGGCCCTGGCGTTCGATGAAGGCGATGATTTCTTCAAGGCCCTGACCGGTTTTCTGGTTGCTGAACACGAACGGCTTGCCGTTGCGCATGCGTTTGGTGTCGCTGTCCATCATTTCCAGCGAGGCGCCTACCAGCGGAGCCAGGTCGATCTTGTTGATCACCAGCAGGTCGGACTTGCAGATACCGGGCCCGCCCTTGCGCGGCAGCTTGTCGCCGGCGGAAACGTCGATCACGTAGATGGTCAGGTCGGACAGCTCGGGGCTGAAGGTCGCCGAGAGGTTGTCGCCGCCGGACTCGACCAGAATCAGATCCAGCCCTGGAAAGCGTCGGTTCAGTTGGTCGACCGCTTCAAGGTTGATCGAAGCGTCTTCGCGGATTGCGGTGTGCGGGCAACCGCCGGTTTCCACACCGATGATCCGCTCCGGCGCGAGGGCCTCGTTGCGCACCAGGAAATCGGCGTCTTCGCGGGTGTAGATATCGTTGGTGACCACGGCGAGGTTGTAGCGCTCGCGCAGGGCCAGGCACAGGGCCAAAGTCAGCGCAGTCTTGCCGGAACCGACCGGGCCGCCGATGCCGACGCGCAGAGGTTGTGTTTGCATTTCATTCTCCAAAATAAACAGGCCTAAGAGCGGAAGAGACGGCTGTACTGGCGTTCATGGGCCATGCACGCCAGGGACAGACCGAAAGCGGCGCTGCCGATGTGTTCGGGATTGATTCGGCTCGCGTCGTGCTGCGCCTGTTGCAGCAGCGGCAGCAGCTCGCTGGTAAGGCGCTGGGCGGCTTGCTGGCCCAGCGGCAGAGTCTTCATCAATACAGCGAGCTGGTTTTCCAGCCAGCTCCACAGCCACGCGGCAAGCGCGTCCTGGGGGCTGATGCCCCAGGCGCGCGCGGCCAGTGCCCAGCACAGGGCCAGATGCGGTTCTGTGATCTGTGCAAGAAAATCGCGGGCGGACGCGTCGAGTTCCGGCAAACCGTTCAACAACTGCTGCAAGGAGTAGCCCATCTGCCGGCTCTCCAGATGCAGTTCGCGGGTTTCGCGGCTGGCACGATGGTTTTCGCAAAGTAGCTGCAGGTCCGCCCAGTTTTCGTCCGCCGCCACCCGGCAATGCGCCAACAGCAGCGGCGCTTCGAAGCGGGCGAGATTGAGCAGCAGTTGGTCGCTGATCCAGCGACGGGCGCTGTCCGGGTTGTTCACCCGGCCGTTATCCACCGCCATTTCCAGACCCTGGGAATAGCTGTAGCCGCCAATCGGTAATTGCGGACTGGCCAGACGCAGCAGCGCCCAGGCCGGATTCACAGGCGCACGCCGAACTGATGGAGTTTCGGCGCGTAGTTGAAGTCCTCGTCACCGTGGCGGGAATGATGATGGCCGCCGCCGTAGGCGCCGTGCTCCGGCTGGAACGGCGCTTCGATGGCTTCGACTTGTGCGCCGAGCTGTTCGAGCATGGCCTTGAGCACGTAATCGTCGAGCAGGCGCAGCCAGCCATCGCCGACCTGTAGGGCGACATGGCGGTTGCCGAGGTGATAGGCCGCGCGCGTCAGTTCGAACGCATTGGCGCAGGTGACATGGAGCAGTTGTTCGGGACGGGCGCAGACGCGCACGACGCGGCCGTCTTCGGCCTGCAGGCATTCGCCGTCAAACAGCGGTGGCTGGCCGCGCTCCAAAAACAACCCGACGTCTTCGCCTTCGGCACTGAAACAGCGCAAACGGCTTTTGCTGCGCGCTTCGAAGGTCAGGTGCAACTCGGCGGCCCAGACGGGTTGAGGGTCGATTCTGCGATGAATCACCAGCATCGGAAAGCTTCCAGCAATGAACGTTGATTGGGCTAGAGCAAGGGCCGCGCCAATCGCACGAGATGTAGGAAATAGCTGTCGGCGCGTATCCGATCTTTCAACAGGCGCGGGGATTCTGGAAGGTTTTGGTGCATGAAGAATTTGTCATGCACCAAATCGAGGCTATTGCGGTGCACCCTTGTAGGGGTGAGCCTGCTCGCGATGACGGTGGATCAGTCAGTAAATATCTGACTGTTAAACCGCTATCGCGAGCAGGCTCGCTCCCACAGGGGATTTGTGGGGTAGCAGAGAGAGGGGGGAGTTATTCGGTACTGCCCAGCCCTTGCCAGTGCTTGAGGCCGATGAAGATGAAGCGCAGTTGCTGGGTGATCTTCGCCTGCGGCGTCAGGTGCTCCGGCAAGGCTTCGGGCGGTGGGTCGATGATGTCGGGGAGGGTGGCGAAGACTGATTTGACGATCAGGTCGGCCATCACGCTCAGACCCGCCAGATCCAGATGTTGCAGTTTGGGCATCAGCGCCAGGTCCGCCGCGAGGTCGGCGCTGATGTTCTCGCGCAAGCGTCCGATTGCCTGCCGTACCGGCAGCGAGCCGCCATACTGTTCGCGGGCGAGAAACAGGAATTGCGAGCGGTTGGCGTTGACCACATCAAGGAAGATGCGCACCGACGCATCGATGATGCCGCCCATGACGAATTCATTGTGCCGCACCAGGCGGATGGTCTCGCGGAAGGTCTGGCCGACTTCGCTGACCAGCACCAGCCCCAACTCGTCCATGTCGGCAAAGTGACGATAGAACCCAGTGGGCACGATGCCGGCGGTCTTGCTCACTTCGCGCAGGCTCAGGCTGCCGAATCCTCGGCCGCTTTCCATCAGGTGGCGGGCAGCGTCCATCAAGGCGTTGCGGGTCTGTTGTTTCTGTTCGGCGCGGGGCAGCATCGCAGGGTGTGTTCTTCGGCAGGACAAGCGCCGCACTCTAGCAAATCGGCTTTGTCGGCGTCGAACGGGGAGTCGTGCAGCGAGGAATTTACAGAAGCTGAAAAGTCAAAAGCCCAATCCGCTGATTGGGCTTTTTTGCCGGGCCGTCATGGGCTCAGCTCAGTTTGCTGTTGCGTTCGATCACACGGTCACCACCGCCTTCAGCGAGGGCTTGACCCAGTGGGGTTTTATCGAAGCCGTCATCAGCCAGGGTCTGGCCCTGTGGAGTGCGCTCGGAACCGTCAGACGCCAGGGTCTGGCCTTGTGGGGTGCGCTCGGTGCCGTCGGAGGCGAGGATCTGACCTTGAGGCGTGCGATCCGAACCGTCTTGCACCAGACCTTTTTCTTCGAGGCGATTGCGACCGTTTTCAGCCAGGGCTTGCCCTTGTGGGGTGCGATCCGAGCCGTCTTGAACCAGGCCTTTTTCTTCGAGGCGGTTGCGGCCGTTTTCAACCAGGGTCTGACCTTGTGGAGTGCGCTCGGAACCGTCGGAAGCTACGGTCTGGCTAAACACCGAGTGGCTCGATTTGATTTGCGGAGTGGCCTGATCGGCAGCGGGCAGGGCGAAAGCAGTGCTGGCTAGCATCGACAGGGTAAGGCTGAGCAGTAATTGGCGTTTCATGATAGTGGCTCCTTGGGAGGGCGATAAAGTGGGTACGAGGGCAATGCTACTCTCGATAAGTCGATATAAAAGTTCATAAACGCAATGGTAATAATCAACAGAATTGATTGTTCCACGCGAAGGCTCTAGCACGGGGCTTTCCGGGCGGCGGTTTTGCACCGTCGTGGGTATTTTCGACTCACTCGCGCCTCGCAAAAGTGCGGGTCGCGGTAACACTGCTCGACCGATCGGTCAGATTTGCTGCGCTTTTTATGGCTTAAACTGCCTTTCGATTAAACCTGCGGGCCTTTCGCCAGTCACAGACTGCATAGGGGCCGCTTCGGTCTGCCGTTTCAGCTGTGCGTCGGGTAATCGGCGTGCAGTCGTGATCAGGAGCTTTGTGCATGACGCGCACTGGAAAAATCTTCAGTTGGACCTTCGCCATCCTCGTGCTGCTAGTGGCAGCCTTGATTCTGATCATCGTGTTCTTCGACTGGAACCGGATCAAACCCACCATCAACGCCAAAGTCTCGGAAGAACTGCACCGGGCGTTTGCCATCAATGGCAACCTCGCGGTGATCTGGCAGCGCGAGCCGGAAGAGGGCGGCTGGCGTGCCTGGGTGCCGTGGCCGCACGTGGTCGCGGAGGACCTGAGCCTGGGCAATCCGGACTGGTCGAAGCAGCCGCAGATGGTCACGCTGAAACGCGTCGAGCTGCGCATTTCGCCGCTGGCCCTGCTGGCCCAGCGCGTGGTGATTCCGCGCATCGACCTGACCGAGCCGAATGCCGAGCTGCAACGTCTGGCCGATGGCCGCGCCAACTGGACCTTCAAATTCGACCCCAAGGACCCGAATGCCGAGCCATCGAACTGGGTGGTCGACATCGGCGCGATCGGCTTCGACAAGGGCCACGTGACCCTCGACGATCAGACCCTGAAAACCAATCTCGACGTGTTGATCGACCCGCTCGGCAAGCCGATCCCCTTCAGCGAAATCGTCGGCGACAAAGCGGCGAAAACCGCTCAGGACAAGGGCGGCGCACCGCAGGACTACGCTTTTGCGCTCAAGGTCAAAGGCCAGTACCACGCGCAGAATCTCACCGGGCAGGGCAAGATCGGCGGGCTGTTGGCTTTGCAGGACGCGAGCAAACCGTTCCCGTTGCAGGCCCAGGCGAAGATTGGCGACACCCGAATTGAGCTGGCCGGCACCCTCACCGACCCGCTTAACCTCGGCGCCCTCGACCTGCGCCTGAAGCTCGCCGGCGATAGCCTTGGCAATCTCTATCCGCTGACCGGCGTAACCCTGCCGGACACGCCACCGTATTCCACCGACGGTCACCTGATCGCCAAGCTGCATGACGAGGCCGGGGCGAGATTCACTTACGAGAAATTCAACGGCAAGATCGGCGACAGCGACATCCACGGCGACCTCACCTACGTCGCCAGCCAGCCACGGCCGAAACTCAGCGGTGCGTTGCTCTCCAATCAACTGCTGTTCGCCGACCTCGCGCCATTGATCGGCGCCGACTCCAACACCGAACAGAAAGCCCGTGGCGGTGCGAGCAAGCAACCCGCGGACAAGGTTCTGCCGGTAGAAGAGTTCAAGACCGACCGCTGGCGCGCCATGGATGCCGATGTCGAGTTCACCGGCAAACGTATCGTCCACAGCGAGAAGCTGCCGTTCAACGACCTCTATACCCATGTGAAACTCAACGATGGCGAGCTCAGCCTGGAACCGCTGCGCTTCGGCGTTGCTGGCGGCACCCTGGATGCACAGATTCGCCTCAATGGCCGCACCGAACCACTGGAAGGCCGGGCGCGTTTGACCGCACGCAAGTTCAAGCTGAAAGAGTTGTTCCCGACTTTCGAACCGATGAAAACCAGTTTCGGTGAGCTCAACGGCGATGCCGACATCAGCGGCCGTGGCAATTCCGTGGCGAAGCTGCTCGGCGGCGCCAACGGTAATCTGAAGATGCTGATCAACGACGGTGCGATCAGCCGTGAGCTGATGGAACTGGCCGGGCTCAATGTCGGTAACTACGTGGTCGGGAAGATCTTTGGCGACAAGGAAGTGAAGATCAATTGCGCGGCGGCGGACTTCGATATCAAGACCGGCCTGGCGACCACGCGGCTGTTTGTCTTCGATACGGAGAACGCAATCATCTACATCGATGGCACGGCAAACATGGCCACCGAGCAACTCGATCTGACCGTGACGCCTGAATCCAAGGGCTGGCGCCTGATCTCCCTGCGCTCGCCGCTGTATGTGCGCGGCAAGTTCATCAAGCCGGATGCCGGCGTCAAAGCCGTACCGTTGATGTTGCGTGGAGCGGGGATGGTCGCGTTGGGCGTGATCGCCGCACCAGCGGCGGGATTGCTGGCGCTGGTGGCGCCGAGCGGTGGCGAGCCGAATCAATGCGCGCCGTTGCTGGAGCAGATGAAGCAGGGCAAGGCGCCGGTGACCGTCAAACCTACCAAGTAAGCAGGGCAGATCAAAAGATCGCAGCCTTCGGCAGCTCCTACATTTGGAATGCGTTCCTTGTGTAGGAGCTGCCGAAGGCTGCGATCTTTTGCTGTTAAGGGTTACAGGTCGTTGAGGATGTCCGCCATGTCGTCGGCGTGCTCTTCTTCCTGGGCGAGGATGTCTTCGAAGATGCGGCGGGTGGTCGGGTCCTTGTCGCCGATGTACTGGATGATTTCCCGGTAGCTGTCGATCGCGATACGCTCGGCCACCAGATCCTCGTAAACCATTTCCTTGAGCGAATTGCCGGCCACGTACTGCGCGTGGGACAGCTTGCTCAGCAGGTCAGGGTTGAACTCCGGCTCGCCGCCCAGTTGCACAATGCGTTCAGCGAGGCGATCGGCGTGTTCGGCTTCCTGGTTGGCATGCTCGAGGAATTCGTCGGCGGCGACGTTGGCTTTCAGGCCGTTGGCCATGAAGTAATGGCGCTTGTAGCGCAATACGCAGACCAGTTCGGTGGCCAGCGACTCGTTCAGCAAGCGCAGCACCTCCTCACGGTTGGCACTGTAGGTCTCGGTGACCGCGCCGTTTTCCACGTGTTGCCGTGCGCGTTCGCGCAGGGTTTGAACATCAGACAAATGCAGGTCACTCATTTCATTCTCCTGGAGGCTAATCCGATGGGCGCCACGTTCTGAAGACGCGGTCGCTACCCAGGTTGTGAGTCTTGAGCGAAGCGAAAAGTTTTATGCGATTTACGCCGGGCTCCGTGCAGGAACTGCTGAAGACTGCGATCTCGGGGTCAGTCCAGACAACAGCGCTTCGTCCTGCAACCAGCGGAAAAACGCCCGCACCGGTGGATGCCGCTCGCGGCCCGGCACGCACAGCGCGCTGTATCCGGCGCCGTCGACCTGCACCTCGCCCCGGTAGGGCACCAGCAGACCGCTGCTGACGCTTTCCGACACCAGAATATTGCTCGCCAGCACCAGGCCCTGACCGGCGATCGCCGCTTGCAGCGCGTAATGCTCCTCGTCGTATGCGCGATTGACCGGATTCTGCTCCAGCCAATGCTCACCGGCCCTGGCGCACCACGCTTGCCAGCCATGCGCATACAGCTTCGAGTTGTGCCAGAGCACGCTGATCAGTGTCGGCGTGCGCCGCGCGGCCAGCGCCACCTGCTCGGGCGAGCCGTAAACGCCGAAGGATTCGTCGAACAGACACAGTCCATACAGGTTCGGGTAATCGTCGAGGCTGTAGCGCAAGACCAGATCGACGCTGGCGTCCTGATGCAAATCGATGACCTCGCAATGGGTATCGAGGCGCACATTGATCGTCGGATGTTGCGCATAGAAGCGCCCGAGGCGCGGCACCAGCCACAACGCGGCAAACGCCGCCGTGGTCGACAACGTCAGGGTGCTGGCATTGCGTTGCGGGCGCAGGGTGTCGACGCTTTGCGCAACCTCCAGCAGCGCACCGTGCACGCTGCGAAACAGACGCTCGCCACCCTCGGTCAGGCGCACCTGCCGCGGCAGGCGTTCGAACAGGGCAACGCCGAGCCAGTCCTCCAGCGAACGAATCTGATGAGAGATCGCCGTCGGCGTCACCGCCAGTTCTTCCGCCGCCGCCTTGAAGCTCAGCAGGCGAGAAGCGGATTCGAAAGCGCGCAGGGCGGTCAGCGGCAGAGAAGTGAACATTGAAAACTCCATGGATGAAATGAATTCATCCCGACTGATTTTTGCTCATTTGAAGAGCAGCAGCGAGCGGCTTCACGCTGCAGGCCTCAAGAGGTTTGAGTTTAGCTGGAGGATTTATAGATGAGCAGGATTCTTGTGGTGCATGGCAGTCCGCGTGGGGATCGGTCGACTTCGCGGCGTTTGGCGGAGGGATTTCTGAGTGCCTGGCAGGAGCGTCATCCAGAAGGGCAGGTGACCCGCCGCGAAGTCGGGCGGGTGCCGGTTCCTGCAGTCAACGAGGCTTTTGTGGCGGCGGCGTTTTATCCACAACCGCAGGCGCGGCCATTGGTGATGCAGGCGGATCTGGCGCTCAGCGATCAATTGGTCGACGAGTTGTTCACCCACGATCTGCTGCTGATTTCCACGCCAATGTACAACTTCAGCGTGCCCAGCGGCCTCAAGGCTTGGGTCGATCAGATTGTGCGGTTGGGGCTGACCTTCGATCACACGCTGGACAATGGCGTCGCGCAGTACAGCCCATTGTTGCAGGGTAAGAAAGCCTTGATCGTCACCAGTCGCGGCGGTTTCGGCTTTGGCCCGGGCGGGGACCTGGCGGCGCTCAATCACGCCGACCCATGGCTGCGCACTGCGCTGGGCTTTATCGGTATCAATGACGTCAGCGTGGTCGCGGCAGAAGGCGAGGAGTCCGCTGAGCGCACCTTCGCGGTGTCGGTGGCCGAGGCCGAGCAGCGTTTGCTCGAACTGGCCCGGGAGTTTCAGGTGGGGTTGATGTAGGCTCATCCAAGAGTTGTCATCGTCACGGTGGATGCTTGGCGGGCGTCTTGCACGTCAGGCCTCCACTCACCGCGCACAAGGATGTAACCCATGTCGACACGTTATCCACTGGTGCTGGTGCCGGGCATGCTCGGCTTTGTCCGGCTGGTGCTTTACCCGTACTGGTTCGGCATCATCAAGGCCTTGCGCCATGGTGGTGCGACGGTGATCGCGGTGCAGGTTTCGCCGCTCAACTCCACCGAAGTGCGCGGTGAGCAGTTGCTGGCGCGGATCGAGGACATTCTCCGCGAGAGCGGGGCGCAGAAGGTCAATCTGTTCGGTCACAGCCAGGGCGCGCTGACGGCGCGCTATGCAGCGGCGAAACGTCCCGATCTGGTCGCCTCGGTAACCTCGGTGGCCGGGCCGAATCACGGTTCGGAGCTGGCCGATCATCTGGAAAAAAACTATCCGGCGAACACCGCCAAAGGGCGTCTGCTCGAAGCATTGTTGCGCTTGATCGGCTGGATCATGGCGATGCTCGACACCGGTTATCACGGGCCAAGATTGCCTGTGGATATCCATGCCTCCCACCACTCGCTGACGACGGCGGGCGTTGCCTTGTTCAATCAACGTTATCCACAAGGGTTGCCGCAAACCTGGGGCGGGCAGGGCCCGGAAGAGGTCAACGGAGTGCGTTACTACTCTTGGTCAGGAACGCTGCAGCCGGGCAAGACCGATCGTGGTGGCAATCTTTTCGACGGCACCAATCGCAGTTGCCGCCTGTTCGCCACGACCTTCGTTCGCGAGCTTTGGCAGTGCGATGGCATGGTCGGTCGTTACAGCTCGCATCTGGGCACGGTAATCGGTGATGACTATCCGCTGGATCATTTCGACATCGTCAATCAGTCGCTGGGGCTGGTGGGCAAGGGCGCGGATCCGGTGCGGCTGTTTGTCGAGCATGCGGCGCGGCTGGAGGCGGCTGGGTGTTAACAGTCAAACCGCGTCATCGTTCTTCGCGAGCAAGCTCGCTCCCACAGGTGTCTGCATTTCAACTGAAGGAATGCGCTTGAATGTGGGAGCGAGCCGGCTCGCGAAAGCGTCGGTTCAGGCGACGCTGATCCTGCGGCCCAACACTGTGGTCCAGCGCTCCGACAAAACCACCCCACCCAAGGTCAGCAATCCGCCCACCAGGTGATACATCGCCAACTGCTCCTTCAGCACCACCGCGGCAATCATCGCGGTAATCAGCGGCAGCAGATTGAAGAACAACGTTGTCCGGCTCGGCCCCAGCCGCTGCACCGCCTGCATCCACGCCAGCGGCGCGACCATCGAAGCGAGCAGGCACGCATACAGCACCAGCGGCACGTTCTGCAGATTCAAACCGGTCTTCGGCGACACCGCGAACAACGGAAACAACACCACAATCGCCACCAGCACCTGCAAGTACAGGAGCACCAACGGTGGCAGGCGCAGCTGCCATTTTTTCAACAGCGTGCTGTAAACCGCATAGGCCAGCGTCGCGATCAGCATCATCGCGTCACCCATGTTGACCCCGTGTTGCAGCAGCGCACCGAGGCTGCCGGCCGACACCACCACCAGCACGCCAGCGAACGACAGCACTGCGCCGACCAGGGCGCCAGCCGTCAGGCGCTGACCGAGGCTGACGATCGCCATGGCCAGCGACATCAACGGCATCAGCGAGAGAATGATGCCCATGTTGGTGGCCGTGGTCAGGGTCGCGGCGAAGTAGGCGAGGCTCTGATACACCGCCATGCCGAGCACGCCGAGGACGAAGATCCGCCCCAGGTTCGGCCGAATCTGCGGCCAGTGCGCGATGACTTTGCGCAGCATGAACGGCGTAAACAGCAGCCCGGCCAGCAGCCAGCGATAGAAACCGATCTCGGCGGGGAAGATCGCCCCGACGGCCAGTTTGTTGATCACGGTATTGCCGGCCCAGATGAAAATCGCCAGCAGGGGAAACGCGTATTGCATGGGACAAAACCAGAGCGTTGATGAAGCGCGATTATCCCCTGTCTGGATGCAGGCCTATACTGCGAACCAGACAACCTGCCCCTGCATCCGGACAGCATGAACAGTAAACACATCGACTTGCTCGCATTCAGCCAATTGCCGTCAGCGGTGTACTTCCGCTACGCCGATTTCAATGCCCACGAATATGCCGCGCCCCATCGGCATCCCTGGGGCACGCTGGAATACGCGGCCCATGGCGTGCTGCACATGGATGTCGACGGCAGTCGCTTCATGTCGCCGCCGCAATACGCGGTGTGGGTGCCGCCCGAGGTCGAGCACAGTTTCTACAGTCATCAACCGGTCAACTACCGCGCGGTGTGCCTTGATCCCGATGTCTGCGCGCGCTTGCCGGCGCGCCCCTGCACGTTGGCAATCAGCGACATTCTCAAGGCGATCCTCAAGGACTTCGCCGCCCGCGATGTGAAGATCCCCGAACATGCGGCCGACCAGCGTCTGGCCCAGGTGCTGGTCGATCAACTGCAACAAGCGCCGGTGCAGGAATGTTACCTGCCGTATGCGAGCAGTCCCGGGCTGCTGACGATTCTGGAAACCTTGCAGGCGGCGCCGGGCGACAATCAGCCCTTGGCGCATTGGGCCGCGCAGGTGCATGTCAGCGAGCGCACGCTGGCGCGGCAGTTTGTCCGCGAGCTGGGCATGAGCTTTGGCGAGTGGCGTCAGCGCCTGCGTTATCTGGCGGCGATCGAAGCGCTGGAGACGTCGCGTTCGGTGCAGGAAATCGCTTTCGATCTCGGCTACAGCAGCGGCTCGGCCTTCATCGCCATGTTTTCCCGCCAGGCCGGTTGTACGCCAGAGCAGTATCGGCGCAGCCACCTCGACGACAGGAAGGTGTAACAAGCTTTGACTACACTGCGACAGAGGCCGCATCCATCGGTGCGGCAACAAGGAGAAAACTCCATGAAGATGTTGCGTGTGCCGTTGTTGATGATCGGTCTGCTCCTGTGTTCCCAGGGTTTCGCCGCCACGGCGCAACAGAACAAGATGACCACCTGCAATGCCGATGCGACCGCCAAGAGCTTGAAGGGCGATGAGCGCAAGGCGTTCATGAGCACCTGCCTGAAAGCGGCGCCAGCGGCCAACGATGGCAAGGTGCTGACCCCGCAGCAGCAGAAAATGACTACCTGCAATGCCGATGCGAAAACCAAGGCGCTGACCGGCGATGCGCGCAAGACATTCATGAGTGAGTGTCTGAAGAAGAAATAAGCGGGCTCCATGCGTGTCCGATTGATTCGGTCGGCTTGAGATTTGCCCTCACCCTAACCCTCTCCCGGAGGGAGAGGGGACCGACCGCATGTATACCGACAGGAACTGTGGTCTGAAATACCGAGTCGATGGCGGATTCGGCGCTGCACGTTCAGGTCGGCAAATTTCTCGAGCAACCCCCAATCGGTCCCCTCTCCCTCTGGGAGAGGGCTAGGGTGAGGGGGAAAATCGCACGCGTTGCACGAAAATCCGAAACCCCGCATATCCCTAGTGCTAACCCCGGATCGCTGGCAGACTGCCCATCCTTTCACGCCGTTCGTTTTGAGGCTGTATGCCAACGTTTTCTCAGCGTCATGTTGTGTTCTGGGTCAGTTGCATCATCATTTTTGGCGGACTGCTGCTGGTGCTGCCGCTGCGCCTGTTGCCGAGCCTGCTGGCCGGATTGCTGGTGTTCGAGCTGGTCAACATGCTCACCCCGCAACTGCAACGACTGATCGAAGGGCGGCGTGCGCGCTGGTTGGCGGTGGCGCTGCTCGGCACGCTGGTGGTGAGTGTGCTGGCGCTGATCTTCGCCGGGGCT
The DNA here is from genome assembly GCF_020736465.1 of Pseudomonas sp. HN2. Lineage (NCBI taxonomy): Bacteria > Pseudomonadati > Pseudomonadota > Gammaproteobacteria > Pseudomonadales > Pseudomonadaceae > Pseudomonas > Pseudomonas sp. HN2. Next base: position 670,053 of record NZ_CP085885.1, read on the forward strand.
ATCAGTTTCCTCCTGCATGAAGCGGAAAATCCGGGCGCTTCGCTGGATAAATTCATGGGCGTGGTCGATCGCGCGCGGGGGCAGTTGCCGCCGTTCATCGACGCCTATCTGCCGGCCAGCGCGGCGGAGTTTCGCGTGGCGATCGGCGAGTGGGCGAGCAAGCATCTGGCCGACCTGCAACTGGTCGGCAAGGACGCCGCGCACATGTTCGTCACCCTGCTGATCGGCATGGTGCTCGGCGCGATCATCGCCCTGCAGCGCATCCCCGACGTGACCAAGCGCAAACCCCTGGCCGCGGCCCTGTTCGACCGTCTGCATCTGCTGGTGCAGGCGTTTCGCAATATCGTCTTCGCCCAGATCAAGATTTCCCTGCTCAACACGGTGTTCACCGGGATCTTCCTCGCAGTGATCCTGCCGATGTTCGGCATCAAGCTGCCGCTGACCAAAACCCTGATCGTGCTGACCTTCCTGCTCGGCCTGCTGCCGGTGATCGGCAACCTGATGTCGAACACGCTGATCACCATCGTCGGCCTGTCGCTGTCGATCTGGGTAGCGCTCGCCGCGCTGGGCTACCTGATCGTTATCCACAAGCTCGAATACTTCCTCAACGCGCGCATCGTCGGCGGGCAGATCAGTGCCAAATCGTGGGAGTTGCTTCTGGCGATGCTGGTGTTCGAAGCCGCGTTCGGTTTGCCGGGCGTGGTGGCGGGACCGATTTATTACGCGTACCTGAAGAGTGAGTTGAAGCTGGGCGGGATGGTTTGAGCTGACTGTCTGGCTGTCGACCATTGTGGCGAGGGAGCTTGCTCCCGCTGGGGCGCGAAGCGGCCCCGCTCTTGAAAGTCCAAAGCAGGGGCCTGCTGCGCAGTCCAGCGGGAGCAAGCTCCCTCGCCACAGAGAGTGTGGTCAGTTCATGGCGCCGTAGCGCTTCATCGCTTCAATCGCCAGGCCGCTGCCAATGCTGCCAAAGATGTTGCCTTCGACATGCCGCGCGTTCGGCAACATTGCCGACACGCTGTTGCGCAGGGCCGGGATGCCACTCGAACCCCCGGTGAAAAACACCGTGTCGACCTGATCGACCGCAACTCCGGCGTCATTCAACAGCTGCGTAACGCTGCCGCGCACGCGCTCGAGCAAAGTTTCGATTGCCGATTCGAACAGCGCACGCGTCAGCTCGACGCTCAGGCCGGCTTCGATGCGGTCCAGCGGCACGTGACGGCTGTCGGCGTGGGTCAGCTGGATCTTGGTTTCTTCGACTTCCATCGCCAGCCAGTGGCCGGCGCGCTGTTCGATCAGTTTGAACAGGCGATCGATGCCGCCGGTGTCTTCGATGTCGTAGCGCATGCTGCCCAGGGCCAGCGTGGACTTCTGCGAGTACACCGAGTTGATCGTGTGCCAGGTCGCCAGGTTCATATGGTGGCTGGTCGGCATGTAGGCACCGCTTTTCATCCGGCTGCCGTAGCCGAACAGCGGCATCAGGCCCTGCAGGCTCAGCTGTTTGTCGAAGTCGGTACCGCCGATGTGCACGCCGCCGGTGGCGAGGATGTCATCGTGACGGTTATCCACAGCGCGGCGCTCGGGCGACAGGCGCACCAGCGAGAAGTCGGAGGTACCACCGCCGATGTCGACGATCAGCACCAGCTCTTCTTTTTCGATGGTCGACTCATAGTCGAATGCCGCCGCGATCGGCTCGTACTGGAATGACACGTCTTTGAAACCGATCTTGCGCGCCACTTCGACCAAGGTGTCTTCGGCTTCCTGGTCAGCCAACGGATCGTCATCGACGAAAAATACCGGACGGCCCAGCACCACTTGTTCGAATTCCCGACCGGCGGCGGCTTCGGCGCGGTGCTTGAGCTGACCGATGAACAGCCCGAGCAGGTCCTTGAACGGCATCGCCGTGCCGAGGACGCTGGTGTCGTGCTTGATCAGCTTGGAACCGAGCAGACTCTTGAGCGAGCGCATCAGGCGGCCTTCGTAGCCTTCCAGATACTCGTGCAGGGCCAGGCGACCGTACACCGGGCGGCGCTCCTCGATGTTGAAGAAGACCACCGACGGCAGGGTGATCTTGTCGTCTTCCAGCGCAATCATGGTGTCCATGCCGGGGCGCAGCCAGCCGACGGTGGAGTTGGACGTGCCGAAGTCGATGCCGCAGGCACGGGCTGGAGAGGCGTCTTTCATGTCTTTCGGATTCCGGTCAAAAAACGGCCGCGCAGTGTATGTCAGTGCGCGGCAGATTCGAAGGCCGGTCATCCGCTATTTCGCCACTTGGCAGGTTGAAAACCGCCGCATCGCCCCAAACTTGCTGGCATGGGCCGGCAGACACACCGGCGGTCGCAAGAACCGTCGTCCACTGCCGATAAACTTCTGCGGCGCCACCCGGTCACAACCTTGAGATCGGTCAACCCGGCACGCGCCATTCGGGCGCACGCTGGCCTCGGCGCGAAATCGATAACGGATGGTGATCCTTCAATGGACTTCAAAGACTATTACAAGATACTCGGCGTGGAGCCGACAGCCGACGACAAGGCCATCAAAGCGGCCTATCGCAAGCTGGCGCGCAAATACCACCCCGATGTCAGCAAGGAAAAAGACGCCGAGGCCAAGTTCAAGGACGCCTCGGAAGCCTATGAAGCGCTGAAAAGCGCCGACAAGCGCGCCGAATACGACGAGTTGCGTCGTTATGGCCAGCACGGTCAGCCGTTCCAGGGGCCACCGGGTTGGCAGAGCCGTGGCGGTTTTGGCGGCGGCGGTGGCGACACCGGCGACTTCTCGGACTTCTTCAGTTCGATCTTCGGCAATCGCGGCCCCGGTTTCGGTGGCGCCGAGAGCCGCCAATCACGCGGACGCCGAGGGCAAGACGTGGAAATGGAATTGCCGGTCTTCCTCGAAGAAACCCTGTCGAACGAATCGAAGAAAGTCACCTTTCAGGTGCCGCAATACAACGCGCACGGCCAGCACGTGAGCAACACCAGCAAGAGCCTGAACGTGAAGATCCCGGCCGGCGTGACCGATGGCGAGCGCATTCGCCTCAAGGGCCAGGGCGCACCGGGCATCGGTGGCGGAGCGAATGGCGATCTGTACCTGACCATTCGTTTTGCGCCGCACCCGAAATTCGATGTCGAAGGCGAAAACCTGATCATTACCTTGCCGCTGGCGCCGTGGGAGCTGGCATTGGGCACTGAAGTGGCCGTGCCGACCCTGACCGGCAAGATCAACCTCAAGGTTCCGGCCGGCAGTCAGAATGGCCAGCGCATGCGTGCCAAGGGCCACGGCCTGCTGAACAAGGCCGGCGAGCGCGGTTATCTGTTCGTGCAACTCAAGGCCGTGATGCCGAAAGCGTCCGACGATGAGGTCAAGGCGCTGTGGCAGGAACTGGCGAAGAAAGCCGCGTTCAACCCGCGAGAGAACTTCTGAACCCGACGACGGAGTAGCCCATCATGAGCAGCCCCCTGATCGTTCAACTGGACCTGGCAGAATTCTGTGAGGCGGCCGATTTGTCGGACGTCTACGTGATCGAAATCGTCGAGCACGGCATCCTCGAACCTCAGGGCGCGCAGCCCCGGGAATGGCGCTTCACCGATTACGAACTGGCGCTGGCCAAACGTGCGGCGAAGCTGCGGCGTGATCTTGAGCTGGAGTGGGAAGGCGTGGCGCTGGCCCTGGACCTGCTGGAGGAAGTGCAAGCGCTGCGCGCCGAGAACCGCATGTTGCGGCAACGGTTGGGGCGCCTGGTGGTGGAATAGAGGGTCTGAAGGCTGTGTGCGGGTCATCAGCGGGTTAGTGTTTGCGCGTGTTTCCATCCATGTTAAGCGTGAGCAGGGTCTGATACTTTTTCGCGCTCAGGTCGGCAATGGATGCCGACTGTCGTAGCGCCAGCCACGCGGGCCAGCGCTACGCAAACTTTGCAAGGAAGCCTGCCCATGCCAGTCAAACCCAAACCGCCCAAAACGGCCACAGCCGATGTGAACACGCCTGCGCGCCCGCCTGTCGATGCAACTGCGCAGGGTCTTGAAACGCTGCGCATTACCCCCGATCCGGTCATTCACCAGACCCCGCGCGATACGCAAGGAACCGGCGACGGCACGCGGCAGATCGAGACCGCAGCCGCAACGCCGAACATCCAGGTTCACCCATCATCGTCCAGCGCTTCAATGGCCGCGACCGCTGAAGCCGTTTCTCTGCAGCATTATCTGATTCCCTCGACGGTTGCCTTGCCAGGCGCCGATGCTCAGGGGTTTCGTGTGTTCAAGGGACGTCAATACGCCGACCTGCAGAATGGCGGTACCGTCCTGCTTGGCGTCGATGCCGAAACCGGTCTGTACCGGGCCACATTACCCAGCGAGGCGCAAGCCTCCGGTCCCACTCTCGCGTTCGACCCGCTGCACAATCACTGGTATCCGCTGCAGGATTTCACCGCGCCCGCGGACGGTTCCGTACTCCTGCCGCGGAAAAACCGCAGGGTAAGCCGGCAGAGTGACGATGAATTCGAGTCGGCGCTCGAAGAGCTGCCCACTGATCACGACGGCGCTGGCGAGACGTTTTATCTGGCCTCCGAATCGATGCCGATCCAGCCTTACACGGCGGAAGAATTGAACACGATGCGCAGTGAAACGCGTTATTCATTCCTGGCCAATCAATTGGGTACCTACAACCGCGCCAACAACGGCAAGTATCCGCTGCGCGACACCGCTGGCCGGCCGATTCGCATCAAAAAACTGCAAACGAAAGTGCGCTTCGAAAACGGCGATCTCTACACCTCCGAGCAGATCAAACCTTACATCAGGTTTGAAGGGTACGAGGATGTCGCGCGGCTGTATGAGGAGAAGCTGCAATGGCGCGTGTTTACCGAAGCCGATATGCAAGCCCCCGGTGAGCGGGCCTTGATCGGTCAGTCCATGGTGGTCGCCAACCGGCGCATTGCCAAAGGCGAGGCGCTGGGTGTCTACGGCGGGGCCATCACGCCAGCACGCTTCGTCCAGCCCCACGAGCAGACCTTCACCATGCTTGCCGGTGTACGTTTGAAGTATGGCGCCGGAGAGTTTATCCCCGATCCGCTCGCGATCCTGGGTGACACCATCATGTCCCGCATCAACTCCACCTTTGAATATGACGCGACGGGCAAACCTGTGCGTCAGGCAACGGAGGGGTACAACGTCGAGCTGGTGCCGTTCGATGTCGAGGCGCAGCAATGGATCGGCAAACAGTTGGTCACCAGGGATTTTATTCTCAACGCCGTATTTGCCACCCAGGACATCCCCGCGGGCACCGAGCTGCGTCTGGATTACAACTACAGCGAGCAACAGATGTCGTGGGCGTTTCCCTGAGCCTTTGCCATGCACGGCTGAATACGGATGTGCCCGTCCGTATTCAGCCCCCGGCAGTTATCAGAACAGAAAGTAACGCTGCGCCATCGGCAGTGTTTCCGCCGGCTCGCACCACAGTAATACGCCGTCTGCCTTGACCTGATAGGTCTGAGGATCGACATCGATGTCCGGCAGATAGTCGTTGTGGATCAGGTCGGTTTTCTGCACGTCGCGGCAGCCTTTGACCACCGCGATTTTCTTCTTCAGTCCCAAGGCTTGCGGCAGTCCGGCCTCCTGCGCCGCCTGACTGATAAAGGTCAGGCTGGTGGCGTGCAGCGAGCCACCGTAGCTGGCGAACATCGGCCGGTAGTGCACCGGTTGCGGCGTCGGAATCGAGGCGTTGGCATCGCCCATCAGACTGGCGGCAATCGCACCGCCCTTGAGGATGAGCGTCGGCTTCACGCCAAAGAATGCCGGGCGCCACAGCACCAGGTCTGCCCATTTGCCAACTTCGATCGAACCGACTTCATGGCTGATGCCGTGGGTGATCGCCGGATTGATCGTGTATTTGGCGATGTAGCGTTTGGCGCGGAAGTTGTCGTTGCCTTCGCCATCCTGCGGCAGCGGGCCGCGCTGTTTTTTCATCTTGTCGGCCGTCTGCCAGGTTCGCGTGATGACTTCGCCGACGCGGCCCATGGCCTGACTGTCGGAGCTGATCATCGAAAACGCACCGAGGTCGTGGAGGATGTCTTCAGCAGCTATCGTCTCTCGGCGGATACGGCTCTCGGCGAAGGCGACATCTTCGGCGATGCTTGGATCGAGGTGGTGGCAGACCATCAGCATGTCGAGGTGTTCGTCGATGGTGTTGCGGGTGAATGGCCGGGTCGGGTTGGTCGAGCTCGGTAGCACGTTGGGGAAACCGCAGGCCTTGATGATGTCCGGCGCGTGGCCGCCACCGGCACCTTCGGTGTGATAGGTGTGGATCGTGCGGCCCTTGAACGCACCGAGGGTGGTTTCGACGAAACCGGATTCGTTGAGGGTGTCGGTGTGGATCGCCACCTGCACATCGTACTGATCGGCGACGTTCAGGCAGTTGTCGATGCTCGCCGGGGTGGTGCCCCAGTCCTCGTGCAGCTTGAGGCCGATGGCGCCGGCCCTGACCTGTTCGATCAACGGCTCCGGCAGGCTGGCGTTGCCTTTGCCGGTCAGACCGATGTTCATCGGGAAGGCATCGGCGGCCTGGAGCATGCGCGCCAGATGCCACGGACCGGAGGTGCAGGTGGTGGCGTTGGTGCCGGTGGCAGGTCCCGTGCCGCCGCCGATCATGGTAGTCACGCCGCTCATCAGTGCTTCTTCGATCTGCTGCGGGCAGATGAAGTGGATATGCGTGTCGATGCCGCCAGCGGTGAGGATCATGCCTTCGCCGGCAATCACTTCGGTGCCGGCGCCGATGGCGATGGTCACATCGGGCTGCACGTCGGGGTTGCCGGCCTTGCCGATCGCGGCAATGCGTCCGTCCTTGAGGCCGACATCGGCCTTGACGATGCCCCAGTGGTCGATGATCAGCGCATTGGTGATCAGTGTGTCGACCACTTCGGCGGCGAGCAACTGGCTCTGGCCCTGGCCGTCGCGGATGACTTTGCCACCACCGAATTTCACTTCCTCGCCGTAGGTGGTGAAGTCCTTCTCGACTTCGATCCACAGCTCGGTATCGGCCAGGCGCACCTTGTCGCCGACGGTGGGGCCGAACATGTCGGCGTAGGCGCTTCTAGAAATCTTCATGTGCTTGCCTTGGGATTCAATTGGGTCTGAAATCGCTCGCATTACTCGCTATCGCAGCCTCGCTGCGCTCGTCAGCTCCTACAGTCAGTGATCGGTTCGAGACCGAGTGACATTTGTAGGAGCTGCCGAAGGCTGCGATCTTTTCGGGGCACGCCTAAATCAGTCGAGATCACCCATGATGCGTCCGGCAAATCCGAACACCCGGCGCTTTCCGGCGTAATCCACCAGTTCGACCTCACGGCTCTGCCCCGGCTCGAAGCGCACGGCGGTGCCGGCGGGAATGTTCAGGCGCATGCCGCGACTGGCTGCGCGATCAAAGGTCAGCGCGTCGTTGGTTTCAAAAAAGTGATAGTGCGAGCCGACCTGGATCGGCCGGTCGCCGCTGTTGGCGACTTTCAGGCTGACGGTGCGACGGCCGACGTTGAGTTCGATGTCGCCGGGCTGGATCTGGTATTGGCCAGGAATCATCGCTGGGCTCCTTGCAGGACTTTGTAATAGAGCGCGGTCGGGCGATAGGTGCCGTTCGGGTCGCAGGCGTAATCAGGGATTTCGCCTGCGCGAACGTAGCCCAGCGCCTTGTAGAAATCTTCAGCCGGCGAGCCGGCCTCGGTGTCGAGATAGAGCATGCCGCGCTTGTGCTTGGGCGCTTCGAGTTCCAGCGCCTGCATCAGTTGCTGACCGAGACCGCGGCGGCGGGCGTGTTCGCGAACCAGCAGTTTCTGCACTTCGGCGCGGTTCAGACCGTTGGCTTTCTGGCACAGGCCCAATTGCACACTGGCCAGCACCTGCTCGTCCTTGACCACCACCCACAGCAGCGTGCTGCCCTTGTTGACGTTGTCCTGCACCTCGTCGAAATAGGCGCGCGCCTGCGCGGCATCGAGGTCGGCCATGAAGCCGACGCTGGCGCCGTAACCGACGGCGTCGAGCAGCAGATCGATCAGGCCCTGGCGATAGTGGGCAAAACTCTCAGCGTTGACGCGGCGCAACTGGGCGGCGTTCATCGACATCACTCCTTGTGAACATTCGGCGGCGGTGCGCCGGGGTTGAGGGTCAACTGCATGAAGGTCAGGTCGAGCCAGCGGCCGAACTTGGTGCCGACTTGCGGCATCTGCCCGGTGATGGTGAAACCGGCGCGTTCGTGCAGGCGGATCGAGGCGGCGTTGCCGCTTTCGATGGCGGCAACCATGACGTGTTTGTCGCAGGTGCGGGCGCGTTCGATCAACGCGTTCATCAGTTGCGGGCCGAGGCCGTTGCCGCGCTGATCGCTGCGCACGTACACCGAATGCTCGACGGTGTGACGGAAACCGTCGAACGGTCGCCAGTCGCCGAACGAGGCGTAACTCAGCACTGCGTTCTGGCTGTCGACGATCACCAGAATCGGGTACGCCTGCAGTTGACGGGCGTCGAACCAGGCCTCGCGGTTGCCGAGGTCGACAGCTTGTTCGTTCCAGATCGCCGTGGTGTTGAGCACGGCGTCGTTATAGATGTCGCGGATCGCCGGCAGATCGGCCCGGGTTGCATCGCGAATCGCATAAGTCATGGCGCGGCCTCAGACGATCGGCTGGTGAACGGTGACCAGTTTGGTGCCGTCAGGGAACGTCGCCTCGACCTGGATTTCCGGGATCATTTCCGCGATGCCTTCCATCACTTGTTCGCGGCTGAGCAGGGTGGTGCCGTAGTGCATCAGCTCGGCCACGGTCTGGCCATCGCGGGCCCCTTCGAGCAGCGCGGCGGAGATGTAGGCCATGGCTTCCGGGTAGTTGAGTTTCACGCCACGGGCCAGCCGCCGTTCGGCGACGAGGCCGGCGGTGAAGATCAGCAGCTTGTCTTTTTCGCGTGGGGTCAGGTCCATTGTTGGAATCCAATATCGGCAGTTAAGAATGATCAGGTCGATCGCGATCTGTAGGAGCTGCCGAAGGCTGCGATCTTTTGATCTTGCTGTTAAAGATCAAGATCAAAAGATCGCAGCCTCGTTTCACTCGTCAGCTCCTACAGGGCAATGCATTTCAGGTGTTCCAGATTCGGGGGGGCATAGCCTCGCGCCCCAGCAGCACAGGCCTTAGCAGTCGCCACAAATCAATCAGCCAGGCGCGGGCCAGCAACGCTTCACCGGCCAGACACCGTGCCACCAGCAGTCCCGGCAACTGAGTCAAATCCCCGCGCACCTCATGCCCCAGCGAGCGGCAACGCTCCAGCAGCTCGGCGTCTATCTCACCGGTCACCAGCATCGTCGCGAACACCGGTTGCCCATCCAGCCCGATTGGCGAGTCGAGCAAACCATCGCTGCCGACAATGCGCTGCCGTTCGTGCCAGAGCAACCGCCCGTCACGGCGTATATCCAGGTGCGCCTGAAAATGCCCGAGGCCGAAACGCTCGCCGCTGGCCGGACGACCCAGCGCCACCACGTCCCAGTAGAACAGTCGCGCATCGCCTTCGAGTTCGATCGTCGTGCTCAACTCGGCCTGCGCGGCGCTGTAGACGATGGTTTCCTGCGGCAGCCATTCCAGGGTCGCGCCGGCAGCAACTTGCAAGTCGAGCTGCTGATACGCCGGCCCACCCGCGCGATACCATTTGGCGGCGCCGGGGCTGGTGATCTGTGCCCAGGCGTCGGGTTCGACGCGGGCGCTGATATCCAGCCGATCGCCGCCAGCGATCCCGCCCGGCGGATGGACGATGATGTGCTGGCAGACTTCGGGGCCTTCCGCGTACAGATGCTTTTGCACCCGCAGCGGGCCGAGGTGGCGGCGCATGACCGGGCGCGTGCAGTCGCCGAAACGCGCGTAGGCCAGTTCCAGCTCGGCGTGCCAGCTGGGGGTAAACAGGGCAGGTGCAACAATTGAATTCATGGTGTTGTGATTATCGTTAGGAAGCTACAGATTAGACCGCCGCATTAGATTGTGACCAGCCCGCGAACACCTTCGGCCTCCATATTCTCACCGCGACCCTGCTGAACGATCTCGCCCCGGGACATCACCAGGTATTGATCGGCCAGTTCTGCGGCAAAGTCGTAGAACTGCTCGACCAGCAGAATCGCCATGTCACCGCGCGCCGCGAGCTGTTTGATCACCGCGCCGATTTCCTTGATCACCGACGGCTGTATGCCTTCCGTGGGCTCATCGAGAATCAGCAGTCGCGGACGGCTGGCCAGCGCTCGGCCGATCGCCAGTTGTTGTTGCTGACCGCCGGACAGATCGCCGCCACGCCGCTGCTTCATTTGTAGCAGCACCGGGAACAGTTCGTAGATGAAACCTGGGACTTCTTTGGCCTCGCTGCCGGGAAAGCGCGACAGACCCATCAACAGATTTTCTTCTACCGTCAGGCGCCCGAAGATCTCACGGCCCTGCGGTACGTAGGCGATACCGGCATGCACGCGCTGATGCGGCTTGAACGTGGTGATCGGTTTGCCTTCCCAGTTCACCGCGCCTTCCTTGGCCGGCAGCAGGCCCATCAGGCATTTGAGCAGGGTGGTCTTGCCCACGCCGTTACGCCCTAGCAGGCAGGTGACTTCGCCGACTTTCACGTCAAAGCTCAGGCCACGCAGGATGTGGCTACCGCCGTAATACTGATGCAGCTTGTCGACTTGCAGCATGTCCAGAATCTCCTTGAGTCCCCTTGTAGGAGTGAGCCTGCTCGCGATAGCGGAGTGTCAGTCAACGTCTATGTATCTGATACACCGCTATCGCGAGCAGGCTCACTCCTACAGTTTGGAAAGCGTTTGCAGTTCAGCGGCCGAGATAAACCTCAATTACTCGCTCATCGGCCTGCACCTGTTCCAGCGATCCCTCAGCCAAAACGCTGCCCTGATGCAGCACCGTCACGTGGTCGGCAATCGAGCCGACAAAACCCATGTCGTGCTCGACCACCATCAACGAGTGCTTGCCCGCCAGCGACTTGAACAGTTCGGCGGTGAACTCGGTTTCGGCGTCGGTCATGCCCGCCACGGGTTCGTCGAGCAGGAGCAGTTGCGGGTCCTGCATCAGCAACATGCCAATCTCGAGGAACTGCTTCTGCCCGTGGGACAACAGCCCGGCCTGGCGATTGACCGAGGTGGTCAGGCGAATCGTTTCCAGCACCTCGCTGATGCGGTCCTTCTGCTCGCCGCTCAAACGCGCACGCAAACTGGCCCACACCGACTTGTCGGTCTTCTGCGCCAACTCAAGGTTTTCAAACACGCTCAAAGCTTCGAACACCGTCGGTTTCTGAAACTTGCGGCCGATGCCGGACTGGGCGATCTGCACTTCGCTCATCTGCGTCAGATCCAGCGTTTCACCGAACCAGGCCTTGCCGTGGCTGGGCCGGGTCTTGCCGGTAATCACGTCCATCAGCGTGGTCTTGCCGGCGCCATTGGGGCCGATGATGCAGCGCAGTTCACCGACGCCGATATACAGGTTGAGATTGTTCAGCGCACGGAAGCCGTCGAAGCTGACGCTGATGTCTTCCAGGGTCAGGATCGTGCCATGGCGCGTATCGAGGCCGGGGCCGACGCGCTGGCCGAGGCCGATCGAGTCGCGACTGGTGCCTTCGTCCTTGTTCGGTTCCACGGGAAAGAACGCAGGTTCCAGCATGAATTCCGCACTCGCTGTGACTCTCATTGTTCACCTCGTTTCTTCAGCAGACCGATCACGCCTTTGGGCAGGTACAACGTCACGACGATGAACAGCGCGCCGAGAAAGAACAGCCAGTACTCCGGGAAGGCCACGGTGAACCAGCTCTTCATGCCATTGACCACGCCGGCGCCGAGCAGCGGGCCGATCAAGGTGCCGCGCCCGCCGAGAGCAACCCAGACCGCCGCTTCGATGGAGTTGGTCGGTGACATTTCGCTCGGATTGATGATGCCTACTTGCGGCACATACAGCGCACCGGCCAGACCGCACAACACCGCACTCAGCACCCAGACAAACAACTTGAAACCGCGCGGGTCGTAGCCGCAGAACATCAGGCGGTTTTCCGCATCGCGCAGGGCGGTCAATACCCGTCCGAACTTGCTCTGTGCCAGGCGCCAGCCAATGAACAGACTCGCCACCAGCAACAACACCGTGGCCAGAAACAGCACCGCGCGGGTGCCCGGCTCGGTGATGCCGAAACCGAGAATCGTGCGGAAGTTGGTGAACCCGTTGTTGCCGCCAAACCCGGTCTCGTTGCGGAAAAACAGGAGCATGCCGGCGAAGGTCAGGGCCTGGGTCATGATCGAGAAATACACCCCCTTGATCCGCGAGCGGAAGGCGAAGAAACCGAACACCAGCGCCAGCAAGCCCGGGGCCAGCACCACCAGGCACATGGCCCAGAGGAAGCTGCTGGTGCCGCTCCAGTACCACGGCAATTCGCTCCACGACAGAAAGGTCATGAACGCCGGCAAGCCATCGCCAGCGGCCTGACGCATCAGGTACATGCCCATCGCATAACCGCCGAGGGCGAAGAACAGACCGTGGCCCAGCGACAGCAGGCCGGCGTAACCCCAGACCAGGTCCAGCGCGAGGGCGACGATGGCGTAGCAGAGAATTTTGCCGACCAGGGTCAGCGTGTAGGCCGAGACGTGCAGGGCATTGTCCGGCGCGAGCAGTGACAGCAGCGGCAGTACGATCAGCAGCGCAAGGATCACACCACCGACCGCGAGCGTGGCTTTCGGCCCGGCCTTTTGTGTAGCCGTGACTAACAGAGGCTGGTTCATCAGTCGATCACCCGTCCTTTCAGTGCGAAGAGACCTTGCGGACGTTTCTGGATGAACAGAATGATCAGCGCGAGGATGAGGATCTTGCCGAGCACCGCACCGATCTGCGGTTCGAGAATCTTGTTGGCGATGCCTAAGCCAAACGCGGCGAGCACGCTACCGGCCAACTGACCGACGCCGCCGAGCACCACTACCAGGAACGAGTCGATGATGTAGCTCTGGCCCAGATCCGGGCCGACGTTGCCGATCTGGCTCAGCGCCACGCCGCCGAGGCCGGCAATGCCCGATCCGAGGCCGAAGGCGAGCATGTCGACGCGCCCGGTCGGCACCCCGCAGCAGGCGGCCATGTTGCGGTTCTGGGTGACGGCACGGACGTTCAGGCCGAGCCGGGTTTTGTTCAGCAGCAGCCAGGTCAGCACTACGACGAACAATGCGAAAGCAATGATGACGATGCGGTTGTACGGCAGCACCAGATTGGGCAGCACTTGAATGCCGCCGGACAGCCATGCCGGGTTCGCTACTTCAACGTTCTGTGCGCCGAATACCAGACGCACCAGTTGAATCAGCATCAGGCTGATGCCCCAGGTCGCCAGCAGGGTTTCCAGCGGCCGACCGTAGAGATGGCGGATGACCGTGCGCTCCAGCGCCATGCCGATGGCCGCGGTGACGAAGAACGCCACCGGCAGCGCAATCAGCGGATAGAACTCGATGGCCTGCGGCGCGTAACGCTGGAACATCAGTTGCACCACGTAGGTCGAGTAGGCGCCGAGCATGAGCATCTCGCCGTGGGCCATGTTGATCACGCCGAGCAGGCCGAAGGTGATGGCCAGACCGAGGGCGGCGAGCAGCAGAATCGAGCCCAGCGACATGCCGCTGAACGCCTGGCCGAGCATTTCGCCGATCAGCAATTTGCGCTTGACCTGAGCGAGACTGGTTTCGGCGGCGGTACGTACGCCGGCATCGCTTTCCACGCCGGGTTCGAGCAAGCCTTCAAGGCGTGTGCGCGCCAGCGGATCACCGGTTTCGCCGAGCAGGCGTACAGCGGCGAGGCGCACCGCCGGATCCGCATCGACCAGTTGCAGATTGGCCAGCGCCAGGCTCAGGGCGGCGTGGACACTTTCATCTTTTTCGCCAGCCAGTTGCTGGTCGAGGAATTTCAGCTGCGCGGGTTTGGCGCTTTTCTGCAATTGCTGTGCGGCAGCCAGACGGATTTTGCCGTCAGCGGCGAGCAGTTGATGGCTGGCCATGGCGGTGTCGATCAGACCCCGCAGGCGATTGTTCAAGCGCAGGGTCTTGCTTTGGCCGTCGATGACCAGCGCACCTTGTTGCAGGGCATCGAGCAACTCGATACGCGCCGGATCGGGCTGCGCGGCCCAGGTTTCCAGGAGCCTGGCCTGTTGCATCGGGTTGGCCGCGACAAAGTCTTCGGCGTCGCCGGCGTGGGCGAGCATGGGCAGCAACAGTGCGATGGCACAGATGAATCGGAAAAGGGCAGTGGGCATGGTCAGTCGCCTTGACGCGGACATTGTAGGAGCGAGCCTGCTCGCGAAAGCGGTCTGTCAGTCACATGGATGTTGCATGTGCCGACGTCTTCGCGAGCAGGCTCGCTCCCACAGGGAATTGCATCAGCCTCACGCCAGGCGCGAGACTGACATCCGGTGACTCAGTTGCTCTTCACCGCATAATCCGGCTTCTTGTCGTTGCCCTGAATGAACGGGCTCCACGGTTGTGCGCGGATCGGGCCTTCGGTCTGCCACACGACGTTGAACTGACCGTCGCTCTGGATCTCGCCGATCATCACCGGTTTGTGCAGGTGGTGGTTGGTCTTGTCCATGGTCAGGGTGTAGCCCGATGGCGCGGCGAAGGTCTGCCCGGCCAGCGCTTCGCGAACCTTGTCGACGTCGGTGGACTTGGCTTTCTCGACCGCCTGCGCCCACATGTGGATGCCGACGTAGGTGGCTTCCATCGGGTCGTTGGTCACCGCTTTGTCGGCGCCCGGCAGGTTGTGTTTCTTCGCGTAGGCTTTCCAGTCCGCGACGAATTTCTTGTTCGCAGGATTTTCCACGGATTCGAAGTAGTTCCACGCCGCAAGGTTGCCCACCAGCGGTTTGGTGTCGATGCCGCGCAGCTCTTCCTCACCGACCGAGAACGCTACCACCGGCACGTCGGTAGCCTTCAGGCCCTGGTTGGCCAGCTCTTTATAGAACGGCACGTTGGAGTCGCCGTTGACGGTGGAGATGACGGCAGTCTTGCCACCGGCCGAGAATTTTTTGATGTTGGCGACGATGGTCTGGTAATCGCTGTGACCGAACGGCGTGTAGACCTCTTCGATGTCCTTGTCGGCCACGCCTTTGGAGTGCAGGAACGAGCGCAGGATCTTGTTGGTGGTGCGCGGATAGACGTAGTCGGTGCCGAGCAGGAAGTAGCGCTTGGCGCTGCCGCCTTCTTCGCTCATCAGGTATTCCACCGCCGGGATCGCTTGCTGGTTCGGCGCGGCGCCGGTGTAGAACACGTTCGGCGACATCTCTTCACCCTCGTATTGCACCGGGTAGAACAGCAGGCCGTTGAGCTCTTCAAACACCGGCAATACCGATTTACGCGACACCGACGTCCAGCAGCCGAACACCACCGCGACTTTGTCCTGGGTCAGCAACTGCCGGCCTTTTTCGGCGAACAGCGGCCAGTTGGAAGCAGGGTCGACCACCACCGGCTCGAGCATCTTGCCGTTCACACCGCCCTTGGCGTTGATCTCGTCGATGGTCATCAGCGCCATGTCCTTGAGCGACGTTTCGGAGATCGCCATGGTCCCGGACAACGAATGCAGAATCCCGACCTTGATGGTCTCGGCGGCCTGGACGGTCCAGGTCATGCCCATCGCGGCAATGGATGCCGTGAGTGTGAAAGCCTTGATCAAACTGCGACGCTTCATTGTGCGATCTCCATGAACATTCGATTTTTTTTGATTGGCAGATGCGGACGACTGAAGGGTGTTTTGCAAGGGCTGTGCCCGGTCGGGATCAGGCAGGAAAATGTCGTGCTAGAGCGCTTGCGCGCTGAAGGCGTGCACCACGAGGGGACGGGTTGCGGGCGGTGGTGCGCAGGGGTGCGCCAGATTGGGGCGCGCGCGAAGCTCGAATGCAGATACAGAAACGATAAACATGTACCACAGCACGGGCGAACCGACGGCCGACACTCATTCGATCGATATCCCGATTTCTTTTAGCAGGATTTTTATCATGAATGACGTCCCAGGCCGGCCCGGTCTTGCTGCCACCCACAATGGAAAATCCAGGCTGCCGCCGCTGAGTCCGGCGTTCCTGTCTGAGGAGGACGCGGCCTATTGGGTCCACACACGTCTACCGCGTAAACCGGACCGGGAATATGGCAGCGTGATTCTGCTGCGCCCGGACGGCAGGTTCGTGGCCACTGCACCCACGCCCGGGGATGCCACTTCTTTCGATCTCAGCACTGTGCTCGATCTGGGTATCTCCGGATATTGGCAAGCGCCCTCGGGGTACCGGTTCGTTGCCCATCTTCACAGCCATGTGGCTCTCTACGAGGTTGTCAGTGCCGCCTGGCCGGAACTGGACGAAAGGCGTCGGCGACTCTTCGTCAATTTTTTTTCGCTCAAGGATTTCAAGACGGCCATCGATCTGCGCGCCGAGTTTCCCGGTGCCTATATTTCCGGCCCCGATGGGACCTTGCTGAAATATTCGCCCAGTGGTTCACAAGCGGAGCTCGACAGTTATCGGTTATATGGCGAGCAATCACGCTCTGGGCAGAAATCATGGGCGATCAACATCATCGATACCATCATCCGGCTTGCCTCGGTCGGTGAACTGAAGGTCATCGTTTCCAATGCCGACTGGGGCGATTCAGTGGGCGTGGTGCCGCTGGACTGGCAACCGGGTCAGGGGTTTTCCACGGGTACCCCGAGCGAGCCACCGCTGATGACCCGGGTCTGTGTCAACGCCGAGCGTGCAGTGCTCGCCGCATTGAAATCCACCGGCGCGCAAACCGCCGGGCTGCTGCTGAAAAAGTTCACCGGTGAAGAATATGTCGCGACCCATGCACGCCTGGCCGGGCTCGCTGCGTGGGATCCCGAGCAGATCTTTCCCGCTGATGCCCAAGGACAATTGCAACTGCCGCGTGGCTATCTGCTGGAGGGTTTTTACTTCGCATCACGCCCCGACCCTGCGCAGTTTCCAGCCGCGCAACCGTGGCTATACGAGAACTTTTTCACCCCGCAGGAAATCGCCATCGGCATCGAAGCCTTCGGTCGCAGCAAACACCTGGCAAAGGTTGGGCGGGCGCTGTCGCTGTACATGCGCGCGCAGGATCATTCGATGTTGAGGTACTGCTTCAGCGACCAGCCGATCGAGGCGGCATTGAGCGTCGTGAACGCCGACGCCACGGTCAGCGATAACGGCTTGCAGGCCAGGTTGCTGGCCGGCACGCTGAGTCCGCGTGAGTTCGTCTCGATGCTGGTATTGGCCGGCAGGCTGGAGGTGGTGCGGGGCAGTGCGCTCTGGGCGAACCTGGGCGCGGTGAGTCTGCAGTGGCAGCCGTTCGCCAACTTCCCCTGGCCGGTGCTGAGTCGGGATTTCCTGCGCGCTGACGATGCCGCCCTGCATGCCCATGAGCAGCTCGGCAGCCGTCGCGATCGGCAGCACGGCGGTTATGTTTTCCAGCGCAGCGATCAACGCTTTGTCGTGACCGAGCCGTTGCCGGCGGACATCGATAGGCTGAGCCAGGGGCGGCTTTATCCGCAGGACAATCAGGGTCGCCCGGTATTTCCGGACGACCACCGGTTATATGCGCGTTATGTCTGTCACGTGGCGCTGTCGCAACTTGATCCGGTGCATGTCCGCTATTTGCGCTGGACATGGGAAGAAGCGGTGCTGAGTCAGCAGATGCTGAGTGTCGATGAAATGCGCCAGACCTTGCTCGATGGCGCGATTGTGTACTGTTCCGGTGCCGGCAATAGCCTGATCAGATTCGAGCCCTCGGCAACCGCGCAGGCCAACGACCTGGCCCAACGCCTCGGCACTCGCCAGCAGCCGGGCTGGTTGGCCAATGAGCTGGAAAGAGGCAGCAAGCGGCCGCAGGATTTTGTCCGCGAACAGGCGCAGGCGGGACAATTGGTCAATCTGATCGACCATCCCCTGTGGGGCTATCGCGGTCAGATCAAGCCCGACGGTTACCTGCCGGTGGCTTTCCCGGGTGTCCCCGCCGAGCCCGAGAGGCCGCAGACCACGCTGCCGGCGCCGTCATTGCCGCAACCTTCTTTGCCGCCGTATCCGTCGCCGGCAACCCCTCTGCCCGCCGCTACGGTGATGCCATGGAAACGCCCTGAGAGGGTGCTCTTCGGTGCGGTTTTCGCTTCGGCGGACGATGTGGCCGTGAGTCAGTGCGCTGCTGACCGGCGCTTGCACACCGAAAACCGAGCGTGGTTCGGTTTTATCCTCAAGCACAACGATCGGGAAGAGTACATCGGCACCGAACTGATTCCCGTGAATGACTCCGGCGACAACCTGTTTCGCCTGGCGTCGGTGTTTGGCTCCCGAACAACGCCCCCCTGGCATGAATACCCGGATGGCTTCGATCTGCATGCCGGTTTTTATTCGCACCGGCGTGTCGAGGATCCTTCGCGCGATCCTGCGGACTGGCTTGGGCATTTTTTTGTTTCACCCGATACCCTCGCCGTGGCGATGTACTTGTCGCCCCGGCGCCCGGTCATCACCTCTGGCCTGCACAAGACACTGTTCATCGCGACAGGCGACGATGCCCTGCTGAAATATGTGCGCAGCAGTTCCGGCAAGTTGTTCCATGACGAGAGCTCGCAACAGACACTCGAATCGCTCAAGGACGATCTTGCTGCGCAACGGTTGCTACCGTCGGATCTGGTCCATGTCGTGGCCGAGAGTGGCCAACTGAGCGTGCTGCGAACCAGCCTGTGCTGGGACCGTCCGGGCATCGTCAGGAAAACCTGGCAGCCCTTTGCAAATCTTGAGCGGCGCGCCCTCGGCCCGGTTTTTCGCAGTGCCGATGATGCGGCAGTTCACGCCCGATCGCTTGTGCCGGAGGTCACGGAAAAAATCTGGGGAGGGCTGATTCTGGAAAGGCTCGACGGCCTGTACGTCGCCACGACGCCAGTGGAAGTCACCCGGGAAAATTTCGACAGCACGCAGATCATCGCCGATGAAAGCCGCTCCGCTGGACTGTTTCCGGAAGGCTGTCGGATCGTTGCGCGTTACCGTTCCAGGGTTGCACGGGAACTGTCGGTCGCCTTCTCCTCCATGGAAAAACGGATTTATCTGAACATGCTCTCGGTCGATACGTTGTATTCGGCTTTTACGCGCAAGCCGGTGCACGATGAATACCTGTTCGCGCCGGACGGAGCGACGATTCGCTATCAGCCGGGACTGTGGGAGCGCTTGCGCGCCGATCTGTCGATTGCGCTGACCGCAAACAATACGCTGCCCGACTCGTTGAACGGCGAGGCCATCAAGCAGCGCCTCTACAGCGGCGCATTGAAACCGATTGCCTGGATCGACTCGCTGGCCAGAACAGGCTATTTGCAAGTCGTCACCGGCAGTGACCTGTGGGGCCTGCCTCGGCAAGTTTCGCGCTGGGTGCCGTTCTCGACCGATCTGCAGGCCGGGTCTGATTACAGCAAAGCCGTCACTGGGGCGGTGTGCAGCCCGTTGTTCCTTCAGGCGGAGGCAGCCGTCCGATACGTGCATGAGCTGGCGGTGAGCCGGGATGCGCAGACATTTGGTGTCGTTCTGCGCTCGGCCGAGGGTCTGTTTCTTGCCAGTCTGCCGCTGACGACGCAACGCTCGGCGCTGGCGCTGGACCGGGTGTTCGAGCAAGGGCGACTGCCTGCAGGCTATCTGCTTGATTCCATCTACTTGCGTGCCGCTCTGCCGCCATTGGCCGCGCAGTCCGGGGATATCCGGCATGTGCTGCTTTCGCCCGGCGAGGTCCAGCAGGCCTGTAGACGGGCCTCTACGCCGCAGGGCTATCGGCCGATCTACTTCTCCTGCGTCGACGGTGCAATGTTGAGGCTGCAACTGCACGCGTTCGAGCCTGGCACGTTTTACGACGGCTTCGGGCAGATCCAGTTGCGCCCCAACGCCTTTGTCTCGATGGAGCAGGCCGCAGACGATGAGCGCGACATCGCCAAGGGGACGTTCAGCATGGTCGATTACATCAGGCGCATGGCCCGTGCCGGTGAGCTTGATGTGATTGAAACCAGTGCTTGCTGGTCGCGTCATGGGCGGGTGGATGAAAGCTGGCAGCCGGGCCTTGCCGATACGTCGCGCATGCTTCGCTGGCAACACCATCCGGTTCCGGCACTGGGGCCGATTTTTCAGCATCCCGACGATGCGGCTCGCTATGCCCAGCATCGGACTGACAGGGAAACGCTCAGCCGGAGCGGTTATGAGGGGGCGATTCTCGCCGAAAGCTCGAACCAGCGGTTTGTGCCACTGGAGCCGATTGCCTGGTTCGGCAATGAGGAAAACCTGCGTTTGCGGCTCTACCGTACCAGCGCAGACCCGGCGACCGACTGGCGTCGGCCGGTGCCACGCTTCCCTGACGGATACGCCGTGGTAGCCAGCCACCAATTCAGCCTGTCGGGCAACACCCTGTTGCTCGTCGACAGCGAACAGATTCGCAATAATTTCGCCGATCCCGCGCAGGTGCACGCACACACCCATGAACTGAAAAACCAGGGTTTCGATATCCGTGCCTATTACTACTCGACGCCCGGCCATGAGTTGCTCAAATACACGCCTGTGTACTCGGACGCCGAACGGGATCTGTTGCTGACCCGGTCAATCGTTTATGAAAACGGGCAATGGATCAGCCACCTGACGCCTGGGCAATTTGTCTCGCGGCTCATGCAACTGGGCGAGCTCCAGGTGTTGATGGCAGGCCAGTACTGGCGCCATACCGGGCGCCTGGGCAGCGGTTGGCGCACCCGTCGCCAACAGCCTTCGGCTCGAGGCACCGTGCGGATCAGAGATGAGCTGTAAATCGAACGCCATGTCGGGCGCGGGCCATCGAGCCCGCGCCGCGAGATCACTGGGGCTGGCCGGCGGTGCGCTGGCTCAAACGCGGCAGCAGGAAACGATCCAGCAACCACACCACCACCAGCGAGGCGCCTACCAGCGGAAACACCACCGCCAGCACCAGCATGATCGCCACGCCGGTTTTCCACTTCGGCAGGTCATGACGCAGCGGCGGTACGCCGAACTTGCCTTCGGGGCGACGCTTCCACCAGATCACCACACCGCTGACGGCGCTGAGCAGGATCATCAGGCAGATCAGCAGCACGACGATCTGATTGAAGGTGCCGAACATCTTGCCTTCGTGGAGCATCACGCCGATTTCGGTCGCGCGAGCAACCGTGCCGTAGTGCTCGAAGCGCACATCGGCGAGGACCTTGCCGGTGTACTGATCGACGTGCAGGGTGGCATCGTTGCGCGGGTCGTCGGCGAATACGGCGATGGTGAACACGCCGGTGGCGGTGGTTGGCAGGGTGATGCTATAGCCGGGTTCGACCTTGCGCTCGCTGGCGATGTTCTGCACCTCCTGCAGACTGATCGCGGGAGCCGCGGGGCCGGTGTGGGCGTTGCCGTGGTTCATGTGTTCGGCGTGGTCGCCGGACATGGGCATCGGCGTGTTTTCCATCGCCCATGGCACGGTCTGGCGAGTGGCGCTGTTGAGGCTGCGCGCTTCGATGTCGGAGGTTGGCACGTTGTTCCACATCGCGGCGGGAAACACGTTCCACACCTGCGCGTACTGCTTGCCCCAGAAACCGGTCCAGGTCATGCCGCTGAGCAGCATCACCAGCAGCAATGTCGCGCCCCAGAATCCGCTGACCGCATGCAGATCGCGCCACAACACCCGACCGCGACTGCTCAGGCGCGGCCACAGAATGCCCGCCGCCTGACCACGCGGCCACCACAGAAACAGGCCCGACACCACGAGCACCACGCCCCAGCCAGCGGCCATTTCGATCAGCCGATCACCGACGGTGCCGATCATCAATTCGCCATGGATCGCCCGGGCGATGGCTTGCAGATTCTGCTTGGCGTCCTGCTCGCCGAGGATGTCGCCGTGATACGGATCGACAAACACGTTGAGTTCGTGCCCGGCATTCTTCACCACGAATTGCGCGCTGCGTTCGGCATTCACCGGCGGCAGGTACTGGGTGACCTGGCCTTGCGGATAAGCGTTTTTCACCCGTTGCAGCAAGTCATCGGCCGGGACCGTGTGGTGACCGGCCGGCACTTCGAGCAGGCTGCTGTACATCAGCGCGTCGAGCTGCGGTTTGAACAGATAGATGATCCCGGTCAGGGCCAGCATCACCATGAAGGGCGCGACGAACAGGCCGGCATAGAAATGCCAGCGCCAGGCCAGGTTGTAGAAATTGGGTTGAGGCTTTTGCATCACGTGTGCTCCGCTGGGCTTGGTTCTTTTCGTTATTTGTCAGGACTGCCTGTTCGTGGCGAGGGAGCTTGCTCCCGCTGGCCTGCGAAGCAGGCCCTGGCTCTGCAAATCAAGAGAGGGCCGCTACGCGCCCCAGCGAGAGCAAGCTCCCTCGCCACAGGGCAGTGTTCACACCAGGAATTTCTCGTGGCGTGTCAGAAACTCATATCCACTTTGGTCCAGAGCGTTCGCCCCGGTTCATTAATTGCCTGCGGGTCATTGGCCGGGTAGCCGAACCCGGCGTTGCCGGCCAGGTTCAAGTGCTCGGCATAAGCCTTGCCGAACAGGTTGTCGACGCCGCTGCTGACCTTCCAGTGCTTGTTGATGCGGTACGCGCCGTTGAGCGAGAACACACCGAAGCCCGAGCTCTGGTCGTAGTCCTTGCCGACTACGTTGCCCTTGTTTGCGTCGATGCGGTGCTGCGCGGCGACCACCCGCCAGAGCGCCCCGGCACTCCAGTTGTCTTCGCTGTAGGTCAGGCCGAAACGCGCATCCAGCGGTGGCATTTGCGGGAGCGCCGAGCCGTCGCTGCTGTTCTTGCCCCAGGCGTAGGCCAGCGTTGCGTCGGCCTTCCAGTGTTCGCTGAGGTTGTAGGCAGCGCCGAGTTCGCCGCCCATGATCCGCGCGTCGATGTTCTCGGCCCGCGAAGTGCTCATACCCATCATTCCCGGCGTGTAGTCGAAAAGGATGTAATCGCGGACCACGCCGACATAGCCCGATGCCCAGGCTTCGAGGTCGGCGCTTTTGTAATTGACGCCGAAATCCAGCTGGGTGGTTTTTTCCGGTTTGATCGAATCGAAGGCATTGACCGAACCCGTCGGGCCGGCGTCAGGCGAAAACAGTTCCCAGTAATCCGGGAAGCGTTGCGCGTGGCCGAGGCCTGCGTAAAGCGTGGTCGGGCTGTCAGCCAAGTCATGCTCATAGCGCACGAAGCCGCTGGGCAGCGTATCGGCGCGGGTGTCGTCAGCGGTCGGGTTGGGCCGCGACATCATCCCCGACCCGGTGGTCTGGCGATAATCCCTGGCCGAAGCGCGATCGACCCGCGCGCCACTGATCAGGCGATCACGCTCGGCGGCGTACCAGGTCATTTCGCTGAACACACCGTAATTGTGGAAGTCTGCGTCCTTGCTGTACGGCAGATCCTTGTAGGTATCGACGCCCATCGCACTGCGCTCGCGGTGCTCATTGGTCTGCGCATCCAGCCCGGTGATCAGCTGAATATCCGCCCAACGCCAGGTCGCCTTGATCCGCGCGCCGAGGGTGCGCCGGTCGACGTTGGACGCCATCGGCCCGGCCATCATCCCGGTGCCGGACGGTGTGCGCAGGGTGTAGTTGTCCATCACATGGTCGGCGTAGTTGTAGTAGACCTGCGCCTCGAGTTTTTCCAGCACATCGGTGATATCGGATTTTTCAAAGCGCAGGCCAAGGCTTTCGCGCAGGAACTGCGAGCCGTCCATGCCACGCCCGGCATACCGCGCCTCACCATCGCCCTTGCCGGCGGTGAGCTCGATCAGGGTGTCGGCATCCGGCGTCCAGCCCAGCGCGATATCACCGTTCCATTTGTCGTAGCGCGAGGCGACGACGTCGTTGTTACCGTCGCGGTAATCGTCGGAGTGCGCGGTGTTGCCGATCACCCGCATGTAGCCCAACGCACCACCGGCAGCGGCGTCGATCACCTTGTCGAAACGACCGTGGGAGCCGGCCAGCACGCTGGCGTTCACCCGCGTGCCGAGTTCGCCGAAGCGCTCCGGTTCGCGCTCGAACAGCACCGTGCCAGCCGACGCGCCGGGACCCCAGAGCACGGTTTGCGGGCCTTTGATCACCGTGAGTTTGTCGTAGGTTTCCGGCGAGATGTACGAAGTCGGCGCATCCATTCGGCCTGGGCAGGCGCCGAGCATCATGCTGCCGTTGGTGAGGATGTTCAGCCGCGAGCCGAACATCCCGCGCAGCACCGGATCGCCGTTGGTGCCGCCATTGCGCACCAGGGCGAAGCCGGGAATGGTCTTCAGATAGTCACCGCCGTCACTGGCCGGCACCGGTTGGCGCGGGTCCTTGGGATCGGTGACGATCGTCAGTGGTGAGCTGGGGGCGATGGCAGTAATCACCGTCGGACTCAGTTCTTGCGGGTGGCCGGCATGCTCATCGGCCTGGGCCAGCGGTGTCAGCAATACGCCGCAGAGGACGGCGCTGGCGTGCCCGAACCGCATCCGCGATCGGTTCAGGGTAAAAGGCGCGCGGGCGGATTCCGCGCAGGGAACAGCAGTAAACCTGGACATGACAATTTCCATCGAACAGTCGTAAACACCACGGCCGACAGCCTGAAACTGTCTTCTCAACCGTGTGCAATCAGAGGTGCGTGTTTACGTGACGACGGGCGGGGCGCGGGTGCGGGCGCCGGGGAAGAAGGGTTGGCGGGCGTGGCCCAAACGCGGGGAGGGTGGGGTGAAGGTATTGGGTGGCGGGATGTTGAAAGCGATGAAATCGCCACCGCCGGTCAGCGCCGGGCAATTGAACAGCAGGCTGCAGTAACCGCACTTTTCCCACAGCATGTGATGCGAGGATTGCGGCGGGCAGTGCTCTACCGAGGGCTTGGCGTCATGGCTGCTGTGGTCCATGCCGGGCATGTCCATCGACATGTCCATGCTTATTGGCATCGATGTCGGGGCGTGCTGATCCATCGGCATCGACTGAGAAATCAGTGGGCCGATGAAGATCATCAACATGGCGAACAGGGCGATCCAGCTGCCACGCGTCAGCGCTTGAGTCTGACGATGGTGCGGGGCGGGCCTGGCGTGCAAAGGACGCATGGGCGAAGTCAGCCGGGTCGGTTACTGAGCGTGCACGTGGGCCTGGGTGGATTCCGGCGGTTTCTTCTGCACGGCGACATCGACCGTGACATCGCCGGCCTTCTCGAAATGCAGGGTCATCGGGAAGCGCTTGCCGTCGCTGAGCAGGCTGCGATCGCTCAGGTTGAGCAGCATGACGTGGTAAGCCATCGGCGCAAACGTCACGGTGCCGCCAGGTGGAATATCCACGCCTGGAACCTGCTGCATCTTCATCAGGTCGCCCTGCATCACGTGCTCGTGCAGTTGTGCTTCGGTGGCAATCTTCGAGTCGACGCTGAGCAGGCGATCGGCGCTTTTGCCGGTGTTGTGAATGATGAAATAGGCGGCAACGGTCGGCGCATTCGGCGGCAGTTCCTGCGACCACGGATGGGCGATTTCCAGCGCACCGGCCTTGTATTCGTGGGCATGGGCGAAGCACGCCGGCAAAAGCAGCGCAGCGAGGACGAAGAGTTTCTTCAACATGGCAGTTCTCCAGAACGATTTGAAACGCGGATTTATGGCGCGAACAAATCAGACCAGAGGGGATGCACGGGGATTGAGACTTGGCCATTGCTGGCGCGGAGCGGGGGCTTGCAGGGCGACGGGCGCAACGCTGCGGTTACTTTCGAATCGCGCGAAATACAACTGCGGCGAATGCCCCGGCAGCGCCAGCAGTGGCGCCGAGCCTGAGCAGCACCAGCAATGCTGCATGTTCGAATGGCTATCGTTTTGCGGAGCCTTTTGATCTGTAGCGCCGATGTCGATCGCCACCATCTTCATGCCGCTGCCGGTGCAGAAACTGCTCCAGAGGATCTGCTCGGCGGGGTCGCCGCCCGCCTGCGCCATCGCCCCGCTCAGCGGCATGGCGAGCATGTTGAACAGCACTGCAAAGCAGGCGATCCAGGCAAATGCTAACCGGCGTCGGTTCATGGGACAGGTCCGTTGGGTGGGCGATCAGGCGCGGCCCATTTAGCCTGATCAGGGCCGATAAGTAAAAAAGCGTCGTGCGGTCTGGTGTCGCAGTGCGCCGTTGAAAAGAGTGTAGCCACTTGGATTTGCAGTGCCAGACCTGACGTCTTCGCGGGCAAGCCCGCTCCCACAGGTTTTGTGGCTGCGCACAGCTATCAGCAACATCCACGGTTCCTGTGGGAGCGAGCCTGCTCGCGAAAGCGATTTGTCAGGCACTAATGGGCTGTCGGTGCTGACGTCTTCGCGAGCAGGCTCGCTCCCACGACGGGACGTGCCGATTCAGAGGGAGAGGGCAGCGAGGATATCGTCGACCGAGGCAAACTCCCGATCAACCCCCGGCAACCCCGGGCGCTTCAACACCAGCACCGGCACTCCACGCTCACGCGCCACTTCCAGCTTCGGCTCGGTGGCGGTGCTGCCGCTGTTCTTGCTGATCAGCACGTCGATCTGCCGGCGCTCGAACAGCGCTTGCTCATCCTCAAGCAGAAACGGCCCACGGGCGCCGATCACTTCGCAGCGTTCATTGCCGGGGTAAACGTCGAGGGCGCGCAGGGTCCAGAACTGGTGGGCGGGGATTTCGTCGAGGTGTTGCAGTGGTTCGCGGCCGAGGGTGAACAGCGGGCGGTGGAAGGGTTCTAGGGCTGTGATCAGCTCGGGCCAGTCACTCACCTCGCGCCAGTCATCGCCTGCTTGCGGCTGCCATGCTGGGCGCCGTAGGGCCCAGCAGGGAATGCCGGCGAGCTGTGCCGCGCGGGCGGCGTTAGCGCTGATTTGTGCGGCGTACGGGTGCGTAGCGTCTAGCAGCAGATCGACACTTTCATCAGCGATGAACTGCGTCAGTCCCTCAGCGCCGCCATAACCGCCGACCCGAACCTGGCAGCTCAAGTCGCTCGGCACCCGGCCAACACCGGCGAGGCTGTAGATATGTTCTGGCCCGAGCGTGCGGGCAATCGCCAGCGCTTCAGTCACACCACCGAGCAGCAAGATCCGTTTCATGCAAAACCTCCGGCGTGCCCGACGATCCCGCCCTGGCGATCGATCGCAAACACCTCGACCTGCACCTGCGCAGGCACCACGCTGCGGGCGAAATTCAGCGCGTGGCGACAAACTTCATCACCCAAAGCGATCCCCGCCGCACTGGCCATGGCCAAGGCCTGTTGGCTGGTGTTGGCCGCGCGAATGCCTTGCTGCAACGCCGCGTCCGCGCCAATCGCCGCCGCCCACTCGGCCAGTTGCGGCAAGTCGATGCTCGAATGCCGTGAGTGCAGATCCATATGCCCGGCGGCCAGTTTGCTGATCTTGCCGAAGCCGCCGCACAGGCTGAGTTTATTCACCGGCACCTTGCGCAGATGCTTGAGCACCGCGCCGACGAAGTCGCCCATTTCGATCAGGGCGATTTCCGGCAGGCTGTAGACCCGGCGCATGGTGTCTTCGCTGGCGTTGCCGGTGCACGCGGCGATGTGCAGATAACCGTTGGTTTTCGCCACGTCGATGCCTTGATGAATCGAGGCGATGTAGGCAGCGCAGGAAAATGGCCGGACGATGCCGCTGGTGCCGAGGATCGACAGGCCGCCAAGAATGCCCAGCCGTGGATTCATGGTTTTCAGCGCCAGTGCCTCACCGCCCTCGACATTGATCGTGACCTCGAAGCCGCCGTGATAATCGGTTTCGGCGGCGAGCAGGGTCAGGTGATCGCTGATCATTTTGCGCGGCACCGGATTGATCGCCGGCTCGCCGACAGCCAGTACCAGTCCTGGGCGGGTCACCGTTCCGACCCCGGCGCCGGCATTGAAACGGATCCCCGCTTCGTCCAGCAAGCGCACTCGTGAATACAGCAAAGCTCCATGGGTCACGTCGGGGTCGTCGCCGGCGTCCTTTATCGTGCCGGCCTCGGCGCCGTTCTCGCTCAGGCGGCAGAACTCCAGACGCATCTGTACCTGTTTGCCCTTGGGCAAGGTGATCTGCACTGCGTCGGCGCCGACGCCGGTGAGCAACAGGCGCGCCGCGGCGAGGCTGGTCGCGGTGGCACAGCTGCCGGTGGTGAGGCCACTGCGCAGGGGCGCGGGTTGTTCGGCGGTTTCGTCACGCATCGAGGGGTTTGACCAATTCCAGCAGGGTGATCGGCAGTGCCTGACGCCAGGTGTCGAACTCGCCGAGCGGCTGCGCCTGAGCGACATGAATGCGCGTCAGCTCGCCGCCGTAACGTTCGCGCCAGTGCATCAGGGCGACTTCGCTTTGCAGCGTCACGGCGTTGGCGACCAGACGGCCGCCGGGCTTGAGTTGTTCCCAGCAGGCTTCGACCACGCCTTCACGGGTGACGCCGCCGCCGATGAAAACAGCGTCCGGACGTTCAAGGCCATGCAGCGCTTGCGGTGCCTTGCCGCGAATCAGATGCAGGCCGGGCACGCCCAGCGCATCGCGGTTGTGTTCGACCAATTGCTGACGGCCCGCGTCGGCCTCAACCGCGATGGCGCGACAGCTCGGATGGGCGCGCATCCATTCGATACCGATCGAGCCGCTGCCGGCGCCGACATCCCAGAGCAGTTCGCCGGGCGTCGGTGCCAGACGGGCGAGGGTGATGGCGCGCACGTCGCGCTTGGTCAACTGACCGTCGTGACGGAATGCCGAATCGGGCAAACCGGCGAGCCGCGACAGGCCGGCAACACCGGGCTCGGCCAGGCACTCGATAGCGATGAGGTTGAGATCGGCAACGGGCGGGTTGTCCCATTCACTGGCGCGGCGGTCGATGCACCGCTCGGCCTCGCCACCCAAATGCTCCAGCACACTCAGGCGACTGGCGCCGAAACCGCGCTCGCGCAGCAGTTGCGCGACGGCGGCGGGGCTGCTGCCGTCATTGCTCAGCAACAACAGACGCACGCCGCTGAACAGGTGCGCATTGAGCGCCGCCAGCGGCCGCGCCACCAGCGACACAACCGTCACCTCCTGCAGCGACCAGCCCAAGCGCGCCGCCGCCAATGCGCACGACGAAGGCGCGGGAATGATCGACATCTCGGCGCTCGGCACCAGACGCGCCAGACTGGCACCGACGCCGTAGAACATCGGATCGCCGCTGGCCAGCACGCAAACGGGCTCGCCACGGGACTCAAGCACCAGCGCGAGAGAAAACGGGCTTGGCCACGACTGCCGCTCGCCGTTAATGCACGGCGGCAGCAAATCCAGTTGCCGCTGACCGCCGACGATCCGCGAAGCGCCCATCAGGGCACGCCGGGCGTTCTTGCCCAGGCCCTTGAAGCCGTCCTCACCAATTCCCACGATCGTCAGCCAGGGTGACATCTATATTCCTCTAAACGTGCCGTTCCGACGGGCAGACTTTTCATGCCGCCGGACAAAGCAGGCATAATACCGCGCCTTCGCCCGCGAAGCGCTTCTGCCACGCAACCGGTCAGCCCCTTGAACGAACGCCCGATGTCCACCGCCTTACGCCCCTCGGCCTGCCCGGGGTTGCTGCGTATCGTCCAGGCACTGGACGGCGGTATCTGTCGGATCAAACTCGATGGCGGTTCGATCAGTGCCGATCAGGCCGATGCGGTGGCCGCTGCCGCCGAGCAGTTCGCCAGTGGCGCGATCGAGGCGACCAATCGCGGCAATCTGCAGATTCGGGGAATCGCTGCGCAATCGGCGGCGCTGATCGAGCGCTTGCTCGCCGCTGGGCTGGGGCCAAAAACCGCCGCCGGCGATGATGTGCGCAATCTGATGCTCAGCCCGACCGCCGGGGTCGATCAGCAGTTGTTGATCGACACGCGCCCGCTCGCCGAACAGATCCTCGACACCTTGCAAAGCCATCCGCGCTTCCACGAACTGAGCGCCAAGTTCGCCGTGCAGCTCGATGGTGGTGAAGCGCTGGCGATGCTCGAACATCCCCATGACCTGTGGCTGTCGGCGTGCGAGCGTGATGGCGAAATCCTCTGGGCATTCGGTCTGGCCGGTTGCCCGACCGATCGCCCGCTCGGCGCCGTGACCCTGGACAACGCTCACGCGCTGGTGGTCGCGGTGCTGGAGTTGTTCCTCGACCTGGCCCGGCCAGAGCAAACACGGATGCGCCATCTGCTCGATGAGTTGCCGAGGCTCGCGTTTCTTGAATCGTTGCGCGAGCGCGTATCGGTCAAGGCGATCAGCGATTGGCAGCGCCCGACGTCGGCAGATGCGCTGCACATTGGCGCCCGGCAGCAAAGCACGACGGATCATTTTTACATCGGCGCGGTGCCGCCGCTTGGGCGACTCGATCCGCTGATGCTACGCGGCGCGGCGCAACTGGCCCGTCAATTTGGCGATGGCAGCCTGCGCTTTACGCCATGGCAAAGCCTGCTGCTGCCGAACGTGAACGCCACTGAGACCGAGCAAGTGCTTGAGCAGTTACGGGCGTTGGGCCTGTTGACGACCGAAGCCGAACCGCTGGCCCGGCTGATCGCCTGCACCGGTGCCGATGGCTGCGGCAAAGGCCTGGCCGACACCAAGCAGGATGCCCGGCAACTGGCACCTTTGCTGCCCGAAGGGCTGCGCGTGCACCTGTCTGGCTGCTCGCGCTCCTGCGCCGCCGCTCACTGCGCGCCAGCCACGCTGCTGGCCGTTGCCCCCGGTCATTACGACCTCTATTTTCGCGATGCAGCACAGCCCGGTTTCGGCTCGCTGCACGCCTGCAACCTTACTATTGAAGCGGCCGCGACCCTGCTCGACGCCCGCTCCCGGAGCCCCCTTGATGCTTGATTACATCCGCGACGGTCAGGAGATCTATCGCAACTCCTTCGCGATCATTCGCCGCGAGGCCAATCTGGCGCGCATCCCCGCCGATCTGGAAAAACTCGCGGTGCGGGTGATCCACGCGTGCGGCATGGTCGAGGCCGTCGACGGTCTGCAGTTTTCCGAAGGCGCGGGCAAGGCCGGGCGCGATGCCTTGGCGGCCGGTGCGCCGATTCTCTGCGACGCGCGCATGGTCTCCGAAGGCGTGACCCGCACTCGTCTGCCGGCCAACAATCAAGTGATCTGCACCTTGCGCGACGACAGCGTGCCGGAGCTTGCTCGCGAGCTGGGCAACACCCGCTCGGCCGCGGCGCTGGAGCTGTGGCGCCCGCACCTTGCAGGCAGCGTCGTGGTGATCGGCAACGCGCCGACCGCGCTGTTCTACCTGCTGGAAATGCTCGACGCCGGCGCGCCGAAACCGGCGCTGATTCTTGGCTTCCCGGTGGGCTTCGTCGGCGCTGCCGAATCGAAAGCGGCGCTGGCTGCCGACAGTCGTGGCGTGCCGTTCGTGATCATGCAGGGCCGCCTGGGTGGCAGCGCCATGGCCGCCGCCGCCGTCAATGCCCTCGCCACGGAGATCGAATGATGCAGGCCAAAGGACGTCTGATCGGCCTTGGTGTCGGCCCCGGTGATCCGGAACTGATCACCGTCAAAGCCTTGCGCCTGCTGCGCGAATCGCCAGTGGTCGCGTACTTCGTGGCAAAGGGCAAGAAGGGCAACGCGTTCGGGATCATCGAGGCGCACCTGGTCGAGGCGCAGAATCTGCTGCCGCTGGTGTACCCGGTGACCACCGAGGCGTTGCCGGCTCCGCTGTCGTATGAGCAGGTCATCAGCGATTTCTACGACGAAGCCGCGGTGGCGGTGGCCGAACATCTGGATGCCGGCCGCGACGTGGCGGTGATCTGCGAAGGTGACCCGTTCTTCTACGGTTCCTACATGTATCTGCACGACCGCCTCGCCAGCCGTTATGAGGCTGAAGTGGTGCCCGGCGTGTGCTCGATGCTCGGCGGCGCTTCGGTGCTCGGCGCGCCGCTGGTGTATCGCAATCAGAGCCTGTCGGTGCTCTCCGGCGTGCTCCCCCATGAAGAGCTGAAACGGCGTCTGGCCGATGCCGATGCGGCGGTGATCATGAAGCTGGGGCGCAATTTTCCCAAGGTGCGTCAGGTGCTGGAAGAACTCGGCCTCGCCGAGCGCGCGCTGTACGTCGAACGGGCAACCATGGCCAATCAGAAGATCGTGCCGATGGATCAGGTCGAGCCGATGTCCTCGCCATACTTCTCGCTGATCATCGTCCCGGGCGAACGGTGGCAAGGGTGATGACGCACTCGACACCCGCCATCGTTATCCTCGGCCAGGGCAGCCTCGCGACTGCACGGCGGATTCAGCAGGTCTATCCGGCGGCGCAGATCCACGGCCTCGCCGGGCGGGTTGAAGGCGCTGATTGCCTGTATCAGGAATTCGGCGCGACCCTGCGCGCGTTGTATCAGCAGGACACGCCGATCATTGCCCTGTGCGCGGCCGGCATCGTCATCCGCACCCTGGCGCCGCTGCTGCTGGAGAAGGGCGCCGAACCGGCGGTGCTGGCTGTCGCTGAAGACGGCAGCGCTGTGGTGCCGCTACTTGGCGGGTTGGGCGGAGTGAATGTCATGGCCCGGGAGATCGCGGCGGCGCTGCACGTGGCGCCGGCAATTACCACCAGCGGGGAATTGCGCTTTGGCACCTGCCTGCTCAATCCGCCCAGTGGTTATGCGCTTGCGGATCTGGAATCGGGCAAACGCTTCGTCTCCGACCTGCTCGCCGGGCACAGCGTGCGTATCGAAGGCGCGGCGCCGTGGCTGGATCAGGCGCAGTTGCCACAGGATCCGCAGGCACTGCGTTCGATCCATGTGAGCAGTACGCAGCGTCTGGCCAGTGCCGACGAGTTGTTGATCTATCCGCGCAGTGTGGCGGTGGCGGTGAATGCTGAAGTGGCGGATCTGCCGAACGTCGTTCGCGCCGCATTGCAAGGGGCCAACGTCGCCGTGCCGGCGCTCGCCTGCCTCGTGGCTGCCGACACTGATATGGCCGCGACGAACTTGCGCGAGGCTGCGCTCGAATTGGGCGTGCCACTGCGCTTCGTGGCGGCGCAAAGCGATCTGCAGGCATTGGCGCGTATCGCAGTGCCTGAAGCGAACGTGATTGGCGATGAACATCTGGCGGTGGCGATTGCCGAGCAACCACTGGACGTTTCGCAGATCGGCCGCCCACGGGGTCGACTCGCGGTGATCGGCCTTGGCCCTGGCGCCGCCGAACTGATGGTGCCGGCGGTGAAAGCCGAATTGGCGCGCGCCACCGATGTGCTCGGTTACGAAACCTACGTGCGCATGGCCGGCCCCTTCCGCGATGATCAAGTGCAGCACTGCACCGATAATCGTGAAGAAATGCAGCGTGCCCGTCACGCCTTCAGGCTTGCCGCCGAGGGGCGCTCGGTGATCGTGGTGTCTTCTGGCGACCCGGGCGTGTTCGCCATGGCCGCTGCGGTGCTCGAGGCCTTGCACGAATCGGATGATCCGGCCTGGCACACTGTCGAGCTGGAGATCCTGCCCGGTGTCTCCGCCTCGCTGGCAACCGCCGCTCAGGCCGGGGCGCCGCTGGGCCACGACTTCTGTGTGATGTCGCTGTCGGACAACCTCAAGCCGTGGGCGATCATCGAGAAGCGTCTGGATCTGGCCGCCGAAGCGGATCTGGCCCTGGCGTTCTACAACCCGATTTCCCGGGCGCGCCCCTGGCAACTGGGCCGCGCGCTGGAAATCGTTGCAGTGCACCGCGCGCCGGAAACGCCGGTGGTACTGGGCCGGGACATCGGCCGCCCGGGACAGACGCTGCGCACCACGACGCTGGGTGCGCTGACGCCGGAACAGGTCGACATGCGCACGATGGTGCTGATCGGTTCGTCGACCACTTGTACTTTCGCTCGTGCCGGGGGCGGTGACTGGGTGTATACGCCGCGTTGGTATGGCGAAAAACCACGTTCCTGAGAAAGCCGCCAGTCATTCGATTTCCAGCTGTAAGAAGTTTGAGCGGTTGTAAGTTGAGTTGAAGTTTCAATTGTTTTCTTCAAGTCATAAAAAATGGTCATGTCCCCCCGGACAGGGCCTTTTTTTATGCCTGGAGATTGCGCCAGCCCGTTAGTAATCGCGCTGCTGTTACGGTTGGATGATTTCCGTGTGATCAGATATTGCCGGCGACAAGCTTTGTATTCCTTGTTGTTTGTATGGCGCTTGTTGGCCCACTAGGGTGCTGTGTTCGTAGCACTTGTCGAGTGTCATTGAAATCGGATTACCGCTCTGCAGCGGCGCGAAAGTGTGCGCGGTGAATGGGTCATTCAATAAACAAGGAATGAGTGATGGCTTTAAAAAATGATTATTCGTTCGGACGAGCATTCGTATCTGCGCAAGAATATTCGGTGCTTTCCAAGGCACTTCAGGAGTTTTCCGCTTCGGCGCAATACCAAGCGCTGAACGACTATTATCAGCAGGCCAGTCAGACGACTGACCCGGTGCTGTTACTGAATCTGGCGAGCTTGTTTCAAGAGCAACTTGCAGCATTGTTGAAACGCAAGAATACCGCTGTGCCTGTGGCTGTGGATAACATTGCGAGCGGGCTGCAGCGTTATCTGGCACGGCTTTCGACGACCGTGGAAATGTTGTCGGGGGTGGGCCGACCGGTGCCGAAAATTGTTCATTTCGTCTGGGTTGGCGGAAGCGAAGTCGGTGTCAACCAGCGCGATTACATGAATATCTGGCGTCAGGTGATGAGGGCTGAGGATTACCGCTTCAACCTTTGGTACGACAGCGACGCGTTGCTGGCTTTCGAGATGAACCGGGTCATTCTCGACAGTGCCAGGGCTGATGCGATGGCGTCCGGTGGCGCACAACTCAACCATGCCGGGCAACTGGCGACGATGATTGAAGACCGCGCGCGGGTCTTGAAACAGCAAATGTTCGACTACCTCAGCCAGCCGAAATGGAAGGGGCGAACCGATGAAGCGCGCATCGATCTGATGGTGCGTGCTTATGGCAAGGATCGCGCGACGCTGCAGGCTTTCCGTCAACGCTGCCTCGACAGCCATCTGGCCATGGTGGGTCCGGACCTGCAATTACGCGATGTAGCTCAGGCCTTTACCGATGACCTGCTGGCGGACGTCTACCGCCGCGAAGTGGCGATGCGTGGCAATTTCGCCGCGGCGAGCGATGTGGTGCGCTTGCAGGCAGAACTCCTTGAAGGCGGGCGTTATACCGACATGGATTATCTGCCGCCACTGCTCGATAAGTTGGGTGGTGTCGATATCAGCGATTACAGCCAGACGCAGAAAATCGGTGTTCTGCAACTGTTGTTGAATAACAACCGACAGTTGATGCCTGGGCGCGATCCGCAGCATTACCCGGACAGAACCGACAGCCTTCCCGAACAACATAAACAACTTCTGGAGGATTTTGCTCGGAGCAAGCCGGACGTCCTTGAACTGTTCGTGCCGCCAGAAACCATGGACGCTGTCGAGAACGGCTTTCGCATGGGACTGCAAATCGGCGAAGAAATGAACGCGCATTTTATTGCTCAGCCAGGCAGCGGCATGACGATGTCGATCTTGCAAGTCATTCGACTTAATTACGACGTGCTCATTGAAGTTGAAAAACGCATGGCGAATTCGGGAGCGGGCTGGGCCGACAGCGAAACCCTGACCGGCGTTGCTGCAACAGTCATTGAAGATATTCTGGTCAGGTCGAACTTCACCCGATGGGATGAGGCGTATGCCTATCAGTTGCTTAAAGCGGTTGTCACCTATTACCAGGACGGTATCCGTAATGACGCCGGGGGTACCGTAACGCTTACCGGCCCGGGCGCGGCACTCGCCGGATTGCATGAATATATCGAAGCCAATTGCGATCCGTCTTTCAGCCGTCAGGTATTGGCGCAACAGCGTTTGCGCGAGGGCTACAACGTCAATACCGAAGAGGAAACCGTTTCCGGATGGATTGTCAGGGGCAAGGAAAAAGACTGGCTGGAACGGGAGCACGCGCGGTGGGCCGAGGGAAAGCTCAAGTCTCGGTATGCCGGTCGCTTGTCCGAACTGCTCAATGATCGAAGCCTGATTTTCGAGCGCGGCTGGCCGATTATCGAAGGCAAACCGGTGCTGTTGACCTCGGTGTTGCAAGGTTTGATGGATGATCTGGGAGAGCCGTTCATTCGAGCAATGCGCGACAAGTTGAGTGGTGAAGTCGCTTTCCACCAGGCCGTGGTCATCGACTTCGACACCCGCCAGCAAGTACTGGCGCAAAGGCCTGCCGTTGTGCCGACCTCCCGCGGTGCGGATTCCGTCAGCCACCTCAACGAACTGTTCAGCCGGATCGCCCACGGAACGATGCCGCTGGAACAACTGAGTCCTTTGATGCGAGTGGTGCTCGGAGGGATTTTCGGTGCGACGCATTTGGACGATGCAGGGTTCGCCGATACCTGGCAGAACGTGCGCAACCTCGCCCTCGAAACGGACAGCGACGGTACGTTCGCCCGCTATGATGCGATCGAAAAAGCCGTCCGCCAGCGCCACTCGGCAACGTTCGAAAACGGACTGGCGCGCGACCTGCCGGCCGTTGCATCGACGGCCCGCGAGCTCAAGGTCCAAGCCATGTCCGAGCCGCTGACGCTACGCCAGTGGGGCGAGCGTATCGGCCAGATCAAGCGCAGCGCCGAGCAGGAGTTGCGCACGCAGATCTTCCAGCGCAGCGGGCAAGTGCGCGACGCCTTTTTCACGGCTGGCGCCGTCTCGGTCAAGCAGTTGCCGCAGGATCTGCTGATACGCAGCGCGGGCGATCCGGGTCGCCGTTGCTATCCGCTGGCGCTGCTGATGGCCGCCGCCGTGGCTGCCGGCGAGACGGCCGAGCGAGCGTTGGTAGGGCATGTCGCCACCGCCAGCGCGAGTCCCGACGAACTCGGTGCACAGGCGTTGCGCAGTGCGCTGGACGAACTGCGTGCCGTGCCCACCGCCGAGGTCGGCACCGCGCGGGGCGTGCAGCGTCTGGACAGCATCATGGCTGCACTGGACGCCCGCGCGGGGCCTGCGGTGCTGCTGCTCGACACTGGCGACCACGCCCTGTTGCTGGCCAAGGTCCTGACCGGTGAACACCCGACCTATCGCTTCTACGATCCCAATTTTGCCCTCTACGGGTTTGCCGATGGCGCACAACTGCTGCGTGGCATAGAGCGCTATCTGAGCGCGGACGATAACGCCCTGGCGAAACTTTATGGCCTGGGCGATATGGCCACCGCGCAGTTCACCGTGACTGAACTGGACACCGTGGCGATCGCCGAACGCAGGCTGTCATCGGATATGCGCGTGGACAGTTTTCTGCACAACGTTGCGCTGGCCGACCCTCAGGGGGCGTCGATCTGGCACAAACAAGCGCTGGCCCGCACCCGGTCTCTGGGCCAGAACTCGCGGCTGGGCGCCAGTCTGGCGCAGCTGGATGCGCGCTACTGGGCCAGCGAGTTCGAACAGGCGACCCTGCGTTTGCGCAGTGAGCACAAGCTGACGCGTGAGTATGTGCCGCTGCTCGATACCCTCGGCAACGACGCCGATGGCGGCTATCGCCTGACGCTCATGGATTCGCGCAATGCGCAAAATACCGTGACGGTCCTCAGCCGGGATTCGCGTTTTCAGAGAATCAGGCAGTATGTCGAACGACTCGTCCAGGGCGGCGCGGCCAGGCCAGGCCAGGCGGCTGATCACGACGGTGGCAGCCGGTTGAGTTTCGCCTTCGCGATCCAGACGCTGATCAGTGAAATGCGCCAGCGCGAGTACCGCGCTGGCGATTCAGTGCCGACATTGACCGTCTCCCTGCAAATCCAGCTGTACGTGAGTTATGCACAGCTGGGGACTGGTGTGGTCAGCGATGCACTGCAGATTGCCCAACTGGTGCGCCAGGTGGCGGCGGCTGAGCAGGCATTGAAGCAGGCTTCGTTATCCGCTCGCCTGGCAGGGCAGGCCGCCACGGGCGTCGGGGTGGCGTTTTCCGTGGCCAACATCGGCTTCGACATTTACAACCTGACGCAGGCAGAGAATCGTGAGCAGCGTGCGCGGTTTTCCACGTCTCTGGCGTTCAACGTGGCGGCTTTGGGCCTGGATATCGTCGCCCTGGCGGCGGGCGGAGCGGTGGGCGCGTTCGCCGCAGCGCTGTCCGTGCCGCTCCTGGGCGTGGGTATCGGCGTGACCGCCATTGCCAGCAATCTGGGGCAGATCATGGACAAGGCTGCGGCCATTGGCGAGCACCTCTCGCAGATCCATGACGCTTATCAGGCGTCTTACGAAAGCCATGGTGCGGTCTTGCAGTTCCCCTCACTGGCAGTGATCACCGATCTGAATCTGCAAAGCAGACGGGTGGTGTTCGAGGGGCAGAAGTTCTACCCGTGGAAGGGCAGCGCGCTGGAGCTGCCGCAGTACGACGATGATCCCGCCCGGCGGCACGCCGCGATCGATATCCGCAGCGCTTTTCAACGACCTGCGGTCGCCAGCGTCTGGGGCACGTTACCCGAGGTGATTGTGCTGCCCTGTGCGCCAATCTGTTACTACGGCTACGAATATCAGATCGGCAGCGCCGGCGCCGTACCCTTTTCCACCACTCGCTATCCGCAGTTGCATGATCGCCTGGCGCATCAGCTGGAATATGACACGCAGGGCAATCGGCAGTTTTATCTGTTCAGTACACCGTTTGCGCCGCACATACTCTTCAAGCTGCATCCGGTATTTCTGGCCACGACGATCTCGGTGCAATTGAGCGAATCGGTGCGCCAGTTGGTGGTTGCGGATCTGCCACCAGAGTGGCGCAAGAAGATTGCGTACCGCATCACCGCACCGCAGGGGCAGTACCGGATCCGGCTGGTGCCGGGCCTGCTGGCGGTGAGCTTCGAGCAAGCGCAGGGCTGGGAACAGGTGACATGGACGGTGCAGGCGTCCTGGGCACGGCTGGCGCAGGTCAGCTTCCGCGAACAACCACGGGACAGTGCCGACAGCGCACCTGAGATGCTGGTCGATGGCCTGGTGTTGAATCGTTTCAACGGCGTCATCGAGCTGGCCGAGGGGCTGTACCGGATCGACTGGACGGGCCGCAGCCTGCATCTGATCAGCGTGATCCTCGACTACGAAAATACAGCTGCGGATCACCTGCGCAGCGCAAACCAGACAGCCAGTGGCATTCCAGCGCCGGTTCTGAGCTTTCTGCGCACTCAGGTCAAAACCGGACAACTGACAGCGGCCTGTCTGCCGTTGCGTAACTTCAGGGTGCCGTTCCACCCGCCGGGCCGGCCAGTCATCACTACTGGCCACTACGACACTGCGCGGGATCGAGTGCTGTTCGCGCGCAACCTGCCGCAAGAGGTCAGCGAGGGCGTGGTCCTGGCCGGCGTCAGCGCCCGTCATGCGTGGTTCTACCATCCCGACCATCCATTGGTCTGGCGGGTCGATGCGCTGACCGGTACTGTCCAGCATCGCTACCGGCTGAAAAAACCGCGCACAGGTTCGACCATCATCGGCTGCCACCAGCAAGCCGATGGTGCCTTGCGGATTGCGCAGAGGCTGACGGCAGAAGCGTTGCATGGCACGACCACCGTCGAGTATCGGATCAGCGCCCAACAGGTGGAGCTGACGGCTTGCAAGATTGCTTTTGCGGCGCAGGACTATCGGTTTCAGCCGCGCGAAGCACTGCGCCAGATCGATGTGCCATTCGCTGACGACACGCCAGACACGACCGCCAGCAGCAGCGATTGGTCCTATGCTCCGTTCATTGTCGTCGAAGGCTACGTCGGGTCGCAGTTGCGCGACCGCGCCTGGCTGAACAAGACGACGGGCAAGTGCATTCAGGCCGGACAAAACCTGGCATGGCCCGAGGACTTGCTGATGCTGATGCCGTCCAGTCCTGAAAACAATGCGGTGCTGTTCTACAGTCAGCAGGAGCGGACCATCAGCCGCGGCGTCGAACCGAGCGTCGGGCATTGGCAGAATGTGGTGATCGAGCACGATGTGGTCGAGATCACCCGCACGGATCAGCGCTTCATCGCCACCCGGGACGATGGTCGCCTGTTCGAGGTCGATATCGTCGATGTGCCTGCTGCGCCAGCGATTGCCGACGACGTTGCGCTCAAGTTCGGGGTACCTGCGCTCAGCCACAGAAGCGATGAGGCGTGGCGTGATCTGGCAGATAAACCCTCGATTCTCAGGTTTGCCGGCGTTGGTCAACGCTGGCTGCAACGCAACCCCGATTGGTTGAGTGCATTGCCCGCGCTGGCCAGGGCCGCGCCGTTGGTGGCTTTTCCGATCCTGGGTTTGCGCGATGTAGCGGGTCAGGCCCTGCTGGCGGCATGGTTTATCGAGGGGCAAATCGCTCTGGCCGAGATCGGTCAAGGCAGGGAATTGTCGCTGCTCGGCCCGACGCCGGACAAAACCGCGGTCTGGTTGTTCGAGGTCGCCACCGGGCGACTTTATCGCCAGCCGCTGGTGGCGATCGAAGCGCTGCGCGGAGCGTTTTCAGCCGAACATCGCCTGGTGCAGCCGCAGTTGCTGGTCAGGCCTGAAAAGGTCTGGCCATCATGGGCCTGTAGCGAGGTGCAGCGGCAGGGTGAAGGGCTGGTCGCGCAGACCTTCGACGGGGTGCATCTGCAATTGTTGGATAACCAGCCAGCGATGATCGTTGGCGTGGAAAATCGCTGGTCTTGCGTGCCGGGGCAGACCGATGAGCAGTTACGTGCACGCCTGCGAGCGTTATTGAGCGGGCATGCCCACGCGCCTGTCGTGCAAGTGGCAAGCGCGACTGGACGCTATGTGTATTACGTGCCGGAACTCGATCGGCTGTTCGATCTTCCAGGTCGCAGCGACGGATCGTGGTCGACATTTCTCGGCACGCGCGGGTCCAGGCAGCCGCTGCTGTTCGACCCGATCGCCCCATTGATTTTCAGCGCCGGCCCAAGCGACGGCGTCTGGCTACCCGCAAGTCATGCCCATCGCGACGCCGAGGTCATGACGCTCGAAGTGGCTGATGACATTACGGAGATCGCGACGTTGCTGCCCGATGGGGTCGACAAGCTGTTGCTGGTTTACGCTGCGCAGACCTCTGGTTATCGGCTGTCGCTGGAAACCTGGCAGCGCCTGGACTGCATCGTGGTCGATGGAAGACAGGCGTGGGACGCGGAAACGGCTGAGCCTTGCCTGCTGGCTCTGGACCTGGACGAGTGCGGGCATTGGTTGATGTCATCGGTCGATGGCGACGTGGTGCTGAGCGATCCGGACTCCGGGCGCAGTCTGATCGTGCGCAATTTCGACGCACAGCGACCACTGGAACTGATGCTCCCCATCGCCGGGCGGCAACATACCTTCACCCTGACTCAAGGCGTGGAAGCCTTGGCCACCGCGCGCGGTGCTGAGTCAACGGCCAGCCTGACAGCGGTGATCGCAGCCCTGCACTGAGGTCGCTCTGCACAACAGAACGCCGCGCACGGTTACCGTGCGCGGCGTTTTGTTGTGGTCGTCGTGCTGCGGCGATGCTCAAGGCACCAAATAGCCCTTCACACCGGTGAAGATGATCTGCGCCGCCAGCGCGCAGACGAACAGCCCCATCAAGCGGCTGACGATCTGCAAACCCTGATCGCCAAGAATCCGTTCGATACGATTGGACAGATACAACACCACGCCGACGGTAAAACTGGCCAGGGCGATACTCATGATCGCGGTCAGCTTGTCGTCCCAGTGCGGCTGACTGACGCCCATTACCAGCAAGGCACCGATGGTGCCGGGGCCGACGGTCAGCGGAATGGTCAGCGGTACGATGGTCACGTCCTGCTGCACGTTGTCGGCCTGCACCGCCGGTTTTCCCTGGGCCATGCCCAGTGCCGAGATGAACAGTACGCTGCCGGCGCCGATGCGGAAGGCGTCCACGGTGATGCCGAACACGTCGAAAATCACCCGCCCGAACAGATACAGCAGAACACTGGAAATCAGTGTTGCAAGAGCGACCTTCCACGCCAGACGCCGCTGCTCCTTGCGCGAATAGCCGCGGGTCAGGCTGATAAAACAGGACAACACGAAGAACGGGCTGTAGAGCACCAGCATCTTCAGGTAAACGCTGAACAACACGTGGAGCATGATTTTGGCTCGCATTCAGAGTAGATGAGTTGGAGTCTATCAGACTGATCTATTGGCTGTGGGTCTGATGTTTAATTGTTGCTTAGTTATTATTCCGGGGAGTGGGATAACTTCTTTTTGTTGGTTTGGTTTCGTGCTGGATATGCTGTTACATGTTTGGGTTTGTGGGTAATGTTTTTGCTGGTTATTGTTTGTTTGGCAAGTTCATGAGGAACTTGCATTGAATTGAATAAGGAACAGTTGTAATGAATGCTCAAGTTGTAAGTCAGCGATATATCGATGCGTGTGTCAAAAACATTGACGAATATGAACTGGATGATGCGCCCATTATCCGTTCGCGTAGTCTGATCATGCCGGGTGACGAAATTGAAGCGCCGTCCCAGGGCTCGGTTGTCGGTGAAGGGATCATTTCCTTCAGCGGCAACATCACCGGTGTTAATCGCACCGATGCGCAGAATGCTTTTCTTTATGCGTCGCTGGTTGCTAACAAGCGCTACCCCCTAGAGAGCCAGGGCAAAGAATGGTACATGCTGTTTCGCGAAGTCATGACCAATGCGGGCTGGGCGCCTATCCGCCGTTTCTACAGTGATTTGCAAGTCAGCGGAACCAGCGTGCGGATGGACAAGCTGGTGCTTGAAATCCTTGGCTCGGTAGTTGCTGGCCTGGCTGTACCTGGTCCTAGCACCGCGCTGATGTTGAAGGTAGCGGGCGATGCGATCGCTGCGCTGAAAGAGCGTCAAACGGCATTGACCCTGTATGAGCGCAACCTGCTGGAAAATGGTGTCGGTGGAGTGACCGCCGGCGCGTGCGCCGAGATCAACGGAGCGACTATTTTTGCAGTTGGTGCCGTGCGCTTTGCCCGACGCAACTCTTCGACCAAAGTAATGTTTGTCGATGTGGATGTTCGCAATGTCGGCCTTTATCGCGGTGAAACTGTCTTCGAGAAAAACGAGTTTGTTGCTGAAGCAACTCGCACAAAGATTGCCACGGCTCTGGTGAATCACCTGGCTAAAGCCATCGATTACGATATTTGATGACAACATGGAGGCGGCCGGATAACGGCCGCCTTTTTTGGTGCGGGGGATAACTTGTTATGGATACGGCCTATTCGGTAGTTGTCGTTGGCGCGGCAATTTTGCTGGTGCCTGAAACAGAAGAAATGTTGGCTTATGACAATGTCATCAACAGTGTGCTGTACGCACAATTGGTCGCCAATAAATCGGTGGAAAAACAACCCGGATCCCAATGGTATGAGTGTTATACAGAGGTCCTGGACAACTTCTGGGTGCGCCAGACGAGGGCGCGTGAGGACAGGAATGTTTTGTCTGGCAACGTGGAGTCAGTCATCGATTGGGTAGTCGATTGCATCGGTAAGGCCGATCCAGATCGAGTGCCTGCGATTGCAGCCATGCTGGATCAGTGTGCGAATCTGCCGGCGGAGCATCCGGCCATCCATCTGCTTCGTACGCATATGCAAAAGATCTCTGATGCAACGGCAATGCCTGTGCAGTTGCTGGTGATCGTGGCGCACTCCCCGACGCATCTCACCAGCGTGTACGTGACGTTGAGAACGCATCAAGCGCTTCCTGTGAATCCGTTGGCCCATGCCTATCAGGCAGAGGAGGTTCAAGGTCCTGTCACGCTGCGGTTTGCCCGATCAACGCTGTCGCAAGGTCTGTATGAGATGGTAGCCAGCGAAATAGCGCTGAAGATTCAAGATCGCATTGCGGCCAACGTGGCGGCGCTGTCCCTGGAGCATGAGCAATGACCGAGCTTTTCGCACCACCCGCTGCGGTCGTGGGCGGCAGCGTCGTGTCGTTCGCCAGCGGTCTGCCCGCATCCCACCGGGAAGACGTCTACATGAGCACGGCGTTCGCGCAAAACGCGACGCGCGCAGCATTCGAAGCAGGATTGTCCGGGGAATGGTTCGAGTACTACTGCAACCAGTTGAGATTTCTGGGATGGGACGTACCCCGTCCGCAAGCCTTCGTACCTGAGCAGGGCGGTGTGATGGCCGGGCAGGCGATCAACCGCATTTCCACGCGCCTGGGCGCCGATTTCGCCGGGCCGATGAGCCGAGCCCTCAAGCAAATGGAGAGGAATGCATCTGCGAGCGAACTGTTCGACTCAACCGTACTGCGGGCGCAGGGCAGTATTTTTCAGTTGATTCCCTGCGTCATGAATGGCCCGAACAGGGTCGATATGGGTGTCTATCATCGGCAGTTCAAGATTGAACGAAGGGCCTCCGGGTTCCTGTTTCTCGATGATCAATCACTCATCAGTAACAGCCTCGAACAGATGGCACTGATCAGCTTCAATACGCTTCACTACGGTACGTTTCGCGAGAAGGTGAAAAAGTCGGTGCTCAGCCAGTCACTGAAATATTTGAGCGAGCTTGAACTCTGATCGCTCAGTACGTGGAAGCCGTACGGTTCTGCTGATCACGCTGTGCCACCCAGTGCTCAATCAACTCGCGCAACTGCGACAGCTCGACCGGTTTGGACATGTGCCCATCCATGCCCGCCTGCCGGGCGCGTTCTTTGTGTTCGGCAAGAATGTGCGCGGTGAGGGCCACGATCGGTGTGCGGATCCGCTGATTGCTCACTTCCCAGGCGCGCAGTTGCTGAGTGGCGGAGAAACCATCGAGGATCGGCATCTCACAGTCCATCAGCACCAGGTCATAACGCTGGGCCTTCATCGCCTGCAGCGCTTCTTCGCCATTGCTCGCGGTGTCCGGCTGCAGGTTGAGCTTGCCGAGCATGCCGCGAATCACTTTGGTCGAAATGGTGTTG
The DNA here is from genome assembly GCF_020736465.1 of Pseudomonas sp. HN2. Classification (NCBI taxonomy): domain Bacteria; kingdom Pseudomonadati; phylum Pseudomonadota; class Gammaproteobacteria; order Pseudomonadales; family Pseudomonadaceae; genus Pseudomonas; species Pseudomonas sp. HN2. The sequence goes on from NZ_CP085885.1 coordinate 714,821, forward strand.
TCTTCGGCGACCAGGATACGGAAGTCGCTCGGCACTTTCGCAGCAGCGGCCGCCGTAACCACTTGCGGCTGGAACACCACCTGGCCCTTGTTGCGCTGATTGAGTTCGTCCGCCAACGTGGTCTTGAGCGTATAGCCGGCCACCGGCTTGGCCAGAATCCGTTTGATCCCCGAATTGCGCGCAATGATCTTGCTCGGCGCGTTGCTGATGCCGGTGAGCATGATCAGCAGAATGTCGTGGTTCAGGCTCGGGTCTTCCTTGATCTTCGCCGCCAGTTGCATCCCGGTCATGCCCGGCATGTTCTGGTCGAGCAGCACCACATCGAAGTAATCGCGCAGGTGCGCCTTGGTGCGCAGCAGCGCCAGCGCTTCCTTGCCCGAAGGCACGGCGCTGACGTTCAGGCCCCAGGCGCTGCACTGCTGCACCAGCACTTTGCGACAGGTGTCGTTGTCGTCGACCACCAGCACCCGCGCGCCTTGCAGCGGGCTGTCCAGATCGGAGGTCGGATGCTCGAGGCGATCCGGGTCCAGTGGCAGCGTCAGCCATAAGGTGCTGCCCTGGGTGGCGCCGCTCTTGATGCCGAACTCGCCGTGCATCAGACGAATCAGTTGCCGCGCAATCACCAGCCCCAGATTACCGCCGAGGCGATTGGCCGAGAGGAAGTGTTTGCTGTGCAACTCGGCGTGCAGCAGTGCATCGCGTTCTTCCGGCTCCATCGGCACGCCGCTGTCCTGCACGGCGATGCGCAGGCGCGGTTTGCTGCTGCGCTCGTCGAGGGCGACGACGATCAACACTTCGCCTTCTTCGGTTTTCTTCAGGGCGTTTTCCAGCAGGCTCAGCAAGGTCTGGCGCAGGCGTGTTGGATCGCCGCTGATCACCCGTGGCACTTGCGGCTGGATGAAGCTGATCAGTTCGACATTCTGTTGCTCGGCCTTGGCCCGGTAGATGCTCAGGCAATCGTCGATCAGCGCGTTGAGGTCGAACTGCACGTCGTCGAGTTCGATCTGCCCGGATTCGAGCTTGGAGATGTCGAGGATCTCGTTGATCAGCGTCAGCAGTTCGTTGCCGGCGCTGTGGATGGTTTGCACGTAATCACGCTGCTTGACCGACAGCGGCGTGCCCAGCAGCAACTCGGTCATGCCCAGTACGCCGTTCATGGGGGTGCGGATTTCGTGGCTGATCTTGGCGAGGAATTCGGCTTTGGCATTGATCTCGGCATTGCTCGCCGCCAGGTCGCGGCTGATGCTGAAGCGGCTTTCGGTGATGCTGCGCTGTCGCTCGCCCAGGGCGATGCTCATCAGCAGGCCGCTGATGCAAATGAACACCATCAGCGTCATGATCAGGCCTTGCGGCGTGACCAGGGTCAGCCCCAGCAGCGCCGGCAGGATGACCAGCGTGCCGATGTTGAACACGACCATGGCGGCAACGAACAGGCGTGCCGGGCGGTAGCCCTTTTGCCAGTGATAGAAGCCCACCAGCAACATGCTCAGGCCGGCCAGCGCCACCAGCGCGTAGGTGATGATGTTCAGCGGCAAGGTGTTGACGAACAGCAGCAACAGGCTGCACGTGACGATCAACAGAATGTCGCCCCACAGCAGTTTGTTCAGCGGGTGCTGGCCCAGTGGCGCGAAGAAGCGCAGGGCATACATCAATCCGGCCGGGGCGGTCAGCAACAGGGCCAGATAAGCCCCCGGCGTCTGGATCGCATGCCAGTTCGGCAGCCAGGGCCCGGCGAGGTTGAGCAACAGGAACAGACTCAGCCCGAGCAGGCCTTCACAGATCGCCAGCCACAGACTGCTGCGCGAGCGCGAGTAGGCGTAGCGCACCAGATTGTGCAGCAGGAGCATGGCGAGGCAGCCGAACAGCAGGCCGAAAATCAGCGTCTGCTTCTGATCGGCCGCGCCTTGCACCGCCGCTTGCAGGGTGATGTGCGGGCGCAATTGATGGTCGGAGACCATGCGTACGTAGATGTCCAGCGGCTTGTCGGCCTGGGGCAGGGGCAGCATGAAATCGCTGCTCGGCAAGGGACGTTCGGCCTGTGGCCGTGCGGTGCCGGTGTTGCGTTGCTCGATCAGCCGGTCGCCGTCGAGCACGTAGAGATTGAGCTGTGACAGATCGGGGGCAAAGATGCGCAGCACCTGTTCGTGCTTGCCCGGCGCCAGTTTGAAGCGCAGCCACAGGGCGCCCTCGGGCTCGGCCGCGGTCAGGTGGTCAAGGTCGGTGGGGCTGAATTGATTGGTGTAGCGAGCGGAGCGGATGTCGCTCAGTTGCAGGATGCCCTGATCGTCAAGCAATACCGACCAGCCACTGCCTTGCGCGGCCTGGGCCGGGAGCATGCAGAGCAAGGTCATCAGCGTGACGGTGAAGCTTATGGCAATCCTGAGCCAGCGCACGGCGAAATCCCTTCGTAGGTTGATGCCAGAATATAACGATGCGCGACGACCGAACAGCCCGGCGAGAAATGGCATCCCGCGCCGGGCCTGATGGATCGCTTATTCCTGGATTTCGCCGCGTTCACGGGCAATGGCGCGGTAGCCAATGTCCTTGCGGTAGAAGCAGCCTTCCCAGTCGATGGCCGCAGCAAGCTGGTAGGCCTGCTGTTGCGCTTCACCCACGGTGGCGCCCATGGCCGTGGCGCAAAGCACGCGACCACCGGCGGTAACCACCTGACCGTCCTTCAATGCGGTGCCGGCGTGGAAGACTTTGCCTTCCAGACCTGCCGCTGCATCCAGACCCTTGATCGCTGCGCCTTTGGCGTAGTCGCCCGGATAGCCGCCAGCAGCCAGAACGATGCCGACGCTCGGACGCGGATCCCACTGCGCTTCAACCTTGTCCAGCGCTTGCGCCAGCGCGGCTTCGACCAGCAGCACCAGGCTCGATTGCAGACGCAGCATCACCGGTTGGGTTTCCGGATCGCCGAAGCGGCAGTTGAACTCGATGACCTTCGGATTACCGGCCTTGTCGATCATCAGACCGGCATAGAGGAAACCAGTGTAGACGTTGCCTTCGTCGGCCATGCCGCGCACGGTCGGCCAGATCACCTGGTCCATCACGCGCTGATGCACGTCGGCGGTGACCACCGGGGCAGGGGAGTAGGCACCCATGCCACCGGTGTTCGGGCCGCTGTCGCCGTCGCCGACACGTTTGTGGTCCTGGCTGGTGGCCATCGGCAGGACATTCTTGCCGTCGACCATGACGATGAACGAAGCTTCTTCACCGTCGAGGAATTCTTCGATCACCACGCGCGAACCAGCGTCGCCAAACGAGTTGCCGGCGAGCATGTCACGCACGGCGTCTTCGGCTTCGGCCAGGGTCATGGCAACGATCACGCCTTTGCCGGCAGCGAGGCCATCGGCCTTGATCACGATCGGCGCGCCTTTCTCACGCAGATAAGCCAGGGCCGGCTCGATCTCGGTGAAGTTCTGGTAATCGGCGGTCGGAATCTTGTGGCGGGCGAGGAAATCCTTGGTGAAGGCTTTCGAACCTTCCAGTTGCGCAGCGCCGGCGGTCGGACCAAAGCAGTCCAGGCCACGGGAGCGGAACAGATCGACCACGCCAGCCACCAGCGGCACTTCCGGGCCAACGATGGTCAACGAAACGTTCTTTTCAGCGAAATCGGCCAGTTGCTCAAGGGCCAATACGTCGATGGCGACGTTTTCGCACTTGGCTTCAATGGCGGTGCCAGCGTTGCCCGGCGCGACAAAGACTTTCTGCACGCGCGGATCCTGAGCCACTTTCCAGGCCAGGGCGTGTTCACGGCCACCGCTGCCAATGATCAAAACATTCATTTCAAAAACCTCGGATGACGCTAATTCTGTTGAGCGCCGCAGGGACGCTTTTCTGTAGGAGTGAGCCTGCTCGCGATTGCGGTGTGTCAGTCACTGCAGCTTTGACTGACCAATGGCTATCGCGAGCAGGCTCACTCCTACAGTGGATCGTGTGATTAGTGGCGGAAGTGGCGCATGCCCGTGAAGACCATTGCGATGCCGGCTTCATCAGCAGCGGCAATCACTTCAGCATCACGCATCGAGCCGCCCGGCTGGATCACCGCGGTGATACCGACCTTGGCCGCGTTGTCGAGGCCGTCGCGGAACGGGAAGAATGCGTCCGAGGCCATGACCGAACCGGCAACCTGCAAGCCAGCGTGCTCAGCCTTGATTGCGGCGATGCGTGCCGAGTTGACGCGGCTCATCTGGCCGGCGCCGACGCCGATGGTCTGACGGTTCTTGGCGTAGACGATGGCGTTGGATTTGACGTACTTGGCGACTTTCCAGGCGAAGATCAGGTCGTGGATTTCCTGTTCGGTCGGCGCGCGTTTGGTCACCACTTTCAGGTCATCGGCACTGATCATGCCGATGTCGCGGCTCTGCACCAGCAGGCCACCGTTGACGCGCTTGTAATCCCAGGCAGCGGCGCGCTCAGCCGACCACTCACCACAGGCCAGCAGGCGTACGTTGGCTTTGGCGGCGACGATGGCGCGGGCTTCTTCGCTGACGCTTGGGGCGATGATCACCTCAACGAACTGACGCTCGACGATCGCCTTGGCGGTCTCGGCATCGAGTTCACGGTTGAAGGCGATGATGCCGCCGAACGCCGACTCGGTGTCGGTGGCGTAGGCCAGTTCGTAGGCCTGACGGATGCCGCCTTCGGCGTCCGGGCTGACTGCCACGCCGCACGGGTTGGCGTGCTTGACGATCACGCAGGCTGGCTTGACGAAGCTCTTCACGCATTCCAGCGCAGCGTCGGTATCGGCAACGTTGTTGTACGACAGTTCCTTGCCTTGCAGCTGGGTGGCGGTGGCGATGCCGACTTCGGCAGGCTTGGCTTCAACGTAGAACGCCGCGCTCTGGTGCGGGTTCTCGCCGTAGCGCATTTCCTGGGCCTTGATGAACTGGCTGTTGAAGGTACGCGGGAATTCGCTGCGACCCTCAGTGCTCAGGGTTTCAGCGGCCTGGTTAACGGTGCCCATGTAGTTGGCGATCATGCCGTCGTAGGCGGCGGTGTGTTCGAAGGCCTTGAGCATCAGGTCGAAACGCTGAGCGTAGGTCAGGCCGCCAGCCTTGAGGTTTTCCAGGACGTTGGCGTAATCGCTGGCATTCACCACGATCGCAACGTCTTTATGATTTTTCGCTGCCGAACGGACCATGGTCGGCCCGCCGATGTCGATGTTCTCGATGGCGGTCGGCAGGTCGCATCCTGGCTTGTTGATGGTTGCTTCGAACGGGTACAGGTTGACCGCCACCAGATCGATCGGCTTGATGCCGTGCTCGTTCATGATTGCATCGTCAGTACCGCGACGACCGAGGATGCCGCCGTGGATTTTCGGGTGCAGGGTTTTCACCCGACCGTCCATCATCTCGGCGAAACCGGTGTAATCCGCGACTTCCACTGCGGCAACGCCGTTGTCACGCAGCAGCTTGAACGTTCCGCCGGTGGAGAGGATCTCGACGCCCAGAGCTTCGAGCTCCTTGGCGAATTCGAGGATCCCGGTCTTGTCGGAAACGCTGATCAAGGCGCGGCGGATCGGCAGGCGGGTAGTCTGGTCGGTCATCTCAATTTCCATCAAAAGCAAAGGAAGTCAGCAAAAAAGGCGACCGTTTTTTACGCGGGCGCCTTTCTGGTTTGATTGAATGCTTACAGCAGATCGTACTGCTTGAGTTTCTTGCGCAGCGTGCCGCGGTTCAGTCCCAGCAGCTCACTGGCCTTGGTCTGGTTGCCCTTGACGTAGTTCATCACGCTTTCGAGCAGGGGCGCCTCGACTTCGGACAGCACCAGGTTGTACACATCCGTGACGGACGCGCCCTCAAGGTGGGCGAAATAATTGTGCAGCGCCTTCTCGACACTCCCGCGAAGGGTCTGGCCTTCTTCGCTCGGCGTGTTGAGGTGCTGTTTCAAATTCACGTTGTCGCTCACGGGTGTTGTTCCACTCACTAAAGTCTCGGTCATCATCGTCATGCGGCCACCCCTTCTTCGTCCCCTGTCAGGCTCTTGTAACGCTCGGCGAAGAACTCCCGAACGTCGGCGCATTGTGCTTCCGTACCATCCAAACGATTGAAACGGGCGCGAAACTCCCTGGCGCCCGGCAAGGTTGCGAGATACCAGCCCACATGCTTGCGGGCAATGCGCACGCCCATCACGTCGCCATAGAAGGCGTGAAGGGCGGCCAGATGCTCCAGCAGGATGCGTTCCACTTCGCTCAGTTCCGGCGCGGGCAATTTCTCGCCGGTGCGCAGGAAGTGTTCGATCTCGCGAAAAATCCATGGCCGCCCTTGAGCGGCACGGCCTATCAGCAGGCCATCGGCACCGGTCGCGTCAAGCACGTATCGGGCCTTTTCCGGCGAATCGATATCGCCATTGGCAAACACCGGGATCGACACGGCCTGCTTGATCGCAGCAATCGTGTCGTACTCGGCTTCCCCTGTGTACAGATCGGCGCGCGTACGGCCGTGCACGGCCAGCGCAGTGATCCCGGCCTGTTCGGCGATCTTCGCCACGGTCAGGCCGTTCTTGTTCTCGCGATCCCAACCGGTGCGGATCTTCAGGGTGACCGGCACATCAACCGCGGCCACTACGGCCTGCAGGATCTCGGTCACCAGTGCTTCGTCTTTCAGCAACGCGGAGCCGGCGGCCTTGTTGCAGACCTTCTTCGCCGGACAGCCCATGTTGATGTCGATAATCTGTGCGCCCAGCTCGACGTTGGCCCGTGCCGCATCGGCCAGCATCTGCGCGTCGCCACCGGCGATCTGCACCGAGCGCGGCTCGGGATCGCCTTCGTGGATCATGCGCATGCGTGACTTGCGGGTATTCCACAGGCTCATGTCGCTGGTGACCATTTCCGAGACTACAAGCCCTGCGCCCAGACGCTTGCACAGCTGACGAAAGGGCTGGTCGGTGACGCCCGCCATCGGGGCGAGAATCAAACCGTTCTGCAATGTATATGGGCCGATGCGTACCGCCGACATAGGACTTCCCTGAAGTGGGGCCGGATCATGAGAGTTCGAAAAAGGGTGGGCATGATACCCGCTCTCGATGACTGGTTAAAGGCTGAATTGAACAAAATCTGAACAGTTATTCTGTTATCGCCAACGGTTTGGTTGGCCGCGATCCAGTCAGAAAAATGCCGTCAATCGGGAAACGCTGAAGCGGTTCATTCCGGCGAATGGAAGTTGAGGCTGTAATTCACCGCTTTCGGCCCCGGATCGAGAATATCCAGGGCGATGTGGATCGGCGTCTGCGGCGGCATTTCCGCCAGACCCTCAAGATCGCCGCTCAGGTACTCGCCGGGCTTGAAGCGACGACTGGCGATCAGGTGACCGTTGAGGTCGGCAAAACGCAACTCGAGCAACGGAAACGGCTGGGAAAACGTCGCACGGTTATAAATGATCGCATCGACCACCAGCGCTCCGCTGAATTCCGGATGGCTGCGCACCACCAGGTTGCTGCTCTTGATTTTGCCGATATCGACTTTGGAGGGCACGGTGCAGCCGATCTGCGGACAGATCTGCTGAAACCATGGGCGGTATTGATCCTGCCGCGCCAGTTCCTCGAAATGATAGGCGATGTACTGAGCGGCCAGCCCCCCGGCCGCCAACACCACCAGCACCAGCCAGAGCAGACGCCGGCCCCAGGGCGAGCGACGTTGCTGCCAGTCCAGTTGCAGCGGGTCGTCGGTCAGATCCTGCAGGACCTCGGCGCGCACGCCGGGCTCGGCCCGTTCACGTTTCTTGCGCGGCGAGGTGATCAACGGCAGATCGTCGTCCTCGTTGTCGTCGCTGGCCGACAAGCGTTCACGGCGGGCGTTGGGATTGATCGGGTCGTGCAGGCGCAGTTGCGGGATCGGCGGCTCGTCGTCCAGATCCACTGGCTCCAGTGACAACGACGGTTCGGTGCGCTCGGGTTCGAGGGTTTCAATCTCGTCGAGATCGGGTTCGATATCCGGCGCGGCGCTGCGCTCCTCGGCAGGCTCGCTGAACAGACTGTCGGGCCATGTCCCCTCGTCGGGTTCCGGGCTGTCGCGCCGCGCGCTCAAGGACTCTTCGCGGGCACGGCCGAACTCGGCGACCGGCTGGATTTCGCGCTGTTCGAGGCGGGCGAGTTCTTCGTCCAGATCGAGGCTGTCCAGATCCAGTTCGGACGCGCTCCACTGCTTTTGACTGATGGCGCGCGGCGCAGGCGTGTCATCGGTGCTCGGTGCAGCGCTGACTGATGTTGGCGCTTCAGGCAGTGGCGACGCGACCGGCGTCACCGTGTCCTTGCCGGCATGTTGCTCGAGCAGCTGCTTGGCAGCATTGAACACTTGCAGGCAGGAGCCGCAACGAACCACGCCGCGCGCCACGCTCAATTGCGCATGGTTGACGCGGAAGCTGGTCTGGCAATGCGGGCACTGGGTGACGAAACTGTCGGTCATGCGGCGATCCGGTTCAGGCAAGCGGTCATTTTAGCGCCGACGCCCGGTGATGCGCACCCAGCCATCGCGATTGGCAATCGGGTCGAGCTCAAAGTCCTGCGCATAGGCAGCGGCGACTTCTTCACCCTGTTCGGCGAGGATGCCCGACAGCGCCAGGCGCCCGCCGCTCTTGACCAGGCTGGACAGTTGCGGCGCCAGCGACACCAGCGGGCCGGCGAGAATATTGGCGACCAGCACGTCGGCCTGGACCTGCGGCAGATCTTCCGGCAGGTACAGCGGGAACAGCTCATCGGCGATGTTGTTGCGCCCGGCGTTGTCGCGCGAGGCTTCCAGCGCCTGCACGTCGATGTCGGTGCCCACGGCTTGTTTGGCGCCGAGCAGCAGAGCGGCAATCGCCAGAATCCCCGAGCCGCAGCCGAAATCGAGCACGTGGCAGTCTTTCAGATCCTGGCCATCGAGCCATTCCAGGCACAGCGCGGTGGTCGGGTGGGTGCCGGTGCCGAATGCGAGGCCCGGGTCCAGCAACAGGTTGACCGCGTCAGGCTCAGGCGCGGCGTGCCAGCTCGGCACAATCCACAGGCGCTGGCCGAAGCGCATTGGCTCGAAACCGTCCATCCAGCTGCGTTCCCAGTCCTGGTCTTCGATGACTTCGCTGTGGTGCTCGGGCAACGGGCTGCCGGTCAGCAACTCCAGGTGAGCCAGCACCGGCTCCGGTTCGGTGCCGCCTTCGAACAGCGCCAGCAAGTGGGTGTGCGACCACAGTGGCGTGGTGTTGAGCTCCGGTTCGAAGATCGGCTGGTCTTCGGCGTCCATGAAAGTCACCGACACGGCGCCGACTTCGAGGAACGCGTCCTCATAGGTTTCGGCTTGTTCCGGGGTGATGGCGAGACGGACTTGCAGCCAAGGCATGGCGGGCACCTTTGAAAATCTGTGGGGCAGCCCGAAGCTGCAAAAGCGCGCAGTTTACGCCAGGTCGCCGGCAAAGTGGACACGCCGCTTGGCTGTTACACATTCGCCAGCGCGATATACATATGTATCGCCTGAGTGCGGTTGCCGACAAATAGAGTGAAAGCTCATTTCTACGCAAGAACGGGCTGGACGATATGGCGGGTGAACAAGCGATTGTAGAAGAAAAACCACCGGAAGCCGCTGCGCCCACAGGAACGGCCCAGGAGATTCTCCTGCGGATCACGCGTTGGCAGGTGATCATCGACAAGCGCCTGAGCAGTCAGCTGACCTTGTTGGAGGCCATGGAAGATTTCGCCTTGACCGAGCTGCGCGGTCATTACCCGCACGGCAATATCGACCCGGGGTTCGTGCTGGCTGTGCTGGATGCGATCCTGCAAAAAATCATCGACGGCAAACCGCTGATGTACCTGGCGATCCGTGACGCTCCGTACCGCTGGCCGGGCGCTGCTGATCGGGGATTGCCGCCCGGCCATCGCCAAGCGGTCATCCAGACCGTGGATAGCGTTTCTGTGCATTTCCTTGAGCAATACAAAAAATACCTGCGAGCACACTGGGAAACCAAAGGCCAGGAGGCTGCGCTCGATCAGTTGGTCCTGCGCAAGTTGCGGCGTTACGTCGACGACATCGACGCGCTGTTCCACCCGGATCGTCTCGCGGAACTGACGCCGGATCGATTGCGCAGGCAGATCGAAAAGGTTCAGGAGCGAGGCGCGCGCCGCTATCGGTTGACCGCGCTGGCAACGGGCGCGGAAAAGAAGCGGCTCGAAGCGCAGTCATACGCGCAGTTGCCACATTGGTTGCGAGTGCTGAACGAACCGGAGCGTGCGAGGTTGCGCGGTTATCAAGAGCAGACGTCGCAGGCCCGGGCAGCGCTCGATGATCTGCTGGAAGGCTACGGTTCGTTGCGCGCCTATGCCCGGCAACAGGCGCTTGACTACATCAGGCTCAAACTCGACATGGAGGTGGAACCGGACCGGATCGACGTCCGCCTGAAATGGCGTTCAGCGGTCGGTGAGCCGACGCAGAACCGCAGTCTGAGCGAGTTGCTCGCGGCGGGGCCGATCGGGACTGATTTCGCTACCGTCCTGGAAGTCACCAGTGCTCCTTCGCGACGCAATCAGCCGCTGGAACCGGCATTCATCGCCGACATGCTGGCCGGCCAGGATTATCCGGTCGGCTACCTGCGCGCCCTCACCGCACAGTATGAGCGCGAGGATGTACACAAAGCCTTGATCGACTGGTTTATCACGCGACTCAGGCAAAGCGCGTTCGTTGCGCGTTGTGCGGGGCATCTGGCGGTCGACGACCATGATCGTCTCGAATCGCTGTGGGCCGGGGAGGCCATGGATGAATCCTTGCGCGTCGCCGCACTGGCGTTACCCAATGGCATGCAGTGTGCGGACTTTCTGGTGTTTTACCGAGAAAAGGCTGCACCAGCGGTAACTGATCTGCTGCTGTACGCGCCAAACAAACCAGACGGCCAGGAGTGGGTGCGCCTGCCTTCGCTGGCGGCATTGACCGGAGAGGTCTGGGGCTGGACGCAGAGCGAGTCCGGTCGCGAATACCTTTTGCAGCAGCTTTCCCCCACTGCCCATCGTCAAGCCCGTGAGTACCTGGTCGCCGTGGCTGCCGACCCTGGCCGGTGGGGGATGAGCAGTGATATCCGCCGTGCGCCCATGCTGTTTGCTGAATGCGTCGAAGCGGCGGTAAAAATGGGCCTGGCGAAAAACCTGCAGCAGGTTGAAGAGGACAACTCGCTTCGCTGGTCCTCGACGCAGGCCCCGGATGCGCGCCGACGCCTCAGCAGCCTGAATCAGGAGCTGGTTGTCCATCAGCAGGTCTTCAATGAGTGGCTGGGCGGTTTCGAAGTCTTTGTCGACTTCGCCAGGCGCACGGTTGCCGCAGAGATCGCGCCTTATATGCGCAGCAAACAGGTACTGGAACCGGTCGAACCGGCCACCGTGTTGATCGATTACAGCGCCGGCATCGTCGATCGCAGGAAGCAATCGGTAGCCAGCCTGCTCGACCTGGCGATCTACGGCTACGACGACAACGCCGGTATCGACCATCCGAAGAAAGGCGTGCGCTCCTCCGTTGGTCAGGATTTGAGTCAGGTGCGCAGCGCTGATCTGGCGCTGTATCTGCGCCGGGCGTGGCTGGGTGAAAAGTATGCCAGCGAGATCCGCAGCAGGTATCTCGACGCTCGCGATGCTGCCTATGAGCCGCGTCGCTTCGCCTACCGTAACGTGCTGCTGTCGAAAATGGACCGTGATTTGCGCGTCGCCAGAAGTCAGGCGCGGTTAAGCGACGCGGTTTATTCGGCGCTGGTCCGTCAGGTATCGCTGTTGAGTCAGCTGCCAGCGCCGGGCCAGCCTTTGCTGGGCGCGAGCATGGTCAGCAGTGACGGTGTTTTCAGATTCACCGTGCGCAGCCACGTTGTGCTTGGGGTCTACGTTTTCACCTGTTTCGATCCCGAACCGTCCTGGTGGCTGTACACGCCGGATGCTCCCGATGATCTGACGCTGCGTCCGTATCAGTCACTGCATGGCGACATCGCCGGTGCATTGCATGATTATCTGCTCGCGCGCACACCGGTTGCTGCGCGCAACACTGTTTCGCGTGCCCTGTATGCGATAGCGGCAAGAAAACAGCGCGTCGATACGCTGTACGAAGCACAGCGCGTGAGTGATGCGCGCAGCGAGTTCAACGCCTACATCGAGCGCACCGTCACGGATGTGGAGGACATCACCACCAGCCGGGCAGAAATGATCGAGAGACAGGTTGTCAAAGGCCTGATGTTCGGCGCCGCACCGTTTTGCATGGTGTTTCCACCCTTTGCCTTGCTGCTGGATGTCGTGTTCATTGCCGTCAGCGCCGGTCAGGCCGTCGCGGCGCATCTGGAAGGCGATGTCGAGGGCGCGCTCGGCCACTGGCTCGAGGCATCGTGGGGCGCCCTGTTTGCCATGGTCGGCGCCGGTGGTAAGGTCAAGCTGCTCGGGCGTTCGGTCAGCAATCTGAAGCACACGATGCGACCGGTCTCATTGCTCACCGAGCGTCTGAGCAGCGTGGCTCCTGTTCGCAAGGAAACGCTGCCGGCGGTTCGCGAGGTGCGTTTTCATGCCAGACAGGCCGTCAGCAGAAAACCGGATGATTTGCAGCAGGTCACTGAAGAAGGTGTCTTTTTTGGCACATGGCGCAGTCCGCCCATGACTCCACAGGCTCAACCGACCTATTACATCCGCAACAGGGGCAAGTATTTCCAGGTCAGGGAAAACCCGCATTTCGATGGTCTCAGCCTGGTCGATGCCCGGCGGCCCGCAGCCATTTATCAAAAACCGGTACGACTGACCGCGAGCGGCAAATGGACGCACGATCGCGTCGGGTTGCGCGGCGGCGATGATCAGGTGCGCAATCTTGGCCATGTGACCAATCTGCGCAATGCGTTTCCCGGGCGCGTCGAACCGGTGCTTAACCGTGGCGCGTTGCAGGGCGAAGCGCTGGTGGCGAAGTTTGTCGCCGGCTCGCGGGACAATTACCTGTTTTCGCTGAATGCGCAAACCTGCGTGATTGCCTCGATCTACAACCCGACGACAAAGGTCGGGGCTGTCATTCATTTCGATCACAACATTCGCACGCTGATCAAAGACACGGTCAAGGATACGATGGCGCGTCTGGGAGGCTCGAGCAAAGATGTTCGGGTCACGCTGGTCGGCGGTGACTGGCTGACCGGGACCGACATCGGTGGGACGGTCAGGACAGTATTGCGTCAAGAGGGGCTGAAGCCGACGTGGGACTACTGGTCGTATTCTTCCTGTCTGGGCAATAACTATGCAGTGTCGTTGAATCTCGATAGCGGTGTTTCGACCGTGTTCAAGACATCCGCCAGTCAGGTTGAACGCCTGTATTCGCCGGTTTTGCAGCGGGCGAGCCATGCCAGCGATCCGGTGTCCAGACGCGCACAGGTATTCATGGAGCGGTTTCGGCGAAAGCCGTTGCACGAGGATGCCTCTGGCGCCGTGGTCGACCAGAACGGGCGCCGGGCAACTCCCGAGATGATTCAGGAGCAGGCTTTTACCTTGGTATCGATGAACTGATGCGCTGGCTTAAGGCATAAAAAAACCCGATCCGCAGGGATCGGGTTTTTTCACGCCAGGTCAGTCTTACGACTGCTTGGCCAGCTTGTGCTCGAGGTAGTGAATGTTCACACCACCTTTGCAGAAGCCTTCGTCACGAACCAGATCACGGTGCAGCGGGATGTTGGTCTTGATCCCGTCGACCACGATTTCGTCCAGGGCATTGCGCATGCGTGCCATGGCTTCGTCGCGGGTTGCGCCGTAAGTGATCAGCTTGCCGATCAGCGAGTCGTAGTTCGGTGGCACGGCATAACCGCTGTACAGGTGCGAATCGACGCGGACGCCGTTGCCGCCTGGGGCGTGGAAATGCTTGACGGTGCCCGGGCTCGGCATGAAGGTCTTCGGATCTTCAGCGTTGATCCGGCACTCCAGCGAGTGACCGCGGATGACCACGTCATCCTGAGTGAACGACAGCTTGTTGCCAGCGGCGATGCTGAGCATCTCCTTGACGATGTCGATACCGGTGACCATCTCCGAAACCGGGTGCTCCACCTGAACACGGGTGTTCATTTCGATGAAGTAGAAACGACCGTTCTCGTAGAGGAACTCGAAGGTGCCGGCGCCACGGTAGCCGATGTCGATGCACGCCTTGACGCAGCGAGCCAGGACTTCCTGACGGGCCTTCTCATCGATGCCCGGTGCCGGCGCTTCTTCGAGAACCTTCTGGTGACGACGCTGCAGCGAGCAGTCGCGGTCGCCCAGATGGATGGCGTGGCCCTGGCCGTCGGACAGGACCTGCACTTCGACGTGACGTGGATTGGTGAGGAATTTTTCCAGATAGACCATCGGGTTGCCGAACGCTGCGCCTGCTTCGGAGCGGGTCAGTTTCGCCGAGGCGATCAGGTCTTCTTCCTTGTGCACCACCCGCATGCCGCGACCACCACCGCCACCGGCGGCCTTGATGATCACCGGGTAGCCGACTTCACGACCGATGCGCAGCGCCGTCTCTTCGTCTTCCGGCAGTGGGCCGTCGGAGCCTGGAACGGTGGGTACGCCTGCTTCGATCATCGCGTGCTTGGCCGATACCTTGTCGCCCATCAGGCGGATGGTGTCGGCTTTCGGGCCGATGAAGGCGAAGCCGGAGTTCTCGACCTGCTCGGCAAAATCGGCGTTTTCCGCGAGGAAACCGTAGCCTGGGTGAATGGCGGTAGCGCCGGTCACTTCAGCGGCAGCGATGATGGCCGGGATGTGCAGGTAAGACTGAGCGGCGGACGCCGGGCCGATGCAGACGGATTCGTCTGCCAGACCCAGGTGCATCAGCTCTTTGTCGGCCTTGGAGTAAACGGCGACGGTCTTGATGCCCATCTCTTTGCAGGCACGCAGAATCCGCAGGGCGATCTCACCGCGGTTAGCGATCAGAACTTTTTCCAACTTCGCAGTCATCAAAGGCTCTCCGCGGTTCAAACGATGGTGAACAGCGGTTGGTCGTACTCAACCGGCTGGCCGTCTTCGACGAGGATGGATTCGATCACACCGCTGGTTTCAGCTTCGATGTGGTTCATCATCTTCATGGCTTCGACGATGCACAGGGTGTCGCCTTTCTTCACGGTCTGGCCGACTTCAACGAAGGCTGGCGAGGTTGGCGAAGACTTACGGTAGAAGGTGCCGACCATCGGCGAACGGGCAACGGTGCCGTTCAGCGCGGGTGCAGCAGCGGCAGCCGGAGCAGCGGCGGCGACTGGCGCGGCAGCAGGGGCAGCGGCCGGAGCCTGCATCGGGGCTGGCGCGTAGTACTGCTGCGCCGGGGTCTTGCTATGGCGGCTGATGCGTACGGACTCTTCGCCTTCCTTGATCTCGAGCTCGTCGATGCCGGACTCTTCCAGCAATTCGATCAGTTTCTTAACTTTACGGATATCCATGAATCATCAACTCCCAAGGGTCGGTCAGGGGCGTATAGCTTGGTGTTCAAGCTGCTCTAGTGCGGCCTCCAGGGCCAGTCGGTAACCGCTGGCGCCAAGGCCGCAGATCACTCCTACCGCTACATCGGAGAAGTAGGAGTGATGGCGGAAAGGTTCGCGCTTGTGCACGTTGGACAAGTGCACTTCGATGAATGGGATGCTCACTCCCAGCAGCGCGTCACGTAATGCGACACTTGTGTGCGTAAAAGCCGCCGGATTGATCAGAATGAAATCCACGCCTTCATCGCGCGCAGCGTGGATGCGATCGATCAATTCGTACTCGGCGTTGCTTTGCAGATGCAGCAGATGATGGCCGGCTTCACGGGCGCGACGCTCCAGATCCTGATTGATCTGCGCCAGGGTCGTCGACCCATAGGTCCCCGGTTCCCGGGTGCCGAGCAGGTTCAGGTTGGGGCCGTGCAGCACCAGTAGCGTCGCCATCTGCGTTGTCCTTGTTATCAATGAGCAGTCGTCAGAACCCGGCGACTATGCCGCAAAGCCTTTGTGACTGTCCAGTTCCATGCAATAGCCGGCACGATGGGCGATGTTTGCGCGAAATTTGTGACCATGAGTTCACATCCGGTCATTCTGCGGGATCGGCGGTGTCTGGTTTGACGCTATCGCGAGCAGGCTCACTCCTACATTTGGAATGCGTATCCCCTGTAGGAGTGAGCCTGCTCGCGATAGCGGTTTATCAAACGCGGAAGGCTTGAACGGCCGTATGCAATCGCCCACCCAGCACCAGCAGATTCTCGCCCTGTTCGCGCCCCTGGCCGATGCGCAGCAGGTTATCCCCACCCAGTTGATGAATGCGCTCGCTGTGATCGCGGATCTCGCTCACCGCGCCGCTTTGTTGTGCGGTGACATCGGCAATGCGCACAGCCGTGTCGGCGATGGTCTGAATCGCGCCGACGATTTTATCCAGCGCACCGTCCGCCGCCTGCGCCTGACTGGCCGTGGCTTCGGCGTGCTCGACCTGGGCGCGCATACCCTCAACCGATTGTCGGGCGGCGGTCTGCAGGCCGGCGATCAGCGTCTGGATTTCCGCCGTCGCTCCGGCAGTACGCTGCGCCAGCGAGCGCACTTCTTCGGCAACCACGGCGAAACCACGGCCCATCTCGCCGGCGCGAGCGGCTTCGATCGCGGCGTTCAGGGCGAGCAGATTGGTCTGGTCAGCAATCGAGCGAATCACCGTCAGCACGCCGCCAATAGTTGCCGACTCCTCGGCGAGGTGCTCGATCATCTGCGCATTGCCCTGAACTTCACCGACCAAAGCATGCAGTCCGGTCAGGCTCTGGCCGATCACAGCCTGGCCATGCTCGACAGCCAGACCGGCATGACGGCTGGCATCGGCAGCCTGGCGGGCGTCGCCGGCCACTTGCTGAATGGTCGCCTCCAGTTCGCCCAGCGAATCGCGGATCAGCGCGGTATCACCGGCCTGATGCTCGGCGCCGCTGTGCAGGTCATTGCTCAGTTCGGCGAGGGTGCGGCTGCTGCCCGCGACTTGCTCGGCATTGCCGCGAATCGTGCCGACCAGATCCACCAGGTAGGCGCGCAAGCGATTGAGCGAGGCTCCGATGTCGTGCAGTTCGCGGTTGGTCTTGCCCAGTTGGATGTCGCGACTGAAATCGCCTTCGGCCCAGGTCGACAGCGCCGGGGCGAGGTTGGTCAGAGTGCGGGCCAGGCGCCGCTGCAAGGTGTCGATGAGCAGGGCGATCAGCAGAATCAGGCCGATCATTACGCCTTGCATCAGCCGCACTTCGCCCTGGATCTGCCCGTGTTGCGCGCGCACCACCGGTTCGAGACCGGCGATGGCATGTTGCACGCTGGCGATTTTTTCGTGGGTGGCGGCGCTGAGATCAGCGCGTTTCTGAATCTGCTCGCGAGTGCGCGCCAGTTCCGCCGGATAGCGGCCGAGCAAGCTGTTCAGTTCGCGTTTAAGGCCGACACCGGCATCCTCGGCGGTGGCTTTATCAGTGTTCTCGATGCCCATCAGCGCGGCGAAATCGTCACTGTTCGATTCAGTGCGGGTGACCACTCCGAGCAAGGGCAGGGCATCGATGGCCTGGGCCTGAGCGCGCATGTTGCTCACTTCGCGCTCGACATCGGCGGCGAGCTCACTGCGCCCGCTGCTCACCAGTTTGTCCCGCGCCAGCGACAGTTTGCCCAAGTGCTGCGACGCGGCGAGCAGTGGTGCGAGATAGGTCGCGTTGCCATTGGCGTAGGTATTGAGCTGGTCGAGGCCTGCGCTGAGTTCGCGTTCGGCCTGCAACAGCAAGGCTTGCGGATCGCCGGCCAGTTTGCCGGCGGCGAGCAGGTCGGTTTTGCTGAATTCGTCGAGGCTCGACAGACTTGGCCGCACGGCGTCGGCCAGCGCCGGGGGCAGTTCACTCAGTTGTTTCTGCACGCTGTCGATGGCCTGGGCAGCGCTGCTCAGGCGCAGCGCGTCGCCGCTGGCGAGGTAGTCCTCGACGTTGCGCGCCACTTCATTCTGAAATTGTTGCGACAACCCCAGGTAACGCTCCATCAAAAGATAGGGCCGTTCGAGAGCTTTTTGCGACCACCACAGCGTGGCGCCAAGGGCCACGCAGACGGCGATCAGCAGCAGAGTGTTGAGATTGGTGAGCAACTTCAGGCGCATGACGGCTACCAACGGCAGAAATGGTAAGCGCCTGAATTTATTGCGGTTCTATTACAGGGTTATGACCGAATCGGTGGATTCCGATGAAAAAGTGGCACTTTGCTTCGATTGCCTGGCGGTCTGCACCCGATTGCGTCCGGCACCCTTGGCGCGATACAGCGCCTCGTCGGCCTGGCTGGCCATCATCAGGCTGTCGGAGTCATCGCACATTTCCACCACGCCGGCGCTGAACGTGCACCAGAGATCCTGCGGCTGCGCCGGGTAATGAATCTCGGCAAAGCGCTGACGAATCTCGTCGAGGACTTTGTGCGCCGCGTCGATATCGGTGTCGGGCATGACGATGGCGAATTCTTCGCCACCGTAACGGCCGATGAAATCGGTCTTGCGCAAACGCTGCTTGAGGAACAACGCCAGGCTCTTGATCACACGGTCGCCCATCGGGTGGCCGTGGCTGTCGTTGACCCGTTTGAAGTGATCAATGTCGAGCATGGCGAAGCTCAGCGGCTTGTTCTCGCGGCGGGCGCGGAACGAGCAGTCTTCGAGCAACTGCAGGATGTGCGTGTGGTTGTACAGGCCGGTGAGGCTGTCGCGGACCATGCGCGCCTTTAGATTGCGCGCGCGGGCGGCGCGGTTGCGCACCGTGGTGATCAGGTGCCGTGGCTTGATCGGCTTGGTCAAAAAGTCATCGCCGCCCTCGCTCATGGCGTCGAGCTGCTTGTCCAGATCGTCCTCGGCCGACAGGTAAATGATCGGCACGCTGACGTAGCGGTCGTTGTGGCGGATCACTTTGGCCAGTTCGGTGCCGGTGCAGGCCGGCATGTACATGTCGAGAATGATCAGGTCCGGCTGGAAATCCGCCAGTTCAGCCATCGCCTGAATCGGTTCGATCAACGTGCGGGTGACAATCCCGGCGCTGTTGAGCAGGCGCTCGGTGTGCAAGGCCTGCGCGCGCGAGTCGTCGATGATCAGCACTTTATAGGGCTCGTACTGGGCGACGCAGGTCAGCACTTCGATTTTTTCCAGCAGGCTCGAGGCTTCGAGGGTGCCGGTGAGAAATTCCTGACCACCAGCGCGCACGGCGGCGAGACGGGTCGGGGTATCGGTTTCGTGCAGGCTGAAAAACAGCAACGGCAGCGGTTCTTCGAGGCCGACCTGCGCTTCGGCGGCGAGTTTCAGGCCGATGCCGGGGCCGCTGAAATCCACGTCCATGACAATCGCCGCGGGCAAGCGCTCGACCATCGAGGAGCGAAACGCCGCCACACTGTCCAGCGCCTGCGCGCTCAAACCGAAGAACTCCAGTTGCTTGGCCAGCCGTTCGGCGCGGTCGTGATCCTGCAACATCACATAGATCGGCTTGCGCAGCGGCGGCAGAAAGGTCTGGTCGAGTTGGTCGCCGTGGCGCAGGCCGGTGCGCGACAGGCGCTGCATCAAGCGATTGAGATCGGTGATCAGGCCGCTGCTGAGACGGCCACGGTTGGCGTCCACCGCCTGCAGCGACTGGCCGATGTGATGCGCCAACTGCGTGTGTTCCGGCTGTTCGAAACGCTCGGCAAAACGCAGCAGACGCAGATTCGCCTCGCTCAGTTCGGCGAGGTCGGCGGTGGACCACTCACTACGTTGCAGGCGCTGCCATATCTCAAGAATCTGACGTGCCTGATGAATTACCCGCTGGGCAAAGTGGTGCTTGAGACGCTCACGGCTGGGGTCTTCTGGCTCGGTCATATCCTGACTACTAGTTAGGGTGCATGCTGAGATCGACTGGTGGCTCTATGCTAGCACCTCTTTTCCCTTAGACGAGTGTCGTACGTCAATAATCTGCTGGACGACACGATTCAGTTTCTGACCGGGTGGTTTTCTCACGCACTTGCGGGTCAGTCCGACGCCCGGAATCCGCACGTTCGACTTGCAAGGAAGGGCAGAACAGTCGGGAATTCTCCATCGTTGCGCGGACCACGCTCAGGTCAGGGTTCGCTGCATCGCAGGCATTGCCAGTATCAGGGAATCCCCTAGCGTGTCGCGAAGCGTCATCGGCCCCTACGATTTGCGGCTTATCGTTAGCGGCAGGTGCTAGGCCAAGGCACGTTGTTGTATGGTTGTGGTCGAACCGTTGAACCCAAGTGATTGAAAGGATATCGCCATGCTGGACTGGAAAAACCGCGCGGGCAGCGCGCCTGAACGTGCCGCCGAGCCCAAGTCGGCCACCCGCAGTTATGTCGGCGGGCTATTTTTCAGCCGGGCGCTGGCCACAGTGATTGGTCTCTACTTGCTGGTGACCATCGCGCTGGGCTGGTACTGGAGCCAGGAACCGGAGCTGTTTCCAGTGGCGCAAAATGCCCAGGTCGCTGCCGAGAAAGAAGGCAAGCAAATGGTGGTCGGCTACACCACCGTCGAAACCCTGAAAACCGTTGCCGGTACCTTGCTCAACAAGCCGGGCGGTTACATTTCCAACGATCGTTTCCCGCCGGGTCTGTGGATGGACAACACGCCGAGCTGGGAATACGGCGTGCTGGTGCAGGTGCGTGACCTGACCCGTGCCCTGCGCAAAGACTTCGCCCGTTCGCAATCGCAGTCGGCCGAAGACGCCGATCTGGCCAAGGCCGAACCGCGTTTCAACTTCGACAACAAGAGCTGGGTGCTGCCGTCCAGTGAGTCGGAATATCAGGAAGGCATCAACTCCCTGAGCCGTTATCAGGCGCGCCTGTCCGATCCGAATCAGAAAAACGCGCTGTTCTATGCCCGCGCCGACAACCTCAACAACTGGCTGGGCGACGTCGGCACCCGTCTCGGTTCGCTGTCGCAACGCCTGTCGGCCAGTGTTGGCCGGGTCAAGCTCAACACTGCGCTGAAAACCGAAGTCCCGGCGGTCGGCGAAGTGCCGCAGGTTGACGAAGAAGTCGTGGAAACCCCATGGATGCAGATCGACAACGTGTTCTACGAAGCACGGGGTCAGGCCTGGGCGCTGTCGCATCTGCTGCGTGCCATCGAAGTCGACTTCGCTGATGTGCTGGCGAAGAAGAACGCCACCGTCAGCGTGCGCCAGATCATTCGGGAACTGGAGGCTTCGCAAGAGCCGGTGTGGAGCCCGATGATCCTTAACGGCAGCGGTTTCGGCGTTCTGGCCAACCACTCGCTGGTCATGGCCAACTACATTTCCCGGGCCAACGCCGCGGTGATCGATCTGCGTCAACTGCTCAATCAGGGCTGATACGTGAGCCAGACCCCCGGAGAGGCGGCCCATCGCGCTGCCTCGGATGCTGAACAGATTGCCTGGGTCGACGAGCAGGACAACCTGCTCGGCGCCCTGGTGCGTTCCGATTTGCGCGAACGCGGGCTGATCGGTCGTGGCACCTACATCATGCTGTTCAATTCCGCCGGTGAGTTGTGCGTGCACCGGCGCACATTGAGCAAGGCGATTTATCCCGGCTACTGGGATGTTGCCGCCGGCGGCATGGTCCAGGCCGATGAAAGCTACGCCGAGTCGGCGGCGCGCGAGCTGGAGGAAGAGCTGGGCGTCAGCGGCGTCGAGCTGACCGCTCACGATCACTTCTACTTCGAAGACACCGGCAACCGACTGTGGTGTTCGGCGTTTTCCGCTGTATGGGACGGGCCGCTGAAACTGCAGCCGGAGGAAGTCCTCGAAGCGCGATTCATTCCAGTCGAACAGGTCATGCGGGAAATCAGCGAAAAGCCTTATTGCCCGGACTCTCTGGCCGCATTGAAGCGCTATCTCAAGGCGCAGCAGAGCCACGTCGCAAAGAACACATGAATTGGTGCCGATTGGCACTTAGCAATCGCGATTTTTGTCGTTACACTGCGCGACCTTTTCAAGCTGCACCGGATGGCTTGAGGTTGGCCTGCAGATATTCAGCCCAGCGTTCATAGTTTTCCGATGCAGTAGCGCTGCCCCTGCCTGAGTGGGGCTTCGCGGTCGCTGACCTTGCCCAAGGTTGCGATCAGTCTTTGTCCTCACGAGAGGATTGCCGGTGGCCAAGAAAGCCGCATCCTTCGCCGCCCTGGGCGGCCTGGTATTTTCCACCGACGCAGGTCGTCATTGCCCGGAATGCAGCAAGCCGGTGGACGCCTGTATCTGCAAACAAACCGTGATCCGGGCCGGTGACGGCATTGCCCGCGTGCGTCGCGAAAGCAAAGGACGTGGCGGCAAAACGGTGACCACCATCACCGGCGTGCCCCTGGCCGAAGACGCGCTCAAGGAGCTGGCGACGACGTTGAAAAAACGTTGTGGCACCGGCGGGGCGTTGAAGGACGGCATCATCGAAATCCAGGGCGATCACGTCGAGCTACTCTTGGCAGAGCTGATCAAGCACGGTTTCAAAGCGAAGAAATCCGGCGGCTAGCAGCCTCTGTGAAACCCTCCGGCGGCTTGATCCGGCTTCGAGTGTTCTCGACTCCGGCGTCGTCGCCATGGTTTTCACAGAGCCTGTTCATGACCGGTTTCTAAACTCCACGCAGTCAGTGCGGTCTACCGCCGCACTGACGAACCGTCATTTTCATTCTTTAGACTGCGCCGGCCTGCACTTCAGGCGACGCACTCTGACTTCTTTATAGGGGACTTCGATGTCCGTACGACGCACACGTAAAGACGATGGCAGCCAATGGACAGTTGCGGACAGCCGCAGCGTTTACGGGATTCGCCATTGGGGGGCCGGGTATTTCGCGATCAATGAAGCCGGTCGCGTCGAAGTACGTCCGAACGGCCCGAGCAGCTCGCCCATCGATCTGTTCGAACAAGTCGACCAACTGCGCAAGAGCGGTTTGTCCTTGCCGTTGCTGGTACGTTTCCCCGACATCCTGCAAGACCGTGTCCGTCAATTGACCGGGGCCTTCGATTCGAACATCGAACGCCTGGAATATCAGAGCAAGTACACCGCGCTATACCCGATCAAGGTCAACCAGCAAGAAGCGGTGATCGAGAACATCATCGCCACCCAGAACGTCTCCATCGGTCTGGAAGCCGGCTCCAAGCCTGAGCTGCTGGCCGTGCTGGCGCTGGCGCCGAAGGGCGGCACGATCGTCTGCAACGGTTACAAGGACCGCGAGTTCATCCGTCTGGCGCTGATGGGCCAGAAGCTCGGCCACAACGTGTTCATCGTCATCGAAAAAGAATCCGAAGTCGGTCTGGTGATCGAAGAAGCTGCCTCGCTGAAGGTCAAGCCGCAGGTGGGTCTGCGCGTGCGCCTGTCGTCGCTGGCCTCGTCGAAATGGGCGGACACCGGTGGCGAGAAATCCAAATTCGGTCTGTCGGCGGCGCAGTTGCTGTCGGTGGTCGAGCGCTTCCGTGGCGCCGGTCTGGATCAGGGCATTCGCCTGCTGCACTTCCACATGGGCTCGCAGATCGCCAACCTCGCTGACTACCAGCACGGCTTCAAGGAAGCGATTCGTTACTACGGCGAACTGCGCAACCTCGGTCTGCCGGTCGATCACATCGACGTCGGCGGTGGCCTTGGTGTCGACTACGACGGCACCCACTCGCGCAACGCCAGTTCGATCAACTACGACATGGACGATTACGCCGGCGTCGTGGTCGGCATGCTCAAGGAATTCTGCGACGCGCAGAGCCTGCCGCATCCGCACATCTTCTCGGAAAGCGGCCGTTCGCTGACTGCACACCACGCAATGCTGGTGGTGCAGGTGACCGACGTCGAGAAACACAACGACGAAATCCCGCTGATCGAAAACAAGGAAAGCCTGCCGGAAACCGTGCAGTGGCTGGTGGACCTGCTCGGCCCGACCGACATCGAAATGGTCACCGAAACCTACTGGCGCGCTACGCACTACATGAGCGACGTGGCCGCGCAGTACGCCGATGGCAAGCTGACCCTGGCGGAAAAGGCCCTGGCGGAACAATGCTACTTCGCTGTTTGCCGGCGCCTGCACAACTCGCTGAAGGCGCGTCAGCGTTCGCACCGTCAGGTGCTCGACGAACTCAACGACAAGCTGGCCGACAAGTACATCTGCAACTTCTCGGTATTCCAGAGCCTGCCGGACACCTGGGCGATTGATCAGGTGTTGCCGATCATCCCGCTGCACCGTCTCGACGAAGAGCCGCTGCGCCGGGCGGTGCTGCAGGATCTGACCTGCGACTCCGACGGCAAGATCAACCAGTACGTCGACGAGCAGAGCATTGAAACCAGCCTGCCGGTGCATGCGCTGAATGAAGGCGAAGATTACCTGCTGGGTGTGTTCCTGGTCGGCGCCTACCAGGAAATCCTCGGCGACATGCACAATCTGTTCGGTGACACCGACTCGGTGAACATCTACCAGAACGCCGATGGCAGCGTGTATCACGCGGGCATCGAGACCCACGACACCATCGAAGACATGCTGCGTTATGTGCACTTGTCGCCGGAAGAACTGATGACTCACTACCGCGACAAGTGCGCCAGTGCCCGCATCAGCGCCAGCGAGCGCACGCAGTTCCTCGATGCTCTGCGTCTGGGCCTGACCCGCTCGTCCTATCTGTCTTCCTGAGACCCGATAGCGTTCCGGCCGGGTTGTCCGATTTTTTTCCGCAAGCTGTGGAAAATTCGGATAACCCGGTGGGACATCTCCTGATTTTTTCAGGAAAACCTGTGCTACCAAGGTCAGCAAACTCTTCTGGTCTGCTTTTCGCGTAGGTCATTTCCTAAGTTGTACTTCGCCTCTCTACTCGGCCATGCCTCTCGGCGAGAATCCCCGGCCGCCCCTCCTGTAGAGATCCGCCCATGTTCGATCCAGTCAACGAGCCGTCGTTTCGTCTCGATGTAGCGGGCCTGTCCGACCCCTTCGAAGTTCTCGCCTTTACCGGAAGGGAAGCGCTCAGCGAACCCTTCGCCTTCGAGATCGATGTGGTAATCGACGATCCGCATCTGGATCTCGCCGGCCTGCTGCACCGTTCGGCCTACCTGTGTTTCGGCCCGCCCGGCCAAGGCGTGCACGGACAGTTGCACAGCCTTGTCCAGCATGAGCACAGCCATGGTCTGCGCTTGAGCCGAGTGCGCCTGGGGCCGAGGCTCGATTGCCTCGACCTGCGCTTGAGCCAGCGCATTTTCAGCGGCCGTTCTGTGCCGCAGATCATCGAACAGGTGCTGCGCGAACATGGCATCGTCGGCCTGCAACGGCGTTTCGACCTGCACAGCGACTACCCGGCCCGCACCTTCTGCACCCAGTACCGCGAATCCGATCTGCAACTGCTCCAGCGCTTGTGCGCACAGGCCCGCATTCACTATCACTTCGAGCATCACCGCGACCGGCATTGCCTGGTGTTCGGCGACGATCCGACGCGGTTGCCGCAGGCCGATGTCGCGCACTATCAGGCTGAGTATGACCACCGGGGCGTTGCGCCAGCCGTCCGCCAATGGCAACTGCAAGACGATTCCCAGGCCAACCAGCGAGGACCCTATGCCGAAGGACACAGCGATTTGCCCGCCCTGCGCAGCGGTCAGTGGCTGCCGCTGGACGACCATCCTTTCATCGAATGCAATCGCCCCTGGTTGCTGACCCGTATCGAGCACCGCGCCGACCAGTCTCTCGAACCGGCCTACAGCAATCGCCTGTTCGCGGCCGCGCGGGTGCCAGTCTCTGCGGCCGCCGCGATGCCTCCCAAACAACGCATGCACAGCCTGCAGCGCGCCTGGGTAGTCTCGGTCGAAGAAGCGCAACCTGATCGCTCGCGGCCCGTCGCGGTGCAATTCGACTGGCTCTATCAGGGCGAGGGCGCAGCGCCGAGCCATTGCTGGCTGCCCCTCGCACCAACCCTGAGCGATTTGCCTTCGGCAGCGTTGGCCGATGGCGTGGAGGTGGTGGTGAGTTTTCTTGAAGGCGATCCCGATCAGCCGATGGTCACTGGCGTTCTTAAGCCCTTGGTGCTGCCAGAGGATGCGGTTGAGGACGATGCCCCGTCACCGCTGCCGGAACTGCTGGTCAGTGATGGATTGCAGCAATTGCTACAGTCCGGCGAACCGTTGCTGCTGCTGTGTCTGCTGCCGGGTGGGGGGAGTTTCAACCATTGCGCTGAATCCGTATGCAGTTGCCGGTTGCTCACTGCGCTCGACCAGAGCAGCGCAAGATGAGCGGCGCGGCGCTTGAGCCTGTGGCGCACTGGCTGTTGCTCGATACTCCGGACGCGTCACGTGCCCTGCGAACTTTGCGCCAGGGGTTTGCCGATGTGCAACGTCACCGATTGTTTGACGGCACTGAGTTTCAACCGGTCAGTGAGCATGGCCCGGTCCTCGTCGATTTGCGCAACAGCCCGGGATTGACGGCGTTATGTCTGCACGATCCAGACACTTGGCGCGGCCTGCTGCTGAGCTGCGAAATACCCGCGCAACAGTTGCTGAGCCATTTGCAGCGCATGCTCACGGTTTCGTTCGGTCTGAATCATCGGGCCTTGCTCAGCTATTACAACCGTCAGACCGCGAGCTATTTCTTCGACGCCTGCGACGCCGCGCAACTGAGTCGCTGGCTCGGGCCGATCCGCTACCTGCGCTGGTTTGGCGGTACGTGGGCCGACCGCGCCATCGGCAGTCAGGGCTGGCAGCAATTGCGTAATCCCGGTCTGCTCGTCGAACCGTTGGGCATCGAGGAAAGTCTGACCCGGCGCCAGCGTGAACGCCTGCAAACCTGCCTGCTGGAGCAGCATATCTGGCGCTGGTGCCAGTCCCTGAGCGCCGATTACCAGACGATCTCTGTGCATGTGCAACAAGGTCTGGCGCTGGGTTTCAGCGATCGTGCCGTGCTCGACGGCTGGCTGTGGTTGCGTCTGCTGCATCCACGCGCCGCGCTGGTTGCGCCGCCGGCGGGGCTGACGCAGCAGGAGCGGCTCGATCATCTGCGTCGTCAGTGGGGCGCGGCGGGCTGACTGTTTTCCTCAGTGAGCCTTGCCGCTGAACCAGCCATCGCTGCGTTTCAGCCACAGGGCTTGCGCGCCAAGGGTCACGCTGCGCAGGACCATGAACAGCAGGAAAGATATCCACAGGCCGTGATTGCCCAGCTCCTGCAAGAACCAGGCGAAGGGCAGCAACAGCAGCACCGTCAACAGCATGCCGTTGCGCATTTCCCGGGCGCGGGTGGCGCCGATGAACAGCCCGTCGAGCAGGTAACTCCAGACCGCTATCAACGGCAGCACGGCGAGGTAGGGCAGGTAGACGAAAGCAGTGTCGCGCACGCTCTGGATATCGGTCTGCATTTCGATGAACAGGTGTCCGGCGAGCAGAAACAGCGCGGCGAAGCCGAGGCTGGCGATCAGTGACCAGCCGCCGGCCACCACCAGCGAACGGCGCAGTGCCAGTCGATCCCGCGCGCCGATGGCATGGCCGCACAAGGCTTCGACGGCGTGGGCCAGACCGTCCAGTGCATGGGCCGTCAGCAGCAGGCCGTTGAGCAACAGCGCATTGGCGGCCACCGTTGCATCGCCGAGCCGCGCGCCTTGCACGGTGATCAGGAAAAACACCGATTGCAGGGCGAGGCTGCGGATGAAGATGTCACGGTTGACCGCCAGCAGCGGGCGCCAGCTCTGCCAGACTTTCAGCGCCGACCAGATGATCTGCCCCGGATAGGCGCGCAACGCCGTGCGCGTCAGCCACAGGCCGAGGAGGGCGCCGCTCCATTCGGCGATCACCGAAGCGCGGGCAGAGCCGACCACGCCCCAGTCCAGGCCAATCACAAACCACAGGTTGAGCACGATGTTGATCAGGTTGGTGCTCAGCAGAATCGCCAGCGGCGCCCGCGCGTTCTGCGTGCCGAGGAACCAGCCGACCAGCGCGTAGGTTGCCAGCGCTGCGGGCAGGCCGAACAGGCGCGTGTGGAAAAACTCCCGGGTCAGTAGCTCCAGTTCCGTCGATGGCTGCATGAAGTGCAGCGCAACGCCGCTGAGCGGCACACCAAGACAGCCGAGCACGATCGCCAGCCCCATCGCCAGCAACAGACCCTGCAATAGAATCTGCCGCAACGCCGCGCCATCGCTGCGCCCGGCAGCCTGTGCGGCAAAACCGGTGGTGCCCATGCGCAGAAAACCCATCGCCCAGGCCAGAAACGTGTACAGACTGGCGCCGACCGCCACCGCGCCCAACTGATGGGCATGCGGCAGATGGCCAATGACAGTGCTGTCGACCAGCGCCACCAGCGGCACGGAAATATTGGAGAGGATCATCGGCGCGGCGAGCGCCCAGACCTTGCGGTGAGTCGGGCGGTCGCGCCAGTCGGTAATCAGAGAGGACATGCAGGCTCCTTGGGGGAGCGGGGATTGTAGCGATTAACGCAATTTACTGTAGGAGTGAGCCTGCTCGCGATAGCGCCCGTTCAGTCACACAAGCTTCGAATGACATACCGCGATCGCGAGCAGGCTCACTCCTACAGGGGGCGGTGGGTTAATGGATGATCCAGCTCAACAACCACAACCCGAGCAGCAACCAGATGATCCCGGCAATGATCGACGCGTTCATGAACGCCCGAATCGCCGACCACAACAGCATCAGGCCAACGATCAGCGCGATGATGCTGATGATCGAGGTGTCCATCCCCAGCGTCTGCGCCAGGCCATCGACAAAATTGCCGCCAGCGTTGCTGAGCATGTTGAACAGACCGCTGAGGCCATCGACGATGAAGCGGATGACCGAACCGACTGCCTGGCCGAGCCATTCGAAAAAGCTTTCTACACGCATGTCTGCATCCCTGATGAAAGAGCTGAGCCTTGGGCCACGCCGAGGGCGGCCGAGTTCCCTGCAACTATAGAGCGTTTGCACGTCCTGTAGGAGTGAGCCTGCTCGCGATGACGCCGTCACATTCGACATCATCGTCGACTGACATCCCCCTATCGCGAGCAGGCTCACTCCTACAGGTTTTGCGCTTGCCTTAAGCACCTATCCCCCCGAAGCTATGCGTCTTCAGGAGAGCCCGATGAACCTTGTTGAACTGACCGAACGCCTGCACGCCATTCGCGACCGCAATGACTGGCGGCAATTTCACAGCCCGAAAAACCTCGCCATGGCCGCCAGCGTGGAAATGGCCGAGCTGGTGGAAATCTTCCAGTGGCTGACAGAAGACCAGTCGCGCCAGTTGCCGGCGGACACACTCGCCCATGCCGGGCAGGAAGTCGGCGATATCGTCCTGTATCTGTTGCTGCTGTGCAGCGAGCTGGGCCTGGACATGAATGAAGTGGTGCGCGCCAAGCTCGCCGACAGCGAACGGCGGTTCAACTGATGAGCGACCGTCATTTCGATCAGTTGGCCACGCGCTTCGCCGAAAAAATCTACGGCGGCGCCAAAGGCGCGATTCGCCTCGCCGTGTTGCAGGCCGACCTGAGCGAGGCTTTGCCGGATCGTCCGCTGCGGGTGCTCGATATCGGCGGGGGCTTGGGGCACATGTCGCTGTGGCTGGCCGAGCGCGGCCATGACGTCACCTTCACCGAGCCGGCCGAACCGATGCTCGAAGGTGCGCGCCAGCGGTTTGCCGAAGCCGGACAAAGCGCGACGTTCATTCAGGCGCCGTGGCAGGCACTCCCCGGTCAGCTCACCGAACCCTATGATCTGGTGATCTGCCACGCCGTGCTGGAATGGCTCGCCGAACCCCATGCGATCCTGCCGGTGCTGCACCAGTTGACCAAGCCCGGCGGCTGGCTGTCGCTGGCGTTCTACAACCGTGATGCGCTGATTTATCGCAATCTGCTCAAGGGCCATTTCAAGAAAATGCGCAAAAACGTCATGGCCGGCGAAAAGCAGAGCCTGACCCCGCAACAGCCTCTCGACCCACGGGAATTGGCGACGCAACTCGCCGGAATGTGGCAGGTCGAAAGTCAGAGCGGCGTACGGGTATTTCACGATTACATGCCGGTGGAATTCCAGGCCCGCGCCGAACTGGCGGATTTGCTGGAAATGGAACTCGCGCACCGTCGTCACCCAGGCTTCGCCGGGCTTGGGCGTTACTTGCACTGGATCTGCCGGCCGATCTGATCGGAGCGCGACATGAAAGCTCAATGCGGGTTATTGCTGATGTGTCTGGGGTTGACCGCCTGTCAGGGCAGCAACCCCTACGTGGCGCAGTCGCGGCCATTGCCGCCAGCGCCGCCGCAAGCCGCCACTACTTTCGACCGTAGCGCCTACCCGGCGCCGCCGCGTGATTACGGGCGCTACCGCAACTGGGCCTGGCTCAACGGCCAGTTGCCACGGGGCACGGCGTGGGCCGACTCGGCGCAGGTGGCCGAGGCGGTCAGCAACGCCCTCGACCAGCGCGGCTTGCGCCCGATGCGCGACAACCGCCCGGCCGACCTGCTGGTCAGCGCCGATCTGCATCTGGAAACCCGATTGCGACAGGTCCGCGACGATTACGGCTACTACGGCGGTTACGGCGGCTATGATCGGTATGGTCGCGGTTACGGCATGTACAACTCCGTTCCGATCGTGCGCACTTATCAGGAGCAGGTCGTGGTGGTGCGGGTCGATCTGTTCGATGCCGGCAATGGTCAACCGGTGTGGAGCGCCAGCGCCGAAACCGGCACCCAGGGCAATCAGATCGAACGCGCCGATGCGATTCGCGAGGCTGTGGAAAAAGCCATGGCTGCGTATCCTCCCAGCTGACTTCGTGTCAGCAGGTTCATGTCTTCACCCGGAGAAACATCATGTTCCGCCGTCTCGCTCTACTCGCTTTTGCCGCGCTGCTCAGCGCCTGCGCTGCCAACCAGGTCAATCACGACTTCGATGCCAGCCGCGACTTCGCCGCGTATCGCAGCTGGAGCTGGAAAGATCCGGCCCTGCAATATCGTCCCGATGACCCGCGCATCAAGAGTGACCTGACCGAACAGCGCATCCGCCAGGCGGTATCCGATCAACTCGATCAGCGCGGTTTGCGCCCAGCCGCTGGCGGCGGCAAGGGTGATCTGAATGTGCAGACCTACCTGATCGTCGAGGATCGGCAGCAACAGGTGACGACCAATTACGGCGGCGGTTGGGGCGGTCCGTGGAACGGCTACTGGGGCGCGCCGATGTACAACGAAACGCGCAACATCACCTACAAGGTCGCGACCATTCAGATCGACCTGCTCGACGGCAAGGACGGCAAACTGGTGTGGCGCGGCAGCGATGAACAAATGCTCAGCAGCCGCCCGAATCCGGCCGATCGCAGCAGTGCCATTCGCGAGACCGTCGCAAGGATTCTGGCCAACTATCCACCGCGTTGATTATTTCCTGAAACCGGCACAGCCCTGTAGGAGTGAGCCTGCTCGCGATAACGGTATGTCTGGTTCCTGGCCGGTGACTGACACACCGCTATCGCGAGCAGGCTCACTCCTACAGGGGGCGTGACGCCAGCACTCTCGACCGACCGCGTCTACACTCTTTTTCATTAACGGAGGTAGCGCTCGGCACTGCGCCGGCACAGGAGTGCGCCATGTCGCGAGGATCGCAATGCAACGGCCCGGCCCGGCAACGCGGGGCGATCGGTTTGATGGCGGCCGCCACCCTGAGTCTGGCGCTGGTGATGATGTTGCTGGTGGTCGACAGCGGTCGCCTGTACATGGAACAGCGCAAACTGCAGCGGGTGGTGGATACCGCCGCCCTCGAAGCGGTGAGTCGCAACGGTGATTGCCTGCCCGGGCTGACGGCCGCCAGTTACGCCGGGCAAAGTGCGCTGCGCAATGGCTACCTCGTCGATGCCAACAACACCCTCGCCACCACCTGCGGCACCCTGGCCACCGCTGCCAGCGGTGTGCGCAATTTCACAGTGGATGCTACGCAATCCACCGCAGTCAAAGTCGTCGCCAGCCGCACGGTCACCAGCAGTTTTGCCGGCGGTGTGCAGGCGCTGTTCAGCGCCACGCCGGTCAGCCTCAACACCACGCTCAATGCTTCAGCCGTTGCCGCCAAACCACAACCGACCATCGCTCAACTGAATATTCGCAGCACCCTCGCCAGCATCGACACGGCGCAGTCGAACATTCTCAATCCGCTGTTTTCCGGGCTGCTCGGCGGCAACGTCAACCTGACGGCAGTGGGCTGGGACGGTTTGCTGCACACCGACATCAACCTGCTCAAATACCTCGATCAACTGGCGATCAACCTCAACGTCGGTGCCGGCAATTACACCCAGTTGCTCAACACCCAAGCGACCGTGACACAGTTGATTCAGGCAGCGGCGACGGTGGTACAACTCAACGGCGCGACCGCGCAAGTGGTCACCGCGCTGGGTCAGTTGCAGGTCGCCGCGATCAACGCGGCGCCGGTCAGACTCGGCGAGATCCTGCAACTGCAAACCGGCACCACGGCGGCGGGACTGGATGCCAATCTGCAGTTACTGCAACTGGTGCAGGGCGTGGTGCAACTGGCCAACAGCAAGAGCGCGGTGGCGGCGACCTTGCCGGTCAATGTGCTGGGGCTGGCCGGTGTCACGGTGCGGGTGAAGGTAATCGAGCCGCCGCAGTTCTCGGCGATTGGCGACCCGGCGCGGGCCAAGGCCGACCCGCTGGGACCGGAGCGGATTTATGTGCGCACTGCGCAGGTTCGCACGCTGTTGTCGGTGAATTTGCCGGTGCTGAACGGCGTGACCGGGTTGACCAATGCAGTCCTCGGCCTGGTCGGTACGTTGACGCCGACACTCAATGCCTTGCTGAGCCTGAACCTGGTGGACACGCTCAACTCAGTGCTCTGCCTGTTGGGCGCCGGTTGCCAACAGCTCGATCCGAAACTGCTGCCCTCGCCGCAAATCGATATCGCCCTGGATGCCGGCGGTGCGAAAAGCTATGTCAGCGATTACCGTTGCCCGACCGGCGACACCGGCAGCAAAAGCCTGACCGCCACCACCACGACCTCTCTGGCCGATCTCAAGCTCGGCAAGATCGATCCCGTCGCAGCGTTCTCTTCAGTCGCCGAACCAACGGTGGCGCCGTTGCCACTGGTCGATCTCGGCATCATCACCTGCCACAGGATTCTCGGCATCGGCAGTTGCGATGCCGCCTCCCACGTCCAGTACGGCGCTGGCGGCATCGCCCTCAAACTCGACGCCAGCGTCGCGCAAACCACGCAGAACCTGCTGTTCTCCAGTACCACGCCCTTCGCCACCCCGGCCAATCTCAAACTGCCGCCGAGTCTGCTGCCCGCCGCGCCGACCAGCAACATCGTCGGCAGCCTGGCGAACACCCTGTCCGGGATCAACCTGATCGTCTACAAACCCGTCGGCAGCAATCCGCTGGGCGCCATTGTCACGGGCGTCGCCTCGTTGATCAGCGATGTCACCAACCGCTTGTTGCCGGTGGTCACCGGGTTGATCAGCCCCTTGCTCGACCCGTTGCTGAACAATCTGCTCAAAGGCCTGGGGATCAACCTGATGAACACCGAGGTAGGCGCCAACATGACCTGCGGGCAGACCGGCAAAGCCTATCTGGTGATCTGATCGTCCGTGGCAATCGGCAGTTCGATGCAGAACCGCGCGCCTTCTGCCGAGTTGCGCACGCTCAATTGGCCGCCCATGTTGGCGATGATGCCGTAGCTCACCGACAAGCCCAGGCCTGTGCCGACGCCGATCGGTTTGGTGGTGAAAAACGGCTCGAAGATCCGCTCCAGCAAACGCGGATCGATGCCGCCGCCGTTGTCCTCGACCCACAAGCGCACGCTTTCTTCGTCACGCTCGGCGTAGATCGAAATCCATGGCTTGAACGCTGAGTCGCTGTCGCGTTTGCCGAGCAGCGCGTCGCGGGCGTTGACCATCAGGTTGATCAGCACCTGTTCCAGCTGATCGACGTAGCCGCGCACCTGCGCCTCGAAACCGGTCTCGCTGATGCGCAGGTCGACACCTTTACCGCGCATGCCCTCGGCCAGCAGTGACAGCGTGCCCTCGATCGCTTGCGCCGGATTAAACAATTGCTGCTCGATTTCCGAGCGCCGACCGAAGACGCGCATGTGGTCGACCACTTTCGCCGCGCGTTGCACCTGGGCGTCAATGCGGTTGAGTTTGTCGGTCAGGTAATCGACCTGAACATCACCGTTGCCGAGGCGCTTGAGCACGTTGACGATGGCCATGCGCATCACGTTCAGCGGCTGATTGATCTCGTGGGCGAGGCCGGTGGCCATTTCGCCGAGGGTGGCCATTTTCGCGCTTTGCGTAAGTTGCTGTTGCGAGCGGCGCACCTCGGTGTTGTCGCGGCCCACGGCTTGCACTTCAATCAACTGGCCGTGCTCGTCGAACACGCCACGATCCGACCAGACCCACCAGGCGTGTTCGCGTCCGGGCAATTGCAGGCTGATTTCGGCGGTGCTCACCGGTTGTTCCGGGGTCAGTTGGCTCAGGCGCTGCACAAAAGCGCCGCGCTGTTCCTCGGACATCCAGCCGCCGAGATCAACCCCGGGCAGTTGCTCCGGGGTGCATTCCAGATAAGTAGCCAACGGTCGGTTGCCAAAAGTCAGCGTCAGGTCAGGCCGATAACGGCAGATCATCGCAGGCGAGTCCTCGACCAGAATCCGGTAACGCTCTTCGCTCTGGCGGACCTGCTCGGCGGCAAGCGTCGCGTCGGTGACATCCAGCCACAGGCCCACTGCCTCGACCGGCAGACCGAGATCGTTGCGCAGCAATTTTGCTTCATCGAGCAGCCAGTGATAGTCGCCACGGCTGTCACGCAGGCGATAACGCGCACGCACCGAGCCTTCGCGCAGCAACTGGCGGTTGCGCTGGAAATACAGTTCGCGGTCATCGGGATGCACGCGCTCGACCAGCGCTGCCGCGTCGCAGTCTTCCAGTGTGCAGCCGAGCAAGGGTTGCAGGCTGGCGCTGAAAAACGCCGGGATCAGCGCGCCTTCTTCATAACGCTGCACATAGATCACCGCTGGCGAGCTGGCGATCAGATTGTCCAGCCGCGCATGGGCGGCAGCGGCGCGCTGTTGTTGATTCTGGATATCGCTGATATCGAGCATGAACCCGACCAGACGCCGATGCTCACCCGTGCCGCTGACCTGACCCTGAATCCGGTACCACGTCGCGGTTGCGCCGACATCCGCACGGTGCAGGCGTACGCTCAGGGGCAGCGCTTCTCCTTGCAGTTGCAGGGCGTGCAAACGGCTGCGCAACTCGTCGCGGTCGGCGGGATGGAACAGTCGCAGCCAGTCTTCCACCGCCAGCGTGCGGTCGCTGAGGCCCAGTGCCGAGGCCAGTGACGGCGCCAGTGCAATCTGCCCGTCGGCACTGATTTCCCACCAGCCGGTACCGAGCAGGTGTTGCAGGGAATCGAGACGCTCCATCGATTGCACATGGCGCTGCTCGCGCAAGCGGCTGAGCAACGGCCCGGCCAGTGCGCCGGCCAGGGTCAGCCAGTCGCGATCGGTCAGCCATGGTGCCACGTTGTCGACCGTGTAAAACCCGCAAAGCAGCCACGCGACCACGCCTTGATCATTGCTGTAGGGCACGGCGAAACCGTTGGCGTTGCCGAAGGTGGCCTGCAATCGCGAGTGCTCATAACGGCCCTGCTGGCCCGCGAGGCGTTGCGGCGCGCTGCCGTTGAGGCTGTCCAGCGGCGTGCCCAATGACTGGCCGTCCTCCCACAATTGTGGAGCGTCGTGGCCACGAAACTGTTGATGAACCTGCCAGCCCTGAGCTTGCTCGTCGAGCAGCGCCACGGCCAGGCAGGGGATATGCCAGCGCTGGGCGATGGCCTGCAATTGTTCGCCGAGCACCGTCGGCAAACGCGTCAGGCTGCAGGTGCGCAGATGATCGCTGACCTGCGCGGCGAGGGTCTGGCAGGCGTCGCGATCACGCGATTGCTGGCGTTCAAGCAGCAGGTCGGCGATGTCGAGCAGTTGCAGCAGCCAGCCGTCACCCAATGGTTGCACCCACCCG
Organism: Pseudomonas sp. HN2; assembly: GCF_020736465.1. Classification (NCBI taxonomy): domain Bacteria; kingdom Pseudomonadati; phylum Pseudomonadota; class Gammaproteobacteria; order Pseudomonadales; family Pseudomonadaceae; genus Pseudomonas; species Pseudomonas sp. HN2. The sequence goes on from NZ_CP085885.1 coordinate 750,677, forward strand.
CGCAAGTGCAGCGGCTGATCATTCAGGCCGGGAAAGTCGAGATCGAGCAATTGCCCGTGCCAGTCCCGCGGCTGACCTTCGATGGTCAGCAGGCTATGCGGCAGCAGATAGGCGCTGAGCGGCAACGGTTGGTCGTTGAGTTTGTGCTGGGCGAGCAAATGCCGCAGCGGGCCGGCGATCTGCAACACCTCGCCGTCGCCATTCAAATACAGATGCAGCCCGGTGGGCGGTGCGCCGAGGCGGTCCGGCAGCTCAAGGACAGCGCTGGGCGCACGCTTGAGCAAACGCCCGAAGAGTTTATCGCCGGCGGTCAAAATTGCAGGCTCGAGCGGGCGGTCAGGTGCGTGGGCAGATTGGGCACCGTGCCAATGCCCGGCAGTACCAGAAACGGCATGATCTGATTGAGCTTGCTCACCGGGTAATTGACGCTGACGGTCAGGGTCCCGGTACCCGTGTCGTACGCTGAGCTGGTGTCGACCCCGACCACCAGATTCAGGGCCGAGGGCAGCCACTGCAGTTGTTGGGTCAGCGCGGCATTGGCGGTGTTGACCACCACCGTCGAATAGTTCGGCGTGGTCGGGTCCACCGCGACACTGCGGCGTACGGCTTCGGCGGTGGCCTGGTTGAACGATTGCATCATCACGAAGGGCAAGCCGTAGCTGACCAACCCATAAAACACCGCAAAAAAGATGATGAACACCAAGGCGAATTCGATCGCCACCGCACCTTTTTGCGACCTGCGAAAGCCGTTTTTCATGCGTGCGTCTACCCTGACAGTCACTGCGTAGTATCAGCATAGAATCATTCAGCCAAAACGGACGGCTTTTAGCGGATGCAGATTTCTCTGGTTCTGATCTGGCTGGCGATCTGCGCTGCGCAGGATGTCCGGCAACGGCGAATTTCCAACGTACTGACGTTGGGCGTGGGCGCGCTGGCGCTGGTCTGGTTGCTGGCGACCGGCAGCACCTGGCTGGGCGCTGACGCGGGGCAGGGCGGCTGGGCGTGTCTGATCGCTTTGCTGCTGACATTGCCCGGTTATTTCCTGGGCCGCATGGGCGCCGGCGATGTGAAATTAATGACAGCCCTGGGTCTTGCGACGAACGGCATCTTTGTTCTCGGCGCGTTTATTGGCGCGGGCGTGGCCAGCGTCTTGTGGCTGCTGCTCGCGCCAAAAGTCTGGCCTCTTATGGGTCAAGGGCTTACGGAGCTTTTGCGCCATCTGGCCCCTGACAAGTCAAAAAAGCTGCCATTTGCGCCGTTCGTGTGGGTAGGCGCAGTGCTTTCGTGGTACTGGATCACCTGATTGCGGGGTGCCACTAGTCCTATGTACATAGTCGGAAAGTGGGTCTACTTTCAATTCAGGCGAATACGCCACCAAAGTGCAGGAATCGTCAGCGTTGGCCCGAGCAATGGAGTGGTTCGTGAACAAGCCTAATGCGGTAAAAATCCTCGTGGTCGATGATCAGCCGCTGATCGTCGAAGAACTGTGTGAGTTTCTTGAGAGCAGTGGCTACCGTTGCGTGCCGTGCGATTCGAGTCTTGAAGCCATCGAGCTGTTCAGGGCGGACCCGGACATCGGTCTGGTGCTGAGCGATTTGCACATGCCGGACATGGATGGCATCGAGTTGATCCAGGCGTTGCAGCGCCTGGCCGGCAAGCAGCGGGTGTTCGAGGCGATCATGCTCACTGGGCGCGCCGACAAGCAGGATGTGATCAAGGCGCTGCGCGCGGGGATTGCCGATTACTATCAGAAGCCGATTGAACTGGCTGAGTTGCTCGAAGGCGTACAGCGTCAGGAGCTGGCTTTGCAGGAGCGGCAGAAGAATCTGCATCTGGGGCATCTGAATCAGAAGTTGCAGTTTTTGTCCGAGTCGATTGATGACCTTTATCAGGATCTGGACAAGGTGCGGCGCTCGCCTGCGCCGGTGGTGAGTGAGGGTGAGCCTGAGTCTGCCGAGATGCCGGCGGTGTTCAGTCAGTTGTCGCCGCGGCAGTTGGATGTGGCGCGGTTGGTGGGCAAGGGGCAGACCAATTATCAGATTGCCTGTGAGTTGGGGATTACCGAGAACACGGTGAAGCTGTATGTGTCGCAGGTGTTGCGTTTGACGCATATGCATAATCGGACGCAGTTGGCCTTGGCTTTGTCGCCCAGCGGTTCTGTTGGGCGGCAGCGGGTTACGGCTCATTAATCGGTGAATATCCGTTGCTGCGGTAACGGCTTCTTAGGGTTTCGCCCTTACGGCGAGTCCCTTTTGGCAAACGCCCCAAAAGGAACCAAAAGGTCTTCGCCCTGACGTTCGGCCCGCTCGCTGGGGCTCGGGGTTCCTTCGCTCCGGGACTGATCCGGGCGCAGCGGCTCCGGTTTGCTTCGCTGCACCTACACTCGCTGTGTACGACTGCGTCGTACGGTCGCTGCGCTCCCACGCCCGGATCAATCCCTCCACTCAGCCTGCCGACGGGCTCCAAGATCAAAATCTACTCGAGCTTGCGCTCATTGTTGAGTGGTGCGGCTTCGCCGCGGGCAGCTGCGCTGCTTTTGCTTTCTGTGGAAGCGAGCCTGCTCGCGAAGGCGGCCTGACAGCCGACCTGTTCTTAATTGGTACGTGATCCAACTGTAGGAGCTGCCGAAGGCTGCGATCTTTTGCTTTTGATTTTGCTTTTGCTGTTCTGTGGGAGCGAGCCTGCTCGCAATGAGGCCAGTGGGTCCGCCGATAACTTGAAGTCGTTTAAATCTGACGCGAGATAACCAGAACCTTCCCACAAGGTTTTCAGGTTGTCCGTCGGACGTCAGGCCACTAGTCTCTGGCTGTCGTCGAACCTTCGGCGATCGGGTGTGAGAACCCTGCTACTTATGGTCATCCAGTATCTGTGCACGCATAATCGCCGCCAGCTTGTCCGCTGTCTGCAATGCGTCATGGCGGCTGTGTGCGGGCAGACTTCGGTCTGGCCGGGTGTCCATAACCGGTATTCTCACCCCGCATACAGTTGCCACCTTTTGCCCCGTGAGAATGGCATTGGGTCGCACCGCAGATTTTGGAGAGCCGTTTCAATGGACAAACTGATCCCCGACCCACCCCCATCCCCCACCACGCCACTCGAAGACGCCCTGCGCGCCGACGATCTTGTGAAAAACCGCGAAGCGATAAAACGCGCGCTCGATTTCTACCTCTGTCCCGAACCCGCAAAACCACACCCGCCCAGCACGCTGTTCATGGTGGTGCCCAATGTCGATACCGAAAGCCTGTTGGCGCATGCCTGTGAGTCGCTGGCGTCGGCGAGTGCGATGGCGAGCAATTTCGCTGGTGAGTTGAGTGGTTTTCAGCGCTCCACGGCGTTGGCGATTCAGCAGATTGTCATGCTGGCCGAGCTGGCGGTGAATCGAGCGCTGGATCGGGTTGATCCGCAGACCTGAAACCGCGTTATCGTTCTTCGCGAGCCGGCTCGCTCCCACAGAAAGCACACGGTCGACTGTGGGAGCGAGCCTGCTCGCGAAGGGGCCCTCAAGGTCACCACCAAACTAATTCTTGCTCTCGATCTTCCCGCCCGCATCCGGATCGTAAAAGTCCGGAATCTCGTACTGGTATTTCTTCAGCCAGCGCTGCATCGCCAGTTCGCGTTCGGTGGCGGTGGCGCTTTGGGGTTTGGGTGAGGCAGCTTTGTTGCGGCTTTGCAGGACCAGCCAGCCTTCGGTTTCCTGCTGCTGCGCTGAAGCGGGGCCTGCGTCGATGGCGTGCGCGCTGAGGGGCAGGGTGAGCAGGGCCAGGTAGCACAGGCCTTTGCGGATGTTCATGGCTGTCTCCTTAATTGAGCGTCGGCGGTAGCGGGTCGATGAAGGCGGCGACGCGGTCGCCGGGTGTGGCTTTGGCGTGGGTTGGCGCTTTGAGTTTTTCCGCGCGTTGCTGCGCTTCGGAAAATTGCTCCGGGGTCAGTTTCGAGCGGCTGACGATTTCGGCGGCTTGTGGCCAGTCGTTCTGGAAGAGCAGCAGGGTGACCATGTTCAGCGTCGCCAGTTGATTGTTCTGGCTCAGTTCGATGGCGGTGAGGAATTCGAATTTCGCTTCGTTGAGGCGCAGTTGGTTGAGGTAGACCACGCCGAGGTCGTTGCGGATTTTCTCGTCGGTGGGTGCCAGGCGTGCGGCGCGTTGCAGGTGGGCCTGGGCCTGGCCATTGTCGCCACGGGCGGCGTAGACCTGGCCGAGGCCGTGTTCGGCCTGGGCGGTGAGGCAGCCGCCAAGCAGGCTGCGGTAGAGCGGCTCGGCTTCGCTGCGGCCGAGCAGGCGATAGACTTTGGCTTTGCGCAGGCGCACTTCGCTGAGGTTGTCCGGCAGGCTTTGCAGGTTGGCCAGGCTGGCGTGGAGCTTGCCGTCGCTGGCCAGGTCATCGGCGAGGTTCAGCGACAGTTCCTGCTCCGACGTGAGTTTGCTACAGCTGGACGGCGACAGCAGCGCGGTCCACGGCGCCTGGCCGTCCGTGGCGCAGCCGCTGAGCAGCAACAGGCTTGCCATGACTATCAGTACTTTCATCAAACGCTCTCCATGAGCCAAGGTCAGTTTGCGAAGGCGCGGGCAATGGCGGTGAAGCCCGGGCCGGCCAGTACGATCAGCAGGGCCGGAAAGAGAAACAGCATCATCACCACCGACATCTTCGCCGACATTTTCGAGATGTATTCCTGCAGCCGGGTCAGGCGTCGGTCATCCAGCAATTGCTTGAGCGCCAGCAGTGATTTCATCGCGCCGCCGCCCTGGTGGATCAGTTGCTGGAGGATCACGCAGGTGTCGGTGAATTCGTCCACCGCGAGCATCACCGCGGTCTTGTTCAGCTCCTGACCCAGCTCCAGACCGGAGTCGACGCGGTTGAGGATCAGGCGCAGTTCGCTGGTCAGCTCCGGCAGCAGTTTTTGCGCTTCGATGCTGAGCACGCGCAGGGCTTGTTCCACCGCCATGCCGGATTCGAAGAGGATGCGCAGCAGTGGAATGAACGTGGAGACTTCCACGGCGATGGTCTTCTGCCGGCGGGCGGCGGCGTAGGCGAGCAGGCGTTTGGGCAAGAGATAGCCGCCGCCAGCGGCGAACATCGGCGCCATCCAGCGGTGGCTGGTCTGCGGGAAGAACACTTCCTGCAGAAAGATCGCCAGCCCCAGGGCGAGCAGGGGTGTGCCGATCTGGCAAGCCGCGAAGAGGGCGCGTTCATTGGCACGACGCCAGCCGAGGCGGCCGAGCAGGGTCTGGGTTTCGCTGTCGATGCTCACCGAGCGCCGACCGAAGCGGCTGTTGCCCAGCGCACGCAGCCAGTGGCCGAAGCGGTTCTCCCGCACCAACTGCCCCTGCAAGCGCTGATGCACCTGACGCACGCGGCGGCGCTCGGTGAGCAGGTGATTGCCCACCAATAACAGCGAACCGAGCAGCAACAACAACGCCGCGAGCCAGACCATCTCAAACGCTCCGCAACATGCGCCACAGCGCCAGACTGCCCAGCACCTGCAACGCGGCGGCAGTGAGCAACATGGTCTGGCCGCTCTCGTCGTGCCACATGCCAAGCATGTAGCCGGGGTTGGTCAGCATGAAATAGCTCACCAGAATCAGCGGCAGCAAACCCAGCACCCAAGCGGTCATGCGCGTTTCCCCGGTCAGCGCGCGCAACTGCCGAGCGCCCTGGTCGCGCTCGCGGATCAGTTTGATCAGGTTCTCCAGCAGCTCACTGGCATTGCCGCCGTAGCGGTGATTGACCTTCAGGCCGAGGGCGAACATGCGCAGTTCGTCCTGCTCGTAGAGTTCGGCAAAATCGCTGACTGCATCAGGCAGATTCACCCCCAGTTGCACGTTACGCTGCACTCGGCCCATGGCGGTTTTCAGCGGATCCTCGCTGGCTTCGATACCGCCCAGCACTGCATCGCTGAGGGTGCGCCCTGACTTCAGGCTGCGCACCGTATGGTCGAGCAATTGCGGCAGTTGTTCGATCATCCGGCGGATTCGGCGTCGGTAGCGAATGGCGATGTATAGCCGCAACGCCACGGGCGGCGCGATCAGCATCAGCACCAGTCCGACCCAGCTGGCGAGCAGAAATCCCAAACCCACGGCCGCCGCCCACAGGCTCAGCCACAGGCCGAAACGCTCGCTCGGCTGACCCAGTCCGGCACGCAGAAACATGCGTTCCAATCCCACCCATTTCGTCTGTTCCACGGCCTTTTGCGGTTGCCCGGCGGCGAGCCGGTTGAGGACTTTTTCTGTCGCGGTTTTGCGCAGGCCTTGGAGGAACAGATAGATCGACAGCCCGAGCAGCATCAGGCAAATGACGATAAGAATGATCGGTGCCAGCATCTGCGTGCTCCTCGCCGTCAGCCCGGGTGAGCGTCGTGGCGCAGCTTGTCGCCGGCCGGGTTGACCGCTTCGCGCACAAAGCCGAAACCGGTGCGGCGGTCGAGGCGGAACAGGGTGTTGGTGACGTAGACGTCCTCGCGAATGCCGACCACTTCCACCACTTCGCTGACGCAGCGTCGACCATCGGGCATGCGTGTCAGCTGAATGATCACGTCGAGGGCGGCGCAGATCATTTGACGCAGGGTGCGTTCGGCAATCGAGCGCCCGGTTAGCCCGACCAGGGTTTCCAGTCGCAGCAGCGCGTCCTGGGCATTGTTGGCGTGCACGGTGCTCATCGAGCCGTCGTGGCCGGTGTTCATGGCGGTGAGCACGTCGACCACTTCGACGCCCCGGATCTCGCCGAGAATAATCCGGTCGGGGCGCATGCGCAGGGCGTTGCGAATCAGGTCGCTGGCCTTGACCTCGCCGTGGCCCTCGGCATTGGGCGGGCGGGTTTCCAGGCGCACCACGTGCGGGTGGCCGAGTTGCAGCTCGGCGACGTCTTCGATGGTCACCAGCCGTTCGTGGGGATTGATCAGTTGGCTGAGGATGTTCAGCAGCGTGGTCTTGCCGGTCCCGGTGCCGCCGCTGATGAGGATGTTGCAGCGCTTGCCCACGGCGTTCTGCAGAAATTCGAAGATCGCCAGATCGATGGTCTGCATCGCCATCAGATCGGTGCTCTTGAGCATGTCCTTGCGAAATTTGCGGATCGACAGGCACGGGCCGTCGAGGGCGATCGGCGGGATGATGGCGTTGACCCGGCTGCCATCGGGCAGGCGCGCATCGACCATCGGCGAGGACTCGTCGAGGCGTCGGCCGAGTGGCGCAAGGATGCGCTGCATGACCCGCTCGACGTGATGCGCATCGATAAAACGCAGATCGCTCTGATGCAGGACGCCGTCGCGCTCGATGAACACCCGGTGCGGGCCGTTGACCAGGATTTCCGTCACCGACGGGTCGCGCAGCAGGACTTCCAGCGGGCCGAAACCGGTGAGCTCGTCGACGATTTCTTCGCCGAGACGCTCCATCTCGTAGCGCGAGATTGCCAGATGCAAACGGGCGATGTATTCGGCGACCTTGTCGGTGACGAACTGCGCCAGTTGCTGGCGCGAACCTTCCAGCAGGTTTTGCCCCGACTCCTCGATGGCATCGATGATGTAGCGGTGCAGGACCAGTTTCAGGCCTTCGTGATCGCTGTTGCCGATCGCTCCGCGCGGCGTCGCGCCAAAGAGTTTTTCTGCGCTCATGAGCTGCCTCGCAGACGGTCGAACCAAGTGACTTTCGGCTTGTTCAGGCCCTCGGAACGCTTGGCCAGACGTTCGCCGAGGGCGCGCAGGCTCTGGGTGAGTTTCTCCCGTGGCGCCAGTTCGAACAGACTCACGCCCTGGTTTTTCGCGTTCAGACGCACATCGGGACTGAAGGCCAGCACGGCGATGACTTGCAGATTGAAGGTCTTGCCCAGGGTCTCGGCATCCGGCGCGACGTTGTTCAGGTAGCGATCGATCAGCAAGCGCCCGTGCTCGAGCTTCATGCCTTTCTCGCGCCACTGGTTGAGCACGGCGAGGTTGCGTCGGCAGTTGAGGACGTTCTGGTCGGTGTACCAGAGCAGTTTGTCGCAATGGCTGACGAAGGTACGCAACGCTTCACTGTCGGCCTGCCCGGTGAGGTTGACGACGATGTGCTGGAAGTGCTGACGCAGGGCGCTGAGCAGCATGTACAGCTCGGCGGCACTGGTGGTTTCCAGCGGCTCGTCGGTGTTGGCGTAGGCAAGAATGCGCAGGCCGTGGTCGGCGCTGGTGAAGGCACTGTCGATCAGCGTGGCGTCGAGACGGCGCAGGTGGCGCAGGGCATCGCCGAAGTGAAACGAGCTCTCCAGGCCCAACAACGCGAGGCTGTCGCCACGGGGCAGGCCGAGGTCGAGCAACAGGGTTTGCTGGCCGCTCTTCTGCACCACCATTGCCATGTGGTTGGCGAGCAAGGCACCGTCGGAACTGCCCTGCACTCCGTACATCACCGTTAGCCCGCCGAGCTGGGTGTTGGGCGCGACGGCCGGCAGGCGTTTGCTCAGGCGCCGTACCAGTCCGGCGACTTCGCTGGAGCGTGAGCCATAGGCGACAAAATCCCGCGCGCCGGCGCGCATCGCATTGAGTACGAGCTGATTGTCCATGCCGTCGCCGAGGGCAACGATCGCCAGCATCGGCTTGGCCTCGAGCGCACCTTCGATCAGCGCACTCTGCGCCACGACATGCTCGCGATCGAGGCCGACGAACACCAGATTGGCGAACGTTACATCGACCAGCGCGAGCAGTTCATCGAGGCTGCCGGCGCCGGCGCTGACCACTTGGCCAAGGGGGGCGAGGGCGCTTTGCAGCCATTCCAGATCGGTGCTGTTGCGGGTGATGGCGAGGAAGGTCTGACTAAGATTCTGGTTCATTGCGACAACCCGCTGCGCTTGTCGAAGTTACCGTTCTCAAGGAAAAACATGCGGTAGAAATTCGGGTCGTAGTTGCGCAGTTTCTCCCCCGGCAACGACGGCAGTCGCGCGTCCGCCGCCAATGGCTGGACCAGATGCGGGGTGACGATCATCAGCAATTCGCGCTCTTCGCGTTTGATCTGCGAACCCTTGAAAAATGCGCCCAATATGGGGATGTCGCCAAGGCCCGGAAACTTGTTCACCTGTGAACTGTTGGTGGTGCTGATCAAACCGCTGATGACAAAACTTTCGCCATCGCCCAGCGACACGCTGGTGTCAGTACGGCGGATGGTCAGCGCCGGAACGGTGGTGCCGGCGATGTTCACCGCGTTGGCAAAATCCAGTTCGCTGACTTCCGGTGCGACCTTCAAGGCGATGCGGTCGCGGCCGATGATGGTCGGTGTCAGGGTCAGGCGGATGCCGAATTCCTTGTACTCGATCGACACGCTGTCACTGCCGGAACTGGGCACCGGGATCGGAATTTCGCCACCGGCCAGGAAACTCGCGCTCTGCCCGTTCAGCGCCACCAGGCTTGGCCGTGCCAAGGTGTAGGCGAAGCCGCTGGTTTCCAGGGCGTTGATGATCGCCATGGTCTTGCCGCCGACCCAGGAAAAATTGAACAGCGAGTTATCCACCGGCAGGCGCGGCTGCGGCACGCCGTCAATCGGCGGCAGTGTGCCGGGCGAGCCGAACAGGAAATTGCCGCGGGTGCCGATCAGCGAGGCGGTGGCTTCCTTGAGTTTGGTGCGGCTGACTTCGACGAAACGAATGTCGGTCTGCACCTGCGACGGCAGGGTCGGATCGTCGGACGGCACGCTGCTGGTCAGCGCCGTGGTCGCCGCGCCCTGGACGAAAACCATGGCTTGTTGCGGCTGCGCGGAACACGCCGTCCAGACCATCAGGCTGGTCGCGCCGGGACCGACGCCAGTGAGCAAAAAGGACGAACCGCCGTTGGCATGCACGTCGGCAATTTTCGGGTCGCCGACCGCCAGGCGGGTGATCGCCACCGGAGACTGCATGTCCTGCTGGAAGCCTTCACCGATCTCGATCACCGAAGGCAGACGCGGCAGTGCCGAACAATTGCCGACCGCCGCGAGGGCGGAGTCCATCGACAATCCCAACAACAGCAAGGCCCGGAGCGCCGGTTTCAATGTCGGTCTGAGTCGACTCTGCATGCACGTGAATCCTTGCGCAGTCATGGGGTTTGTTGGCTGATCTGGTTGCCGCGAATGATCTCCACCGCGGGCCTGGGGGCCGCGCCGACACTGGCGGTTGAAGGTGCTCGTTGAGCGCTGCCCAAAGCGAGTTGAGTGAACTGGAAAAGCTGGCTGTTGGCGCGATCCAGGTGCGCGGGCGATTGCGTTTCGCCGGCCCAATATCTGGCCAACCGTTGTTCTTCGCTGCTGCGCACCGCGAGACGCAACGTGCCGACCTGGGTCGCGAGCATCAGACGGCTGAGCAATTGTTCCGGCACCGCCAGCACCACGGTGCGCGCGGCGATGCGGCGTTGATCCTGTTTGATTTTTTCTTCGGCGCTGAGGCCGGGCGATGCCGGTTGGCCGTCGTTGGTCAGGCCGTACTGTTCGCCGATCCCGAGCACGCGCAAGGCCGGAACGGCGATCTGCGCCGACTGCTGCAGATTGCTCGCGTCTTCGCGCAAGTACAGCAGCACATCGACATAATCCCCCGGCAGCAATTGCCCGGCGCCACCGATCACTTCGTCGACGGCCACGGTCAGCGCGCGCTCGTCGCGGCGAATCATCCGCGCCAGCGCGCCACCGGCCTGAAAGCTTTCGTCGCTGAGCCAGGTGCCGGCGCTGAGGTGCCGCCAAGGTGTGCGGCCCACGGCTTGTTCAATGCTGGTCAGGCTGCCGGCCGGTGCACTGCGCAGTTTTTCCACGGCCACATCGGCGGCGGTCAACGGTGTGAACGGCGGTACATCGTGGACCAGCACCACCACCGGTTGGCGGGTCTGGTCTTCGGCAATCGCGACAGTCTGTTCAACGCTGAGCGCGGGTACGACGGGTGCCTCCGCGACCGGGGCCGGCTGACGACTGAGCACCAGCCCCCAGTAACCGACAACAACCGCACCTAGCAACAACAACGCGGCAAGGCCCATGGTGACGCGACTGTTCATGACGGCTCTCCTTTTCCTGCTGCACAAGCCAACTGCAATTGCTCTTGAGAGGCGTACTGATCTGGCAGCTATGAACATGCAACTATTTCGCTATTTCCAAGCTAGCTGATCCAAGCAAAAGCGCCATTAATGACAGGCAAATAACCCACCAAAGTATGAGTTTCGGCCAATTGTCAGTGGGAAACGGCGGCGACACGTTGGGATTAATGCTTTGTGATTAATGCGTTCTTACAGTTGTTGGGCGGGGGTTTGTTGACAATGCTCAAGTGGCACGGTGGAACCATGCCGCGGTCGTGATGTGGGCGCCAGGGGCGCGAAGGAGTAGAGCTATGTTTCGTATGACTTTCGATTATCTGATGGCCAAGGCTCGGGCGTTTGCCAGCAGCGAAGAGGGTGCTTCGGCGATTGAGTATGCAATCGTGGTGGCGATGGTGGCGGTGGTGGTGGTTGCATTCGTTAGCCCGCTTGGAGACAGGGTGCTGGCGATTTTCAACAATGTTCTGACGTCGCTCGATGGTACGGCTGTTACTCGGCCAACACCTTGAGGCTTTTGAACACTGCACCTGGCTGATATCGCACTACACTGGATTTACCTTTCAGCATTCAGGTATTGCCTATGAACGCGCCTTCGCCGTCCCGCCAACAGTTGCTTCTGGTCGATGATGAAGAAGACGCGTTGCTGGAGTTGGCGGAGTTGCTGGAGGGGGAGGGCTTTACCTGTCATACCGCGACGTCGGTGAAGTTGGCGTTGCATCTGTTGACCCGGCATCCGGATATTGCCTTGGTGATTACTGATCTGCGCATGCCGGAGGAGTCGGGCATGTCGTTGATCAGGCGGCTGCGTGAGCATACGTCGCGTGAGCATTTGCCGGTGATTGTGATGTCGGGGCATGCGGACATGGAGGATGTCAGCGATATGTTGCGGTTGCAGGTGCTGGATCTGTTTCGCAAGCCGATTTATCACGTTCGGTTGTTGGAGACTCTCGATAATCTGTTTCCCAAGCCTCGGGTTGAGGCTGGGTGAACTCGGCGGCCTTTGGGCCGACCGTGTTGGTGGGGGTTTGGGTGAATATCCGTTGCTGCGGGTGTTGCTGATTACGGTTCCGCCCTTACGGCGGGTCACCTTTTTCAAACGCCAAAAAGGTAACCCAAAAGGCTTGCTCCTACGTTCGGCCCTCGCAGGCTCGGGTTCCTTCGCTCCGGGACTGATCCGGGCGCAGCGGCTCCGGTTTGCTTCGCTGCACCTCCTTCCGCTGTGTCTGGCTGCGCCAGACGGTCGCTGCGCTCCCACGCCCGGATCAATCCCTCCACTCAGCCTTCCGACGTCGCCGGTGGATCAAGATCAAAAGCACTCGAGCTTGCGCTCATTGTTGAGTGGTGCGGCTTCGCCGCGGGCAGCTGCGCTGCTTTGTTTTGGCTTTTGTAGGAGTGAGCCTGCTCGCGAAGGCGGCCTGCCAGCCGACCTGTTTATCACTGAATACCCACGATCAAACTGTGGGAGCTGGCTTGCTCGCGAAGGCGGCCTGCCAGCCGACCTGTTTCTCACTGAATACCAACGATCGAAACTGTAGGAGCGAGCCTGCTCGCGAAAGCGGTGTGTCAGCTGAAAAAATCCTGACTGACACACCGCTCGCCCCTCACAACTGATAACTGAAACTGATGCTGTACCGCGGCTTGCGATTGAACGTGTCCAGCGCTTCATCGGACATGGCCTTCGCCACTTCCAGGGCGATGTTGTAGTACCTGGCATCGCCAAATCTCAGCCCGACGGCGGTGGATGACAGGTTGTTGGCCTGCACCGGCAGTTGGTTGAACCAGCTGCGCGAGCGGTCGAGGACCACGTAGGGTTGCAGGATGCGCACCCAGTTGCCGTCGCGGTTGAAGCTGTAGTTGACCTCGTAGGCCACGCCCCAGCCCTTGTCGCCCGAGGCCTGGTCGTCGGGGTAGCCACGGCCGAAATTCTGTCCGCCGAACACCGCGCGCTCGCTGTCGGGCAGGGTGTCGTCGCTCCAGTACAGCGCTGCCGAGAGCACGCCTTGCCAGTTGTCGAGAAACTTGTCGCTCTGCACGCCGGACAGTCTCACGCGGAAGAAATCCAGATCGATGTCGTCGTAGTTGGTGTTTGCACCGAGGCTGTCGAAACCCTGGTAGACGCCGGCGCTGAGGATGCGCAGTTGGCGGGCGTCGGCCTTGCGCCAGTCACCTTCGAAGGCGAGGGCGCGGACGTCGGTGCGCAGCTCGGTGCTGAAGGGGAAGTTGACGCCGTCGTAGCGCGTCTTGTCGTCGACTGCGTAGAGGCGTGAGCCGGCGGTCAGCAGTTCGTTGGCGGAGGCGATCAGGGGCATGCTGAAGCCGATCGAGTAGCGATCATTCTCGCGGTGGGTACTCAGGCGCCCACCGCCGCCGACCAGCACTTCGGTGTCCGGGTCGGCGCGGTAGCGCGAAGCCGAGAGGTTGAGTTGCGTGCCTTCGGCGTCGAGGAATTGGCTGTAGTCGAGACGGTAGTAATGCTCTTTGTCGTCGCCCGGTGGGAACAGGCCGCTGAGGCTCAACTGTTCGCCCATCGACGTCTGCGAGTTGCTGCTGACGCCGAGCAACGCCTGCGGGCCGTTGCGGTTGTCTTCGGTGGTGCTCAGGGTGCTGGTGAACGGTTTGCGGCTGGCCTGGGCGACCAGGGTGGTGGCGCCATCGGTGGTGCCCGGTGGCGGCACTTGCGCTTGAATCGTTACGCCGGGAATGCGGCTCATCAGCGTGGTGTAGCGCTCGAAGGTCTTGCGCGTCAGCGGGCGTTCAGCCTGGATTTTCGCGGCGAGTCTGTCGAGCAGGCCTTTGACCCGGCCGATGTCGCCCTGCATCTGGATATCGCGCACGTAGCCTTCAACCAGCACCACCCGCGCCACGCCCTCATCGAAGTCCTGTTGCGGCAGAAACGCGTAGGACAACAGGTAGCCGTCGTGCTGGTAGCGACGGGTGATGTTGCGCGTCGCTTCAATCAGTTCGGCAAGGCTGGCCTCACGGCCGATCAATGGTTTGTAGACTTCGGCCAGTTCGTTGAGTGGATAAATCGTGCCGCCTTCGATCTGCACGGTCTTCAGGTTGATCCTGGTTTCCATCAGCAGTGGTTGTGCGGCGGTCGCGCCGGGATCCGGCACTTGCAGCGGCGCCGCGCTCGGGCGATAGGCGTCGGCAGGAAGGTTGGGGACGGGCAGGTTGCGGGTGGTTTCGTTGCTGTTGAGAAAACTGGGCAAGGTGTCGGCGAGGGCAGCGGAACTGAGGCTCAGGCACAGCAGGGATGCCAGTACGCGCATAGGACACTCCATGGTCAGAACACAGCACAGGGCAGGTTTTTCCTTAGAAAAAAGGCGGAAGACTCGTGGGAATCTTCCGCCCTCAACCAAGCGTAGGCGCTGTAGGTAAGGCCGTCGAATCGGCCAGGTGCAATTTAGCGTTTGTTGCCCCCAAGCGCGCCGGTCAGCCCGCCGAGCACCCCGCCCAGACCGCCAGTTGTACCGCCAGTGGCAGTGCCGTTGTTGACCAGCCCACCGACGGCCGCCACGGTGCCGCCGACATTGGTTACCAGCCCACCGACTGCCGTGGTCACCGGGGTGTTGGTCGCGGCGATCGCACCGCCGACGCTGCCCACCGCAGCGCCCACCTGGCCGGTGATACCGGCAACCGGAGTGCCGAGACCGGTGGCTGCGCCGACCTGTTGAGTGACAGTGGTGACCGCGCTGGTCACAGGGTTGAGACCTGCTCCCACTGCGGCGCCAACGCTTGCCAGCGGCGAAGTGGGAGCGGTGATCGGTGTGCCCGAGCCACCGAGTACGGTGTTGAGCGAAGCAACTGCGTTGCCCAGGCCACCCGCGGTAACGCCACCGGCACTGACCACGCCGCTGGTGCTGCCGGCATTCAGACCGGTGCCAACATTGACCACTGCGCCACCGACGGTTTGCAGCAGGCCGGTGCCGCCCAGACCACCACCGACGCCACCGGTACCTGAACCCGTGCCATTGGACACCAGACCGCCCGCTTTGCCGACCGCCGTGCCGGCGTTGCTCAAGGCGCCGCCGAGGGTGTTGGTCAGGGCACTGCCGTTGCCGGCGTCGGTGACTTTGCCGCCAAGGCTGTTCACCGTGCCGCCCACCTTCGAGATCACACCTTTGAGCGGATCACCCAGGGCGGTGGCATCGCCAAGTTTATCGGTGGTGCTTTCGACCATGGCGATCACCGGCACCAGGCCGCTGCCGACCTTGTTGGTCAACTGGCTGGTCGGGCCGTTGCTGAGGGTGGTGTTGAGGGTGTCGCCGAGCATGGTGACTTTTTCACCTATGCCATCGACCAGCGGCACTACTTTGGTCACGACGCCACCGACCACGGGAACGCGGCTGGTCGCTGTGTTCAGTTTGGCGCTGAGATCAGATACGCCATCACCGACATCCGAGACCACACCGCCAACCGAGGCCACGGTGGTGGTCAAGCCCTTCGGATCGGTGGCCAGTTTGCCGATGCCATTGCTCACGCCATCGCCCAAGGTGCTGACCACATTGCCAGCGGTATTGGCGACGCTCTGCACAATGCCGCCGGCCAGCGGAACGTTGCTCAAGGCATCACCCACCTGGCCCACGCCATCGCCGACACCGCTGACGGTTTTGCCGACATCCTGCACCAGTGTGGTGGTCACCAGCGAAGGCGCGGCCGGATTGGTCGGGGTGGTGGGATCGGTGGGGTCTGTCGGGTTGGTCGGATTGGTTGGATCGGTACCGCCGCCGGTTCCGCCAGTGCCACCGGTACCACCCGTGCCCGCTGTTCCGTCGCCAGTGCCGCCAGTACCACCGGTCCCGCCTGTGCCAGCAGTATCGCCGCCGGTTCCACCCCCCGCGCCGCCGCTGCCATCGGTACCCGCCGTACCATCTGCAGTCGAGCTGCCGGAGCTGCTGCGATGACCGCCACCGCCGCTGCTGCAGCCGACGAGTCCTACAGAAAGAATCAGTGCCAGCGCGATTGCCGATTTGGACCACATCACTTGAGTTTTCATGATTGAGATTCCTGCACCTGTCACAACGTTACGTTGCCTTCGATGGCCCGCTGATCTGTCGTCGGCGATGCCTCGTCCGTGCTGGTAATCTCAGTCGATCGCAGGTTTTGCACCATTCTCAAGTTGGTATTAACCCCTTTATATACAAGGCCCGGCGCAATGCCGAAGGACTAATACGCAGGTGATAAACGGGCAAAAAAAAGCCTTGAAATTCAAGGCTCGGTTTTTTCACAGCGCTGGGCAGGGCGCGGAAAAACTTAAGTGATATATACACAATTAACGGGTTTTTCCGCCCCGTCAGATCAGGCGATCGGTTGCCATTGGCCGACCATATGTTCCAGGTCGGCGGCACCGAACAGGCGCAATTCGCCGCTGGAACCTGCTGCGCTCGCCAGCAACGTCACTTCACTGGGCAGGCGCACCGGTTTGCGAAAGTGCACGGCGATTTCCAGGTTGGCTTTGGGCAGGTGATCAGAGAGCGCCGCCAGAGTGCGTGCCTTGTTCCACAAACCGTGCGCGATCGCCGTGGGAAAACCGAACAGCTTGGCGCTCGCTGCACTCAGGTGAATCGGGTTGTAGTCGCCGGAGACTTTCGCATACTGACGACCAATATCGGCGGGCGCCGTCCAGCGTGTCACCTCAAGCAAATCCTGCGACGGCTCCCAGTCATGTGCCTGCGCCTCGCCCTCGAGTTTCACGCCGCGACAGAGCATCCGGCTCTCGGCTTCCCACAGCGGACCGAGCTGATCGTCCAGGGTGGTGAGCAGATCGAATGTCGCGCCTTTGGCATGCGGTTGCAGGTTGTGCACGCGCACGCTGACTTGCGCGCGACTGATAGCCCCCATCGGGCGCAACACGCGAATGCGGTTGCTCAGGTGAATCAGCCCGAGCAGCGGGAACGGAAAGTCCTTGGCCGTGAGCAATTGCATCTGCAAGGCGAAGGCGAGGATGTGTGGATAGGTCGGCGGCAGCAGGCCATCATCGACGAAACCGCAGACCTTGCGATAAGCCGCCAGCCGCTTGCCGTCGATATCGACCCAGCAGCGCAGACCGCTGTCGGGCAGTTGCGTGCCGGTGATTTTGCGCCGTGTCGCCGCGCGCGAATAAAGCCCCGGAAGACTCGGTTCACGATCCAGCGTTTGCCATTCGATGCTCATGCTCAAGCCCCCAGCACACTTTGGCCACACACCCGCAGCGCTTGGCCGGTGAACGCGCCCGTGCCCGGTTGCGCCAGCCACGCCACAGCCTCGGCAACGTCTTGCGGCAAGCCGCCCTGGCCCAGCGAACTCATGCGCCGGCCGGCCTCGCGCAGGCCGAACGGAATGTGCGCAGTCATTTGCGTCTCGATAAAACCGGGGGCGACGGCGTTGATGCTGATCCCGCGTTCCAGCAGTGTCGGCGCCCAGGCCTGGGCCAGACCGATCAGGCCAGCCTTGCTTGCTGCGTAGTTGGTCTGCCCGCGATTGCCGGCGATGCCGCTGATCGAGGCGAGCAGGACCACCCGTGCGTTGTCGCGCAGGGTGCCGCTGTCGAGCAGGGCCTTGGTCAGCACTTGCGGCGCATTGAGGTTGACGGCCAGCACCGCGTCCCAGAATTCCGGGGTCATGTTGGCCAGGGTCTTGTCGCGGGTGATGCCGGCGTTGTGCACGAGGATGTCGAGCCCGTCGGGCAGGTGTTCGATCAATTGGGTGGCGGCATCATCGGCGCAGATATCCAGGGTGATCGCGCGGCCGCCGAGGCGGGCGGCGAGAGCTTCGAGGTCGGTCTTGGCCGGTGGCACATCGAGCAGGATCACCTCGGCGCCATCGCGGGCGAGGGTTTCGGCAATCGACGCGCCGATCCCGCGTGCAGCACCCGTGACCAACGCCTTGCGCCCCGCCAGCGGTCGGGTCCAGTCGGTCACCGGCGTGGCGCACGCGGTCAGACGAATCACCTGGCCGGAAACGAACGCACTTTTCGGCGAGAGGAAGAATCGCAGCGGACCTTCAAGTTGATCTTCGGCACCCTCGCCGACGTAGATCAGCTGCAATGTGCCACCGCCGCGCAGCTCTTTGGCCAGCGAACGGGAGAAGCCTTCAAGTGCTCGTTGCGCGCTGGAGGCGAACGGATCACTCAGGGATTCCGGCGCGCGACCAAGGATCACCAGATGCGCGCTATGTTCAAGGTTCTTCATCAATGGCTGGAAGAATTCGCGCAGTTGCTTGAGCTGGTCGGTGTGCTGCAGATCGCTGGCGTCGAACACCACCGCTTTGAGCTTCGGCCCGTGGCCGGGAATCCATGCGGTGGCCAGCGAGGGCTCGGTGCCGTAGCTGTAGATTGCATCGGTCAGGCGATTGGCAAACACACTGATCCGTTCGGCCAGTGGCCCGCCACCGATCAACAGCGCACCCTCGATCGGCCGCAGACGCCCCGCTTGCCAGCGTTCCAGCCGCACCGGCGACGGCAGGCCCAAGGCCCCGACCAGACGATGGCCGAAGGATGAGTTGGCGAAGTCGATATAGCGGTCAGACATGGAACGCTCTCCAGAAGTTGGGGTTCAAAGTGTGGACTGTCCACGGCAATCAATCGTTCGATCGGCGCATTAAGGCCTACGCTGGTTTAGCAGAGTAGTTTGGCCGCGGTGGTTTTGTAGCCAGACACAAATCCAGAAACAACACCGGCCCCTTTTAGGAGTGAGCCTGCTCGCGATAGCGGTGGGTCAGAAACGTGTCATTAGCCTGATACACCGCTATCGCGAGCAGGCTCACTCCTACAAAGGATCTATGTGAATTCGCAAGTCTGACAGGAGCTTTTATGACTCAGCTGCGCCGCGTCGCGATCATCGGCGGTAACCGCATCCCCTTCGCCCGCTCCAACGGGCCGTATGCCACGGCCAGCAATCAGGTGATGCTGACGGCCGCGCTGGAAGGCCTGATCGAGCGCTACAACCTGCACGGCCAGCGCATCGGCGAGGTGGTAACGGGCGCGGTGCTTAAATTGTCACGGGATATGAACCTGACTCGCGAATGCGTGCTCGGCTCGCGCTTGTCTCCGACGACACCGGCCTATGACATCCAGCAAGCCTGCGGCACCGGTCTGGAAGCGGCACTGCTGGTGGCCAACAAGATCGCGCTCGGCCAGATCGATTGCGGCATTGCCGGCGGCGTCGACACCACCTCCGACGCGCCGATCAGCGTCAGCGAAGGCCTGCGCAGGATTCTTCTGCAAGCCAACCGCGCGAAGAGCACCGCTGACAAACTGAAAACCCTGCTGCAATTGCGCCCTCAACATCTGATCCCCGAATTCCCGCGCAACGGCGAGCCGCGCACTGGCCTGTCGATGGGCGAGCACTGTGAATTGATGGCGCAGACGTGGAATATTCCCCGGGAAGAACAGGATCAACTCGCCTTCGAAAGTCATCACAAACTCGCCGCTTCCTACAGCGAAGGCTGGCATAACGATCTGATGACACCGTTTCTTGGCCTGACCCGCGACAACAACCTGCGTCCTGACCTGACCCTGGAAAAACTCGCCACGCTGAAGCCGGCCTTCGAAAAAAATGCCAAGGGCACGCTGACCGCGGGCAACTCCACGCCGCTCACCGATGGTGCTTCGGTGGTGTTGCTCGGCACTGAGGAATGGGCCAACGAGCGCGGCTTGCCGATCCTTGCTTATCTGCGCGACGGCGAGGCGGCGGCAGTGGATTTCGTCAACGGTGCCGAGGGCCTGCTGATGGCGCCGGTGTATGCCGTGCCACGCTTGCTGGCGCGCAACGGCCTGACCTTGCAGGATTTCGATTACTACGAGATTCACGAAGCGTTCGCCGCGCAGGTGTTGTGCACGCTCAAGGCCTGGGAAGATCCCGAATATTGCAAAACCCGCCTGGGACTCGACGCGCCGTTGGGTTCGATTGATCGCAGTCGGCTTAACGTCAAAGGCAGCTCCTTGGCGGCGGGGCATCCGTTTGCCGCGACCGGCGGGCGGATTGTGGCGAACCTGGCCAAGCTGCTGGATGCGGCCGGCAAGGGGCGGGGGTTGATCTCGATCTGCGCGGCGGGCGGGCAGGGTGTCACTGCGATTATCGAACGCTAAACGCGATCCCATGTAGGAGTGAGCCTGCTCGCGATAGCGGTGTGTCAGATGATGAGTTTTTCAACTGATACGCCGCTATCGCGAGCAGGCTCACTCCTACAAGGGGACCGTAGCATGTCAGATTCTGTCGCAAATGCCCTTGCCGGCCGATACCAATCAATGCCACGGTCTCGGCTATGATTCGCCCCGGTCGCTACGTTCGATCCGGCACAGTGTGTGCATCCTCAAGGTTCACAGGTCGGCACCCCCTCCCCGTCGGGCGAGGATTGC
This sequence comes from Pseudomonas sp. HN2, assembly GCF_020736465.1. NCBI lineage: Bacteria > Pseudomonadati > Pseudomonadota > Gammaproteobacteria > Pseudomonadales > Pseudomonadaceae > Pseudomonas > Pseudomonas sp. HN2. The sequence continues at coordinate 771,019 of NZ_CP085885.1, forward strand.
CGTATAACGAGTGACATTCGCGTGTTTGGTAATAAAGGACCCACAATAAAAGCTGATGAAGACTCCAAAACGCATTGAACCCCTGATCGAGGACGGTCTGGTCGACGAAGTGCTGCGTCCACTGATGAGTGGCAAAGAGGCAGCTGTTTATGTAGTGCGCTGCGGCAATCAGTTGCGTTGCGCCAAGGTCTACAAGGAGGCGAATAAACGCAGTTTCCGCCAGGCGGCCGAGTATCAGGAAGGCCGCAAGGTTCGCAACAGTCGCCAGGCGCGGGCCATGGCGAAGGGGTCCAAGTTCGGTCGCAAAGAGACCGAGGACGCCTGGCAGAACGCCGAAGTGGCGGCGCTGTTCCGTCTGGCCGGTGCGGGTGTGCGGGTGCCGAAGCCCTATGACTTCCTCGACGGCGTGCTGTTGATGGAGTTGGTGGCGGATGAATTCGGCGATGCTGCGCCGCGGCTGAACGATGTGGTGCTGGAGCCGGATCAGGCGCGCGAGTATCACGCCTTCCTGATTTCGCAGATCGTGCTGATGTTGTGTACCGGTCTGGTGCACGGTGACCTCTCCGAGTTCAACGTGCTGCTGACCCCGACCGGTCCGGTGATTATTGACCTGCCCCAGGCAGTCGACGCTGCGGGCAACAACCACGCGTTCAGCATGCTCGAGCGCGACGTTGGCAACATGGCTTCGTACTTCGGGCGTTTCGCGCCGGAGTTGAAGAAGACCAAGTACGCCAAGGAAATGTGGGCGTTGTACGAAGCCGGCACCTTGCACCCGAACAGTGTGCTGACCGGCGAGTTCGACGATCCGGAAGACCTGGCGGATGTCGGCGGGGTGCTGCGAGAGATCGAAGCGGCGCGCCTCGACGAGGAACGCAAGCAGGCCATTCGCGCGGCGGACGACGCGCCGAAAGGCAAACCCGAAGAGCCGCCTCCACCGCCGTGGATGCAGTGATCGTTTGACGAGAAACCCGGCTTCGGCCGGGTTTTTTGTGCCCGCGCACTTTCCGCAGACGCGAGCGTGCCCTTGTAGGAGCTGCCGAAGGCTGCGATCTTTTGCCTTTGCTTCAAGGACAAGATCAAAAGATCGCAGCCTTCGGCAGCTCCTACAAGGACCGTATGTGAGTACCCCGCGCAACACCCACCTGATCGTAACCGCCCGGCTGATCTCCGATTTCGGCGCCTTCCTCAACATGGTCGCGCTGGCCACTTACGTTTATCTGCTGAGCAACAGCGCCATGAGTGTCGGCATCTTCCTCGCCAGCCGCGTCGGTGGCGGGATTTTTGCCAGTCTGCTTGGCACACGCTTCTACCGGCGCTGGCAGGGTCGCGCGCCGCTGATTGCTTTCGATCTGTTGCGCGCTGCACTGCTGGGGCTGCTGATGGTCACACCGGCGAATCAGCAGGCATGGCTGTTGCCAGTCATCGCCTTCGGCCTTGGCCTGGGCAATTCAATGTTCGCCATCGGCCTCAACAGCCAGTTGCCGCGCTTGATCGACCCGGCGCACCTGCTCAAGGCCAACGCCTGGATCACCTCGGCGTCCTCAGCAGCCATGGTCGGCGGCAGTCTGGTGTCGGGGTTGCTGGTGGCCGCTTTCGGTTTTGAAACGGTCTTCGCCCTTAATGCGCTGACCTATTTGCTCGCGGCGCTGCTGATCGTGCCACTGCGTTTCGAGAAGGCAGATATCAGCGAACAGCCGGAACGCGGCGAATGGTTTGCGCTTCGGCAGGGCTTGCGCTCGGCGCCGGTGGTCGCGGCGATGCTCGCGGTGACCATGGCCGACACCTTGGGCAGTGCTGCGCATAACGTTGGCTTCCCGATCATTGCGAAACTGCTCACCCCGGACGCGGCCAGCACGACGTTGGGCCTGGCGCTTGCGGTATGGGCCAGCGGCAAACTGCTCGGCGCGCGCATCGCCAGTCGTCTGAAGGGCTCGGAGAATAGCCATCTCGAACGCAGGTTTTTCTGCGGCGTGGCGCTGATGTCCTGCGGCTTCATCCTGATGTTCCAGCAACACAGTCTCTTGGTACTGCTGCTGTTCGCCTTGCCGGCGGGACTGGGCGATGGCGTTTCCGAAGTGAGCCTGCTGTCTCGGCTGCAACGGGAACCTGCGGCTTTGCGCCTGCCGATTTTCAGTGTGCTGACCTTGCTGCAGATGACCGGTTTCGGCATCGGCATGCTGGTTGCCGCGCCGTTCTATGCGTGGTGGACGCCAGGGGCCGTGGTCATGCTGTTCCACGGCATTCCCCTCGGCACCCTGTGCGTGGTGACGCTGTTGCGGATCAGGCGCGAGCGGGTTGCGCGCAGCAGCCCGACGCCAGTTCCTTGAGGATCGGGCAGTCCGGGCGGTGATCACCGCTGCAGTGCTCGACCAGATCCTGCAGGGTGTCGCGCAACTCGCCGAGCTCGCGGATCTTCTGGTTCAACTCGTCGATGTGCTGGCGCGCCAGTGCCTTCACATCGGCGCTCGCGCGCTGGCGATCCTGCCAGAGGGTCAGCAGCTTGCCGACCTCCTCCAGGGAAAAGCCCAGATCCCGCGAGCGCTTGATGAACGCCAGCGTGTGCAGGTCATCGCTGCCGTATACGCGGTAACCGCTGTCGGTGCGATTGGCCGCTTTGAGCAGGCCGATCGACTCGTAATAGCGAATCATTTTTGCGCTCAGGCCACTCTGCCGGGCCGCTTGGCCGATGTTCATCGGTGTTCCTCCAGGTCCTTGGGTTTCCAGGTTTTCAACAGTAGCGCATTGCTCACCACACTGACGCTGGACAGCGCCATCGCCGCACCCGCCAGCACCGGATTGAGGAAGCCGAACACCGCCAGCGGAATGCCGATCAGGTTGTAGACAAAGGCCCAGAACAGGTTCTGACGAATCTTCGCGTAGGTCTTGCGGCTGATCTCCAGTGCCGCGGGCACCAGTCGCGGATCGCCGCGCATCAGGGTGATGCCGGCCGCATGCATGGCGACGTCGGTGCCGCCGCCCATGGCGATGCCGATGTCTGCGGCGGCGAGTGCCGGGGCGTCATTGATGCCGTCGCCGACCATGGCGACCACACCGGTTTTCTTCAGCTCGGCGACGGTCGCGGCCTTGTCCGCCGGCAGCACTTCGGCGTGAACATTGCGGATGCCCAGCGCTTCGGCCACCACGCGCGCACTGCCACGGTTGTCGCCGGTCAGCAGATGGCTGTGGATATCTCTGGCGGCGAGTTGTTGCACCGCTTGCAGGGCGCCGGGTTTCAGCGTGTCACCGAAGGCGAACAGACCGAGGACACGTGTTTCAGGACTTTGCTCGATCAACCACGACAATGTGCGGCCTTCGCTTTCCCAAGCCTCGGCGCAAGCGCTCAGGTCACCGGCGCTCAGAGCGCTTTCGTCGAGCATCCGCCGATTACCCAGCGCCAGACGCCGGCCGGCAAGCGTGCCGGCGATGCCGCGTCCGGTCAGCGACTGGCTGTCACTGACATCGGGCACGTTCAAGCCGCGTTCGGCCGCTGCATCGAGCACCGCTTTGGCTAACGGATGCTCGCTGCCGCGCTGCAACGCACCGGCCAGTCTCAGCAGGTTGTTTTCGTCACCATCGATCGCATTGAAATGGGCGATCTGCGGTGTCCCCGAGGTCAGGGTGCCGGTCTTGTCGAACACCACAGTGCCGACTTCATGGGCGCGCTCCAGCGCTTCGGCGTCCTTGATCAGAATGCCGTGGCGCGCGGCGACGCCGGTGCCGGCCATGATCGCCGTCGGGGTGGCAAGGCCGAGGGCGCACGGGCAGGCGATCACCAGCACGGCGACGGCATTGATCAATGCGGTTTCCAGCGGCGCGCCATACAGCCACCAGCCGATCAGCGTGGTCAGGGCGATCAGCAACACGGTCGGCACGAAAATCCGGCTGACCTTGTCCACCAGTTTCTGGATCGGCGCTTTCGCCGCTTGTGCGTCTTCGACCAGACGAATGATCCGCGCCAGCACGGTTTCCGCGCCGAGCGCCTGGGTGCGCACCAGCAAACGACCCTCGCCATTGATCGCGCCGCCGGTGACCTTGTCGCCCGGCTGTTTCGGCACCGGCAGGCTTTCGCCGCTGATCAGCGCTTCGTCGGCGTGGCTCTGGCCGTCGACGACTTCGCCATCCACCGGGAAGCGTTCGCCGGGTTTGACCAGCACCAGATCGTCGAGGCGCAGGGCGCTGATGGCAACGTCCTGCTCACGGCCATCGACCACTTGAATCGCCCGCTCCGGCCGCAGTGCTTCAAGAGCGCGAATGGCGCTGGCGGTCTGGCGTTTGGCGCGGCTCTCGAGGTATTTGCCGAGCAGCACCAGGGCGATGACCACGGCCGAGGCTTCGAAGTACAGATGCGGCATGCGTCCGGCGGCCGTCGCCCATTCATACACGCTCAGCCCATAACCGGCGCTGGTACCGAGGGCGACGAGCAGATCCATATTGCCGGCACCGGCGCGCACGGCTTTCCACGCCGCGACATAAAAGCGTGCGCCGAAGACGAATTGCACGGGTGTGGCGAGGGCGAATTGCGCCCAGGCCGGAAGCATCCAGTGAATGCCGAACGGCTGCAGCAACATCGGCAACACCAGCGGCAGCGCGAGGGCGATCGCACAGATCAGTGCCCAGCGCTCGCGGTGCAGGCGTTTTTGCTGGTCGTCGGATCGCGGCCCTTCGGCTTGCCAGACGCTGGCCGAATAACCGGCCCTGCTCACCGCATCGAGCAGGGGCTGCGCATCGACCTGACCGAGCAGTTCGATATGCGCACGTTCGTTGGCCAGATTGACGCTGACACTGTTCACGCCGGGGACTTTGCTCAGGGCTCGCTCAACGCGACCGACGCAGGACGCGCAGGTCATGCCGTCGATGCTTAGCTCAAGGGTTTGCCGGGGCACGCTGTAACCGGCGCGCTCCACGGCTTGCATCAGCGCCGGCAGGCTGTCGCCGGGCGCCTGCACTCGAGCCTGCTCGGTGGCGAGGTTGACGCTGACGGCGCTGGCGCCGCTGACTTTGCGCAGAGCCCGCTCGACACGCCCGGCGCAACTGGCGCAGGTCATGCCGGCAATCGGCAGATCGAAAGTGGTGGATTCGGACATCGGTCGCGCTCCCTGTAGTGGATGCCTACAGGATCAACCTTGCCATGCGGGCAAGGTCAAGCGCCATTATTCACCCCACTGCAAAACGACCTGTGGGAGCGAGCCTGCTCGCGAAAGCGCCGGTTCAGTCAACATGATTGCTGAATGATGCACCGCTTTCGCGAGCAGGCGCGCTCCCACAGGTCGGGTATTGGCTCAGTAACCCAGGCCCGCCGGCTTCAGGTACACGCCTTCAGCATTCATCGCCAGGCGGAACTTCAGCACATCCCCGGCATGCAGCACGACCTCCTGCGAACCCGGCGCCAGCATGCCGGGATTGCAACCCGGTGCCTGCCCCGGCAGCAGCTTCAAGCGCAGCGAAACCTTGCCCGGCGGCAGGTTGAACGAAGTGCTCTGCTCCTGAAACAGTCGCGCCGAGAGCTGGTCCTGGATGTACACGCCGATCTCGCACGAGGTCGCGACTTCGAGGCGCTCGCGGGAAATGATCAGTACCGCGTAATCCTCGCCGGCGGCTTGCACCTGCGGGACGGCGGTGAAAAGGCTGAGCAAGCCAAACAGGCTCAAAGATGACCAGCGCATGGCTGAATCTCCTGAATTTCAGTCATTGATGCACGCAGCTTGGCCGAGCGCGGCGCCGATTGCCAGCCCGGCAGTTTTTCGCAGAACTTGACCTTGCCATCGTGGCAAGCTTGAAACTGCCGGCAACCTCACTCAAAGGAGTCTTCCCATGCAAGTGTTCAACGTTCAAGGCATGTCCTGCGGTCATTGCGTCAAAGCCATCACCCAAGCGGTGCAGGCCATGGATCCGGCGGCCAGCGTGCGGGTCGACTTGGCAGCCAAAGAAGTCGGCGTCGAAAGCGCGCTGAATGCAGATCAGGTCATCGAAGCGATTCGCGAAGAAGGTTATGAGGTGAAGCTCGTCTGAAATTGATCGTTAGCGAGCTATCGGAATGTTCAAGGCGTCCGGGCACGGCTAGACTGTCGGGCTGCGACTTGCCCACCTGGATGCCTGATGAATTTCCGCACGATTTTGATACTCGGCGCCTTGAGCGCCTTCGGTCCTTTGGCGATCGACTTCTATTTACCCGCGTTTCCGGCGATGGCCCTGGCGTTCGGCACCGATGAGCAGCATGTCCAGCTGACGCTGGCGGCGTACTTCCTCGGCCTGTCCCTCGGCCAACTGGCGTACGGGCCGATTTCCGATCGCTTCGGCCGGCGGCTGCCGCTGCTCAGCGGCGTCGTCCTGTTCACCCTGGCGTCATTGGCCTGTGCCTACGCGCCGAGTCTGGAATGGTTGATCGGCGCGCGTTTCGTCCAGGCATTGGGCGGTTGCGCAGGCATGGTGATTTCCCGTGCGGTGGTTGCCGACAAGTGCGACGCAGTGGGCTCGGCGAAGGTCTTTTCCCAACTGATGCTGGTGATGGGCCTGGCGCCGATTCTGGCGCCGATGCTCGGCGGTCTGCTGGTCAACACCACGGGTTGGCAGTCGATCTTTCTGGTGCTCACCGGGTTCAGTGCGGCGGCGGGCCTGGCGGTGGCGTTGGGGCTGCCGGAAAGCATGCCGGCCCACGTGCCGCGCCAGCCGCTGTCCGGCGCATTGCGCCAGTACGCGCGACTGGTCAAGGATTCGGTCTACCTCGGCCATGCCCTGACCGGTGGCATCGCCATCGCCGGGATGTTCGCCTACATCGCCGGTTCACCGTTTGTGTTCATCAAACTCTACGGCGTACCGGCCGAGCATTTCGGCTGGCTGTTCGGCACCAACGCGGCAGGCTTCATTCTGGTGGCGCAGGTCAATGCGCGGCTGCTGGCCAAACGTGGCCCGGCGTTTTTGCTGGTGCGCGCCGTGTGGGTGTACTTCCTCGCCGGGCTGACCTTGCTGGCGGTCAGCGCAATGCGTCCTGATGCCCTGTGGCCGCTGCTGATTCCGCTGTTCATCTGCATCGCCAGCCTCGGTTGCATCATTCCCAACGCTTCGGCCTGCGCGATGAACGGTCAGGGCGCCCGTGCTGGCAGCGCTTCGGCGATGCTCGGTTGCCTGCAATTCAGCATCGCCGCCGGGGCAGCTGCATTGGTGGGTGTGTTGCACGATGGCAGCGCCGTGCCGATGGCCATGGTCATCAGCCTGTGTGGTTTGCTGGTGGTGAGCGTCGCGCTGCTCACCCGGCGTCTGCAGAATGCCCGGGCGCTGGCGCAAGCCCAAGCCTAGAGGCTTGAAAACTCAGCCAGCGGCGCGCTGCTGGCTGGGTTCGGGGATCCGGTGGGGCGCGCAGAGCCGCGCTTCGAGGGTGCGCGTGAAGGCCAAAGCTTCGGCTTCACTGCGAAAGGTCACGACATGCTGGTCCAGACGTACCTGCCACTGAGACTTCGCCACTTCTTTTATCAGGATCTTCATTGCTGACCTCCCTTGCGTAAAAGATGTATCGCAGAGGCTTCGATTGTAGACCCCTATACCCGCGCAATTGTGACAAGGGTCAGGCAACTGACTGACGGCAAAAAGCCCCGCAACCGCTCTGGCATCACGAGCGACTGCGGGGCTTTTATTGTTTAGAAACCTTCTAAAACAATTTTCCCCTTGGCCTTGCCGCTTTCCAGCAGCTCATGGGCGCGCCGCAGGTTGGCCGCGTTGATCACGCCGAAGTGCTCGCCCAGGGTGGTTTTCAAAGTCCCGGCGTCAATCAGCTCGGCGACGCGGTTGAGCAGCTTGTGCTGTTCGATCATGTCTGGCGTTTCGAACAGCGAACGGGTGTACATGAACTCCCAGTGCAGCGACAGGCTCTTGCGCTTGAGCAGGCTGATGTCGAGCGACTTCGGATCGTCGATCAGCGCCAGTTTGCCTTGCGGCGCGAGGGCTTCGACCAGTTGCGCGAGATGCTGATCGGTCTGGGTCAGGCTGGCGACATGGGTCACGCTGTCGATGCCGGCGCGTTTCAACTCTTCGCTCAGGGGCTGACTGTGATCGATAACCAGATCGGCACCGAGTTCACTGACCCACTCACGGGTTTGTGGACGGGAAGCGGTGCCGATGACTTTCAGGCCGGTCAACTGCCTGGCCAGTTGGGTAAGGATCGAGCCGACGCCCCCCGCCGCACCCACGATCAGCAGGCTCTGGCCTTGATCGGTGTTGCCTTCGCTGATCTGCAGGCGCTCGAAGAGCAATTCCCAAGCAGTGATCGCGGTCAGCGGCAGCGCGGCGGCTTCGGCAAAACCCAAGGATTTGGGCATGTGGCCGACGATGCGCTCATCGACCACGTGCAGTTCGCTGTTGCCACCGGCGCGGGCAATCGAACCTGCGTAGAACACCTTGTCACCGGCCTTGAACAGGGTGACGTCGCTGCCGACCGCCTTGACTACACCGGCAACGTCCCAGCCCAGCACTTTCGCCGCGCCGTTTTCCGGCGCCGCGTTCTGCCGCACTTTGGTGTCGACCGGGTTGACCGAGATGGCTTTGACCTCCACCAACAGGTCGCGCGGGCCGGCGACCGGCTCTGGCAGTTCAATGTCCTGCAGGGACTTGGTGTCGCTGATCGGCAGGGACGCGTAATAGGCGATGGCTTTCATGGATGGCTCCGTACAGGTGATAGAAGAAGAAAATCGGGATGAATTCGATGGAGGCCATCATTGGCTATTTCTCTGGGCGATAAAAGCGGCTAAAAGAGCAGGCTCTTTCAATATTTTTTTGATAATCGAGGCTGTGCATGCTGCGTTTTGATGACTTGCAGTTGTTTGTCCGCGCGGCGGATCTGGGCAGCCTGTCGGCGGCCGCGCGGGGGATGGACATGTCGGCGGCGGTGGCCAGTGCGGCGTTGAAGCGCATCGAGCAGCAACTGGGCGCACGCCTGCTGGCGCGTTCGACCCGCAGCCTGCGTCTGACCGCCGAAGGTGAAGGCTTCCTCGAATACGCCCGCGCCGCCCTGAGCAATCTCGACGAAGGCCGCCGCCTGCTGGCCAGCGGGCAGGATCAGGTCAGCGGGATCCTGCAGCTTTCGGCGCCCTCGGACTTCGGTCGCAATCTGCTGCTGCCGTGGCTCGACGCGTTTCAGCGGGAACACCCGAAACTGACGGTGCGCCTGCTGCTGGGTGACCGCATCGCCGATCTGTTCCGGCAACCGGTGGACATCGCCTTGCGCTATGGCGAGCCGGAAGATTCCAGCCTGATTGCCTTGCCCATCGCGCCACACAATCGCCGGGTGTTGTGCGCATCGCCCGACTATGTGGCCCGACACGGCGAACCGCGCCAGCTCGAGCAACTGGCCCAGCACAACTGCCTGTTGTACATGCTCGGCAGCCGCGTTCACGACCACTGGAGTTTTCACGATGGCAGGCGCGACGTCAGCCTGACCGTCAGCGGCGATCGCTTCAGCGATGATGCCGACGTGGTGCGGTTATGGGCGCTGGCCGGTGCCGGGGTTGCCTATAAATCCTGGCTCGACGTGGGTACCGATGTGCTCGCCGGGCGCCTCAAGGTCCTGATGCCGGAACTGCTGTGTGAGCGCGCACCGCTGAATCTGTTGTGCGCCCATCGCGCACAATTGAGTAAGCCGGTGAACCTGCTGAGGGAGATGCTCGCCAGTCGATGCGCCGAATTGAGTAGTCAATTTCCCGCTTTCCACAAAGTTGATCATTAGTCGCAGGCAAATAGAGAAATTTCTGTCAGGAACAATCGCCACCTGCGCAGGCCCGGGCGCAGGACGTCTGGCGTAACCCGCTTATACTAGCGCCCGCCTCATGCCTGCACTGACACCCGGCGCGCAGACCCCGTAACGCGTTGCCGGCTTTTGGTGACGGTTGCAACTTCTGCTGCCAGGTTGTGTGCCGGAGCAGCTGGTGTCGGTGGCATCCCTTGCCCCCGATCCAGGGCGATTTTCGCGTGTTGGCCGATCATCCGTTAGCGGCCAAGATGTCTCCGAGCGGTAGACGATACGATTCAACAGGGAGTGAACATATGGAACATGCACCGTGCATCAGCCAGATCGCGACATTGCTGGCCGACCCCAAGCGCAGCGCGATGATGTGGGCGTTGATGGATGGCTCGGCGCGGCAAGCCGAAGAGCTGGCGCTGCTGGCCGGGCTCTCGCCGTCGTCGGCCAGTGCGCATCTGGGGCGACTGTCCGCGGGTGGTCTGTTGAACGTCGAAATGCGTGGGCGCAAACGCTTCTTTCGCCTGGCGGCTCCGGAAGTCGGTGCGGCGATCGAGGCATTGGCCAGCGCCACCATTGCCAGCGCGCCACGGCAAATCCCCGCTGCGCTGAAACGCACCTCGACCATGGTCAGGCCGCAGGCGGCGCCGTCTTCGCTGTTGCGCGCGCGGTTCTGCGACGATCATCTGGGCGGCACCCTGGCAGCCGACCTGTATCAGCGCCTGCTCGATGCCGGCTGGATCGAACAGCTTGAGCAGCGGGTGGTAGTGACGCACAAGGGCTCGACCCGACTGGCCCAGCGCGGCGTGTTCATTCAGGCGCTGGCGCACCGCAACGTGCAGGTGGCCTGTGCCTGCCCGGACTGGAGCGAGCGCCGTCCGCACATGGGTGGCTCACTCGGCGCGGCGCTGTTGCAGTTGTTCATGCAGTCTGGCTGGCTGACCTTGCCCAACGATTCCCGCGCCTTGCAGTTGACCGCCACCGGCCAGCGCGAGATCCATCGCTTTGCCAAGGAAACCGAGCTGGAAACAGCGTTCTAGAGCATTGCCCTGCAATGGGCTGAAGCGCAACGTCGTCTACGGCTGTGAACAGGTCGTATCCAGTACGGCCTCCGAATGACCATCACGCACACTCGATCCGGGGATTTTCCGGATGGGGGAGCGCAACATGAATACACAACGCTTTAGCGCGGCTGAGCGCCTGGAACGGCTGCCGGTCAGTGGTTATCACCGCGTCATTTTCATCATCATCGCCTTGGCATTTTTCTTCGATTCCATGGATCTGGCGATGATGACCTTCCTTCTCGGCTCGATCAAAGCCGAGTTCGGCCTGAGCAGTGCACAGGCGGGGCTGCTGGCCAGTTCGAGCTTTTTCGGCATGGTGCTGGGGGCGTCATTGTCGGGGATGCTCGCCGACCGCTTCGGACGCAAACCGGTGTTTCAGTGGAGCATCGTGCTGTGGGGCGTGGCCAGTTACCTGTGTTCAACAGCGCAGACGGTGGAGACGCTGACGCTGTTCCGCATCCTGCTGGGAATCGGCATGGGCATGGAGTTTCCCATCGCGCAATCGATGCTGTCTGAGCTGATTCCGGCGCAGCGGCGCGGGCGCTACATCGCCCTGATGGACGGCTTCTGGCCGCTGGGGTTTGTCGCGGCTGGCGTGCTCTCGTACTTCCTGCTGCCGCTGATTGGCTGGCGCGATATCTTTCTGGTGCTGGCAGTGCCGGCGGTGTTCGTTCTGGCGATCCGCTTTTTCATTCCCGAGTCACCGCGCTGGCTGGAACAGGCCGGCCGCGACGCCGACGCGGACAAGGTGCTGGACGGCATCGAAGCGCGGGTGCGTGCTTCCATGGGCGGTGCAGCGTTGCCGGAACCGGTTCGTCTGCCGCGCACGGTGACGCCACCGGGCAATTTCTTCTCGGCACTCAAGCAGATCTGGTCGCCGCAATATCGCCAGCGCACGACGATGATCTGGAGCCTGTGGTTCTTTGCATTGCTGGGTTTCTACGGACTGACTTCATGGCTCAGCGCATTGTTGCAGCAGTCGGGTTTCGCCGTGACGCAGTCGGTCTACTACACGGTGCTGATCTCGCTGGGCGGGATTCCCGGATTCCTCATGGCGGCGTGGCTGGTTGAGCGTTGGGGGCGCAAACCGGTGTGCATCGTCACCTTGCTTGGCGGCGGGGTGATGGCGTTTCTGTATGGGCAGAGCGCGGTGTTCGGCGGCAACGTGGCGTTGCTGATCGGCACCGGGCTGTTGATGCAGTTCTTCCTGTTCGGCATGTGGGCGGTGCTCTATACCTACACGCCGGAGCTGTACCCGACGTCGGCACGGGCGACCGGCTCGGGATTCGCCTCGGCGATCGGCCGCGTCGGTTCGTTGCTCGGGCCACTGGTGACCGGACTGGTATTCCCGATTACCGGGCAGGGCGGAGTGTTCGCGCTGGGCGCGGCGTGCTTTGCGATAGCGGCGGGGGTGGTGTGGCTGTTCGGGATGGAGACGCGGGGCAAGACCCTTGAGGAGCTGACCGAAGCAGAAATTACCGGCTGAGAACAGTCAAATTGTAGGAGTGAGCCTGCTCGCGATAGCGGAGTGTCAGATATGGATTTTCCAACTGACACTCCGCTATCGCGAGCAGGCTCACTCCCACATTGGTTTTGCGGTGTTGCTTACGGTTTTACCAACCGCGCATCCAGGCTGTTCTGCGCCAGGCGCCTGGCCTGATCCTGGGTCATGCCCAGATGTTCGTGCAACGCGTGGAAATTCTCGGTCACGTACCCGCCGAAATACGCCGGATCGTCGGAGTTCACCGTGACCTTCACGCCGCGCTCGAGCATCTCGAGGATGTTGTGCTGCGACATGTGATCGAATACGCAGAGCTTTGTGTTCGACAGCGGGCACACCGTCAGCGGGATCTGCTCGTCAATGATCCGCTGCATCAGGCGCTCGTCTTCGATGGCGCGTACGCCATGGTCGATGCGCTGGATTTTCAGCAGATCGATAGCTTCCCAGATATACTCCGGCGGGCCTTCTTCGCCGGCGTGGGCAACGGTGAGGAAGCCTTCGTCGCGGGCGCGATCAAAGACGCGCTTGAATTTGCTCGGCGGGTGGCCCATCTCGGAACTGTCGAGACCGACTGCGACAAACGCATCACGGAACGGCAGCGCCTGATCGAGGGTTTTCTGTGCTTCGTCTTCGCTGAGATGGCGCAGGAAGCTGAGGATCAAACCGCTGCTGATGCCCAGTTGCGTCTCGCCATCCTTGAGGGCAGCGGCGATGCCATTGAGCACCACCTCAAACGGGATACCCCGATCGGTGTGGGTCTGCGGATCGAAGAACGGTTCGGTATGAATCACGTTCTGTTCTTTGCAGCGCAGCAGGTAGGCCCAGGTCAGGTCGTAGAAATCCTGCGAGGTGCGCAGCACATCGGCGCCCTGGTAATACAGGTCGAGAAACTCCTGCAGATTGTTGAAGGCGTAAGCCTTGCGCAGGGTTTCCACGTCGCTCCACGGCAGGGCGATCTTGTTGCGCTCGGCCAGGGCGAACAGCAGTTCAGGCTCCAGCGAACCTTCCAGATGCAGGTGCAGTTCGGCTTTGGGCAGGGCGTTGAGCCAGTCGTACATAGTTTTTTCTCATCAGGTGCAATGCCGGCATTCTACAGAGGCTGGCCGCAACAATTGGCAAAACCTGACCAGGTGATCGATCAGACAGCCTCTTGCTCGCGGCGATAGGCGTAGGTATCGGCGAAGCGCGATAGCAGGAATTCAGCACAGGTGGTCGTCGGATATTTCGCCGGATGCTGCGCGTCCTGACAACCGGGCAGGCATTCAATGCGCGTGTCCGGGTGCGGTTCGGCGAAGAACGGCATCGAATAGCGATCCACGCCCAGCGGGCTGATCACCCGGTGCGGGGTCGAGCGATAACGGTCGTTGCTCCAGCGCGCCATCATGTCGCCGAGGTTGACCACGAACGTGCCGTCAATCGGTGGCGCGTCGATCCATTTACCGTTGACGTTCTTCACCTGCAAGCCGCCGGCGCTGTCCTGGTAGAGCAAAGTGATGCAGCCGTAATCGGTGTGGGCGCCGGCACCTTGCTGCTCGGCGGAACTGGCGGTGTGGCGCGGCGGGTAATGGATCATGCGCAACACGCTGACCGGCTCGACGAAGCGCGTGTCGAAGAAATCGCGCTCGATGCCCAGCGCAATGGTCATCGCCCGCAACAGGGTTTGCGCCAGCGCCTGCATGTCGAGGTAATGCTGCTCCATCAGCGCTGCCCAGCCGGGTTGCGCGGGATGGCGATTGGGCCCGCGCAAGGGTTTTTCCGCGACCACCTCGGGATGCTCGGCCGGCAGGTGCAGGCCCATGTCGAAGGTTTCTTTGAGATCGCTGGGTTTGTCCGGGTCCAGTTGCTCGGTGGCAACCGCACCGTACCCGCGATGGTGGCGGGTCTGGGTGATATCGATCTGGAGTTTTTCCGCGACGGGCAGGGCGAAGAAACGCTGGGCGTGATCGAGCAGGGCGTCGATGCGCCGTGGGGAAACCGGATGGCCCTTGATATAGAAAAAGCCCCACTCGCGACAGGCGTGGTCGATCTGCTCGGCCACGGCGGGCCAAGCGTTTTCGTCGGTGCTGTAGAGCGGGCTGATGTCGATGATGGGGAGCTGATCCATACACAATCCTTGAGGACACAGAAGATCAAATGTAGGAGTGAGCCTGCTCGCGATAGCGGTGTACCAGGCAACACTTTTGCTGAATGAAACACCGCTATCGCGAGCAGGCTCACTCCTACAGGGGATGGTGGTGGGGCTGGGATTATTTCGGCATCTCGGCCTTCATGCCTTCAACGTAGTAATTCATCGACGCCAGTTCCGCGTTGGTGGCACTCACGCCTGCGGGGATTTTTTCGGCGCCGGCCTGATCCTTGATCGGCCCGGTAAACGGCTGCAATGCGCCGCTCTTGATGTCGGCAATCAACTGCTCGGCCTCGGCTTTTACCGGCGCCGGCACCAGGTCGCTGATCGGCAGTTCCACCGTGCCTTCCTTCAACCCGCCCCAGTAATCCTGGGATTTCCAGGTGTGATCGATCACCCCTTGCGTTGCCTGAATGTAGTGCGGCGCCCAGTCGTTGACGATTGAGGTCAGCACTGCTTTCGGTCCGAAGTGGGCCATGTCCGAGGCGTAACCCACGGCATACACGCCGCGTCGCTCGGCAGCCTGGATCGGCGCCGGGCTGTCGGTGTGCTGGAACACCACGTCGACGCCCTGGTCGATCAGCGCGTTGGCGGCATCGGCTTCCTTGCCCGGATCGAACCACGAGTTGACCCAGACCACTTTGATTTCGGTGCCAGGGTTGTACTTGTTCAACGCCAGCTGAATGGCGTTGATGTCGCGGATCACTTCCGGAATCGGGAATGAGGCGACGTAGCCGATCTTCCTGGTCTTGGTCATCTTCGCCGCGAGGAATCCGCTGACGTAACGGCCCTCGTAAGTGCGCGCGAGATAGGTGCCGAGATTCTTGTCCTGCTTGTAGCCGGTGGCGTGTTCGAACGTCACCTTGGGAAATTGTTTGGCGACTTTCACCGTCGGGTTCATGTAGCCAAATGACGTGGTGAAGATCAGATCGTATTTGTCCTTGGCCATGTTGCGGATCACCCGCTCGGCGTCGGCGCCTTCGGCGACGTTTTCCACGTAGTTGGTGGTGATCTGCGTGCCGAATTTCTCCGCCAGCGCCTTGCGCCCCTGCTCGTGCTGATACGTCCAGCCGTGGTCACCGATCGGGCCGATGTAGACGAAACCGACCTTCAGCGGATCGGCAGCGCTGGCGCTCAGGCTGATTCCCAGACCGATGGCGGCGTACAGCAATTTGTGCAGCGGACGTATTGGCATGAACCCGAACCCCGTTTTGTTGTGTGTGCTCAGGGCCAATGCAAATTGCTGACCAACAGGACAACAAACTTTCGAGAACCGCGTGATGGCTATCGCGAGCAGGCTCACTCCTACAGGGGAATGCATTTCAACTGTAGGAGTGAGCCTGCTCGCGATAGGGCCCTCAAGGCCAATAAAGGTGCACCTGACGAAGCACCGCCATGGGTTGGTGCGCGAAGATGTAACGAAACGTTAGCGCCGCCTGGCAGTCAGTAGCTTCATCAGCTCTTTTCGGCAAAAGGCCCGTCATGCTCTCGATCCTCAAACAAGAAAGCTTCCTGCTGCTGGCAGTCCTTGCCGCCTGCGTCGCTTATCCACTGGAACACTGGCTGCTGCACAGCGGCCAGATCGTCGCGCTGGTCGGCGGTCTGCTGTTGATCGCCTTCATCGTCGCCGCTTCGATGCGCGTCGCTCATCACGCCGAACTGCTCGCGGAAAAGGTTGGCGATCCTTACGGCACGATGATCCTCACGCTCTCGGCGGTGCTGGTCGAAGTGGTGATCCTGGCGATCATGATGAGCAACGAAGCCTCGGCGACGCTGGTGCGCGACACGATTTATTCGGCGGTGATGCTCGACATCAACGGCATCCTCGGCCTTGCCGCATTGATGGGCGGGATCAAACACGGCGAGCAGTCCTACAACGACGATTCGGCGCGCAGTTACAGTGTGATGATCCTCACTGCGATGGGCGTGTCGATGGTGGTGCCGGAGTTCATTCCCCAGGCCAACTGGAAGATTTATTCGGCGTTCACCATCGGCGCGATGGTGGTGCTCTATGCGTTGTTCCTGCGCATGCAGGTCGGCCCGCACAGTTACTTTTTCAGCTACAGCTACCCGGACAAACGCCGCCGCAAGGAGCCGGTCGAGCAGGAGCCGAAACCGGTCAGCCTGGCGCTGTCGATCGGCATTCTGGTGTCGGGAGTGGTGATCATCGGCGCGCTGGCCGAGGTCATGTCGAAGACGCTTGATCTGGGTCTGGAAGGCACGGGCGCGCCGCCGGTGATCACGGCGATTCTGGTGGCGGCGATTTCGGCAGCGCCGGAGATTCTGACCGCATTGCGTGCCGCACTGGCGAACCGTATGCAGTCGGTGGTCAATATCGCGATGGGTGCGTCACTGTCGACAGTAATCCTCACCGTGCCGGTCATGGAAGCAATGGCGCTGTACACCGGCCAGCCATTTCAAATGGCGATGACCCCGGTGCAGACAGTGATGATCTTCATTACCCTGATCGTCAGCGCGATCAACCTCAATGACGGCGAGACCAATGCCATCGAGGGCATGACGCACTTTGTGCTGTTTGCCACATTCATCATGTTGTCGCTACTAGGCCTTTAGGGCTGGCAGATAACCATGTGGGAGCGAGCCTGCTCGCGAAAGCGGTGTGTCATCCAACAAACATGTTGTCTGACACTCCCTCTTCGCGAGCAGGCTCGCTCCCACAGTTTCGAACGACGGTGAGTCAGGTCCCGGCGATCAACTGGCGAGCCGCCTGGCTGTGATCGGCAATCAGACCTTTAAGGTCCAGCCCTTCAACCTGGCCATCGACCACACGCCACTTGCCCCCGATCATCACTCGATCGGCCCGATCGGCACCGCACAGCAGCAACGCTGAAATCGGATCATGGCTACCGGAGAAGCGCAGTTCATCGAGCTTGAACAACGCCAGATCCGCCTGTTTGCCCACGGCGATTTCGCCGATGTCGCTACGGCCGAGCAGGCTCGCCGAACCCTTGGTCGCCCAGCCCAGCACGCGCTCCGGGGTGATTTTTTCGGCGCCGTAACGCAGGCGCTGGATGTACAGAGCCTGACGCGCTTCGAGGATCATGTTCGAGGCATCGTTGGAAGCCGAACCGTCCACACCGAGACCAAACAGCGCGCCGGCGTCGGTCAGCTCGATGCTCGGGCAAATGCCGGAAGCCAGGCGCATGTTCGAGCTTGGGCAATGGCAGATACCGGTGCCGGCCTGGCCGAGGCGGGCGATTTCGTCGGGGTTGAAATGGATGCCGTGGGCCAGCCAGGTACGCGGGCCGAGCCAGCCGACGCTGTCCAGATAATCAACGGTGCGCAGGCCGAAGCGCTGCAGGCAGAAGTCTTCTTCATCGAGGGTTTCTGCCAGGTGGGTGTGCAGACGCACATCGAGCTTGTTCGCCAGATCAGCGCTGGCCGACATGATTTCCGGGGTCACCGAAAATGGCGAACACGGCGCCAGGGCGATCTGGATCTGCGCGCCGTCGCCACGCTCGTGGTACTCGTGAATCAGCCGCTGACTGTCGTCGAGAATCACCTGACCTTCCTGCACCGTTTGTTGCGGAGGCAGGCCGCCGTCCTTCTCGCCGAGGCTCATCGAACCGCGCGTGAGCATGGCGCGCATGCCCAGTTCGCGCACCGTTTCGACCTGCACGTCGATTGCGTTTTCCAGACCGTCCGGGAACAGATAGTGATGGTCAGCGGCGGTAGTGCAGCCCGAAAGCAGCAATTCGGCCAGCGCCACTTTGGTTGCGAGGGCGAGTTTTTCCGGCGTCAGACGCGCCCATACCGGGTACAGGGTTTTCAGCCACGGAAACAACGGCTGATTGACCACCGGCGCCCAGGCGCGGGTCAGGGTTTGATAGAAATGATGGTGAGTGTTGATCAGGCCCGGCAGGATCACATGCTCGCGGGCATCGAACACTTCATTGCACGGCGCCGACGGCTGCTGACCGGCAGCGAGCACTTCGACGATGACACCGTCTTGCACGACAAGGCCGCCTCGGGCGTCGAGTTCGTTGGAGGTGAAAATGGCGAGGGGATTTTTTAACCAGGTACGGGTCGCAGGCATTGTGGCCGGCTCCTCTGAAAGTTGGGTTCAGGGTTGCCAGCTCAGTGTTGCCCTGTCTGCTGATCCAGGGTCGCCGCGAAGGACGAGGCGCGCAGTTTCAAACAAATCGCAGCGCCGGGCAAGCCCAACCCGACCGGACACCACGCCAAAATACACAACCCCTGTAGGAGCTGCCGAAGGCTGCGATCTTTTGATCTTAAAAACAAAATCAAAAGATCGCAGCCTTCGGCAGCTCCTACAGGGATTTGTATGTTTACCAGAGAATGGTTTCACCCTTGTAATTGACGAAGTGATGCCCGCCCTTGCCGGTAAACGCATTGACCTGATCGATCAGCCCGCGTGTGCTGGTCTCGACATCGAGATCGGCGCCTTCGCCGCCCATGTCGGTCTTCACCCAGCCCGGGTGCAGCGACAGCACGGTGAGTTTCTGCTCGCCCAGTTGCGTGACGAAACTGTTGGTCATCGAATTGAGAGCTGCCTTGCTCGCCTTGTACAGCGCCAGTTCCGGCGCGTCGGGCATGGTCACGCTGCCCAGCACCGAACTCATGAACGCCAGCACGCCGCTGCCGTCGCGAATCTGCCCGACGAAGCGCTGGGCCAGATTGATCGGCGCCACTGCGTTGGTGAAAAACAGCTGGCCGACCTCGGCCAGGGTCGCGCCGCCCGGGGTCTGCACGTCCGGGCCTTTGACCCCGGCGTTGACGAACAACAGATCGAAGGTTTCGCCCTTGAGCTTCTGGCTCAGGGCGATCACCGCTTGCTGATCGTCCATGTCGAGCTTCTCGATGCGCACATCACCCAGCGCTTGCAGCGCCTCGGCCTTCTGCGGATTGCGCACGGTGGCGGTCACTTGCCAGCCGTCGCCCAGCAACGTCTTCACCAGCCCGAGGCCCAAGCCCCGAGAGGCGCCGATGATCAGTGCGTTTTTTGCCTGAGACATGATGGGGTTTCCTTGAAAGTCAGCGTTCAGGATTCAATGGACACGCCTGACCGAGCCGGAGTTTCAGCTCCTGGCGCAGGGTGTCGAGTTCGCTCATGCGGGTTTCAATCAATTGCAGTTTGTCGCGCAGCAATCGCGCCACGGCATTTCCCGGGTCGGGCGCGTGCCACAGGGCGGCGACACTGTTGCCGATCTCGCCCAAGGTAAAGCCGAGGCGTTGCGCGGTTTTGATATAGAGCACCAGTTGCAGCATCTCCGGCGGATAGTCGCGATAGCCGTTGGCGCTGCGTTGTGCCGCGATCAGCCCGCGCTGCTCGTAGAAGCGCAAGGTGTCACGACTGACGTCACTGGCCCGGGCTAATTCACCGATGCGCATGCTGGATCTCAAAGGAGGTATTGACCCTGGAGCATACCCCAGGCTTTACCGTGCGTGCTCCCCAAATTTTTGGAGCTGGAACGATGTGGACGGCAACGCAATATCGCAACGTGGTGCGCGGCAGCGCCTGGTATGACCTGATCGTCACGGCAGCGTTTGTCACGCCGTGGAGTTTTGCGCTGGTGCATCAATTGCTGACGGCACTGAACTGGCCGGGCGAACTGCCCGCATTCGAACCGCTGCATATGTTGATGGCGAATCTGTTGGGCTCGGTGGTGTGCGTTTGGGCGGTGCTACGGATTCGTGATCCGCAGGCGCTGTATGGACGCTATGACGCGGTGGCGCGGTTTCTGTTTGCGGCGTGGCAGGGGTATGCCCTGTTGCATGGGGCCAGTTCGATTCTTGTGGTTTTTCTTGTCTTTGAACTGGCGTGGGGTGTGGTTCAGGCACTCCCCATATGTGGCGAGGGAGCTTGCTCCCGCTCGGCTGCGCAGCAGTCGTAAAGCCTGAGTGCGAGATCGTCCAGGCTCACTGTTGATGGCCGCTTCGCGCCCCAGCGGGAGCAAGCTCCCTCGCCACAGTTCCTGTGTATGCCTAATGCCCGGCCTGCCAAGGCTGCCCCAACGAAACCGGCGCATACAACCGCGTCCGCACGGCATCGCGGGACAGCAGCACCAGCACCACGATCGTCGCCACATACGGCAGCATCGCCAGCAGGCTCGAAGGAATCGCCAGTCCCAACCCCTGCGCCACCAGGTGCAGGATGCTGGCGAGGCCGAACAGATACGCCCCGAGCAACAAACGCCAGACCCGCCAACTGGCAAATACCACCAGCGCCAGGGCGATCCAGCCGCGTCCGGCGGTCATGTTTTCTGCCCACATCGGGGTGTAGGCCAGCGACAGATACGCCCCGGCCAGCCCGGCCATGGCTCCGCCAAACAACACCGCCAACGTGCGCACGGTCAGCACCGGCAAGCCCATCGCACTCGCTGCATCGGGGTTTTCACCGACCGCTTGAATGATCAGCCCGACACGACTTTTGATGATCACCCACGCCACCAGCGCAAACAGCGCGAACGACAGATACACCAGCAGATCCTGGGCAAACAGCATCCGCCCGATCAGCGGAATCTCACTCAGGTACGGAATCGCCAAAGGCTCGAAACCCGCCAGCGGTTTACCGACCCAGGCCGCGCCGACAAAGGTCGAAAGTCCGACACCGAAAATCGTCAACGCCAACCCGGTCGCCACCTGATTGGCGTTGAACACCAGCGCGACCAGAGCAAACAGTGACGACAACAACATCCCGGCCAACATCGCCAACAGCACGCCGAGCCACAGGTTGCCGCTGTTCAGCGCGACGATGAATCCGATCACCGCGCCAAACAGCATCATGCCTTCCTGACCCAGATTGAGGACGCCGCTCTTCTCGCAGATCAATTCACCCAGTGCCACCAGCAGCAGCGGCGTGCCGCAGCGGACCATGGCGTAGAAAATATTGCTCAACAGATCGATGTCCATCACAGCGCTCCGGCGGTTACGGCAGGGGGCGAGGCGCGCCGGGTCCAGCGCAGTTTCAGGCGTGGCCGATAGAGAATCAGCACGTCACAGGCGAGCAGGAAAAACAGCATCATGCCCTGGAACAACTGGGTGATTGCCTGCGGCAGATTGAGCGACATCTGCGCGCTCTCGCCGCCGATGTACAGCAGCGCCATCAGCAGGCTCGAGAACAGAATGCCGAGCGGATTCAACCGTCCGAGAAACGCCACGGTGATCGCCGCGTAGCCATAACCCGGCGACACCTGCGGCACCAGTTGGCCGATCGGCCCGGTCACTTCGCAGACACCCGCAAGCCCGGCCAGACCACCGCTGATCAACAACGCCAGCCAGATCAAACGCTTCTCGCGAAAGCCGACGAAGCCTGCCGCACGCTTGTCCAGACCCAGCACTTTGATCTGGAAACCGATAAAGCTTTTCTGCAGCAACACCCACACCGCGACCAGCGCGAGCAGGGCGAAATACACCCCGGCATGAACCCGCCCGTCCTCCAGCAGCAGCGGCAAACGACTGGCGTCGCCGAACATCGCCGACTCGGGGAAATTGAAGCCCGCCGGATCCTTGAGCGGACCATGTACGCAGAACAGCAGCAGGTTCAATGCGATGTAGTTGAGCATGATGCTGGTGAGGATTTCGTTGGCGTTGAAGCGTGTGCGCAGCCACGCGGTAAGCCCGGCCCATGCGGCACCGGCAAAGATGCCGGTCAGCAGAATCAGTGCCAGCGCCCAACGACTTTGCACATCGATAATGTTCACCGCCACCGCACTGCCGGCCAGCGCGCCGAGGAGCAACTGGCCTTCGGCGCCGATGTTCCAGATTCGCGCCTGATAGGCCACGGCCAGTCCCAGTGCGCAAAGCAGAATCGGCAGCGCCTTGACCAGTAATTCGGACACGCCATACAGATCGCTGACCGGCGCGATCAACAACGTGTGCAAGGTTTGCAGTGGATCGTGGCCCAGCGCGATGAACAACAGCGAGCCGCAGCCGAGAGTCAGCACCGCCGCCAGTAACGGCGAGCACCACAGCATCAGGCGTGATTGCTGACCACGGGGTTCGAGAGAAAGCAGCATGGTTGAAACTCCGTTAAACCGAGGCGGCGCAAGGTGAGTGATCGAACTGGCCAGCCATCCACGCGCCGACATCGCTCAGTTGTGTCGCGCAGGTGTCTTGCAGCGCCGACAGACGCCCGCTGCACAGCGCGCCGAGGCGATCGCTGATCTGGAACAGTTCATCGAGGTCTTCGGAAATCACCAGGATCGCCGCGCCGGCATCGCGCAGGGCGATCAAGGCGCGATGGATGGTCGCGGCGGCGCCGACGTCGACGCCCCAGGTCGGGTGCGCGGCGATCAGTAATTTCGGCTGCTGAAGGATCTCCCGACCAAGGATGAATTTCTGCAGGTTGCCGCCGGAGAGGCTGCGCGCGGTGGTTTGCGTGCCTGGAGTTTTAACGCCGAAACGCTGGATGATCTGTTGCGCGAGGGCTTCGACTTTGCCGCGTTGAATCAGCCCGTGGCTGACCAGGCCTTGCTGGAAAGCACTGAGCAGGGCGTTATCGGCCAGACTCAACTCCGGCACCGCGCCGTGGCCGAGTCGGTCGGCGGGGACGAAGGCCAGGCCCAGTTTGCGCCGCGCATCCGGGCGCAGATCAGCGACGTTGCGCTCAGCGAAGCGAAGGGTCGCCGCTTGCGCACGAGGCATGGGCTGTTCGCCGCTGAGCAGGGCGAGCAACTCGTCCTGTCCATTGCCCGCGACCCCGGCGATGCCGACGATTTCGCCGCTGCGTACTTGCAAGTCGATGTCGTGCAGCGAGCAGCCAAACGGATCCGGATTGTGCCAACTCAACCCGTCAACCTGTAGAAAAGTCGCGCCACCGCTGACCTTCGGATACTCGCCAATCAACGCCGCCGCTTCGCCGACCATCAGTTGCGCCAGTTGCTGATCCGAACATTCGGCCGGCAGGCAATGCCCGGCAACCCGACCGCCGCGCAGCACCGTGGCGTTGTGGCACAAGGCGCGCACTTCACCGAGCTTGTGGCTGATAAACAGAATGCTGCAGCCCTCGGCGGCCAGGCGACGCAGGGTGATGAACAATTCGTCAGCCTCTTGCGGCGTCAGCACCGAGGTCGGCTCATCGAGAATCAACAGGCGGATGTCCTGCATCAGGCAACGAATGATTTCTACCCGCTGCCGCTCGCCAATCGACAGGCTGTGGACAAGTCGCTCCGGTTCCAGCGCCATGCCATAACGCCGTGATACTTCGCGAATCTTCGGTTCCAGTTGCCTGGGCGTGCCCGCCGCCGCGCCCATCGCCAAGGCAATGTTCTGAGCGACGCTGAGGGTTTCGAACAGCGAGAAATGCTGGAACACCATGCCGATGCCTAACTGCCGCGCCTGCGCCGGATTGCGGATCTGCACGCGCTGCCCCTGCCAGAGCATTTCACCGCTATCACACTGGGTGACACCGTAAATGATCTTCATCAACGTACTTTTGCCCGCGCCGTTTTCCCCGAGCAGGGCATGGATTTCACCCGGCGCGATGCTCAGGTCGATGGCATCGTTGGCCAGGCAACCGGGATAGCGTTTGCTGATCTGGCGCAGCTGCAGGCGCGGTGGGGAAGGGGCGATGGACATGGCAGGCTCGACTGACTTGGAGTTGTGCCTGTGGATAAAGCAATTTCCTGGCCATTGAGTCAGGAACGCTTTGCGCATCCGCCCGCAGGCACCGATGACAGCGCATCGGCGCTCTTTTTGCCATGCTCCGAGGCACCAATTCAGCGCAAAGCCGTTGATCAGGCTCCAGTTTTGCTCGCGTCAGGTTGGTTAAAAAACGAGCAATTGCCCCGGGGCTAGGCAAATCCAGCGCCTGCGGCGGTCATGAACGGCTTATCCACAGGTTGCTCCACAGTAATTGTGCGCAAGCGTTGAGGCCGGGCATAAGCACTGCACTGCTTTCTTCTAATGGTGATAAACGACAGTAACTGTTTGTTTTTACGCTGTATTTCCGTTTCGTCGGATCAATTGAACGAAAAGTGAACAAATCGCGCAAAGCCGCATGACAGAAGGGTTACAGCGGTATGTACTCAGGTTATCCACAGTCGGGTGCACAGCAGGTGTGGGCAACTTGCTAATTGGGGGATGCCCTAAAAGATCGCAGCCTTCGGCAGCTCCTACAGTTGGAATGCGATACCCCTGTAGGAGCTGCCGAAGGCTGCGATCTTTTGATCCTGGATCTAGCGCAGCAACAGAATCCGCCCACGACTCAGATCAGCCAACTGGCTCTGCAGCAATTCAATCTGCGCCTCACCCACCGCCAACTTCAGCTCAACGCCATTGGCGGTAAAGTTTTCCTCCACCACCAACCCACCCAGATCCGCCACGCGCAACTTCACCAGTGCCAGTTCGGCAAATCCGCAGGCGCAGCACAGGGGCACGCGGCTGATCAATTCGACTTTTTCCGCCGCTTGCAGGCACTTGTTGGCGCCGCCGCCATAGGCTCGGGCCAGGCCGCCAGTGCCCAATTGGATGCCGCCGTACCAGCGGATCACCAGGACTGCGACCTGATCGCAGTCCTGGGCTTCGATCGCTGCCAGAATAGGGCGCCCGGCGGTGCCGCCCGGTTCGCCGTCGTCACTGCTGCGATACTGCGCCCCGAGTTTCCACGCCCAGCAATTGTGCGTGGCGTTCAAATCGCTGTGCTGCTCGAAAAATGCCTGCGCGTCGGCGGGGCTGCCGATCGGCGTCGCCAGGGTGATGAAGCGGCTTTTGCGAATCTCTTCGCGGTACTCGCAAAGACCGCTGAGGGTGAAAGGCATAAACGTCTTATAGAGAAGGAGTGAGGCCGCAGCCTTTGAGAATGATGCGGATCAGGTTGTTGCCGGCGTCTTCCATGTCCTGCTTGGTCAACTTGCTGCGCCCGGTGACCCGGCAGATCTGCGTGGCGAAGTCGGCATAGTGCTGAGTGCTGCCCCACAGCAGGAAGATCAGGTGCACCGGATCGACCGGGTCCATTTTGCCTGCATCGATCCACGCCTGAAACACCGCCGCGCGCCCGGTGAACCAGGCGCGGTAATCCTGATTGAAATATTCACTCAGGCATTCGCCGCCACTGATCACTTCCATGGCGAATATTCGCGAGGCCTGGGGCTGGCGCCGGGAGAACTCCATCTTCGCGCGGATGTAGCGGGTCAGCGCTTCGGCCGGATTATCCTCGGCGGTGAGGGTGTTGAAGGTGCTGTCCCACAACTCGATGATGTTGCTCAGCACCGCCACATACAAACCGAGTTTGTTGGTGAAGTAGTAATGCAGGTTGGCCTTGGGCAACCCGGCATTCTGCGCGATGGTGTTCATGCTGGTGCCTTTGAACCCGTGACGGGCGAACTCGTCTTCGGCGGCTTTGAGAATGGTCTCTTCGTTCTTCTGACGAATGCGGCTGGCGGGTTTGCCGCCGTGGGCTGGGACTTCAAAGGTCATAGGCACTTCCGGGATTGTCTGTGGGTGCAACCAGTTGCGTTGATAGCGCACCCACAGGCATCCGACAAGTCCTTGCGCGGAAAAATGGTTACGCCTGTTCGATCTTGTTCAATGGCGCGGGGCTTTTGGCCGCCGCAGTTTTGCCTTCCGGCAACAGCAGACACAGGAAGATTGCCGTCAGCCCGCCGCTGGTGATCGCCGAGTCGAACAGGTTCTGCACCAGTTTCGGCAGCAGGTGCAGCAGGTTCGGTTGCGCAGCGATGCCGAGGCCAACGCCGAACGAAGTGGCGATGATCAGCATGCTGCGCCGATCCAGCGGCGACTGCGCGAGAATGCGCACGCCCGCCGCCGCCACCGCGCCGAACATCACCAGCGTCGCACCGCCCAGCACCGGTTTCGGTATCTGTTGCAGCACCGCGCCGATCATCGGGAACAGGCCGAGGCAGAACAGGATCGCGCCGATGTACAGGCCGACGTAGCGGCTGGCGACGCCGGTCAGCTGAATCACACCGTTGTTCTGGGCGAAGGTCGTGTTGGGGAACGCGCTGAAGGTCGCAGCGATCATGCAGCTCACACCGTCACCGAGCACGCCGCCACGCAGGCGACTTATATAAGAAGGGCCGCTGATGGGCTGGCGGGCGAGCATGCAATTGGCGGTGAGGTCACCGACAGTTTCGAGGGTGCTGATCAGATAAATCAGCGCGACCGGCAGGAAAGCTGTCCAGTCGAAGTTGAATCCGAACTTGAACGGCGTAGGAAAACTCACCAGCGGCAAGTCAGGCAATGGCTGCGGCAGCAATTTCCCGCTGAGCCACGCCGCGAGACTGCCGAGCACCAGTCCGATGATGATCGCCGACAGCCTTACCCACGGCGTATTCGAGCGGTTGAGCAGAATGATCGTCAGCAGCACAAATACGCCCAGGGCGAGATTGCCCGGCGCGCCGAAGTCCGGCGCATTGAAGCCGCCACCCAGATCGCTGATGCCGACCTTGATCAGGCTGATGCCGATCAGCGTGATCACAATACCGGTCACCAGGGGGGTCACCACTCGGCGCAACTGGCCGATGAAACGGCTGAGCACGATTTGTACGATCGCGCCGAAAAAGCACACGCCGAAAATCATCGCCAGAATATCTTCCGGGCTGCCGCCGCGTTGCTTGACCAGAAACCCGGCGGACAGCACCGCGCCGAGAAAAGCGAAACTGGTGCCTTGCAGGCAGATCATCCCCGCGCCAATGCCGAATGGCCGCCGCGCCTGGATAAAGGTGCCGACACCCGAAACCATCAGCGCCATGCTGATCAGATACGGCAGATGCGGCGTCAGCCCGAGCGCCGAGCCGATGACCAGCGGCGGGGTGATGATGCCGACGAAACTGGCCAGCACGTGCTGCAACGCGGCGAGGATCGCGGCGAGTGGTTTGGGACGGTCGTTGAGGCCGTAGATCAGTTCACTGGACGAATCGGAATCTGGCTGCATGGCGGTGGGCTTCTTCAAGGATCGGATTTGATCCTGCTCTGCAAAAAGCTGTCCACTTGCTCAACTTATTCTCTCTGTAGGAGCTGCCGAAGGCTGCGATCCCTTGATCTTGCTGTACTTCACCAATGTTGCCGCCCCTATCAACGCGTAGCCGCCAGACTCTCCAAAAAGCTTTCCAGCACCAAATGAGGGCGCCGCCCCTTGCGCGTGACCGATGCCAGACTCAAATCATAAAACCGCGTGCCGGCCTTGAGCGCGCGCAACCGCCCTTGCTGCACCCAAAGGCTGGCGTAGTGATCCGGCAGATAACCGATATAGCGCCCGGTCAGAATCAGAAACGCCATGCCCTCTCGATCCGACGCACTGGCGGTGCAATTGAGCGCCTGATAATGCGCCTGAATTTCTGCTGGCAACCGGAAGGTCGGCGCAATCGCGTCCTGGCTGTCGAGACGTTGATCATCGAGCTGTTTATCGTCGACATAAAACAGCGGATGCCCCACCGCGCAATACAGCAGCGAACGCTCGCTGTACAACGGCTGATATTCCAGTCCCGACAGCGCACTGGCCTGCGGCACCACGCCGACGTGCAAGCGTCCGTCGAGCACACCTTGTTCGACTTCGTTTGGCGCAATCATGCGAATCTGGATCTGCACATCCGGCCCACGCTCCTTCAGTTGCGCGAGGGCGTGGGTGATGCGCATGTGCGGCAGGGTGACGAGGTTGTCGGTCAGGCCAATGATCAATTCACCCCGCAGGTGTTGGTGCAGGCCGTTGACCTCGGTGCGGAAACTTTCCAGCGCACTCAAAAGCTGCAGTGCCGACTGATACACCTCGCGACCTTCCTCGGTCAGGGAAAACCCGGCCCGCCCGCGTTGGCACAAGCGCAGGCCAAGGCGCTGTTCCAGATCGCTCATCTGCTGGCTGATCGCCGAGCGTCCTATGCCGAGCACGGTTTCCGCTGCTGAGAAGCCGCCACATTCCACGACGCTGCGAAAAATCCGCAGCAGGCGAATATCGAAATCACTGACCTGGGCCAGCGGATCGGGGCGGCGGCTGCTCATTTATTGTTCTCTTTGTTTAGCAAAGATCTAACTGAAGGTTAGAAGAGTTGAATTTCACCGACTTTATCGCCGTGGCAATTTAGCTGCAACAACGCTTTCCCTCTCCCTGACGCTTATGCCCTGCGAGGTTTTGCCCGATGAACATGCCTGAAAACGCGCCGTCGCCACTGGCCAGCCAACTGAAGCTGGACGCGCACTGGATGCCGTACACCGCCAACCGCAACTTTCAGCGCGACCCGCGTCTGATCGTCGGCGCTGAAGGCAGCTGGCTGTTCGACGACAAGGGCCGCAAGATCTACGACTCCTTGTCCGGTCTGTGGACCTGCGGCGCCGGGCACACCCGCAAGGAAATTCAGGAAGCTGTTTCGAAACAACTGGGCACCCTCGATTACTCACCGGGTTTCCAGTACGGTCATCCGCTGTCGTTCCAGCTGGCTGAGAAGATCACCGAGCTGACCCCGGGCAACTTGAACCATGTGTTCTTCACCGATTCGGGCTCCGAGTGCGCTGACACTGCGGTGAAAATGGTCCGTGCCTACTGGCGTCTGAAAGGTCAGGCGACCAAGACCAAAATGATCGGCCGTGCCCGTGGCTACCACGGCGTGAACATCGCCGGCACCAGCCTCGGCGGCGTCAACGGCAACCGCAAACTGTTCGGTCAGGCAATGATGGATGTCGACCACCTGCCGCACACACTGCTGGCGAGCAATGCCTTTTCCCGTGGCATGCCGGAGCAGGGCGGTATCGCCCTCGCCGATGAACTGCTGAAGTTGATCGAACTGCACGACGCTTCCAACATCGCTGCGGTGTTCGTTGAGCCGATGGCCGGGTCTGCCGGGGTACTGGTTCCGCCGCAGGGTTACCTCAAGCGTCTGCGCGAGATCTGCGATCAGCACAACATCCTGCTGGTGTTCGATGAAGTGATCACCGGTTTCGGCCGTACCGGCTCGATGTTCGGCGCCGACAGCTTCGGCGTGACCCCGGACCTGATGTGCATCGCCAAGCAAGTCACCAACGGCGCGATTCCAATGGGTGCGGTGATCGCCAGCTCCGAGATCTACCAGACCTTCATGAACCAGCCGACGCCGGAATACGCGGTGGAATTCCCTCACGGCTATACCTACTCGGCGCACCCGGTGGCGTGTGCCGCTGGCCTGGCGGCACTCGACCTGCTGCAAAAGGAAAACCTCGTCCAGAGCGTCGCCGAAGTCGCGCCGCATTTTGAAAACGCGCTGCATGGCCTGAAAGGCTCGAAGAACGTCATCGACATCCGTAACTACGGTCTGGCCGGCGCGATCCAGATTGCCGGGCGCGACGGCGACGCGATCGTGCGTCCTTTCGAAGCGGGCATGGCCTTGTGGAAAGCCGGGTTCTACGTACGCTTCGGCGGCGACACCCTGCAGTTCGGCCCAACCTTCAACAGCAAGCCGCAAGACCTCGATCGTCTGTTCGACGCGGTCGGCGAAGTGCTGAACAAGCTCGACTGATTTTCCTTCTATATATACCTACACAACCGGGCGCTCCTTTACGGGTGCCCGTGGACCAGAATTCAGGAGTGTTCGATGAGCGTTATCCCGCATTTGATCAATGGCGAACTGGTGACCGAAACCGGTCGCGCGGTGGATGTCTTCAACCCGTCGACCGGCCAGGCGATCCACAAACTGCCATTGGCGAGCCAGGCCACCATTCAGAAAGCCATCGATGCCGCCAAAGCCGCGTTCCCCGCCTGGCGCAACACGCCACCGGCCAAGCGCGCGCAAGTGATGTTCCGTTTCAAGCAACTGCTGGAGCAGAACGAAGCACGCATCTCGCAACTGATCAGCGAAGAGCATGGCAAGACCCTGGAAGATGCGGCCGGTGAATTGAAGCGCGGTATCGAGAACGTCGAGTTCGCCTGCGCCGCCCCGGAAATCCTCAAGGGCGAGTACAGCCGCAACGTCGGCCCGAACATCGACGCCTGGTCGGACTTCCAGCCGTTGGGGATTGTTGCCGGCATCACTCCGTTCAACTTCCCGGCCATGGTGCCGCTGTGGATGTATCCGCTGGCGATCGTCTGCGGCAACTGCTTCATCCTCAAGCCATCCGAGCGCGATCCAAGCTCGACGCTGCTGATTGCTCAGTTGCTGCTGGAAGCCGGGTTGCCGAAAGGCGTGATGAGCGTGGTCCATGGCGACAAGACTGCGGTGGACGCGCTGATCGAAGCGCCGGAAGTCAAAGCGCTGAGTTTCGTCGGTTCGACACCGATTGCCGAATACATCTACGCCGAAGGCACCAAGCGCGGCAAGCGCGTGCAGGCACTGGGCGGTGCGAAGAACCATGCGGTGCTGATGCCGGACGCCGATCTGGACAACGCGGTGAGCGCACTGATGGGCGCGGCTTACGGCTCCTGCGGCGAACGCTGCATGGCGATTTCGGTAGCCGTGTGTGTTGGCGACCAGGTCGCGGACGCGCTGGTGGCGAAACTGGTCCCACAGATCAAGGCGCTGAAAATCGGTGCCGGTACGTCGTGCGGCCTGGACATGGGGCCGTTGGTTACCGGTCAGGCGCGTGACAAGGTCAGCGGGTACGTGGACGACGGTGTGGCGGCGGGCGCGACCCTGGTGGTCGATGGTCGTGGTCTGAGCGTAGCCGGTCATGAAGAAGGCTTCTTCCTCGGCGGCTGCCTGTTCGATAACGTCACCCCTGAGATGCGCATCTATAAAGAAGAAATCTTCGGACCGGTACTGTGCGTCGTTCGCGTCAACAGCCTGGAAGAGGCGATGCAACTGATCAACGATCACGAATACGGCAACGGCACCTGCATCTTCACCCGCGACGGCGAAGCGGCGCGGCTATTCTGCGACGAGATCGAAGTCGGTATGGTCGGCGTCAACGTACCGCTGCCGGTGCCGGTGGCGTATCACAGTTTCGGCGGCTGGAAGCGTTCGCTGTTTGGCGACCTGCATGCGTATGGTCCGGATGGCGTACGCTTCTATACCCGTCGCAAGGCGATCACCCAGCGCTGGCCACAGCGTGCGAGCCATGAGGCGTCGCAGTTTGCATTCCCTAGCTTATAAGTAGCTGGAAGTGCAGAAGGCCGACCTCGCAGGTCGGCCTTCGCGTTTTCAAGGCTTTTTTGACTGATATGACA
>NZ_CP085886.1:0-81985 GCF_020736465.1 Pseudomonas sp. HN2
ATGACTGATAAAACCAAAAAGCTGACATTGGCGAGCGCCCAGGCGATGGAGGCCCGGGCGATGAAATTGGTTGCGTCGATCGATGCGGTGGACTCCGCCGATGATTTGGAAGACGCCGGCTATTACGTGAAGTGGTACACCGAAAAGATGGTTGAGGGTGGCTACCACCCGGTCGCCGCTGAAGGCTTTGCCGCACGCGGCCGCAAGGCAGTTGCTGCCGCTCAAGTGCGCCTTGGCATTCAGCGTGACGCCCCGGGTCTGCCCCGGAGCGAGGGCGGGGTGCTGGATGCCGGCTATTTCAAGACCCGCTTTAAAAGCATTATCGCGGTGCTGTCTAACTACAGTTCGACCGAGCTTGCCCGCGAGTGCGCCCGCCTAGCGCGTCGCGCAGATCCGCGTGTTTTGCAGGAAGACGAGTTTCAATAGGTCGGCGCCTCGGCGGTGTTACGGTAACGCGGTGGCCATCTGGTAGGCTGCCGTTGGACGTTCTTGATTGTTGAGGGGTTAGCGTGGCTTTTTCGTATGTAGGGCCGGCCGTGCTGCGGTTCATCGGCGCGGACGCGATCGAGCGCGAAGCGGCCGTAAATGTGACGCTGGGCGAAACCATGCCCGGGTTGTTTGAGTTGAGTTTTCCGTACGACTTGGCGGAGTCGCTCGGCGCTTCACGGGTTAGAGTGGCTTTGCCTGATGGCGAGGTGCTGGGCGGTGCGGTCGGGTATCTAGCGGCTTCGTCGTTGACCTTTCTCCGCGACCGCGTGGGACAAGCATGAAGCGTAAGGGGTATGAGGAAGGCAACTTTCTGGATTTGGTACGCGCCGGCGCTGTTCGCGAGAGCAAGGCCGCGCGCGTGACTACTCGCAAGGGTGAGCAGTGGGCCTTCTATTTCCGACTGGGCGGGGCCTGCGTCAGATTGGCATGCCATTCGCTCCAAGCGTGAGCCGGTGCGTACCTGGGCGAAGTTGGATACCCTTGCGGAGTTTGCCGACCGGGCGGGCGGTGGGGTGGGTGCCGTCGGGCAGTGAGGCAGATTAAAAAAAGCCCCGATTAGGTCGGGGCTTTTTTTGTGGCTGATAGCTTAGCGGTTCCATCTGGCCCGCTCGATCGCTTGGCGGACTCCGGGAGAACATCTTTGCAAGAACTCCGCGATTTGGGCGGGGCGGATTTTGCCCAAATCATTAACGGGCGTGCGGCGCAGGGTGGTATATTCCAGATCTGACATGTCGGTTACCTTTTGCGGGGTTTCGGTGTGTTATGGACGCCAAGGAGGTCGAAGACCTTGGCGTCCAATCCTTTCTCAGTTGGATTCCCAACCCTTTTTCTTCATATAGTCCGCCATTGCCTCTCTAAACGCGTCCACTTGGGCCATGTCGTTGCTTGCGCAGAACAGCCGGAAGTTTCGGCGGAATGCTTGGGGCAGTTTGAAGCCCAAATCCACCAGCTTGTCGTCAGCGGCTACCTTCGTGTTATTGCCGACTGCTGCCGTTTCGGTCGCGGTTTGTGGTGGTTCCCCAAGGCCTTTTTGACGTGGAGGCTTGGCTACTCTGACTGCCGGGGTTTCGGCGGAAGTGGTGGTTTTGCTTGGCATGGTCGTTAGTCCTGAATACGCGTTGAGTTGATCTTAGCAGCGATTTAGCTATTTGGCTAATTAGCTAATTAGCTATCAGGCCGCAATCAAGCGTTCGAAGTGGTCAACCGCTGACTGAATGACCCGCATGGCTTCGGTGCGTGGTCCCTTGAAAGGAGTTTCAGTAATCGAGCGGCCCTCGTTCATTGCTGAGGCGTAGCAGTCCTGATTGCGAATCGAGCCGTCCAATACGGCAAATCGAGTTTTGCCCAGGTAGACGCGGGCCGCATCAATCGGCGCTGATCGCGTACTGGCCTTGCACAGGGCAAATACAATTCGGTCAACCGGCACGCCGTGCGAATCGACCAAGCTGTTTGCCAGTGAGATTTGCGGCTCAAGGTCGTCGAGGGTGAGGCCAGTCGGCAGGATCAATAATTGGCAGGCCTTGGCGATCCTTACGGTTTCTTCGGTGGCATTTGCTGGTCCGTCAAAGATGTAAAGGTCGGCATCGCCGGCGCGACTCATGGCTGCGGATACGTTGCCATAAAGCTGTACCGGAACGTCCGGGGTGATGCCGGCACGAAGACGGCGCTGACCCCAATTGGTTGCAGTGGCCTGCTTGATATCGAGGTCAATGATCTTGGTTTCCCAGCCGGCCACGGTGTAAGTGGTGCCAAGAGCGCGGGCGATGGTCGATTTCCAGGCGCCGCCTTTTTGAGAGATACAGCCGATTGCGTGAAGGGTTTGCATCTGCGGGGTTCCTTGTCCGAATTAGCGAATTAGCTAAGTACGAACGAAGTATAACCCCGGCATGCAGAATGACAAGCGAATTAGCTTTTTAGCGAATTAGCTAATGTGATGGGCGGCGCCATAAATTTGGAAGCATTGGGCTAGACGAAAGCTTTCATGATGGTTGCCCGGGCCGCTAGCGGCGCGGCTGATGCTGTTGCGTGCGAGGCGAGAGGCTGGAGCGGTGCGGCCACCTCTTCGGGTTTGGTTCCGGTTTCCGTCGTCGATGTGTTCGGCAGCGCACAGCACCGACAGCAGCAAGCAAAGCGCGCGGGGAACCAGAACGCCCAAGGTGAATGCCCGAGAAATCATATGTGGGTGGGTCTTGGCGCCAAGCTTGGCCTTTATGCTTCGCTCGATCAGGCGAAAGCTGTTGCTGTCGGCGCCTATCACGGCGCCGATGGCGTTGGGGGTTTCACCGTCGGCTAATCCGACAAGTACGCGTAGCTCGGCGAGTGAGAGAGCTTGCCCAGGCATCCCAATTACGTCTTCGCCGTGAATTTCCTTTTCAGCGTACATCGTGTGTTTCCTTAACCCCGTGGGTAGTTAGGCGGCTTTCTGTGCTTTGAGTTGGCCGGTTACGTCGGCCAAATTCTGGAGTCCTTGGCGCAGTTCTGCGGCCAGATCGAGGATCATTTGTAGGGCTTCGTCGTGATCACCAGTGTCGATCGCTCGCGCGGCAATAGCTTCAATGCCCCCGGCAGCGGCCGCTTTGCGACTAACGGTGATGCACATAAGGCGCTGGGTGTCTTCTGTGAATAGGACGATTCCGGTGCCGCTGCCAAGAGAAAGGGCAGTGAAGGAGGGGAGAAGGGCGGTCAAAGATCCTGTTGTCATTTCAGATTACTACCTTGCATTCTGTTGTTTACAGTTAAATTGTAAATCGTGTGTATTTCATGCCCCAAAGTGGTGCGTTTTGCTAAATTTGGCTGTGGCGATCGGTCACGGCCGGGCCTCAGTGGATCCAAGTGCGCAACTATAGAGGTCGCCGCGAGTGATGGCAAAAGGCAATTAACACAAGGGTTTGAACGGTTTGGTTGGGCTTCACACGGGCTTTACAGAAGAAAAAAACAGGTCCTATGGAACTTTTTAGGAATTAATGTTTTGAACAGTTTAACTGTAAATCAAAGACACAGCAAAGCCCCTTTGGCGGGGCATTTATTAGCGTAAATGAGCGATGATGCGAACGCGGCCGAGGATGTGAAGGCCTTCCAGTTCTTCTGGCGTTAGCGGTTGGTCCGGGTAGCGGTCGCCTCGCTCGGCCTGAATCAAATAGTCCCCTTGCAGTGTCTGGCGTATCCAGCGCAACCAGAGGCGACCTTTGACCATGATGGCAAAGACGTCGTTACGGGTAACGGTGGTTTCACTGAGGTCGATTACGGCTCGATCGCCTTCCTCAATGATGCCCGCCATCGCGTCGTCGGGCGCAACGACCAGTAGCATGTGTTTCTTGTTGAGCTTGATGCTTTCCAGAAACTGCATGCGAAACGCCAGGGCGTTGTCGCCGATTTTGATCAGTCCGCTATCGCTGGTGACTGTCGACACGGTCGGCACTGCATATTCGCGAGTTTCGGGGGCTGTCCCATCGTCATTTGTCAGGCCTGCTAAATAGGCAGGCGGCTTATCAAGTATCTGGCCCAGGGCAAATAGCATCTCCAGCGGTGGGATGTTGATGCCGAGTTCCCAATTTCCGTATCGCGAAGCGATCACGGTTTTACCCGTGAGCTTTGTCAGCTCAGCGCCACATTCGGCGAAAGTCCATCCCTTGTGTGTTCGGGCCGCCTTGAGTCGTTTCTTGATGGTCTCTTTGATGTCAAACATTGGCGTCTCTGTAGGATTCATTCCAGTCGGCAAATATACAGCCAAAGTGTAAAAAACACTAAAAAGAACTTGTGTTTGGTAACTAGGCTGTCCAATATAAACAGCGAATCTGTTTAAAACGGAATTACTGTGGAACTGAACGCCTGGATTGATAGCCTTGCGCCCATTGCCGCTTCTCAAGTGGCTGCGGAGCTGTTGGGCGTGAAGCGTCGAACCGTCGATTCGTGGCGTCGTTTCGAAGCGCCGCCGTCTTTTCAGGCGGCCTTGAATATCGTGATCGTGACGCGCGGAGTGGTCGACTTTAACGGTATCTACACTCCGTTTTGGCGGGCGCTCAAGGATGGAAAAGCCAAGTTTTCGATCCCTGGTCAAGACTTGGATTTCAAGCAATGACCGCGACTATTTTTCCTGTGGGCCTGTCAGAAATGGTAATTGGCCGGAAGATCGAGCAGCGGTTTGGTCTGATGGGCTTGGCTCGCTTGCTTAAGGTGATCGAGCTGGTCAAAGAGCGCGCTGACGCGTCGGCTCCGGTGCCGGTTGCAGTGGTTGCGTGGGGTGATTTTTTGGCCGCCCTGCATTGCGATCATGAGGCCGCTGGCGACTTTCTGAGCTATTGCGAACATGCGCGGGTACTGGATCGCGGCAACGATGACGGCCGCCTGCGCATCACTCTGGTGGGGGAGCTGGCCGCCCGGCTTGCTCCGCCGCAGGCTCTAACAGCCACCCCGGCCGGGCGTCAGCTTTTTGATACAGAAAAACAATGGGCCGAGTGGTTTAAGTCCGAATTGACCTGCCCGCCTTATTTGGCCAATGACCCTGTCACTCGCCAACTGTTCCGCCGCTGGTGTGCCACCAATGTCACCACGGACGAAGTAGAAGCCGCCACTGAGCGCGCAATCAAAGCAGGAGAGGCGCCACACCCGGCCATCCTGCATGACCATCTGAAGGCCCTGCGGGTCGACAAACTTCGCGCTCTCGCTTGAGAGCGCAGCAAGGGGAATGCTTTGTTTCTGATCGCTCTGACTGGTGGTGAAATAACCGACCGTGAACAGATTGCCGACCGTCTGGTGAGTGCTGGTAAGGCTCGCTTGGCAGGGTATGCACTAAATCCGCCTATGCGGCGCGGGGTTAAGCCCCTGGCTCGCAAGCTGCCGCCGCTGAATGGTGAGGCTCGCGCTGCTACGCTGGCTCAGGTCATTGACGGTCTTGAGTGCAAGCCGGCGGCCGCTGGAGGGCTGGTAATCATCCACTGCCTGACGCTCCAAGAGGCTGCTCTTGTCCGTGAAAATGGTGGTGAGATTTGGCACGTCTATGGTTCGGCTCCGTCCGCACTGGTGCCCATTCGGCGCGCCGATCGAATGATTACACCCCGTGGCCCGGGCTTTGGTCACGTTCTCGACCCGCTTGAGGCGTTATCGGAATATCTGCTGGCCATGGGGCAGGCTGCCCGATCGTCCAAGGTCCGCGTCAGTGCGTGAGCTGAGCCGGGCGCTGCCGGCCTTTGCTTATGGTGACCCCGCCAGAATCATCGAAGTACAGCAGATCCGCCAAGGCGGCTGCTCGCTATGCGTGCGTTCTGAGGTGGTACTGGGCGTCCGATTGTGCCTCAGTGGGTTGAAGTTTCCAGCCTGTCGGAGTGACGCCAGAAAGGGCCATAAGCTGACGCCTGAAGCCGGCGGCTAGGGGGTGGTATGGCGAGGGGAAGGCATAAGCACGGGGCGGCGACATATGAGCTTTGGGCGTGCTGGTGTGACTCAGGTGGTGCGGTCAGTGCCGGCCGCTCAATGCTGGCCAAGCTGATCGACAACAAGGGCGAAATCTTCTTTGGTGGTTCTGGTGGCTCAATCGAGCCGGCAGACTGCATAGAGGCCCGTATCGAATCTTGCGTGGTCGCCATGGCTGCGTCAGACCCTATGTGTGCCGATGTGTTGCGCTTGGAGTATGACGCCGGTTGGTGGCGGGTTACTGAGCGCCGCTGCATCAAGGGTTACGACCCCCGAGGCGTGGGCCAATTCGAAAAGGCCGCGGCCCTCGGTATCAGTTTAGCGACCTATAAGCGCCGCCTTTCAGAGGCGCGCGACACCATTGAAAATCAGTTGGGGCCGAAATGAACTTCCACCCTTTATTTGCCGGGTTCCGTGGGGAAGATCCCTACGCTGTCGGGGCCGCCCTGGGCTTCGCTATTCATGTCGAGACGGCGCGGGGTGTTCTGCCGGCCGCGCTCAATCCAGCACAGCGCTCGCGCATGGACCACGGCGGGGATCTGGTCGGGTTTCGGTTTGCCGGTGGCTGGGGTGCGCCGGGCGTCTATTGCCTGATGTTCGCCAAGCCCTTGACCGCTGTGGCCGCGAAGATGTGGCAGGCCGGTCTACCGGAGTAATGCGTTAAGGCTGTCGCGCAAGGCGCCAGTTTGGCTCTACCCGTTCCAACCAATCAATTTATGGGCATCGTCGCGCCTGCGGCCTTGCTTTGCCTGAAGAAAGACAACGCCGCCCGCCGGCATGGCCGTGGGCACCATTGAGGCACGCACCATGGCGACACTCACGGTTCCTATCTCTGACGCGGTGATCAAGCGGCACGCCGAAGATCCGCACGTCACTGAGTTGAACGACCCCCGGCACCCGTTGCGCTTTCGTTACCGTAACGATCGCAGCAAAGGCAGTTGGCATCTGGTGCGCTACGTCAACGGCCCGAAGTGGCGCAAGGCGGCGAACTGGCCTGATGTGCCGGCACGGCTGATGATCGACAGCGTGCCCGACGTGCTTGCTCGGCTGATGACCGATCCGACAGCGGTGGCCACCGTCGATGGCTGGGAGCGTGTCGGCCAGGTCCTTGACTGGTACGCGGAGCGCCTGAAGGCTGACCGGTTGTTATCCAGTGAGCGCAAGGCCTCGGCCCTGTCGGCCATTACCCGCCAGTTGCTGCCCGCCCTGGGCGACTTGGCGCTGTGCAAACTCAACCCCGACACCCTCGATCGCCACTTGATTTGGCACATGCAGGCCGAATACAGCCTTGGCTACGTCAAGTCGACCTTGGACGTGCTGAAAGTCGTATTCAGTCGCGCGCTGACCCTGAAGAAAATCACCGTCAACCCGATGGCGGGCATCACGTTCGGCAACTTCACCAAGGCGAAGATCAGGCCCAAGGGGGCGCGCTTGCGTCATGTGGCCGTTGTGGATCTGCTGGCCGACTGGGCTGAGTTCTTCGCCAAGGATCCGGCCGGCGTCGCGCTGATGGTGTTGATGCTGACCCATGCCACGCGCATCACCGAAACCCGTCTGGCCAAGTGGAAAAACATTCATCTGGACGCGGGGGAGTGGTTCCTGCCCGGGGCTGACACCAAATCAAAGCGCGACCATGTCCTGCCACTGACCTCGCAAGCCGTGGCCTTTCTGCGTCGTTACCGTGAAGACCAAGAGGCGAGGGGGTACACCGGGGCTTACCTGTTCCCATCGTCTGTGCGTTCCGGTCGACCTATGTCACGCAGTCAGGCCTTTGCAGTGTTCACCCGTTACGGCGCCGGCGAATGGACGAGCCACGACCTGCGCAAACTCGCGCCTTCTATATGGGCAAACCTTGGCGTAGATCCGCTGGTGGGCAAGCTGCTGCTCAACCACGCGACCAGCGAACTGGAACGCACCTACTTCCAAGCCATGGGCGAACAGGTCAAGCGCAACGCCCTGGAACGGTGGCACGCATGGCTTGACGCGCAGGGTTTTGACGCGTTGCAGGACAAGACAGGAGCAAGACGCGCGGTTAAGCCGATCGCCGTAGACCCCTCGGGCTGGCTGGCCTGAGCCGTACAACCCAAATTAATCATATAAGAGGATTTTAAACATGACTGACGTGCCGACGTTGCCAGCGGTGGTGGGGGGCTTGGACGTGGCGACCGATCGCGTCGAAGGGCCGTTGATTGATCCTGTGACGCGTCACAGCGCTGAGGAAAGCGGCGAGAGTGCGGCGGCGCAGCGCAAACGGGAGCAGCGAGAGCGCGACGCGGCGGCCGGGGTTGTGGAATTACGCGCCAGAATTGGGCCGATCGAGGCGGCGCAATTGGCTGAAGCCCTTGTATTCCGGGCCTCTGGAGCCGAACCGTATACCGCAACCGAATACGTGTTGACGCTGATCCGTCGTGACGCGGATTTGATCAAACAGCAGCGTGGAGTTGTTGAAAGCAAAAGCTGCGCACACTGCCGAAAGCCTTTGCCACGGGGCTGCGGCGGGGTTTGGGCGGGGGAATTGCCGTGCGTTTTGCCGCAACTTGAACGGGCGTTGTGGCTGTGATTGATGTCAAAAATCGCAGGGTTGACAGGTTTGACCAAAAACAGGATTACTGTTTTTTACAGGTAACGTGTTTACAGGCGTGAGCTTTTCCCCTACTCTTTGCTGCATCGTGGTGTTTTTGCGCACACGGCGACCCATCTGCTGACATCCCTTTAGCCCCCGGCCCACACAGGTCGGGGGTTTTTTTATGCCTATTCCCCGTGATCGGGAGAACAAACGAGATGCCGAACATGCCTCCAGAAAAAGACCCGACTTTCTGGGTCATTGTTGCCGCTGCACTCAAGGATCACGGCTTGGCCGGGCTTCTGGCCTTCGTCCTGAGTTATCTGCGGATTCTCTACGAAGCCAAAGAACCGCGCTGGGATCGCCAGTTGTTAGAGGCCGCGCTGGGCGGTGTTCTGGTGTTCCTGGTCGGTATCGGCGCTGAGAAAGCCGGTTTGGGTGGTGGCTGGTCTTATGGCGTCGGTGGCGTGGTCGGTGTCCTCGGCGTTGAGCAGGTGCGCCTGTTCGCCCGGCGCTGGGCTGAGCGCAAGGCGGAGACGCTGTGATGTTCCGGCCGCTGCGGCTGGTTCTGGTTGTTCTGGTGGCGTTCGCCGTTTCGGCGCATGTCGAGTGTCGGGAATCTGAGGCCTGCAAGCTGCCGGCCGTTACGCATAACGAGGGGTTCGCATGAGCGAGGCTGAGAGTGCAGGAAAATGGGTTTGGAACGTTGTTCCTGATGGTGGTGGCGATCCTTTGAAAGTGACTGCCGGTCAAATGGAGGTCGATAGCAATGGCGTTCACCTCTGTGCCGGTCCGGGTTATTGCGGCGGTCTGATCGCATCGTTTCCGCTCGGCACGCTGGTATGGCGTGAGGAAGCGCCGGTGTCTTCGGCTTCGCCGGGTGTCGAGCTGGTGGCGGGGGAGTTGGCTCAATTTGATCAGTCTCCCCGCGTCGAAATCGGCGCTATCAATATCACCGTGACTTCCCGTGAGGATGTTGCGCCGGCTCTCAATGCTGCCCTGCGCGCGCCTTGGCGTATTCGTCCTGGGTTGTTCTGGCCGTTCTGATTCGCGTAAGGGGGTGGCATGTTCAAGGTCGGTTTTGATTTGGATTCAGCCACTGCTCTGTTGCAGTTGGACGATATCGAGCGTCGGCAAATCCCGTTCGCCCAGGTATTGACCGCGACCCGGCTGGCCCAGCGGGTCAAGAAAGGCGTGCTGCCGGTGATGAAGGCCCGGCTTGATCGGCCGACACCGACCACGCTTAACAGCCTGTTTACGAAAGCGGCCTCTACGACCGGTAAGCCGGCCGAGGTCTATTTTAAGGATTCGTGGGCCTCTGGCATTCCTGCTGACGTTTACCTTCAGCAGGCGGTAACCGGCGGCCTGCGTCCGCATAAGCGCTTTGAAAAGGCGCTGATCGCTCGCGGCGTCATGCAGGCCAACGAATACGCGGTGCCTACTGCGCCATTCATGAACCAGTACGGCAACGTGTCGCGCGGCACCATGACCAAGATCCTGTCAGGCATGGGGGCTGCGTCATTGCGTGCGGGGTATCAGGCCAACGCCACGAACAGCCGGCGAAGCAAGGCCAAGGGCAACGCCCATCGCTATTTCTCTGCTGAGGTCGACGGTACGCGCGGCGTGTGGGAGCGCGTCTCGATGGGCATGGGTGATGCGGTGCGGCCTGTCTTTATCTTCAGTGCCTCGGCCCCGCGCTACCGCACCATTTTCCCGTTCTTCAAGATCGGCGAGAACATCGTGAAGGCGAACCACGCGGCCGAGTTCGCCCAGGCATTCGCTGATGCCAAGGCGACGGCGCGCTGATCAGGGGGCAAGGGTGCGAAAGGGCGACGAATGGTCGCCTTTCGTGCCCTTTTCGCTTGACAGGGGCGGGGGGAGCAAATCCAAAAGGTACTCCCGGACCCCACCCCCATTGGGGGTAATTCGGGCCCCGCTGCTTCGCTACATATGACCCATTTTTGAATCGAGGTTGTTGTTTCAATCATGACGACGAAGTCCATTGCTCAGCAGCCGGGGTGGCTGAACAAGTCGCGCATGGCGGCGAGCCTCGGAATTTCCGTGCAGGCCTTTGATAAATGGAAGGTTGACCCGGTGCAGCGCATCGGCCGCGAGGCGTTCTATGACGCCAAATCGGTGTTGGCCAATCGGCTCAAGCATCAGGGCGCAAAAGATCAACCTGTCGACGATGACGGTAATCCGATCGATCCGCTCATTGAGTACAAGCAGGCACAGCAGAAATTGCGCCTGACAACCGAGCAAGCTGACGGGCAAGCGATGCGAAATCAGGTCAAGGCAAAAAAGCTGGTGCCGGTTGATTTTGCCGTGTTCGCCCTGGGCAAGTTGAGCGCAATGCTCGGCTCAACCCTCGACACCGTGCATGCCAAGGTCAAGCGCAAATGCCCGGACATCGAACCGCGACACCTTGAGGCTATCCAGCGCGAGGTCGCCATAGCGCGAAACGACGCCGTCAAGTTGGCGGACAAACTGCCGGAGTTACTTGATGAGTTCGTCGATTCCTTGGATGAGGGCGCTGATTGAGAGTGTCCGCAAGGGGCTGGAAGGGCTTTACAAAGAGCCGCCGCTGACCGCGACGGAATGGGCAGACAAACACTTTTATCTGTCGTCCGAATCGTCCTACCAAGAGGGCAAATGGACCACCGCCCCGTTTCAAGTCGCGATCCTGAACGCGATGGGCAACGACCTGATCCGTGAAGTCAACGTCCTGAAATCGGCCCGGGTCGGCTATACGAAAATGCTGGTAGCCAACATGGGTTACAAGATCCAGCACAAGAAACGCAACGTCCTGACGTGGTGCCCGACTGACGGGGATGCGGACGGGATGATGAAGCGGCACATCGAAACGATGATCCGCGACGTGCCAGTGGTAAAGGCCTTGGCGCCGTGGCTCGGCACGAAGCATCGAGATAACACGCTCGATGAAAAGCGTTTCGATAACGCGAAGATGTTGTGGTGCCTGGGCGGAACGGCGGCGAAGAACTACCGCGAAAAAAGCCCGGACGAAGTGATCTACGACGAGCTGTCGAAGTTCGACGCGGACATTGAAGGCGAGGGCGCCCCGACCATCTTGGGCGACAAACGTCTGGAAGGCGCCACGTTCAAGAAGTCGATTCGCGGATCCACCCCGACGACCATTGTGCCCGCTGCTGAAGGCGAGGAAACGACGGGCGAGGGCTGTCAGATCACGCGGGCGGCGGATGATTCGCCGCACCTGCTGCGCTTCAACATCAAGTGCCCGCACTGCCAGACGGAACAACATCTGAAGTGGGGCGACCCCGATACGCCGTTCGGCATCAAGTGGCTGCTCAACGACCTCAAGCAGGTCGAAAAAGCGTGGTACGCATGCGAGTCCGGCCACGGCTGCACGTTCGAATATCACGAAATGATCGCGGCGTCGGCCAGCGGTCGCTACATCTGTGAGCGTTCCGGGATCTGGACGCGTGACGGCATGGAGTGGTTCACCAGTGCGGACAAGCCCATGCAGGCGCCGCGCTCGGTGACATTCCATATCTGGACGGTGTATTCCGAGTTTGTCACCTGGGCGGAAGTCGTCAGCGAGTGGATCAAGGTCAAGAAAGACCGGGGCAAGCTCAAAACCTTTATCAACACCACGTTGGGCGAGGCTTGGGAGGAAGATCAGGGCGAGCAGTTGGAATGGCAGCACCTACAGGCACGCCGCGAGGTGTATGCCGAGGTGCCGCCGTGGGTGGTCGCCATCTTCGGCGGCATCGACACGCAGGACGATCGTTACGAGGGTCGTTTTTGGGGGTTCGGTGCTGGTGAGGAAGCCTGGTTAATTCACAAGTTCGTTCTGCAGGGCGATCCGGCAAGCGTCGAGCTGCGCAAGAAAGTGGGCATCGAACTGAAAAAGCGGTTCGTTCGTGCTGACGGCACGGTGATGACGCTGGAGCGCGCGTGCTGGGACCAAGGCGGTCACTACTCGGACGAAGTGCGCGAGGAAAGCATTAAACACGGCGTGAACTGGATCATTCCGGTGTTCGGTGCGTCGACCTACGGCAAGCCGATCGC
The DNA here is from genome assembly GCF_020736465.1 of Pseudomonas sp. HN2. Taxonomy (NCBI): domain Bacteria; kingdom Pseudomonadati; phylum Pseudomonadota; class Gammaproteobacteria; order Pseudomonadales; family Pseudomonadaceae; genus Pseudomonas; species Pseudomonas sp. HN2. The sequence goes on from NZ_CP085886.1 coordinate 12,512, forward strand.
GACGTGGCCACGCAAGAAAACGAAGGTCAAGGGCGGCCGAATCTACCTCGTTGAGGTCGGCACGGATAACGCCAAGGAGCTGATTTACAACCGCTTGACGATTCAGCCAGACGCGCCGGGGATTCGTGTTCCCGGTTGTCTGCACTTGCCTGCCAACGACGAGTTATGCGGCGAGGATGAATTGCGGCAACTGACGGCCGAGCGGCGTAAGTGGGTGATCGTCAAGCACCGGCGCGTACAGCGCTGGGACGCCGGCGGTCGCCGCAACGAAGCGCTCGATTGTCTGGTTTATGCCTTGGCCGCGCTGCGCATCAGTCAGGCGCGCTTTGGCCTTGATCTGGACTTGCTCGCGCGGCAACTGCCGAGCGGTGTGTGGCATGTGCCGCCGGCCGAGGATGACCCCGAGCCGGACGGCGAGCCGCAAGCCGCAGAACCTGAGCCGTTACGCGTAACGGTCGAACCATCACCCCCACAACCTGCATCGTCGTCGGACGAGGCCGGCGCGTGGATCACGAAAGGACAAGGCGCATGGCTGTAGCACCCACGGCGCAAGACATGGTGAATCTCTATCTGGCGGCAGAGATTGCCGTGCTGGATGGCAAGGAGACGTTTTTTCAGGGCCGCAAAGTGGTCATGTCGGATCTGAAAGACATTCAGGCCGGCCGCCTGTTTTGGGAACGTCGCGTGGCGGCTCAGAACTCGGCAGACAGTGGCCGCCCTGGGCATGCGTTGGCGGTGTTTCCGTGAACGTCGTCGACAAGGCGCTGCTGCCTTTCTTCCCGCACGCGGTTATGGAGCGCATGAAAGCCCGGCACGTCATTCGCGCTTTCGAGGCGGCCGAACCGAGCCGCACGCACAAGGCCAAGCGCGAAACGCGCGGGGCAAATCGGGCGTTGCAGCATGCCGGCAAGTCGATGCGTGACCAGTGCCGGGCGCTGGATCAAAACCACGACATCGTCACCGGGTTGTTTGACCGGCTGGAAGAGCGGGTGGTGGGAGGTCCGGGCATTTCTGTCGAGCCGATCCCGCTGACTTTGACCGGCGACGTGCATCTGGAATTTGCCGCCTTGGTCAAATCGCACTGGGGGGAATGGTCGCTGAAACCGGAGGCCTCCGGCGAGTTGTCCCGGCCGCAGATGGAGCGAATCGTCTGCCGCACGTGGCTGCGCGATGGCGAGTCATTGGCTCAGGAGCTGGTGGGCAAGATTCCAAACTATGAGCATCTGCACGCGGTGCCGTATTCGCTGGAGTTGCTTGAGAACGACTTTCTGCCCTGGGAGAAAAACGACGAATCACTGGGCATCCTCCAAGGCATCGAGCGCAATTCATGGCGCCGGGTTCGTGCGTTTCATCTGCTGAAACAGCATCCCGGCGACTCGCTTGGGCGCGGTATGACGCTCGACACCAAGCGGGTGCCCGCCGAGCAGATGATTCACATTGCTTACCGCAAGCGCATTGGTCAGAACCGTGGCCAGCCGCTGCTACACGCGGTGATCACCCGTCTCGCGGATATCAAGGATTACGAGGAAAGCGAGCGGGTCGCGGCGCGTATCAGTGCGGCGTTGGCCATGTACATCAAGAAGGGTTCCCCTGACGACTACGTGGCGCCGAAGGCTGGTACGGATGCCCGAACATTCCAGATGGCGCCGGGCATGGTGATCGACACGCTGCTGCCCGGTGAAGAGGTCGGGATGATCAAAAGCGATCGGCCCAATCCCTTCCTTGAAGGCTTCCGAAATGGCCAGCTCAAAGCGGTGGCGGCCGGTGCGCGCATTGGCTATTCGAGTCTGGCGCGCAGCTATGACGGCACGTATTCGGCCCAGCGGCAGGAGCTGGTCGAGGCCCAACTGGGTTACGACCAGTTGCAGCACGACTTTATCGACTACTGGTGCCGTCGCGTTTATCGCAACTGGCTGCGCGTCGCGATCATGAGCGGCGTGATCAAAGTGCCCCATGACGTCGATCCTCGGACCGTTTACGGCGCGATCTATCAGGGGCCGGTGATGCCGTGGATCAACCCAGTGCATGAGGCGACTGCGTGGAACCTGCTGACTGAAAGCGGCTTTGCCGATGAGGCCGAAGTGGCCCGGGCACGTCAGCGCAATCCGCAGGAGCTGAAGCGTTCGCGTGAAGCGGAGATTAAAGCCAACCGGGAGAAAGGGCTGGTCTTCAGCTCGGACGCCTATCACAAGTTCTATGGGAAAAATCAGACCAATGAACAAACGCAAAAACCTGCCGCTGATGCGGCCAAGGGCGTCAGTGGGGACGACGACTGACGTCGGTGAAAGCTGGTACTCGATGCGTGCGCTGTCGGCGAGCATCGCGGAACTGCGTATCGAGGGGGAAATTGGCGCGTGGGGCATCACCGCCAAGCAATTCGCCAAGGACCTCAAGGCGCTCGGTGACGTGTCACAAATCAATATGTACGTGAATTCACCCGGCGGCGAGGTGTTCGACGGGATCGCGATTTACAACATGCTCAAGCATCACCCGGCCCACATTGACGGCGTGGTGGGCGGCCTCGCTGCGTCCATGGGCAGCGTGATTTTCATGGCGGCCAACACCCGGAGCATTCCCGAGAATGCGGCAATCATGGTGCATAAGCCGTGGGGAATTCAGGGCGGTGATGCCGAGGCCATGCGCCGCTATGCCGAGCTGCTCGATCAGGTCGAGGGTTCGCTGGTACAGGCGTATGTCGAGGCTACTGGCAAGACCGCTGAAGAAATCCACGCCTTGCTCGAGGCGGAAACGTGGATGTTTGGCAGCGAGGCGGTGGAGGCCGGTTTCGCGCACAAAATTCTTGAACCTCTCAAGGCCTTCGCTCAAATCAATTCGCAACGTATGCAGGAGTTCACCAAAATGCCACCAGACTTCAAGAATCTGCTGACCCCGCCGCGCGCCTCGGTCACTCCGCCGCCGGCGGCTACGCCACCGGCAGCAGTCACCCCGCCGGCGGCGGTCACTCCGCCGGCGAATCAGACGCCCGAGCAGATCCGCGCTCAGGCGCTGGCCGACGAAGGCACACGCCGCACGGCGATCACCGCCGCGTTTGCAGCGCCGTTTGCTGCGCCTCACGCGGCGTTGCTGACCGAGTGCCTGAATGACGTGAATTGCACGATCGAAACGGCCAACGCGAAGCTGCTGGCAGCGATGGGCGCCGGGACCACTCCAACCGGTTCGCAGATCATTCACGGCCATATTTCCAACGGCAATCTGGTGGGTGACTCGGTGCGTGCATCGATCGCCAGTCGCATCGGTCAGGCCGAGGTGCAGAAGGACAACGCCTATAACTACATGAGCCTGCGCGAGCTGGCCCGGGCGTCGCTGACCGATCGCGGCATTGTCGTGGCATCGTACAACCCGATGCAGATGGTGGGTCTGGCGTTCACTCACGACTCCAGCGACTTCGGCAACATCCTGCTCGATATCGCCGGCAAGTCGGTGCTGCTGGGCTGGGACGAAGCGCCGGAAACCTTCGACAAGTGGACGAAGAAAGGCCGTCTCAGCGACTTCAAAACCGTCAAGCGTGTGGGCATGGGCGCCTTTGGCAGCCTGCGTGAAGTTCGCCCAGGTGCTGAGTACAAGTACATCACTACCAGCGATCGCGGCGAAGCGATCCGTCTGGCCACCTACGGCGAGCTGTTCGGCATCACTCGCCAAGCGATCATCAACGATGACCTCGATCAGCTCAGTACCGTGCCTTACAACATGGGTCTGGCGGCGCGCGGCACGATCGGCGATCTGGTTTACGACGTGCTGACCACCGGACCGAAGTTGAGCGACGGCAAGGCGCTGTATCACGACGATCGCAAAAACCTGTTGAAGGGCGCCGGATCTGCGTTGTCGATCGAGGCGCTGAGTGCTGCAAAAACCGCCATGGCCTTGCAGAAGTCGCCAGCGGCCGAAGGCACCAAGTCGCGCACCTTGAACATCCGCCCGGGCTTTGTGCTGGTGCCGGTGTGCCTGGAAGACAAGGCGAATCAGTTGATTCGTTCCGCCTCGGTACCGGGCGCGCAAAGCAATGCCGGCATCGACAACCCGATCCGCAACTTTGCCGAGGTGATCGCCGAGCCGCGTCTGGACGATGTTTCGGCGATCGAGTGGTATCTGGCCGCCAAACAAGGAACCGACACTATCGAGGTCGCCTATCTGGACGGTGTGGATCAGCCGTATATCGAGCAGACCCAAGGCTTCACCGTTGACGGTGTGGTCAGCAAGGTGCGGATCGATGCCGGCGTGGCCCCGCTCGATTCTCGTGGCCTGAACAAGTCGCTCGGCAAGTAATCGGCCGAACCATCGGAACCCCGCGCTGTGCGGGGTTTTTCATTTCTGCAAAGGAGTAATTGGCATGGCCAAGAATCACGTTGGTACAGGTAAGACCGTGGACTTCACGGCCCCGGTTGGCGGGGCGTTTTCGGGTGTTCCGCTGGTATTGAACGACATGGTGGTTATTCCCACGTCGACCGGCGTCAGTGGCACCAAGATGGTCGGCATCACCGATGAAGAGTGGCGTTTGCCGGCAGAGGGCGCGCTGTTGCTGGGTCAGAAGGTCAATGTGCTGGCCGGCGTGCTGGTGGCCCCGGGTGTCGCCGATTCGGTGCCGTTCGGCAAGCTGACCTCTGACGCCGTTGGCGGCTTCGCTAATGCGTTGCTGATCCAGTGATGACCGCCGGGCGCTTTCGTGAGCTGGCGGCCCGTATGGACGCCGTGCTGGTAGATCGCTTGGGCGACCCGGTGACGCTGGCCGACGGCCGCCCGATCAAAGGGGCCTTTGCCTCGCCGTTTGTCGGTGCCGAAATTGGCGGCGGCAAGGGCGGGGCGGTGCGCTTGGGTTCGGCGATCAATGCGGACGCGGTGCTGGAGCCGACTCTAACCGTGCGGTTGGTCGACGTGCCTGATATCAAAAAGGGCGACTTTCTTACCATCGATTTGCCGGTCTACTTGGGCGGCGGCCAGTACAAGGTCAGCCGCTTGAAGCCCGACGGTGCCGGCATGGTCGATCTGGTGTTGAGTGTGGGCAATGAGCGAACTGACGACATTACATGAGGCGATGAAAAGCACGATCGCGGCGGCCATGCCTCGGTTCCTGCATGTCGAGCACTTCCCCGAGCTGGGTTCTTTGGTGGAAACGCCGGCCCTGCTTTTCGGGGTGACGGACATGACCCTAGGCACCGATCGCGGCGAAGGGAAAACGGCGCTGATCGGTCGTTTTCAGTCGTGCATTCTGGTCGACGCAACGCGCAAAAAGGCCTCGCTGCAAGCGTCCATTCTGGCGGCGCAAATGACCTCGATACTGAGTTACCAGTATTGGGGGTTGGACTTCATCACCGGCCCGCCGGAGAACATCCACGCCCAGCCCGAGGCGCCGATGCCAGACCTTGAGCAGTTCGTTATGTGGTCGGTGCAGTGGACGCAAACCTTTGAGGTCGGTGACTTTGAATGGCCTTGGCCAGACGAGCCGCCGGGTACGCTGATGTTCGGTTTCAACGCTGACAAGGCGCCGGAGTTTTTCCCGCCGGAGGATCTGCCGTGAGTTACCCAAGCGGGGAGCATGACCGCATGATTGCGGCCATGGTGATGCCCTGTGCAGTCGTGGGGGTTGATCTGGCGGCTGGTGCGGTTCGGGTATCGAATGGCGAGTGGACGAGCGCCTGGGTGCGCTGGCACAGCCTCGCGGCCGGCAAGGCGCGGCACTGGCGATCGCCGAGCCTGGGCGAGCAGGGGGTTTTGTTCAACCCCAGCGGGCAGGCCGGCATCGGGACGTTTATCCCGGGTCTGTACGGAAACGCCGGCGCCCAGCCGGACAATCGCGATCATGTCGAGGTCTGGCGGTTTGATGATGGCGGTTCGCTGGTCTACGACTGGGAGGCAAGCAGCTACACGATCACCGTGCCCAGCGGGACCGTGACAATCAAAGTCGGCGGTACAGAACTGGTCGTTACGGATAACGCGGTGACGGTGAAGTCTGGCACGGTCGACATCGAGGCCGCTGTGAACATCACAGGACCGGTCAAGATCGACGGGCCGTTACACGTAACGGGCAACATCGACGGCGACGCGAACATTATGGCCGCCGGCAATAGCGACAATCACCACAAGCATTGATCAATCAACCATGCAGCCCGCCAAGTGCGGGCTTTTTTGTGTCTGGAGGAAACCCATGGCCAAGGCCACTGCAACGCCCGGCGCTGATGCGTCGACGTCGACGGATCTGCGTTTGACTTTTCGCGATACGGTCTTTACCTCGCGCACCCTGTGCATCCCTGGCACCAATCGCACGCTCGCCGTGGTCAAGGCCTCGGTCGATGTTTCGGCGTCCGATGAACAGGCTGTGACGTTCCTGAAATCCCATCCCGAACTTGAAGCCCAGGAGTAACGCAGATGATCGGAATGGATCGCCAGACCGGCCAGCCCATTACCGGCATCGACAGCGTTATTCAGTCCATCGGCGACATTCTCAGCACTCCGTTGGGTAGTCGCCGGGAGCGGCCCGACTACGGCAGCAAGCTACGCACCTATGTGGATCTGCCGGTTAACGCCGGTTGGATCAGTTCGGTGCAGGCTGAGGCCGCGCGGGCGCTCGGACGATGGGAGCCGCGCGTGAAGCTCAAGAGCGTGAAAGTGCAGTCCGTGCTAGGCGGGAAAATTAATTTGATTGTTGCCGGCGAATACCTGGGCGACGACTTTCTGGCCGAGGTGAGCGCATGAGTATCTTGGATCTGTCCGCGCTGCCTGCGCCGGACGTGCTGGAGCCGCTGGACTTCGAACAAACCTTCGAAGACAGCTTGAGCATGTTTCGCGGGAGCATGGGCGACAACTGGACGGCCAACCTTGAATCAGATCCGGTGGTCAAGCTGCTGGAAGTCGGGGCCTATAACAAGCTCGGCAACCGTGCCCGGGTCAACGACGGGGCCAAAGCGCTGCTGCTGGCCTACGCGATCAAAAGTGACCTCGATCAGCTTGGCGGCAACGTCAATCTGCCGCGCCTGGTGATCCAAGCCGAAGACCTGACGGCCACGCCGCCAGTGCCTGAAGTGCTGGAAGAGGACGACCCTTACCGAGAACGCATTCAACTGGCTTATGAGGGCCTGACCACGGCGGGGCCGCGTAACAGCTACATCCTGCACACGCGTAACGCCTCGGGTCTGGTGGCCGACGCCTCGGCCGAAAGTCCGGCGCCGTGCAACGTTACGGTAACGGTGCTGAGCACAGAAGGGAAAGGCGAGGCCAGCCCCGAGCTTTTGAACGTTGTCCGGCTGGCACTGGATGACGAAGACACCCGGCCGGTCGCCGATCGGGTCAAGGTGCAAAGCGCGGAAATTCTTGAGTACCGGATTGACGCCATCTTGCACATGAGCAGCGCCGGCCCGGAGGGTGACGCCAGTTTGACCGAAGCGAAACGACGCCTTGCGGCGTGGATCAACCCGCGCAAACGGCTGGGGGTTGAGGTAGCGCGCTCGGCTGTGGACGCGCAATTGCACATTGCCGGCGTTTCCCGGGTCGAGTTGGTGGGCTGGCAGGATCTGGCGCCTACCAAGGCGCAGGCGGCGTGGTGCACTGGCTACGAAGTGACGATGGGGGTGCAGCATGAAGAGCCTGCTGCCGAGCAATAGCACGCCACTGGAGCGGGCAATTGAGGCGGCTTTCTACGATCGCACGATTGTCCCGCTGCGCACCCTGTACGACCCCGACACCTGCCCGGTCGAGCTGCTGCCGCATCTGGCGTGGGCATGGTCGGTTGATCGCTGGGATTACCGATGGTCCGAGGCGACCAAGCGCGCGGCCATCAGGGCATCGTTCTATATCCACAAACACAAGGGCACGATCGGCGCGCTGCGCCGCGTGGTCGAGCCGCTGGGCTATCTGATCGAGATTGTCGAGTGGTTCAAGACCGTGCCCGAGGGCAAGCCGGGCACCTTCGCGCTGAAGGTCGGGGTGCTCGATACCGGCATCACCGAAGAAATGTATCAGGAGCTTGAGCGCCTGATTGACGACGCCAAACCCGTCACCCGGCATCTGACCGGGCTGGCGATCAGCCTGGAAACTCAAGGCAATTTGAATATCGCTGTGTCCGTCTACGAAGGCGACGAAATCGACGTTTACCCGCCCGTCATGCGTGACATTGAGGTGACTGGCAGCTTCGGCGTGGTCGGCCGCGAACACACCATAGACACCCTGGACGTTTATTATGATTGATGCGAATTCGCAGTTTTTCGCGATCCTTACGAATGTGGGGATGGCCAAGCAGGCGAACGCCGACGCGCTCGGCATTCCCTGGCTGATCACGCAAATGGGCGTAGGGGATGCCAACCCGAACGGGCTGGCCAATCCGCCCAACCCGGTGCCCTCGGCCGGGCAAACCGAACTGCTCAACGAGTGGCGCCGTCAGCCGCTGAATCAATTGCTGGTCGACCCAAAAAACCCGGCGGTGATCATCGCTGAGCAGATCATCCCGGCCGACGAGGGCGGTAAGTGGATTCGCGAAATCGGCCTCTACGATGCTGACGGCGATCTGGTGGCGGTGGCCAACTGCGCGCCCAGCTTCAAGCCGTTGCTGTCGCAAGGCTCGGGCCGTACGCAAATCGTGCGGATGAACTTCATCGTCACCAGCACCGGCAACATTCAGCTCAAGATTGACCCGGCCGTGGTGCTGGCCACGCGGTCCTACGTCGACGCGGCGATCCTGGAGGTGCTGCCGAAGAACAAAACGCCGGGCCAGTGGACCCGGATCAAGACTAACGACCGTGGGCTCGTAGTGTCGGGAGACAACCCCGCAACGCTTGCCGGCATGGGCATCACCGACAGCTATACGTCGGCACAGGTCGACGCGCTGATCGCCAAGGCCACGGCCATGCCGGTTGGCGCCATTGTGTCGTTCCCGGTCGACAAGCAGCCGGCCGGGTTTCTGGAGCTGGACGGCAGCGTTAAGAGTGTCGCCGCTTACCCGGATCTGTCGGCCTTCCTCGGGACAGCCTTCAACAAGGGCAACGAGGGCGCCGGCAATTTCCGCTTGCCGGATCTGCGCGCCGAATTTCTGCGCGGCTGGGATCATGGCCGGGGAATTGATACGGGGCGAGCCATTGGCAGCGCCCAGCTCGGTACGCTTGCCGTGTTCGACAGTAACTATACGGGCGGGCAATCGGTCGACATTGTGCGAGGTACTCCAGTCGAGGCGCAGGCGGATACCTACAAGGATTCGGATTATCCCGGTGTCGGAATCTCTTTCACCTCGGCGAATGTGAGCTATAGCCCGTACCCGTCTGCCGGTGGCGTAACCCGTCCACGCAACGTCGCGGTGATGTGGTGTATCAAGGCTTGGAGTGCGCCGGTTAATCAGGGCGTGATTGACGTCAGTGTTTTGGCCGATGAAGTGCGCAAGGCGACCGGGCGTTTTCTAGGTCTGCGTCGAATTCGGGCGACCCAGATTTACTGGTCGACGCCTGGAACCATCAAAATTCGAGTGAGGGGGCAGGGGGCAGGCGCTGCTGGCGGTGGTGCAGCATCAACCGCGGCGGGTCAGGTTTCCGCCGGCTGCGGCGGCGGTGCGGGGGCGCCATTTGATACGTGGATCACCAGCGGTTTCGACGGTGTGATGGTCACGATCGGCAAGGGCGGCACCGGTGTGCTGGTTGGTCCGGGTAACAACGGCGGGGCCACTTCGTTCGGATCACATGTCACCGCGCCGGGCGGTATCGGTGGTGGGTTGTCGGCGAACGTGGCGCCGCCGCTGTACCTCGGCCAGACCCCGAATTCACAACCGGCGGTCGGCGCGACTGTGAAAAATGGGCAGGGCAAGGGTGGTGGTGGCGTCATTGGGCCAAAAACTGACTTTGTCGTATCTGGCGAGGGCGGCCCGAGTGAAATGGGGCCGGGGGGTAATTCAATCTCAACCAGTTCGCAGGGTGCTGATGCGGTCAACCCGGGGTCGGGTGGCGGCGGTGCCGTTGCGCTTCCTTCATACCCTGCGCATTTGCGCGGCGGTCACGGTGCTGATGGTTGGATCGATGTTGAGGAGTGGGCATGAGTATTTATGCGCGGGTCTACGGCGAGCAGGTGTTTGAGCTGATCGAGACTGACGGCGATATCACGGCGCTGTATCACCCTTCCATGGTGTGGGTGTGTGTTGACGGCATCGAGCCGATGCCGGCGGCGGGTTGGAAGGCGGTAGAGGTCGACGGCGCTTGGCAGTTCTCGGCGCCGGGTTTGGCGGTCGCCCCCCTGCCGCTCGCCGAAGTGGTTGCCGCCGAACGCTTCCGCCGAGAGGGTACGGGCGTCGTGGTCGAGGGGCTGGCCATCGAGACAACTCGCGACAGCCAGGCGCTGATCGCCAGTACGGGATTGTCCGCCGTCCTCGATCCTGACTACCGCTGCAACTTCAAGACGGCAGACGGTTTTGTCGAAATCGGCGCGGCGCAAATCATCACGATTGCCAAGGCCGTGCGGGCGCACGTTCAAGCCTGCTTTGACCGCGAGTTTGCGCTGTTGCGCGCGATCGAGGCCGGCGAGTATCACGACGAAATGCTGTCGCAAGGTTGGCCGGATTCCTTGCCGCCTGATCCGGCAGAGCTGCAATAGACGCCCCGCACTGACGGGGCGTTTTCTTTTCCGTTACGCGTAACACGAACACCCTCACAGCCTCGCACATGCGGGGCTTTTTCGTTTCTGGAGAACGAGCCTTATGACTTTCTTTCACGGCGTCACGACCACGTCGGTCGACACTGGCGCGCGCACCATCTCGCTGCCGTCGTCCTCGATCATTGGTCTGTGCGACACCTTCACCCCTGGCGTTCTGGGCGGTGGCACGGCCAAGGCGGGCGAGCTGAAACTGATCACCACCGAGCGCGAAGCCATCGCGGCTTTCGGCCCTGACTCGGCGATCACCAAGGCCTGTCAGGCCATCTACGCCAAGGCTAAAGCCGTGATCGTTGCCATCGGCGTGGCCAAGCTGGAAGACGCGGCGCTGCAAACCTCGGCGATCATCGGCGGCGTTTTGGCCTCGGGCCAGCGCACCGGGTTACAGGCGCTGCTCGACGGTAAAAGCCTGTTCAATGCGCAGCCGCGACTGTTGATCGCGCCGGGTCATACCGCGACTCAGGCGGTGGCCACGGCGCTCGATAGCGTGGCGCAGAAGCTGCGCGCCATCGGCATCATCGACGGCCCTGGCACGACCGACGAGGCCGCCATGGCCTACGCCGATAACTTCGGCAGTCGCAACCTGTTCATGGTCGACCCGGGCGTCAAGTATTGGGACACCGTCACCAGCAAGACCGTCGACGCGCCCGGTTCGGCTTGGGCGGCGGGGCTGTTCGCGTGGACGGATGCTGAATACGGCTTCTGGGCTTCGCCATCGAACAAGGAGTTGACCGGCATCACCGGAACCGGTCGCGCGGTCGAGTACCTGGACGGCGACGAGACTTGCCGGGCCAACCTGCTCAATAACGCCAATATCACCACGATCATTCGCGATGACGGTTACCGCCTGTGGGGCAACCGCACGCTGTCGAGCGATCCGAAGTGGGCATTCGTCACCCGCGTTCGCACGCTGTTCATCCTCATGGACGCGGTGCAGGCCGGGCACAAATGGGCGGTCGACCGCTCGATCACCAAGACCTACGTGACCGATGTCACCAACGGTCTCAACGCGTTCATGGCCGACCTCAAAGCCCAGGGCGCGATCATCAACTTTGAAGTGTTCCCCGACACCGAACTGAACACGGCCAGCCAGATCGCCCAGGGCAAGGTGTATTGGCGCATCCGTTTCACCGACGTGCCGCCGGCAGAAAACCCGAATTTCCTTTTCGAAGTCACCGATCAGTGGATGACTGAAGTGCTTGAACCAGCCTAAGGGGGCTTACCAATGATTCCTCAAGTTCTGAAAAACATGAACCTGTTTGTGGACGGCGTCAGCTTCTCCGGCGACGTGCCCACCCTGACGCTGCCGAAACTGACCCTCAAAACCGAGGACTATCAGGGCGGCGGTATGTTCGCCCCGATCGAGTTTGCCGTGGGCATGGAAAAGATCGAATCGGCCTTTACCACCAACGGTGTGCGCCGCGAGGCGCTGAAGTTCTTTGGTCTGGCTGACCAGACGGCCACGAGCCTGACGTTTCGTGGCGCCTTCGCGGATCTGAAAGGCCGCATTACGCCGGTGATCGTCACCATGCGCGGCGGCGTGAAAGAGGTGGACATGGGCGACTGGAAACCGGCGACCGTGGGCGAAATCAAGCACGCCGTAAAGCTCACGTATTACAAGCTCGAAATTGACGGTCGCCTGATGTACGAGATCGACCCGCTCGCAATGACCATGGTTGTCAATGGTGTAGACCAGTTGGCCGCTGAACGCTCGGCCCTCGGCCTGTAAGGAAATAGAACATGACCCAAGAAAACGCAGAAAAGAAAGATCCGTCCTGGCTGGCGGTCAGTGACGACAGCGTGGTGATCAACCTGAAAGGCTTTGCCGACATTGGCGGCATCAAGGTCGACAAGTTGACCATGCGTGCGCCGACAGTTCGCGATCAACGGGCCGCCAGTGCGACGGCTAAGGGCGATTACGAGCAGATCGAAATCAACGTTCTGTGCAGCCTGTTGCAGGCGACAGAGCAGGAGATTGCCGCCCTGAGCCTGCGTAACTACAACCGCTTGCAGGCCGGCTATTTTCGCCTGGTCGAAGAGGATGAACTTTAACGCCGAGACGCAACGGGTAGCGGCCAAGGCCTTGGCGAGAGAGACGGGTTTCTCTGCCGCCGAGATTGAGGCCATGCCCTTTGACCGGATGCTGTGGTGGCTCAGGGATTGAGCCGCTTTTAACTCGGTGAACATAGGGCACGCACATGAGCAAGAAACTAGCGCTCGGTCTGGTGATTGGCGGGGCTGTCAGCTCGACGCTGGGAGCGGCGTTCAAGGACGCCACCGGCCGTATCAAGAAGCTGGAAGAAACCGGTAAAAAGGCCCGGGTCCTCGAAAAGACCATTGGCGAAACCATGCGCCTGCAGGCCGAGTTTCGAAAGGCGCACATGGCCGGCGAGAAGGGCGCCGAGGATCTGCGCAAGAAGCTGGAAGCCAACTTGGCCGCGCTGAAAAAACAGGGCGTTGAGGTTCGCAACCTCGGCAAGGCCTACACCCAAATGGGCAAGATTGCGCAGGGCGCCGAGTTGAAGGCCAAAGGGCACATGCAGCTCGACGAAGGCAAGCAGCAGATGCGCAGCAGTATCGGGCGGGCGACAGCCGCCACGGCGCTGATGGCCGTTCCGACGAAGATCAGCGCGGACTACGGCGCGATCATTCGTGACATTGCGATCAAGTCCAACATTGCCAACACGCCCGAAGAGGCGACGCTGTCCAAGACCGTGATCGACACGTCGCGCGATACCGGCATGGCGCGCAATCAGGTGGCCGAGGTGGTCAACGCCCTGGTAGGTGCCGGCATGGAGCTGGACAAGGCGCTGGCCTACGCACCGACGGCGGCCAAGTTCGCTGTGGGGCAGGGTTCGGACGGCACGGAAACCGCCCGGATGATCAATGCCCTGGGGCAGAACGCCAAGATCACCGACCCCGCAATGATGCAAAAGGCACTTGAGGCGATCGCCTACCAAGGGCAGGCGGGCAGCTTTGAAGCGGCCGACATGGCGCGCTGGTTCCCTGAACTGCTCGCGGGTATGGGCAAGCTGGGCATTACCGGCATGGACTCGGTGACGCAACTGGGTTCGATGCTTCAGGTGCAGATGAAGACGGCCGGCGGATCCGACGAGGCGGCGAACAACCTCAAAAACTGGATGGAGAAAATCGGTTCCAACGATACCGTGGCGGCTTACAAGAAGGCCGGCATCGATTATCAAGGCTCGATGAATACCGGCCTGCAAAATGGCAAGTCCACCTTGGAATCCAGCTTTGCGCTGGCCCAAAAATACATTGAGGCGACCGACCCCAAGAAGGCCGCCGAAATGGCCAAGGCGACGGCTGCAATCAGCAAGGAATCGGACCCCGAGAAAGCCAAGGCCATGATCGCCTCGCTGGAATCGGCGTTGCGTACCGGCGACCTGTTCGCAGACATGCAGGTCAAGGGCGCTTTGACTGCGTACATGCAGAACAAGGACCTTTACGACAAGCTGAAAAAGGAATCGGCCAGCGCGACCGGGATTCTCGATAAGAACCTGGAAGAACGCCGCCAGTCGTCGGCGCAAAAGCAGTCGGAAATGGTGCAGAGTCTTGACGACTCGATGCGCGCGATCGGCGACGCCATGCGCCCGGTGACGGATGCTGTGGTAGACGGGATCGGCTCTGTCGCGCGCGGGCTGGCCAAGCTGTCCGACGAGTCGCCGCGACTGGTGTCAGCGATCGGGCTGGCCACCGCTGGCATCCTCGGGCTGTCTACGGCCATGAGCGGCCTAAAGGTGGCCAAAGGATTGATGAATATCGGCCGTGGCTCGCTGATGGGTAATCCGAACATCCCGCAAAAGGTGATTGTGACCAACCTGCCGGCCGGTGGTGCGGGCGGCGGTCTGGACGGCGCCGACGTGGATGCCGGCGACGGCAAGAAAGGTAAAGGGGGCAAGGGCAAAGGCAGGGCTGGTGGTCGTGGTGTCGGCCGTGGCATTGGCATCGGATCAGCGGTAAGAGGCACGGCGGTTCTTGCGGTGGCTGACGCTGGTTTCAAGGCCTATGACACCTATCAGAACGCCGAAACTCAGGACGAGAAAGCCGAGGGCTACGGTGCAGCGGCCGGCGGTTTGGCGGGCACCCTCGCCGGTGCGGCGGCCGGTGCGGCGATCGGCTCGGTCGTGCCTGTGATCGGTACGGCGATCGGCGCCTTGATCGGCGGCGTGCTGGGCAACATGGGCGGCGACTCCCTGGGCGGCTTTGTCGGCAAATCGCTGTTCGGGGCCGATGACGCGGCGAAGAAAATGCCGGACGCCGGGCCGTTGATGATGGCCAACGCCGGCAAGGACATTGCGCCGGTGATGGGCGATATCGCCAAGTCCTTCGCCAAGCCTGCTACGCCATTGATGATGGCCGCGCCTGGCGCTGCGCCAGTGGCCGGTGCCTCGGCAAAGCCCGGCGATGTGGCCCGCTCGATGATGCTGCCCGAGGCCAGTGCCGACGCCAAGCTGGGGCCGTTGGCCAAGGCAGCGCCGGCCAGTGCGCCGGCGCCAAAGGTCGAGTCTAACGTGGCGATCAATGCGCCGTTCTCACTGACGGTCAACGGTGACGTCAAGGACGGCAATCAACTGTTCGCGCAGATCAAACCGCAGCTCGATCAGTATTACCGCGAGATGGCCAAGCAGCAGGAAAGCCGCAATCTGTTCGATGCGCCGCACGTGTGATCAGGGGGATTTATGGAAGCATTGGGGCAATTGCAGTCGGGGATTAAATACTTGGCCTCGGCCGGGGAGACGGGCCGGCGCAGCCTTGACGGCATGATGGCGCCGGTTAACGGCGCGATCGGGGAAATCACCGGCGCCGCGTCCGAGCTGGAGGGCTTGCCCTTTGTCGGTCCGGCGATCGGGGCCAAGCTCCAGCGCGCCATGCGCGGGATCAATGCCGCCCAGGCGCAAGTCGGGCGGGTGGTGTCGATGTATGGCACGGCCACGCGCGCAGTGGCGCAGATCGACGAGCGACTGGGGGTGCTGAAGGAACAGGCCGGCCGCGCCGCCACGGCGATCAACAAGATCGCCGGCAAGGCCAGCCCGGCGCTGGCCAACATCGTGCCCACCGGTGCGTTTGCCACGGATCAGACGCCGGCGCCGGAAGCGGTGAAGCCGTTCCCGCACTTGCTGATCATTCAGCCGCAGGACCCGAAGGCGCCGCAGTACACGTTCAACCTCGACACCGCTGCGTTTGACGAGCTGCGCCGTTCCACCGAATTCCGTTGGGCCTCGCAAGAGCGCTTGGGGCGGCGGCCGGCGCAGCAAGGCGTGGGCATGGGTGACGAGAAAATCACGCTCAAGGGGGTGATCTTCCCCGGGTTCAAGGGCGGCTTAAAGCAGCTCGACACGCTGCGCACGCTGGGTGCCCAGCTTCAGCCGCTGACCCTGACCACCGGCTATGGCGACGTGCTGGGAACGTGGTGCCTCAAGAGCGTCGACGAGGAACAAAGCTCGCTGATGGCGGGCGGAATTCCGCGCAAACAGGCCTTTACCTTGGAGTTTGTCCGCTATGGCGACGACATGCAGAACGTCTGACGGGGATCTGCTCGATACCATCTGTCACAACTTTTACGGGCACTTGAATGGCAGCGTCGAGGCGGTGCTGGGCGCCAATCAGGGGTTGGCCGACGAGGAACAGCCCTACCGCGCCGGCGTGGTGATCGTGCTGCCGGATCTGCCGCACCCAGTCACCGAGGCCGTGACCTTGTGGGACTGATCCCGTCCGGACACGCCGCCGGCGTCCGCTCGCGTTACGCGTAACGCTTCAATCCTTGGCCCGCCCTGTGCGGGCTTTCTTTTGGAAAAAATCCATGACCCCCCGATTCCGCATTGTTGCCGATGGCAACGACATCACGGCGCTGCTGAACGATCGCCTGATTCAGTTGAGTGTCACCGACAAAGTCGGGATGGAGTCCGACGAGTTCGAACTGCGTATTGATGACCGTGACGGGCTTGTGGTGCTGCCTGCCCGGGGCGCCGGGATCGAGGTGTACCTGGGCTATCTGGAGACGTCGCTGGCCCGGCTGGGCCGTTATGTGGTCGACGAGGTCACGGTGTCCGGTCCGCCGGATACGATCGTGATCACGGGCAAGGCCAGCGACATGCGCGGCAGCGGCAAAACCATTCGCAGCGGTAGTTGGGAAAACGTGCCGTTGTCCAAGATCGTCGCCGACGTTGCTGCCCGCAACGGCTGGGCGCCGGTGTGTCCGGTCAACACGAAAGTAGTGCGCGCCGATCAGCTCAGCGAGTCCGATTTTAATTTCATCACGCGGTTGGCCAAGCAGTACGACTGCACGGCCAAGGTCGCCGACGGCAAGCTGCTGGTGATGCCGCGTCAGGGCGGGCAGAGTGCGAGCGGCAAGGCCTTTGCGCCGATCGTGATCACGCGTGAAGACGTCAGCCGCTGGCAGTTCCACCTTGGCGATCGCAGCACCCACAAGGCGGTCGGGGCCAAGCATCAGGACAAGAAGACCGGCAAGCTTGCGGTGGTGTCGCTGGAAAACGACGACGCCCCGGACGGCCTGCCGGCGGTGCATACCGATCGCCATATTCACCCGAACAAGACGGCGGCCGAGGCGGCGGCGAAGGCCCGTCTTGCGGCGTTCAACCGATCCACCGCCGGCGTGCGGCTGGAAATGGCCGGGCGTACAGATCTGTTTGCCGAACGATCGATCATCGCCCAGGGCTTCAAGGTTGGACTTGATGGCGAGTATCTGGCCGAGTCGGTGCAGCAGACCTACACCCAAGCCGGCTGGACCACCGTTGTTGAGTGCAACGGCGGCAAGAATGGCAAGGCCAAAGCCAAAGGCAAGAAGGGCAAAAAGCCCGCCAAGCCGGTCAAGGTCGTGAGCCTCAAATAGCGCGAGAGCGCACCCCATCCCGCCGCCTTGAGCGGCTTTTTTGTGCCTGGAGTTTGTATGCCGATCACTCAGCAGCAATTGCTGCAGATCCTCCCCAACGCCCGCCCAGTCGCGGGCGTTTTTGTGTCTGCGCTGGTCACGGCCATGGCGCGGTTTCGCATTACCTCGCCGGTGCGCGAGGCGGCGTTTATCGCCCAGTGCGGGCACGAGTCGCAGCACCTGACCAAGTTGTCGGAAAGCCTCTACTACCGGGACGCCGAGCGCGTAGCGCGCTTGTTCAAGTCGGGTTTCGATGACAACCGTAACGGCCGGGTAGATCCGGCCGAGGTCGAGGCCGCAAAGGCGTATCTGTGCAACTCGGAAAAGCTGGCCAACCGCGTCTATGCAAATCGCATGGGAAATGGTCCCGAGGCTTCGGGTGATGGCTACCGCTATCGAGGGCGCGGCCTGATCCAGATCACTGGGCGCGACACCTACCGCCTGTGCGGGCAAGCGCTCGGCCTGCCGCTGCTCGATCGGCCCGAGCTGCTCGAGCAGCCGGAATATGCCGCGCTGTCGGCGGCCTGGTACTGGTGGGATCGAGGCCTTAACGATCTGGCCGACGCCGGCCTGTTCGACGGCATCACCCGGAAAATCAACGTGGCCAGCGCCGGTCTGGCTGATCGCCGCGAACTGTGGGCCAAGGCCAAGGCGGTGCTATGTCAATCCTCGATCTGATCCCGGCACCGGTGCGGCTCTGGGCGATCGCCCTGGTACTGCTGTCGATCGCCGGCGCCGGCGCTGCCGGCAGTTGGGCGATACAGGACTGGCGTTACGGTAACGCGCTGGCGGAACAGGCCCGGAAGTCCGCCGACGTGGCCCTGGCGGCCGCCGAGGCGACGGTGGGTGCGCTGGTGATCGAGCAGGACAAGCGCCTGGCGCTGGAGCGGCGCCTGGAAGACAACGACAAAACCCATTACAAGGATCTATCCGATGCGCAAACAGCTCAGCAACGCCTGTCTGATCGCCTTGCCACTGCTGATGTCAGGCTGTCAGTCCTACTTAACGCCGGCAGCGCTGCCGGCCGTTGTGACGGGGTGTCAGCCCCTGCCAGCGCCGGCGGCGTGGTTCATGGCCCCGCAAGAGCCGAACTTGACCCAGCGCATGCTCGGCGAATTATCGGCATCACCGACGCCGGCGATCGCGGATTGATCGCCTTGCAGGCGTGTCAGGGCTACGTTAGAGCGGTTTTGAGCGCGGGGCAGCCAAGTATGGCGCCTAAGTGACGACCGCTTATCGGGGCGTCACAACGTTGAAACCTTTTGATTGGCAAGGAATTGGCGGCTACTATCGGGCAGATTTGCTGGCCTAAGGCTGGCCATCTTGGTGGTCATGGGGCGGCGCCATGTGACGGCCGGAAGAAACTTTTAAACAGTTTTGATGTTCAAGCCTGATCGCCTTTGGTATTCTTTCGGCGTCCGGCACACTGCCGAAAGACAAGAATTTTAGGAAATACAAGGGCTTAGAAAAAAGAAAACCCCCGAGGCCGGCAAGCCTTGGGGGTTCTCGGTGATCGTTCCCAAAAACTCTGGAAGACCGCGACAAGGTCAGAGTTTAGTGGACGGTTCCCTTCGAAGCAAGCCCGTTGCTTAGGGGAAAGCAGCATGTCCGCCATGATGGCCGATGCAGGCCCTCAGCCATTGAGCTGGGGCCGCAAGGTTTACAAGCACCCGGGGTTGTTCCTGGGCACCGGTAATCGCTGTGGGCACGACCCGCAGGCGTTGGCCGTTACTCGACTCAATCTGCACGACCCTAGCGGTGGTCATTGGCCTAAGCTGATTCAGGCCGGCATTGACCGCATTCAGGCGTATTTTGATAACGCCGCCGCCTTGCCGCCTTTGGCGCACCTCTCAAAGAAGAAAAACAAAGACGGCACCATGCGCCAGAATCGTAGCGAGGCCCGCGAGTCTCATGCGCTGGTGACGTCTGTCATCTTTACCTACCTCGACCTCAAGTCTTTGCGTGTGGGCTACTACACCAACACCGGCGCCTTCGTCAGCATCACCTTTTTGGAGATTGCCCGACGCTGCGGCATGACTTGCGAAATCAAGGATCGAGAGAACGAAGGTCAAGTTAAAGAGGTCCCAACGTCGCGCTTTTGGCGCGCAGTGCGCGACCTCAAGAAGGCCGGCGCGATCAGCGTTTTTGAGCAGTACGAAGAAAAGGACGCGGGGAAGCGGGCGCTGACGGCCATCAAGACTTTTAGCGAAAAATTCCTGCGCTTGATTACCGGTTGGAATCCTAAGCGTGTCGAGAAGGCGCGCAAGCGTGCGCATAGCCGTGTAGGCACCTTCCTGCTGGGCGCGATCGAGGCGGGCGTAGAGAACGTCAACCAGCGCAAACATTTGGTCAAAGAGATCCAGTCGGCAAATGTGCATCGCGAACTGTTCGGATCTGCGACCGCAAAGAACCGGCAGCCGGTTATCGCTGGCGCGCGTGCGTCCGTTGAGGCTGCGCTAAAGCAAGAATACGCCGAGCATGAAGCCAAGGTGCTGATCAACATCAAGGCCGCCCTTGGTCGCGCCCCTCGCGGGTTTGAGCAGCTTAAAATGCAGGCTCAGCACGGCTGGATCAGTTACGACGAATTCGTTCGCCGACGACTCGACAGCGGCAGCTAGACCCTCCCGCACACCTCACAGTCAAATCACCTCCCCCCGACCGCCGGGGCGCCCCTCTATGGGCGTCTATCGGCGGTTTCTAGTTAAACCCCTCATATCTCCCCGCAATTCTTTGCCAATCACCCCCAAATCGCCCAGGCGCAGCCCTGTGAACACTCCTTTTGCGCGCTTAAGACCTTCCGTGTCGGATCTGGCGCGGCGCGAATGAAATTTAAGTCACACCCCCAAATTATTAAGTCCCTCAAGAAATGAATTAAGTAGGTGTTGGTCTTTCCCGTCATACAACTAGAGAAGCATGGGCTGCCTACGGCATCCTATTTATGCCTCGGCGACGCCGAGAGCTGTTTACCTGCGCCCGGGCTTCGCCCAGGCAGTTTTGCCGCCCGCAGTTCGTGCCTACGGCACGGCGGGTCGAAGGTCCGCAGTTGCTACTGCCGCCGTTCCTTCAGTGAGGCGCCCTCCAGTCGCTGTGTGCCGCTCCAGCACCATGCTCGACCGTAGCACCGCGTGGCGGCCCTTCGCTCCTTCACGCGCCGCCTACGGCCAGCCTGTCGCGCAAGCGCTCCGGCGAACAGTGCGGGGGGTGGGTTCGCGCTCAGCGCTCGACCGGCGAACGCCGCTGACTGGCCGAGCGCTACCGGTCTCAAGCGACGGCTTAAGCCTGGGACCTTTAGCGAAGGGTTCGAACTATCCCGGGACAGCCTATTGCGAATTAGCTATTGAGCGAATTAGCTAAACATGTAGACTGCCCGAGATATTTCTGGAGGCTTTCTATGTTTGTGTTGGTTCGTGATGGGGTCCGGCTCGACTGTTCGTCCCAGGAATTAGACGAGGCCTGCCGCTTGGCCATCCGTGGCCGCGCGGATCTTTTTGAGAACGACCGTCAGGTTGATTGCCTAGCGGTGCTGGGGCTAGACCGCTCCGGCCTGTTTGCTGCGCCGAGGATAGGGCAGTTGCGCCCGACGCGTGACGAGGTGCGGGCCATGTTCCGTATTTTGGACATGAGTGGCGCTGCCATTGCTCGGCTGACTGGCACCACTTCGCGGAAGGTTCGGGCGTGGGCGGGTGATGAAGAAAATGCTTCTTGGGCAGCGTGGCATGTAATGGCGGTTTACGTGGGGCTGTCAGCGCCGATGCTGGGAGATTACCCAATGAGCTAATTAGCTATTGCGCTAATTAGCTAAGGGTATCGAGTACGCCTGCCGGGTCGTTACGCGCTGGCATGCTTCAGTAGCGCATGCAATGAGGTCGCCACGGCGGCCTTTTTTATTGCCTCCATCGTTAGCTAATTAGCTATTGCGCGAATTAGCTAACAGTGTAAACTGTTGCCATGGCCAGGCATTCCCGCTTAGGCCGCCCCGGAGTTTTCCCGATGACCCAAGCAAAACCCCTGACCAATGCCCAGCAAGTCGCCGCGACCATTCTTGATCAGCTCGGCGCTCGCCGTTTCATGGTGATGACCGGCGCCCGCGAGCTGGTGGCCACCTCTCAAGGTCTGCAATTCAAACTGCCGGCGAGCTTCGCCCGGGCCGGCGTGAACATGATTCGCGTTGAGCTGAATGCGATGGACACCTACGACGTGATCGCCGGCCGCTGGGCGCGCCTCGACTTCAAGGAAAAGACCCGCGAGAACGGTGTATATGGCGAGGATCTGCAACGCGCTTTCACCCGCCTGACCGGTCTGGATACCCACCTATAAGGAAGCCTGCCCCGGCACGCGCCGGGGCCTGCCAAGGAGCGCCCGTTATGGCCCGCAAAACCAAGTCGATCCAGTATGTTCCCCTTGAAGAGCGGCCCGAGTTCATCGCGGCCATGGCGGCCTTGCCGACGGATCCGGCCGAGCTGGAGGTGCGCGCCGAGCGTGTATTGCAGCTCTATCATGACGCCATGCTGGCCGCCGACGTGCAGGCGCTGGATGACGCCCATCTGGTGCATCAGGCGTGTGTGGTCAAGCTCAATGGCGGCACGTCTCGCGGTTGTGCCAGCGTGCAAGACGTTTTAGCGGCCAAGTTCGCTGCGCCGGCGGGTCAGGTGCCGAAGTGGGGGCAGTCGGGCGAGTTCCTACTGGAGGTCGACGGCATGCGCATGGTGGTCAAGATGGGTGTTGGCAGTCTGGCCAATCACGTCGGCGCCGATCTGTACGCGGTGGACTTCGACAAGCCGTTTATCAGCCGCACCGGCTATCGTCACCAGTTCATGCGCCCGGCCGCACACGTCGGCCGCACCGTCGATCAGGCGGTGCGGGCTGAAGTCATGGAAGCATCGGCCCGCGAAGGCTGGGCCACGACGATCGATCAGGAACACGGCAAGCCGAAAGACCGCAAGGTCTGGCCGTGGCTGGCCGATGCGTTGGCCGGCGTTCGTCCTGATGGTCAGTTGGCCATGTTCGGTGATGCGCCGAAAGACCCGGATGCCAAGGCGCCGATGAGTAACGCCGATCGGCAGAAAGCCTTTCGTCTGCGTCAGCGCGAATTGAAAGAGCAGCAGGCGGCCGCCGGCGTGAAGGCCATCACCCTGACCCACACTGAGCGCTGCGTGCTGAGCCTGGGCCTGCTCGCCCATGAGGATCTTGATCATCGCCCGGCCAATTGGGTGACCAGCAAAAAGCCCGGATTCGATGCCCTGTTGGCCAAGCTTTGGCCCGAGGGCGACAACGGCCGTTATCTGGCCGAACCCAAGCGCAGCACCTACCGCCCGACCGCATTCCTGCGCGACGAGCTGGAGCGGCAGCGCGGCATGGTGCAGCGTCTGGAAGCGTTGCGCCGCGACGTCGGCCATGATTTTTCCGCCTTGGAAGTCACCGACGCGAGACTGGTGCCGGTGTGGGAAAAGCTGCCCACCGACTTTTCCCGCGCAGCCACGGCGCTGGGCATGCTGCGCCTGCGCAACAACCAGCACGCCGAGCTGGCCCGCGCCGTCGAAGTGCTGCAAGGGCGCTTGCGCGCCGCCGGACTGAATGACCAAGTGTCGACGGATAACAAGCCGTGGAGCTGGAACGAGTCGCCTCTGAGGGACTACCGCGCGAGCAGTGCGCCGGAGTTCATGGAGCGCTGTTCGGCCGGGGAGTCCGACGCCGATTTGATTCTTGCGCTGCGTCGAGAGGTCGCGCATCTAAAAGAGCAGCGCGACGAGACGAATACCGAACTGATGCGCTCGTTCGAAACGTCGCGGCAGTTGCGCAAGCGCCTGAAAGAGGCCGGCCTGTCCGGCGAATAACCCGCCGTTACCGTAACGACCTGAAGTCGAGGCGAAATAATGCCCGCTCCGGCGCTCGCCGGCGGGCGTTGATATTAGAATGACACCCTGAACGCGTCGTGAGGACGCCCCTTTGGCCGTGTGCACGGCATGGAGAAAGCAAGATGGAAGTAATGGAGCTGGTCGGTCTGGTGGTGCGGGTGAGCGTGCTGTTTTTTGTCGGCTGGTGCGTGGCGCTGGTGCTCGCCGAGTGCTACCGCCACCTGTGGAACTGGCTGGATGATCACGACCGGCCGATCGAGCGCAACCCGTTGATGGCCTGGGTGCTGCGGGTGTGTGTCCCTCAGGGGGAGGGCGTGTTTGAGGTGTGGGCCTATGTGCTGCTGATCACGCTGTGGCCGCTGTACCTGCTCGGGGTGGCGGCGTACTACGCGGCCAAGGGCGCGCGCGGTCTGCGCCGCTGGTACAAGCGGCGCCAGGTGGCGGCGGTGAGTGCGTAAAGCCTGACCGGCATCGGCTGAAGCATATGCAACACAAGTGTTGCCTAGGCATCACAAGTGATGCATAATGGTTCTACCGAAACGGACAGGGACTTTCAGGTATGAAGTGCAGCGAGTTTCGGCGGTGGTTGGTGGCCCAAGGCGTGGAGTTCAAAAGCGCCAAGGGCAGTCATTTCAAGGTGTACTTGAATGGCAAATCAACCATTTTTGCGGACCACGGCAGCAAGGAAATGCACGAAGGGTTGCGCAAAACCATCATCAAACAGCTGGGCCTCAAGGATTGAGGCCCGGCTGTACCCTCAAGAGGTGAGCCGTATGTATCAGTACCCGCTAGAGCTGCACACCGAGCCGACCGGCGTGTGGTTGTCGTGCCCGGACGTGCCGGAAATGAACGCGTCCGGCGATACCCTGGGCGAAGCCTTTGCCGAGGCCCTGAATGGCCTGGAATCGGCGCTGTCGTTGTACGTCGAGCAGCGCCGCAAGATCCCGGCGGCGTCGCCGGCGCAGGATCCGGCGCTGGTGTTGCGTCTGCCGGCGCTGACCGTGGCCAAGATCATGCTGTGGAACGCCATGTGTGACGAAGGCGTCAGCCGCGCCGAGCTGGCCCGGCGCCTGGGCGTCTCGCGGCAGATGGTCGACCGGCTGGTGGACTTTCTCCACGCCTCGAAGATCGAGCAGGTCGAGCGCGCGCTGGGCCTGTTGGGCCGGCGCCTGTCGCTGGTACTGGAGGCGGCCTAATGGGCGGCGTTACGCATAGCGAATCGATCGAGGCGCTGGGGTTGTCGGCGCTTGACCCGGGCGCCGTCCTGCCCGACTACCCGCTGCTGTCGCTGGACGCGCTGATGAACATCCGCGACGCGGCGACGTATCTGGTGCGCGTGGAAGGCGAGAGCATGCAGGGTGCCGGCATTTTTGACGGCGACCTGCTGGTGGTGAGCAAGGCCCGCGAGCCGGTGCGCGGACAGATCGTGATTGCCGTGCTCAACGCCGAGCCGCTGTGCAAGCGCCTGGACTTCTGCACGCAAGGCCCGGTGCTGCGCTCGGAGAACCCGCGTTTTCCGCCGCGTTACGTGCTCGAAGGCGATGATTTTTCTGTATGGGGCGTGGTGACGCACAGCGTGCGCAGCCATGGCCACCGTGTTTGAGTCGCCGGCGATGCCGACCCCGTCCACGCTGCCCAAACCGTCGATCCTGCTGCCGCTGACCGATGCCCAGGTGCGCGCCGGTGCCCGCCCGGGCGAAAGTTGGGAGCAGGCCCGCCGCCGGCTGGAGGGTGCGCGCGTGCGCGCAGCGGCCGCCGGTGAAGCGATCGGGCGGCTCGACGTGAGTGCGGCCGAGCCGATCGACGCTATCGACGACGACGCGCCGGCCTTCGGCTTTGCCGCGCTGACGGTGTCCGAGCTGGCCGCCGCTGACGCGCTGGTCGACGACTGGTCGGGGCTGACGGTCGCGCAGGTGGCGGCACTGGCCGCGCCCGGGGATGACTGGGAAGCCGGGCGCGATCGGGCGTATCGGCTGCGTCATTGCGTGACGGCCTGCGCGCCGTGCGCGGTGTGCAATCCCGACGGCGTGCAGCCGTATGGCGGCTGGCTCGACCGTCCCGGGCACGATTGCCGGGCCTGCGAAACCCGGGGCAGCTACAGCAAGATCCCACACAGTTTTTAACGACAAGGAAATCCACGCCATGGCCAGACCGAATAACGACCCGATCACCCTGACCCTGCCGTCGCATGTGGTGAACATGCTCACGCAATGGGCGCGTCTTGATCGCGACCAGATGCTGGCCGAAGATCGCCCGGCGCGGCTCAAGCTGCGCGAGCAGCGTGCGACCTGGGCCAATGAGATTGCCAGTGATGTGTTGCAGTTGCTGCCGGCCTCTCACGTTGGCAAGGATCTGGCCGAGGTGATCAGCGAGCGCGCCGCCGTCTATGCCGCCGATCACGTGGCGCAGTCTGCGGCGGCCGCGCAGGCTGACAAGGCCGAACGATGCAACTGAAAGGAATCCCCACCATGAGCAAAGTTGTCGACGTGCTGCCGCCGCTGAAGATTGAAACGTTGTGTCCGCATTGCGGCAGTGATCAGTTTCGTTTTGTAGGGCGTGCGCCTCGGGTGGTGGTGTATTGCCTGCGCTGCGCCACACTGGTGGCGCTTGAGCGCAAAGCGGCCGGCCCGATCGAGGCGATCGAGTCCACAACTGACCTTGCTCCCCTGACAGGAATCCCCACCATGACGACCGAACCACGCCGCGACCCGCTGCAAGCCTTTGAGGCAGTCGACGGTCCGCGCGCCGGCGAGCGTTTC
Organism: Pseudomonas sp. HN2; assembly: GCF_020736465.1. Lineage (NCBI taxonomy): Bacteria > Pseudomonadati > Pseudomonadota > Gammaproteobacteria > Pseudomonadales > Pseudomonadaceae > Pseudomonas > Pseudomonas sp. HN2. The sequence goes on from NZ_CP085886.1 coordinate 38,668, forward strand.
GCCTGTGAGCGTGACAACTTCGACGTACTGACCGGTGACCCGATGCGCGGCACCGATGCGCGCTACACCTACCGGCTGTGCCGGGAGGGTGACGGCCATGTCTGGCGGTGCGGCATCGAGGCGGCCGCGTGCCGTTCGGACTGACCCCGCCGTTACCCGTAACGAATCCCCCTAAAAGCAACCCCGCCCGGCCGAGCCTCGGCCGGTCCAATCGCAAGGAGCAAGACCGATGCAAATGAGTGAAGCGGCAGAAGTGGTGCAGGTGGTCGGTGCCGAAAATGCCAACAAGCGCCTGGCCGATGGCTGGTCGCTGCTGGCTGTTACCTCGGGCGGCAATGGCGACGACAGCGGGCGAACGTTTGTCTGGTATGTGCTGGGCAAGCCAAAAGCCAAGACCGGCACCGGGCTGTACGGCCAGAAGACGTAAGCGCGACCCCGCCGCGTTACCAATAACGCCGCTTATGTAAAACGACCCCCACCAGTCAGGCGACCGGCGGGGGTCTTTTTTTACGTCTGCGGTTCCCACTTTGCGCATAAATGGGTGCCCACTTTGCTACAATCTGGTTTTACGCACTACCCGCCCATTACTCGCAAAGGAAGGACGCCATGACCAGCGCCGTCGCCAATACCGCCAAGGCCTTAACGATCACCCATTGCCGTCACTGCGGTGGCCACGCGCTGACCTGGGCCACCTCGATCGTCAATCGCTCCAGCGTCCAGCAAGGCCGGCTTACCACGCGCGACGTGGAATGCATGTTCTACCTGGGCTGCGACACCTGTTCCGAAACGCTGGCCATGTTCAGCGCCGATCGCTTGGCCGATCTGGTCAATGCCGGCGCCGCCGAGCAGCGCGCCGCTGCCGACACCGACGCGGCGTGACGCGTCACAACCTACGAAAGGAAAGGAGATTCACCATGTCGCACGTTTTTCATCCGAGCCAGCCGACCCCCGCGTGGGTCGCCCAGGCTGACCCCGTCACTGGCCTGATTGCCTTTTGGGTGGGTGAGCTGGATATGTATGCCGCCTTGAGTCCCGGGCATGCCTTGGCCATGGCGCTGGAGAAGTTCGGCCCGGGCGTGGGTGACGCCAAGCCGGTCAGTGCCGACGTCCTCGATCGCGCAGTGGTCAACAAGGGCGGCGAGTACGGTGACACCTTGCGCCAGTGGCTGGCCCGCAAGACTGAGCCGGGCTGGCTGGCCCGGGGTGTGTGGGTCGAGGTGGATCTGGAAACCGACTATCTGCGCGAGGTGTCGGCGATCGCCGCGCCGGTGGTGGATCTGCTCGGCGACGTGCCGGCGGCCGCGCCGCTGGGCGCGTATTGGGTGGGGGAGCATGACGTCTATGCCGCGCACTCGCCCGAGCAGGCGCTGGAGCTGTGCGAGGGGCATTCGGGCATGCCGGACACCTTCGACATGGACGATGTGCGCGAGGTCAGTGCCGAGGATCTGGACAAGCCCATGGTGGAAGAGGACGGCACGCCGTGCGGCAGCATGCGCACGTTGCTGGCCGCCATGACCGCGCCGGGCGAACTGGTGAGTTTCGAATAATGGGCGAACCTACTGCAGAGTTAGTGGCTCTGGATTACGTCTACGGCGGCCGGCGTTTGCTTACGAGTGGAAAGATGGGGGCTATGGTCTATGTGCAGATCGCGCCAGGCCAACTTGATGACGGCTCGCTGTATGACGCCAAGTTGTTCAAGCGTCATGCGATCGGCGGGGTCTACCGAGGGGCGACCTTTGGAGGCACTACTGCGCGCGGCTTGGCGGAGGCCAAATACGTCGAGCAATGGCCGATCGCGGCGGCCCGCATCGACTGGCGGATTCGCGACGAGGATGCCGAAGCCGGGCAGCGAGCAAGCAAGATCAGCAACGACGCGCGCAAAGTGCATGAAATCGAGGCCTTGCTGCTGCCGCTGCGCAAGCTCTACGCCGGCTACTTCAAGCGGCGTGACAGTGCGGGTCAAGAGGCCCTTGAGCGAGCCGTTTTGCGTGCGCTGCGATGTGCGCCCAGGAGTAGCGAGTTATGAGTAACGCGATTATCGGAATCGCCTTGCCGGCCAGCGTGGTCGACGTGGTCCGGTGGATGCTTGAGGATCTGAGCCGGGCGCCGAGCGAGCTGGCGGTGGCGTATAAGCTGGGGGAGCTGCAAGGGGCTGTAATGACTTTGGAGCGCTTGCAGCGTCTGAGCCGTGCCAATGCCGGTCGGCTCTGCCAGCATGCGAATGGTGTGGCCAAGCAGCGCGAGGTCGCGCTGCAGGAGAAACCGCAATGACGTTGCCGTTAGGGTCAGAGTTTGAGCAGGATCTGCGCGACCTGCGTGCGCTGTCGCCCGAGGTCGCTAGCCTGGCCGAACGGATCGCCCAGGCGGTGCGGCCGGAGGTGACCGAGTCCGGCGCCTTGGTGCTGACCTGGGCGTTGTTTGAGCTGATGGACGCACTGGCCCAGGACTGGCCCAAGAGCGTGCGCGTGACCTGTTCGTGGCTGGGGGACCTGCGTGTGTTGGGTGCGCTGACAGATGTTGAGGCGGAGGGCTTCAAGGTCGATGTGCGGCGCCTCGGTGGTGTGGAGGGTCGCGCGGAATGACTGATAAAACCAAAAAGCTGACATTGGCGAGCGCCCAGGCGATGGAGGCCCGGGCGATGAAATTGGTTGCGTCGATCGATGCGGTGGACTCCGCCGATGATTTGGAAGACGCCGGCTATTACGTGAAGTGGTACACCGAAAAGATGGTTGAGGGTGGCTACCACCCGGTCGCCGCTGAAGGCTTTGCCGCACGCGGCCGCAAGGCAGTTGCTGCCGCTCAAGTGCGCCTTGGCATTCAGCGTGACGCCCCGGGTCTGCCCCGGAGCGAGGGCGGGGTGCTGGATGCCGGCTATTTCAAGACCCGCTTTAAAAGCATTATCGCGGTGCTGTCTAACTACAGTTCGACCGAGCTTGCCCGCGAGTGCGCCCGCCTAGCGCGTCGCGCAGATCCGCGTGTTTTGCAGGAAGACGAGTTTCAATAGGTCGGCGCCTCGGCGGTGTTACGGTAACGCGGTGGCCATCTGGTAGGCTGCCGTTGGACGTTCTTGATTGTTGAGGGGTTAGCGTGGCTTTTTCGTATGTAGGGCCGGCCGTGCTGCGGTTCATCGGCGCGGACGCGATCGAGCGCGAAGCGGCCGTAAATGTGACGCTGGGCGAAACCATGCCCGGGTTGTTTGAGTTGAGTTTTCCGTACGACTTGGCGGAGTCGCTCGGCGCTTCACGGGTTAGAGTGGCTTTGCCTGATGGCGAGGTGCTGGGCGGTGCGGTCGGGTATCTAGCGGCTTCGTCGTTGACCTTTCTCCGCGACCGCGTGGGACAAGCATGAAGCGTAAGGGGTATGAGGAAGGCAACTTTCTGGATTTGGTACGCGCCGGCGCTGTTCGCGAGAGCAAGGCCGCGCGCGTGACTACTCGCAAGGGTGAGCAGTGGGCCTTCTATTTCCGACTGGGCGGGCCTGCGTCAGATTGGCATGCCATTCGCTCCAAGCGTGAGCCGGTGCGTACCTGGGCGAAGTTGGATACCCTTGCGGAGTTTGCCGACAAGGCGGGCGTTCGGGTGTTTGCCGTCGAGCAGTGATGCAGATTAAAAAAGCCCCGATTAGGTCGGGGCTTTTTTTGTGGCTGATAGCTTAGCGGTTCCATCTGGCCCGCTCGATCGCTTGGCGGACTCCGGGAGAACATCTTTGCAAGAACTCCGCGATTTGGGCGGGGCGGATTTTGCCCAAATCATTAACGGGCGTGCGGCGCAGGGTGGTATATTCCAGATCTGACATGTCGGTTACCTTTTGCGGGGTTTCGGTGTGTTATGGACGCCAAGGAGGTCGAAGACCTTGGCGTCCAATCCTTTCTCAGTTGGATTCCCAACCCTTTTTCTTCATATAGTCCGCCATTGCCTCTCTAAACGCGTCCACTTGGGCCATGTCGTTGCTTGCGCAGAACAGCCGGAAGTTTCGGCGGAATGCTTGGGGCAGTTTGAAGCCCAAATCCACCAGCTTGTCGTCAGCGGCTACCTTCGTGTTATTGCCGACTGCTGCCGTTTCGGTCGCGGTTTGTGGTGGTTCCCCAAGGCCTTTTTGACGTGGAGGCTTGGCTACTCTGACTGCCGGGGTTTCGGCGGAAGTGGTGGTTTTGCTTGGCATGGTCGTTAGTCCTGAATACGCGTTGAGTTGATCTTAGCAGCGATTTAGCTATTTGGCTAATTAGCTAATTAGCTATCAGGCCGCAATCAAGCGTTCGAAGTGGTCAACCGCTGACTGAATGACCCGCATGGCTTCGGTGCGTGGTCCCTTGAAAGGAGTTTCAGTAATCGAGCGGCCCTCGTTCATTGCTGAGGCGTAGCAGTCCTGATTGCGAATCGAGCCGTCCAATACGGCAAATCGAGTTTTGCCCAGGTAGACGCGGGCCGCATCAATCGGCGCTGATCGCGTACTGGCCTTGCACAGGGCAAATACAATTCGGTCAACCGGCACGCCGTGCGAATCGACCAAGCTGTTTGCCAGTGAGATTTGCGGCTCAAGGTCGTCGAGGGTGAGGCCAGTCGGCAGGATCAATAATTGGCAGGCCTTGGCGATCCTTACGGTTTCTTCGGTGGCATTTGCTGGTCCGTCAAAGATGTAAAGGTCGGCATCGCCGGCGCGACTCATGGCTGCGGATACGTTGCCATAAAGCTGTACCGGAACGTCCGGGGTGATGCCGGCACGAAGACGGCGCTGACCCCAATTGGTTGCAGTGGCCTGCTTGATATCGAGGTCAATGATCTTGGTTTCCCAGCCGGCCACGGTGTAAGTGGTGCCAAGAGCGCGGGCGATGGTCGATTTCCAGGCGCCGCCTTTTTGAGAGATACAGCCGATTGCGTGAAGGGTTTGCATCTGCGGGGTTCCTTGTCCGAATTAGCGAATTAGCTAAGTACGAACGAAGTATAACCCCGGCATGCAGAATGACAAGCGAATTAGCTTTTTAGCGAATTAGCTAATGTGATGGGCGGCGCCATAAATTTGGAAGCATTGGGCTAGACGAAAGCTTTCATGATGGTTGCCCGGGCCGCTAGCGGCGCGGCTGATGCTGTTGCGTGCGAGGCGAGAGGCTGGAGCGGTGCGGCCACCTCTTCGGGTTTGGTTCCGGTTTCCGTCGTCGATGTGTTCGGCAGCGCACAGCACCGACAGCAGCAAGCAAAGCGCGCGGGGAACCAGAACGCCCAAGGTGAATGCCCGAGAAATCATATGTGGGTGGGTCTTGGCGCCAAGCTTGGCCTTTATGCTTCGCTCGATCAGGCGAAAGCTGTTGCTGTCGGCGCCTATCACGGCGCCGATGGCGTTGGGGGTTTCACCGTCGGCTAATCCGACAAGTACGCGTAGCTCGGCGAGTGAGAGAGCTTGCCCAGGCATCCCAATTACGTCTTCGCCGTGAATTTCCTTTTCAGCGTACATCGTGTGTTTCCTTAACCCCGTGGGTAGTTAGGCGGCTTTCTGTGCTTTGAGTTGGCCGGTTACGTCGGCCAAATTCTGGAGTCCTTGGCGCAGTTCTGCGGCCAGATCGAGGATCATTTGTAGGGCTTCGTCGTGATCACCAGTGTCGATCGCTCGCGCGGCAATAGCTTCAATGCCCCCGGCAGCGGCCGCTTTGCGACTAACGGTGATGCACATAAGGCGCTGGGTGTCTTCTGTGAATAGGACGATTCCGGTGCCGCTGCCAAGAGAAAGGGCAGTGAAGGAGGGGAGAAGGGCGGTCAAAGATCCTGTTGTCATTTCAGATTACTACCTTGCATTCTGTTGTTTACAGTTAAATTGTAAATCGTGTGTATTTCATGCCCCAAAGTGGTGCGTTTTGCTAAATTTGGCTGTGGCGATCGGTCACGGCCGGGCCTCAGTGGATCCAAGTGCGCAACTATAGAGGTCGCCGCGAGTGATGGCAAAAGGCAATTAACACAAGGGTTTGAACGGTTTGGTTGGGCTTCACACGGGCTTTACAGAAGAAAAAAACAGGTCCTATGGAACTTTTTAGGAATTAATGTTTTGAACAGTTTAACTGTAAATCAAAGACACAGCAAAGCCCCTTTGGCGGGGCATTTATTAGCGTAAATGAGCGATGATGCGAACGCGGCCGAGGATGTGAAGGCCTTCCAGTTCTTCTGGCGTTAGCGGTTGGTCCGGGTAGCGGTCGCCTCGCTCGGCCTGAATCAAATAGTCCCCTTGCAGTGTCTGGCGTATCCAGCGCAACCAGAGGCGACCTTTGACCATGATGGCAAAGACGTCGTTACGGGTAACGGTGGTTTCACTGAGGTCGATTACGGCTCGATCGCCTTCCTCAATGATGCCCGCCATCGCGTCGTCGGGCGCAACGACCAGTAGCATGTGTTTCTTGTTGAGCTTGATGCTTTCCAGAAACTGCATGCGAAACGCCAGGGCGTTGTCGCCGATTTTGATCAGTCCGCTATCGCTGGTGACTGTCGACACGGTCGGCACTGCATATTCGCGAGTTTCGGGGGCTGTCCCATCGTCATTTGTCAGGCCTGCTAAATAGGCAGGCGGCTTATCAAGTATCTGGCCCAGGGCAAATAGCATCTCCAGCGGTGGGATGTTGATGCCGAGTTCCCAATTTCCGTATCGCGAAGCGATCACGGTTTTACCCGTGAGCTTTGTCAGCTCAGCGCCACATTCGGCGAAAGTCCATCCCTTGTGTGTTCGGGCCGCCTTGAGTCGTTTCTTGATGGTCTCTTTGATGTCAAACATTGGCGTCTCTGTAGGATTCATTCCAGTCGGCAAATATACAGCCAAAGTGTAAAAAACACTAAAAAGAACTTGTGTTTGGTAACTAGGCTGTCCAATATAAACAGCGAATCTGTTTAAAACGGAATTACTGTGGAACTGAACGCCTGGATTGATAGCCTTGCGCCCATTGCCGCTTCTCAAGTGGCTGCGGAGCTGTTGGGCGTGAAGCGTCGAACCGTCGATTCGTGGCGTCGTTTCGAAGCGCCGCCGTCTTTTCAGGCGGCCTTGAATATCGTGATCGTGACGCGCGGAGTGGTCGACTTTAACGGTATCTACACTCCGTTTTGGCGGGCGCTCAAGGATGGAAAAGCCAAGTTTTCGATCCCTGGTCAAGACTTGGATTTCAAGCAATGACCGCGACTATTTTTCCTGTGGGCCTGTCAGAAATGGTAATTGGCCGGAAGATCGAGCAGCGGTTTGGTCTGATGGGCTTGGCTCGCTTGCTTAAGGTGATCGAGCTGGTCAAAGAGCGCGCTGACGCGTCGGCTCCGGTGCCGGTTGCAGTGGTTGCGTGGGGTGATTTTTTGGCCGCCCTGCATTGCGATCATGAGGCCGCTGGCGACTTTCTGAGCTATTGCGAACATGCGCGGGTACTGGATCGCGGCAACGATGACGGCCGCCTGCGCATCACTCTGGTGGGGGAGCTGGCCGCCCGGCTTGCTCCGCCGCAGGCTCTAACAGCCACCCCGGCCGGGCGTCAGCTTTTTGATACAGAAAAACAATGGGCCGAGTGGTTTAAGTCCGAATTGACCTGCCCGCCTTATTTGGCCAATGACCCTGTCACTCGCCAACTGTTCCGCCGCTGGTGTGCCACCAATGTCACCACGGACGAAGTAGAAGCCGCCACTGAGCGCGCAATCAAAGCAGGAGAGGCGCCACACCCGGCCATCCTGCATGACCATCTGAAGGCCCTGCGGGTCGACAAACTTCGCGCTCTCGCTTGAGAGCGCAGCAAGGGGAATGCTTTGTTTCTGATCGCTCTGACTGGTGGTGAAATAACCGACCGTGAACAGATTGCCGACCGTCTGGTGAGTGCTGGTAAGGCTCGCTTGGCAGGGTATGCACTAAATCCGCCTATGCGGCGCGGGGTTAAGCCCCTGGCTCGCAAGCTGCCGCCGCTGAATGGTGAGGCTCGCGCTGCTACGCTGGCTCAGGTCATTGACGGTCTTGAGTGCAAGCCGGCGGCCGCTGGAGGGCTGGTAATCATCCACTGCCTGACGCTCCAAGAGGCTGCTCTTGTCCGTGAAAATGGTGGTGAGATTTGGCACGTCTATGGTTCGGCTCCGTCCGCACTGGTGCCCATTCGGCGCGCCGATCGAATGATTACACCCCGTGGCCCGGGCTTTGGTCACGTTCTCGACCCGCTTGAGGCGTTATCGGAATATCTGCTGGCCATGGGGCAGGCTGCCCGATCGTCCAAGGTCCGCGTCAGTGCGTGAGCTGAGCCGGGCGCTGCCGGCCTTTGCTTATGGTGACCCCGCCAGAATCATCGAAGTACAGCAGATCCGCCAAGGCGGCTGCTCGCTATGCGTGCGTTCTGAGGTGGTACTGGGCGTCCGATTGTGCCTCAGTGGGTTGAAGTTTCCAGCCTGTCGGAGTGACGCCAGAAAGGGCCATAAGCTGACGCCTGAAGCCGGCGGCTAGGGGGTGGTATGGCGAGGGGAAGGCATAAGCACGGGGCGGCGACATATGAGCTTTGGGCGTGCTGGTGTGACTCAGGTGGTGCGGTCAGTGCCGGCCGCTCAATGCTGGCCAAGCTGATCGACAACAAGGGCGAAATCTTCTTTGGTGGTTCTGGTGGCTCAATCGAGCCGGCAGACTGCATAGAGGCCCGTATCGAATCTTGCGTGGTCGCCATGGCTGCGTCAGACCCTATGTGTGCCGATGTGTTGCGCTTGGAGTATGACGCCGGTTGGTGGCGGGTTACTGAGCGCCGCTGCATCAAGGGTTACGACCCCCGAGGCGTGGGCCAATTCGAAAAGGCCGCGGCCCTCGGTATCAGTTTAGCGACCTATAAGCGCCGCCTTTCAGAGGCGCGCGACACCATTGAAAATCAGTTGGGGCCGAAATGAACTTCCACCCTTTATTTGCCGGGTTCCGTGGGGAAGATCCCTACGCTGTCGGGGCCGCCCTGGGCTTCGCTATTCATGTCGAGACGGCGCGGGGTGTTCTGCCGGCCGCGCTCAATCCAGCACAGCGCTCGCGCATGGACCACGGCGGGGATCTGGTCGGGTTTCGGTTTGCCGGTGGCTGGGGTGCGCCGGGCGTCTATTGCCTGATGTTCGCCAAGCCCTTGACCGCTGTGGCCGCGAAGATGTGGCAGGCCGGTCTACCGGAGTAATGCGTTAAGGCTGTCGCGCAAGGCGCCAGTTTGGCTCTACCCGTTCCAACCAATCAATTTATGGGCATCGTCGCGCCTGCGGCCTTGCTTTGCCTGAAGAAAGACAACGCCGCCCGCCGGCATGGCCGTGGGCACCATTGAGGCACGCACCATGGCGACACTCACGGTTCCTATCTCTGACGCGGTGATCAAGCGGCACGCCGAAGATCCGCACGTCACTGAGTTGAACGACCCCCGGCACCCGTTGCGCTTTCGTTACCGTAACGATCGCAGCAAAGGCAGTTGGCATCTGGTGCGCTACGTCAACGGCCCGAAGTGGCGCAAGGCGGCGAACTGGCCTGATGTGCCGGCACGGCTGATGATCGACAGCGTGCCCGACGTGCTTGCTCGGCTGATGACCGATCCGACAGCGGTGGCCACCGTCGATGGCTGGGAGCGTGTCGGCCAGGTCCTTGACTGGTACGCGGAGCGCCTGAAGGCTGACCGGTTGTTATCCAGTGAGCGCAAGGCCTCGGCCCTGTCGGCCATTACCCGCCAGTTGCTGCCCGCCCTGGGCGACTTGGCGCTGTGCAAACTCAACCCCGACACCCTCGATCGCCACTTGATTTGGCACATGCAGGCCGAATACAGCCTTGGCTACGTCAAGTCGACCTTGGACGTGCTGAAAGTCGTATTCAGTCGCGCGCTGACCCTGAAGAAAATCACCGTCAACCCGATGGCGGGCATCACGTTCGGCAACTTCACCAAGGCGAAGATCAGGCCCAAGGGGGCGCGCTTGCGTCATGTGGCCGTTGTGGATCTGCTGGCCGACTGGGCTGAGTTCTTCGCCAAGGATCCGGCCGGCGTCGCGCTGATGGTGTTGATGCTGACCCATGCCACGCGCATCACCGAAACCCGTCTGGCCAAGTGGAAAAACATTCATCTGGACGCGGGGGAGTGGTTCCTGCCCGGGGCTGACACCAAATCAAAGCGCGACCATGTCCTGCCACTGACCTCGCAAGCCGTGGCCTTTCTGCGTCGTTACCGTGAAGACCAAGAGGCGAGGGGGTACACCGGGGCTTACCTGTTCCCATCGTCTGTGCGTTCCGGTCGACCTATGTCACGCAGTCAGGCCTTTGCAGTGTTCACCCGTTACGGCGCCGGCGAATGGACGAGCCACGACCTGCGCAAACTCGCGCCTTCTATATGGGCAAACCTTGGCGTAGATCCGCTGGTGGGCAAGCTGCTGCTCAACCACGCGACCAGCGAACTGGAACGCACCTACTTCCAAGCCATGGGCGAACAGGTCAAGCGCAACGCCCTGGAACGGTGGCACGCATGGCTTGACGCGCAGGGTTTTGACGCGTTGCAGGACAAGACAGGAGCAAGACGCGCGGTTAAGCCGATCGCCGTAGACCCCTCGGGCTGGCTGGCCTGAGCCGTACAACCCAAATTAATCATATAAGAGGATTTTAAACATGACTGACGTGCCGACGTTGCCAGCGGTGGTGGGGGGCTTGGACGTGGCGACCGATCGCGTCGAAGGGCCGTTGATTGATCCTGTGACGCGTCACAGCGCTGAGGAAAGCGGCGAGAGTGCGGCGGCGCAGCGCAAACGGGAGCAGCGAGAGCGCGACGCGGCGGCCGGGGTTGTGGAATTACGCGCCAGAATTGGGCCGATCGAGGCGGCGCAATTGGCTGAAGCCCTTGTATTCCGGGCCTCTGGAGCCGAACCGTATACCGCAACCGAATACGTGTTGACGCTGATCCGTCGTGACGCGGATTTGATCAAACAGCAGCGTGGAGTTGTTGAAAGCAAAAGCTGCGCACACTGCCGAAAGCCTTTGCCACGGGGCTGCGGCGGGGTTTGGGCGGGGGAATTGCCGTGCGTTTTGCCGCAACTTGAACGGGCGTTGTGGCTGTGATTGATGTCAAAAATCGCAGGGTTGACAGGTTTGACCAAAAACAGGATTACTGTTTTTTACAGGTAACGTGTTTACAGGCGTGAGCTTTTCCCCTACTCTTTGCTGCATCGTGGTGTTTTTGCGCACACGGCGACCCATCTGCTGACATCCCTTTAGCCCCCGGCCCACACAGGTCGGGGGTTTTTTTATGCCTATTCCCCGTGATCGGGAGAACAAACGAGATGCCGAACATGCCTCCAGAAAAAGACCCGACTTTCTGGGTCATTGTTGCCGCTGCACTCAAGGATCACGGCTTGGCCGGGCTTCTGGCCTTCGTCCTGAGTTATCTGCGGATTCTCTACGAAGCCAAAGAACCGCGCTGGGATCGCCAGTTGTTAGAGGCCGCGCTGGGCGGTGTTCTGGTGTTCCTGGTCGGTATCGGCGCTGAGAAAGCCGGTTTGGGTGGTGGCTGGTCTTATGGCGTCGGTGGCGTGGTCGGTGTCCTCGGCGTTGAGCAGGTGCGCCTGTTCGCCCGGCGCTGGGCTGAGCGCAAGGCGGAGACGCTGTGATGTTCCGGCCGCTGCGGCTGGTTCTGGTTGTTCTGGTGGCGTTCGCCGTTTCGGCGCATGTCGAGTGTCGGGAATCTGAGGCCTGCAAGCTGCCGGCCGTTACGCATAACGAGGGGTTCGCATGAGCGAGGCTGAGAGTGCAGGAAAATGGGTTTGGAACGTTGTTCCTGATGGTGGTGGCGATCCTTTGAAAGTGACTGCCGGTCAAATGGAGGTCGATAGCAATGGCGTTCACCTCTGTGCCGGTCCGGGTTATTGCGGCGGTCTGATCGCATCGTTTCCGCTCGGCACGCTGGTATGGCGTGAGGAAGCGCCGGTGTCTTCGGCTTCGCCGGGTGTCGAGCTGGTGGCGGGGGAGTTGGCTCAATTTGATCAGTCTCCCCGCGTCGAAATCGGCGCTATCAATATCACCGTGACTTCCCGTGAGGATGTTGCGCCGGCTCTCAATGCTGCCCTGCGCGCGCCTTGGCGTATTCGTCCTGGGTTGTTCTGGCCGTTCTGATTCGCGTAAGGGGGTGGCATGTTCAAGGTCGGTTTTGATTTGGATTCAGCCACTGCTCTGTTGCAGTTGGACGATATCGAGCGTCGGCAAATCCCGTTCGCCCAGGTATTGACCGCGACCCGGCTGGCCCAGCGGGTCAAGAAAGGCGTGCTGCCGGTGATGAAGGCCCGGCTTGATCGGCCGACACCGACCACGCTTAACAGCCTGTTTACGAAAGCGGCCTCTACGACCGGTAAGCCGGCCGAGGTCTATTTTAAGGATTCGTGGGCCTCTGGCATTCCTGCTGACGTTTACCTTCAGCAGGCGGTAACCGGCGGCCTGCGTCCGCATAAGCGCTTTGAAAAGGCGCTGATCGCTCGCGGCGTCATGCAGGCCAACGAATACGCGGTGCCTACTGCGCCATTCATGAACCAGTACGGCAACGTGTCGCGCGGCACCATGACCAAGATCCTGTCAGGCATGGGGGCTGCGTCATTGCGTGCGGGGTATCAGGCCAACGCCACGAACAGCCGGCGAAGCAAGGCCAAGGGCAACGCCCATCGCTATTTCTCTGCTGAGGTCGACGGTACGCGCGGCGTGTGGGAGCGCGTCTCGATGGGCATGGGTGATGCGGTGCGGCCTGTCTTTATCTTCAGTGCCTCGGCCCCGCGCTACCGCACCATTTTCCCGTTCTTCAAGATCGGCGAGAACATCGTGAAGGCGAACCACGCGGCCGAGTTCGCCCAGGCATTCGCTGATGCCAAGGCGACGGCGCGCTGATCAGGGGGCAAGGGTGCGAAAGGGCGACGAATGGTCGCCTTTCGTGCCCTTTTCGCTTGACAGGGGCGGGGGGAGCAAATCCAAAAGGTACTCCCGGACCCCACCCCCATTGGGGGTAATTCGGGCCCCGCTGCTTCGCTACATATGACCCATTTTTGAATCGAGGTTGTTGTTTCAATCATGACGACGAAGTCCATTGCTCAGCAGCCGGGGTGGCTGAACAAGTCGCGCATGGCGGCGAGCCTCGGAATTTCCGTGCAGGCCTTTGATAAATGGAAGGTTGACCCGGTGCAGCGCATCGGCCGCGAGGCGTTCTATGACGCCAAATCGGTGTTGGCCAATCGGCTCAAGCATCAGGGCGCAAAAGATCAACCTGTCGACGATGACGGTAATCCGATCGATCCGCTCATTGAGTACAAGCAGGCACAGCAGAAATTGCGCCTGACAACCGAGCAAGCTGACGGGCAAGCGATGCGAAATCAGGTCAAGGCAAAAAAGCTGGTGCCGGTTGATTTTGCCGTGTTCGCCCTGGGCAAGTTGAGCGCAATGCTCGGCTCAACCCTCGACACCGTGCATGCCAAGGTCAAGCGCAAATGCCCGGACATCGAACCGCGACACCTTGAGGCTATCCAGCGCGAGGTCGCCATAGCGCGAAACGACGCCGTCAAGTTGGCGGACAAACTGCCGGAGTTACTTGATGAGTTCGTCGATTCCTTGGATGAGGGCGCTGATTGAGAGTGTCCGCAAGGGGCTGGAAGGGCTTTACAAAGAGCCGCCGCTGACCGCGACGGAATGGGCAGACAAACACTTTTATCTGTCGTCCGAATCGTCCTACCAAGAGGGCAAATGGACCACCGCCCCGTTTCAAGTCGCGATCCTGAACGCGATGGGCAACGACCTGATCCGTGAAGTCAACGTCCTGAAATCGGCCCGGGTCGGCTATACGAAAATGCTGGTAGCCAACATGGGTTACAAGATCCAGCACAAGAAACGCAACGTCCTGACGTGGTGCCCGACTGACGGGGATGCGGACGGGATGATGAAGCGGCACATCGAAACGATGATCCGCGACGTGCCAGTGGTAAAGGCCTTGGCGCCGTGGCTCGGCACGAAGCATCGAGATAACACGCTCGATGAAAAGCGTTTCGATAACGCGAAGATGTTGTGGTGCCTGGGCGGAACGGCGGCGAAGAACTACCGCGAAAAAAGCCCGGACGAAGTGATCTACGACGAGCTGTCGAAGTTCGACGCGGACATTGAAGGCGAGGGCGCCCCGACCATCTTGGGCGACAAACGTCTGGAAGGCGCCACGTTCAAGAAGTCGATTCGCGGATCCACCCCGACGACCATTGTGCCCGCTGCTGAAGGCGAGGAAACGACGGGCGAGGGCTGTCAGATCACGCGGGCGGCGGATGATTCGCCGCACCTGCTGCGCTTCAACATCAAGTGCCCGCACTGCCAGACGGAACAACATCTGAAGTGGGGCGACCCCGATACGCCGTTCGGCATCAAGTGGCTGCTCAACGACCTCAAGCAGGTCGAAAAAGCGTGGTACGCATGCGAGTCCGGCCACGGCTGCACGTTCGAATATCACGAAATGATCGCGGCGTCGGCCAGCGGTCGCTACATCTGTGAGCGTTCCGGGATCTGGACGCGTGACGGCATGGAGTGGTTCACCAGTGCGGACAAGCCCATGCAGGCGCCGCGCTCGGTGACATTCCATATCTGGACGGTGTATTCCGAGTTTGTCACCTGGGCGGAAGTCGTCAGCGAGTGGATCAAGGTCAAGAAAGACCGGGGCAAGCTCAAAACCTTTATCAACACCACGTTGGGCGAGGCTTGGGAGGAAGATCAGGGCGAGCAGTTGGAATGGCAGCACCTACAGGCACGCCGCGAGGTGTATGCCGAGGTGCCGCCGTGGGTGGTCGCCATCTTCGGCGGCATCGACACGCAGGACGATCGTTACGAGGGTCGTTTTTGGGGGTTCGGTGCTGGTGAGGAAGCCTGGTTAATTCACAAGTTCGTTCTGCAGGGCGATCCGGCAAGCGTCGAGCTGCGCAAGAAAGTGGGCATCGAACTGAAAAAGCGGTTCGTTCGTGCTGACGGCACGGTGATGACGCTGGAGCGCGCGTGCTGGGACCAAGGCGGTCACTACTCGGACGAAGTGCGCGAGGAAAGCATTAAACACGGCGTGAACTGGATCATTCCGGTGTTCGGTGCGTCGACCTACGGCAAGCCGATCGCGACGTGGCCACGCAAGAAAACGAAGGTCAAGGGCGGCCGAATCTACCTCGTTGAGGTCGGCACGGATAACGCCAAGGAGCTGATTTACAACCGCTTGACGATTCAGCCAGACGCGCCGGGGATTCGTGTTCCCGGTTGTCTGCACTTGCCTGCCAACGACGAGTTATGCGGCGAGGATGAATTGCGGCAACTGACGGCCGAGCGGCGTAAGTGGGTGATCGTCAAGCACCGGCGCGTACAGCGCTGGGACGCCGGCGGTCGCCGCAACGAAGCGCTCGATTGTCTGGTTTATGCCTTGGCCGCGCTGCGCATCAGTCAGGCGCGCTTTGGCCTTGATCTGGACTTGCTCGCGCGGCAACTGCCGAGCGGTGTGTGGCATGTGCCGCCGGCCGAGGATGACCCCGAGCCGGACGGCGAGCCGCAAGCCGCAGAACCTGAGCCGTTACGCGTAACGGTCGAACCATCACCCCCACAACCTGCATCGTCGTCGGACGAGGCCGGCGCGTGGATCACGAAAGGACAAGGCGCATGGCTGTAGCACCCACGGCGCAAGACATGGTGAATCTCTATCTGGCGGCAGAGATTGCCGTGCTGGATGGCAAGGAGACGTTTTTTCAGGGCCGCAAAGTGGTCATGTCGGATCTGAAAGACATTCAGGCCGGCCGCCTGTTTTGGGAACGTCGCGTGGCGGCTCAGAACTCGGCAGACAGTGGCCGCCCTGGGCATGCGTTGGCGGTGTTTCCGTGAACGTCGTCGACAAGGCGCTGCTGCCTTTCTTCCCGCACGCGGTTATGGAGCGCATGAAAGCCCGGCACGTCATTCGCGCTTTCGAGGCGGCCGAACCGAGCCGCACGCACAAGGCCAAGCGCGAAACGCGCGGGGCAAATCGGGCGTTGCAGCATGCCGGCAAGTCGATGCGTGACCAGTGCCGGGCGCTGGATCAAAACCACGACATCGTCACCGGGTTGTTTGACCGGCTGGAAGAGCGGGTGGTGGGAGGTCCGGGCATTTCTGTCGAGCCGATCCCGCTGACTTTGACCGGCGACGTGCATCTGGAATTTGCCGCCTTGGTCAAATCGCACTGGGGGGAATGGTCGCTGAAACCGGAGGCCTCCGGCGAGTTGTCCCGGCCGCAGATGGAGCGAATCGTCTGCCGCACGTGGCTGCGCGATGGCGAGTCATTGGCTCAGGAGCTGGTGGGCAAGATTCCAAACTATGAGCATCTGCACGCGGTGCCGTATTCGCTGGAGTTGCTTGAGAACGACTTTCTGCCCTGGGAGAAAAACGACGAATCACTGGGCATCCTCCAAGGCATCGAGCGCAATTCATGGCGCCGGGTTCGTGCGTTTCATCTGCTGAAACAGCATCCCGGCGACTCGCTTGGGCGCGGTATGACGCTCGACACCAAGCGGGTGCCCGCCGAGCAGATGATTCACATTGCTTACCGCAAGCGCATTGGTCAGAACCGTGGCCAGCCGCTGCTACACGCGGTGATCACCCGTCTCGCGGATATCAAGGATTACGAGGAAAGCGAGCGGGTCGCGGCGCGTATCAGTGCGGCGTTGGCCATGTACATCAAGAAGGGTTCCCCTGACGACTACGTGGCGCCGAAGGCTGGTACGGATGCCCGAACATTCCAGATGGCGCCGGGCATGGTGATCGACACGCTGCTGCCCGGTGAAGAGGTCGGGATGATCAAAAGCGATCGGCCCAATCCCTTCCTTGAAGGCTTCCGAAATGGCCAGCTCAAAGCGGTGGCGGCCGGTGCGCGCATTGGCTATTCGAGTCTGGCGCGCAGCTATGACGGCACGTATTCGGCCCAGCGGCAGGAGCTGGTCGAGGCCCAACTGGGTTACGACCAGTTGCAGCACGACTTTATCGACTACTGGTGCCGTCGCGTTTATCGCAACTGGCTGCGCGTCGCGATCATGAGCGGCGTGATCAAAGTGCCCCATGACGTCGATCCTCGGACCGTTTACGGCGCGATCTATCAGGGGCCGGTGATGCCGTGGATCAACCCAGTGCATGAGGCGACTGCGTGGAACCTGCTGACTGAAAGCGGCTTTGCCGATGAGGCCGAAGTGGCCCGGGCACGTCAGCGCAATCCGCAGGAGCTGAAGCGTTCGCGTGAAGCGGAGATTAAAGCCAACCGGGAGAAAGGGCTGGTCTTCAGCTCGGACGCCTATCACAAGTTCTATGGGAAAAATCAGACCAATGAACAAACGCAAAAACCTGCCGCTGATGCGGCCAAGGGCGTCAGTGGGGACGACGACTGACGTCGGTGAAAGCTGGTACTCGATGCGTGCGCTGTCGGCGAGCATCGCGGAACTGCGTATCGAGGGGGAAATTGGCGCGTGGGGCATCACCGCCAAGCAATTCGCCAAGGACCTCAAGGCGCTCGGTGACGTGTCACAAATCAATATGTACGTGAATTCACCCGGCGGCGAGGTGTTCGACGGGATCGCGATTTACAACATGCTCAAGCATCACCCGGCCCACATTGACGGCGTGGTGGGCGGCCTCGCTGCGTCCATGGGCAGCGTGATTTTCATGGCGGCCAACACCCGGAGCATTCCCGAGAATGCGGCAATCATGGTGCATAAGCCGTGGGGAATTCAGGGCGGTGATGCCGAGGCCATGCGCCGCTATGCCGAGCTGCTCGATCAGGTCGAGGGTTCGCTGGTACAGGCGTATGTCGAGGCTACTGGCAAGACCGCTGAAGAAATCCACGCCTTGCTCGAGGCGGAAACGTGGATGTTTGGCAGCGAGGCGGTGGAGGCCGGTTTCGCGCACAAAATTCTTGAACCTCTCAAGGCCTTCGCTCAAATCAATTCGCAACGTATGCAGGAGTTCACCAAAATGCCACCAGACTTCAAGAATCTGCTGACCCCGCCGCGCGCCTCGGTCACTCCGCCGCCGGCGGCTACGCCACCGGCAGCAGTCACCCCGCCGGCGGCGGTCACTCCGCCGGCGAATCAGACGCCCGAGCAGATCCGCGCTCAGGCGCTGGCCGACGAAGGCACACGCCGCACGGCGATCACCGCCGCGTTTGCAGCGCCGTTTGCTGCGCCTCACGCGGCGTTGCTGACCGAG
The DNA here is from genome assembly GCF_020736465.1 of Pseudomonas sp. HN2. Classification (NCBI taxonomy): domain Bacteria; kingdom Pseudomonadati; phylum Pseudomonadota; class Gammaproteobacteria; order Pseudomonadales; family Pseudomonadaceae; genus Pseudomonas; species Pseudomonas sp. HN2. The sequence continues at coordinate 56,848 of NZ_CP085886.1, forward strand.
TGCCTGAATGACGTGAATTGCACGATCGAAACGGCCAACGCGAAGCTGCTGGCAGCGATGGGCGCCGGGACCACTCCAACCGGTTCGCAGATCATTCACGGCCATATTTCCAACGGCAATCTGGTGGGTGACTCGGTGCGTGCATCGATCGCCAGTCGCATCGGTCAGGCCGAGGTGCAGAAGGACAACGCCTATAACTACATGAGCCTGCGCGAGCTGGCCCGGGCGTCGCTGACCGATCGCGGCATTGTCGTGGCATCGTACAACCCGATGCAGATGGTGGGTCTGGCGTTCACTCACGACTCCAGCGACTTCGGCAACATCCTGCTCGATATCGCCGGCAAGTCGGTGCTGCTGGGCTGGGACGAAGCGCCGGAAACCTTCGACAAGTGGACGAAGAAAGGCCGTCTCAGCGACTTCAAAACCGTCAAGCGTGTGGGCATGGGCGCCTTTGGCAGCCTGCGTGAAGTTCGCCCAGGTGCTGAGTACAAGTACATCACTACCAGCGATCGCGGCGAAGCGATCCGTCTGGCCACCTACGGCGAGCTGTTCGGCATCACTCGCCAAGCGATCATCAACGATGACCTCGATCAGCTCAGTACCGTGCCTTACAACATGGGTCTGGCGGCGCGCGGCACGATCGGCGATCTGGTTTACGACGTGCTGACCACCGGACCGAAGTTGAGCGACGGCAAGGCGCTGTATCACGACGATCGCAAAAACCTGTTGAAGGGCGCCGGATCTGCGTTGTCGATCGAGGCGCTGAGTGCTGCAAAAACCGCCATGGCCTTGCAGAAGTCGCCAGCGGCCGAAGGCACCAAGTCGCGCACCTTGAACATCCGCCCGGGCTTTGTGCTGGTGCCGGTGTGCCTGGAAGACAAGGCGAATCAGTTGATTCGTTCCGCCTCGGTACCGGGCGCGCAAAGCAATGCCGGCATCGACAACCCGATCCGCAACTTTGCCGAGGTGATCGCCGAGCCGCGTCTGGACGATGTTTCGGCGATCGAGTGGTATCTGGCCGCCAAACAAGGAACCGACACTATCGAGGTCGCCTATCTGGACGGTGTGGATCAGCCGTATATCGAGCAGACCCAAGGCTTCACCGTTGACGGTGTGGTCAGCAAGGTGCGGATCGATGCCGGCGTGGCCCCGCTCGATTCTCGTGGCCTGAACAAGTCGCTCGGCAAGTAATCGGCCGAACCATCGGAACCCCGCGCTGTGCGGGGTTTTTCATTTCTGCAAAGGAGTAATTGGCATGGCCAAGAATCACGTTGGTACAGGTAAGACCGTGGACTTCACGGCCCCGGTTGGCGGGGCGTTTTCGGGTGTTCCGCTGGTATTGAACGACATGGTGGTTATTCCCACGTCGACCGGCGTCAGTGGCACCAAGATGGTCGGCATCACCGATGAAGAGTGGCGTTTGCCGGCAGAGGGCGCGCTGTTGCTGGGTCAGAAGGTCAATGTGCTGGCCGGCGTGCTGGTGGCCCCGGGTGTCGCCGATTCGGTGCCGTTCGGCAAGCTGACCTCTGACGCCGTTGGCGGCTTCGCTAATGCGTTGCTGATCCAGTGATGACCGCCGGGCGCTTTCGTGAGCTGGCGGCCCGTATGGACGCCGTGCTGGTAGATCGCTTGGGCGACCCGGTGACGCTGGCCGACGGCCGCCCGATCAAAGGGGCCTTTGCCTCGCCGTTTGTCGGTGCCGAAATTGGCGGCGGCAAGGGCGGGGCGGTGCGCTTGGGTTCGGCGATCAATGCGGACGCGGTGCTGGAGCCGACTCTAACCGTGCGGTTGGTCGACGTGCCTGATATCAAAAAGGGCGACTTTCTTACCATCGATTTGCCGGTCTACTTGGGCGGCGGCCAGTACAAGGTCAGCCGCTTGAAGCCCGACGGTGCCGGCATGGTCGATCTGGTGTTGAGTGTGGGCAATGAGCGAACTGACGACATTACATGAGGCGATGAAAAGCACGATCGCGGCGGCCATGCCTCGGTTCCTGCATGTCGAGCACTTCCCCGAGCTGGGTTCTTTGGTGGAAACGCCGGCCCTGCTTTTCGGGGTGACGGACATGACCCTAGGCACCGATCGCGGCGAAGGGAAAACGGCGCTGATCGGTCGTTTTCAGTCGTGCATTCTGGTCGACGCAACGCGCAAAAAGGCCTCGCTGCAAGCGTCCATTCTGGCGGCGCAAATGACCTCGATACTGAGTTACCAGTATTGGGGGTTGGACTTCATCACCGGCCCGCCGGAGAACATCCACGCCCAGCCCGAGGCGCCGATGCCAGACCTTGAGCAGTTCGTTATGTGGTCGGTGCAGTGGACGCAAACCTTTGAGGTCGGTGACTTTGAATGGCCTTGGCCAGACGAGCCGCCGGGTACGCTGATGTTCGGTTTCAACGCTGACAAGGCGCCGGAGTTTTTCCCGCCGGAGGATCTGCCGTGAGTTACCCAAGCGGGGAGCATGACCGCATGATTGCGGCCATGGTGATGCCCTGTGCAGTCGTGGGGGTTGATCTGGCGGCTGGTGCGGTTCGGGTATCGAATGGCGAGTGGACGAGCGCCTGGGTGCGCTGGCACAGCCTCGCGGCCGGCAAGGCGCGGCACTGGCGATCGCCGAGCCTGGGCGAGCAGGGGGTTTTGTTCAACCCCAGCGGGCAGGCCGGCATCGGGACGTTTATCCCGGGTCTGTACGGAAACGCCGGCGCCCAGCCGGACAATCGCGATCATGTCGAGGTCTGGCGGTTTGATGATGGCGGTTCGCTGGTCTACGACTGGGAGGCAAGCAGCTACACGATCACCGTGCCCAGCGGGACCGTGACAATCAAAGTCGGCGGTACAGAACTGGTCGTTACGGATAACGCGGTGACGGTGAAGTCTGGCACGGTCGACATCGAGGCCGCTGTGAACATCACAGGACCGGTCAAGATCGACGGGCCGTTACACGTAACGGGCAACATCGACGGCGACGCGAACATTATGGCCGCCGGCAATAGCGACAATCACCACAAGCATTGATCAATCAACCATGCAGCCCGCCAAGTGCGGGCTTTTTTGTGTCTGGAGGAAACCCATGGCCAAGGCCACTGCAACGCCCGGCGCTGATGCGTCGACGTCGACGGATCTGCGTTTGACTTTTCGCGATACGGTCTTTACCTCGCGCACCCTGTGCATCCCTGGCACCAATCGCACGCTCGCCGTGGTCAAGGCCTCGGTCGATGTTTCGGCGTCCGATGAACAGGCTGTGACGTTCCTGAAATCCCATCCCGAACTTGAAGCCCAGGAGTAACGCAGATGATCGGAATGGATCGCCAGACCGGCCAGCCCATTACCGGCATCGACAGCGTTATTCAGTCCATCGGCGACATTCTCAGCACTCCGTTGGGTAGTCGCCGGGAGCGGCCCGACTACGGCAGCAAGCTACGCACCTATGTGGATCTGCCGGTTAACGCCGGTTGGATCAGTTCGGTGCAGGCTGAGGCCGCGCGGGCGCTCGGACGATGGGAGCCGCGCGTGAAGCTCAAGAGCGTGAAAGTGCAGTCCGTGCTAGGCGGGAAAATTAATTTGATTGTTGCCGGCGAATACCTGGGCGACGACTTTCTGGCCGAGGTGAGCGCATGAGTATCTTGGATCTGTCCGCGCTGCCTGCGCCGGACGTGCTGGAGCCGCTGGACTTCGAACAAACCTTCGAAGACAGCTTGAGCATGTTTCGCGGGAGCATGGGCGACAACTGGACGGCCAACCTTGAATCAGATCCGGTGGTCAAGCTGCTGGAAGTCGGGGCCTATAACAAGCTCGGCAACCGTGCCCGGGTCAACGACGGGGCCAAAGCGCTGCTGCTGGCCTACGCGATCAAAAGTGACCTCGATCAGCTTGGCGGCAACGTCAATCTGCCGCGCCTGGTGATCCAAGCCGAAGACCTGACGGCCACGCCGCCAGTGCCTGAAGTGCTGGAAGAGGACGACCCTTACCGAGAACGCATTCAACTGGCTTATGAGGGCCTGACCACGGCGGGGCCGCGTAACAGCTACATCCTGCACACGCGTAACGCCTCGGGTCTGGTGGCCGACGCCTCGGCCGAAAGTCCGGCGCCGTGCAACGTTACGGTAACGGTGCTGAGCACAGAAGGGAAAGGCGAGGCCAGCCCCGAGCTTTTGAACGTTGTCCGGCTGGCACTGGATGACGAAGACACCCGGCCGGTCGCCGATCGGGTCAAGGTGCAAAGCGCGGAAATTCTTGAGTACCGGATTGACGCCATCTTGCACATGAGCAGCGCCGGCCCGGAGGGTGACGCCAGTTTGACCGAAGCGAAACGACGCCTTGCGGCGTGGATCAACCCGCGCAAACGGCTGGGGGTTGAGGTAGCGCGCTCGGCTGTGGACGCGCAATTGCACATTGCCGGCGTTTCCCGGGTCGAGTTGGTGGGCTGGCAGGATCTGGCGCCTACCAAGGCGCAGGCGGCGTGGTGCACTGGCTACGAAGTGACGATGGGGGTGCAGCATGAAGAGCCTGCTGCCGAGCAATAGCACGCCACTGGAGCGGGCAATTGAGGCGGCTTTCTACGATCGCACGATTGTCCCGCTGCGCACCCTGTACGACCCCGACACCTGCCCGGTCGAGCTGCTGCCGCATCTGGCGTGGGCATGGTCGGTTGATCGCTGGGATTACCGATGGTCCGAGGCGACCAAGCGCGCGGCCATCAGGGCATCGTTCTATATCCACAAACACAAGGGCACGATCGGCGCGCTGCGCCGCGTGGTCGAGCCGCTGGGCTATCTGATCGAGATTGTCGAGTGGTTCAAGACCGTGCCCGAGGGCAAGCCGGGCACCTTCGCGCTGAAGGTCGGGGTGCTCGATACCGGCATCACCGAAGAAATGTATCAGGAGCTTGAGCGCCTGATTGACGACGCCAAACCCGTCACCCGGCATCTGACCGGGCTGGCGATCAGCCTGGAAACTCAAGGCAATTTGAATATCGCTGTGTCCGTCTACGAAGGCGACGAAATCGACGTTTACCCGCCCGTCATGCGTGACATTGAGGTGACTGGCAGCTTCGGCGTGGTCGGCCGCGAACACACCATAGACACCCTGGACGTTTATTATGATTGATGCGAATTCGCAGTTTTTCGCGATCCTTACGAATGTGGGGATGGCCAAGCAGGCGAACGCCGACGCGCTCGGCATTCCCTGGCTGATCACGCAAATGGGCGTAGGGGATGCCAACCCGAACGGGCTGGCCAATCCGCCCAACCCGGTGCCCTCGGCCGGGCAAACCGAACTGCTCAACGAGTGGCGCCGTCAGCCGCTGAATCAATTGCTGGTCGACCCAAAAAACCCGGCGGTGATCATCGCTGAGCAGATCATCCCGGCCGACGAGGGCGGTAAGTGGATTCGCGAAATCGGCCTCTACGATGCTGACGGCGATCTGGTGGCGGTGGCCAACTGCGCGCCCAGCTTCAAGCCGTTGCTGTCGCAAGGCTCGGGCCGTACGCAAATCGTGCGGATGAACTTCATCGTCACCAGCACCGGCAACATTCAGCTCAAGATTGACCCGGCCGTGGTGCTGGCCACGCGGTCCTACGTCGACGCGGCGATCCTGGAGGTGCTGCCGAAGAACAAAACGCCGGGCCAGTGGACCCGGATCAAGACTAACGACCGTGGGCTCGTAGTGTCGGGAGACAACCCCGCAACGCTTGCCGGCATGGGCATCACCGACAGCTATACGTCGGCACAGGTCGACGCGCTGATCGCCAAGGCCACGGCCATGCCGGTTGGCGCCATTGTGTCGTTCCCGGTCGACAAGCAGCCGGCCGGGTTTCTGGAGCTGGACGGCAGCGTTAAGAGTGTCGCCGCTTACCCGGATCTGTCGGCCTTCCTCGGGACAGCCTTCAACAAGGGCAACGAGGGCGCCGGCAATTTCCGCTTGCCGGATCTGCGCGCCGAATTTCTGCGCGGCTGGGATCATGGCCGGGGAATTGATACGGGGCGAGCCATTGGCAGCGCCCAGCTCGGTACGCTTGCCGTGTTCGACAGTAACTATACGGGCGGGCAATCGGTCGACATTGTGCGAGGTACTCCAGTCGAGGCGCAGGCGGATACCTACAAGGATTCGGATTATCCCGGTGTCGGAATCTCTTTCACCTCGGCGAATGTGAGCTATAGCCCGTACCCGTCTGCCGGTGGCGTAACCCGTCCACGCAACGTCGCGGTGATGTGGTGTATCAAGGCTTGGAGTGCGCCGGTTAATCAGGGCGTGATTGACGTCAGTGTTTTGGCCGATGAAGTGCGCAAGGCGACCGGGCGTTTTCTAGGTCTGCGTCGAATTCGGGCGACCCAGATTTACTGGTCGACGCCTGGAACCATCAAAATTCGAGTGAGGGGGCAGGGGGCAGGCGCTGCTGGCGGTGGTGCAGCATCAACCGCGGCGGGTCAGGTTTCCGCCGGCTGCGGCGGCGGTGCGGGGGCGCCATTTGATACGTGGATCACCAGCGGTTTCGACGGTGTGATGGTCACGATCGGCAAGGGCGGCACCGGTGTGCTGGTTGGTCCGGGTAACAACGGCGGGGCCACTTCGTTCGGATCACATGTCACCGCGCCGGGCGGTATCGGTGGTGGGTTGTCGGCGAACGTGGCGCCGCCGCTGTACCTCGGCCAGACCCCGAATTCACAACCGGCGGTCGGCGCGACTGTGAAAAATGGGCAGGGCAAGGGTGGTGGTGGCGTCATTGGGCCAAAAACTGACTTTGTCGTATCTGGCGAGGGCGGCCCGAGTGAAATGGGGCCGGGGGGTAATTCAATCTCAACCAGTTCGCAGGGTGCTGATGCGGTCAACCCGGGGTCGGGTGGCGGCGGTGCCGTTGCGCTTCCTTCATACCCTGCGCATTTGCGCGGCGGTCACGGTGCTGATGGTTGGATCGATGTTGAGGAGTGGGCATGAGTATTTATGCGCGGGTCTACGGCGAGCAGGTGTTTGAGCTGATCGAGACTGACGGCGATATCACGGCGCTGTATCACCCTTCCATGGTGTGGGTGTGTGTTGACGGCATCGAGCCGATGCCGGCGGCGGGTTGGAAGGCGGTAGAGGTCGACGGCGCTTGGCAGTTCTCGGCGCCGGGTTTGGCGGTCGCCCCCCTGCCGCTCGCCGAAGTGGTTGCCGCCGAACGCTTCCGCCGAGAGGGTACGGGCGTCGTGGTCGAGGGGCTGGCCATCGAGACAACTCGCGACAGCCAGGCGCTGATCGCCAGTACGGGATTGTCCGCCGTCCTCGATCCTGACTACCGCTGCAACTTCAAGACGGCAGACGGTTTTGTCGAAATCGGCGCGGCGCAAATCATCACGATTGCCAAGGCCGTGCGGGCGCACGTTCAAGCCTGCTTTGACCGCGAGTTTGCGCTGTTGCGCGCGATCGAGGCCGGCGAGTATCACGACGAAATGCTGTCGCAAGGTTGGCCGGATTCCTTGCCGCCTGATCCGGCAGAGCTGCAATAGACGCCCCGCACTGACGGGGCGTTTTCTTTTCCGTTACGCGTAACACGAACACCCTCACAGCCTCGCACATGCGGGGCTTTTTCGTTTCTGGAGAACGAGCCTTATGACTTTCTTTCACGGCGTCACGACCACGTCGGTCGACACTGGCGCGCGCACCATCTCGCTGCCGTCGTCCTCGATCATTGGTCTGTGCGACACCTTCACCCCTGGCGTTCTGGGCGGTGGCACGGCCAAGGCGGGCGAGCTGAAACTGATCACCACCGAGCGCGAAGCCATCGCGGCTTTCGGCCCTGACTCGGCGATCACCAAGGCCTGTCAGGCCATCTACGCCAAGGCTAAAGCCGTGATCGTTGCCATCGGCGTGGCCAAGCTGGAAGACGCGGCGCTGCAAACCTCGGCGATCATCGGCGGCGTTTTGGCCTCGGGCCAGCGCACCGGGTTACAGGCGCTGCTCGACGGTAAAAGCCTGTTCAATGCGCAGCCGCGACTGTTGATCGCGCCGGGTCATACCGCGACTCAGGCGGTGGCCACGGCGCTCGATAGCGTGGCGCAGAAGCTGCGCGCCATCGGCATCATCGACGGCCCTGGCACGACCGACGAGGCCGCCATGGCCTACGCCGATAACTTCGGCAGTCGCAACCTGTTCATGGTCGACCCGGGCGTCAAGTATTGGGACACCGTCACCAGCAAGACCGTCGACGCGCCCGGTTCGGCTTGGGCGGCGGGGCTGTTCGCGTGGACGGATGCTGAATACGGCTTCTGGGCTTCGCCATCGAACAAGGAGTTGACCGGCATCACCGGAACCGGTCGCGCGGTCGAGTACCTGGACGGCGACGAGACTTGCCGGGCCAACCTGCTCAATAACGCCAATATCACCACGATCATTCGCGATGACGGTTACCGCCTGTGGGGCAACCGCACGCTGTCGAGCGATCCGAAGTGGGCATTCGTCACCCGCGTTCGCACGCTGTTCATCCTCATGGACGCGGTGCAGGCCGGGCACAAATGGGCGGTCGACCGCTCGATCACCAAGACCTACGTGACCGATGTCACCAACGGTCTCAACGCGTTCATGGCCGACCTCAAAGCCCAGGGCGCGATCATCAACTTTGAAGTGTTCCCCGACACCGAACTGAACACGGCCAGCCAGATCGCCCAGGGCAAGGTGTATTGGCGCATCCGTTTCACCGACGTGCCGCCGGCAGAAAACCCGAATTTCCTTTTCGAAGTCACCGATCAGTGGATGACTGAAGTGCTTGAACCAGCCTAAGGGGGCTTACCAATGATTCCTCAAGTTCTGAAAAACATGAACCTGTTTGTGGACGGCGTCAGCTTCTCCGGCGACGTGCCCACCCTGACGCTGCCGAAACTGACCCTCAAAACCGAGGACTATCAGGGCGGCGGTATGTTCGCCCCGATCGAGTTTGCCGTGGGCATGGAAAAGATCGAATCGGCCTTTACCACCAACGGTGTGCGCCGCGAGGCGCTGAAGTTCTTTGGTCTGGCTGACCAGACGGCCACGAGCCTGACGTTTCGTGGCGCCTTCGCGGATCTGAAAGGCCGCATTACGCCGGTGATCGTCACCATGCGCGGCGGCGTGAAAGAGGTGGACATGGGCGACTGGAAACCGGCGACCGTGGGCGAAATCAAGCACGCCGTAAAGCTCACGTATTACAAGCTCGAAATTGACGGTCGCCTGATGTACGAGATCGACCCGCTCGCAATGACCATGGTTGTCAATGGTGTAGACCAGTTGGCCGCTGAACGCTCGGCCCTCGGCCTGTAAGGAAATAGAACATGACCCAAGAAAACGCAGAAAAGAAAGATCCGTCCTGGCTGGCGGTCAGTGACGACAGCGTGGTGATCAACCTGAAAGGCTTTGCCGACATTGGCGGCATCAAGGTCGACAAGTTGACCATGCGTGCGCCGACAGTTCGCGATCAACGGGCCGCCAGTGCGACGGCTAAGGGCGATTACGAGCAGATCGAAATCAACGTTCTGTGCAGCCTGTTGCAGGCGACAGAGCAGGAGATTGCCGCCCTGAGCCTGCGTAACTACAACCGCTTGCAGGCCGGCTATTTTCGCCTGGTCGAAGAGGATGAACTTTAACGCCGAGACGCAACGGGTAGCGGCCAAGGCCTTGGCGAGAGAGACGGGTTTCTCTGCCGCCGAGATTGAGGCCATGCCCTTTGACCGGATGCTGTGGTGGCTCAGGGATTGAGCCGCTTTTAACTCGGTGAACATAGGGCACGCACATGAGCAAGAAACTAGCGCTCGGTCTGGTGATTGGCGGGGCTGTCAGCTCGACGCTGGGAGCGGCGTTCAAGGACGCCACCGGCCGTATCAAGAAGCTGGAAGAAACCGGTAAAAAGGCCCGGGTCCTCGAAAAGACCATTGGCGAAACCATGCGCCTGCAGGCCGAGTTTCGAAAGGCGCACATGGCCGGCGAGAAGGGCGCCGAGGATCTGCGCAAGAAGCTGGAAGCCAACTTGGCCGCGCTGAAAAAACAGGGCGTTGAGGTTCGCAACCTCGGCAAGGCCTACACCCAAATGGGCAAGATTGCGCAGGGCGCCGAGTTGAAGGCCAAAGGGCACATGCAGCTCGACGAAGGCAAGCAGCAGATGCGCAGCAGTATCGGGCGGGCGACAGCCGCCACGGCGCTGATGGCCGTTCCGACGAAGATCAGCGCGGACTACGGCGCGATCATTCGTGACATTGCGATCAAGTCCAACATTGCCAACACGCCCGAAGAGGCGACGCTGTCCAAGACCGTGATCGACACGTCGCGCGATACCGGCATGGCGCGCAATCAGGTGGCCGAGGTGGTCAACGCCCTGGTAGGTGCCGGCATGGAGCTGGACAAGGCGCTGGCCTACGCACCGACGGCGGCCAAGTTCGCTGTGGGGCAGGGTTCGGACGGCACGGAAACCGCCCGGATGATCAATGCCCTGGGGCAGAACGCCAAGATCACCGACCCCGCAATGATGCAAAAGGCACTTGAGGCGATCGCCTACCAAGGGCAGGCGGGCAGCTTTGAAGCGGCCGACATGGCGCGCTGGTTCCCTGAACTGCTCGCGGGTATGGGCAAGCTGGGCATTACCGGCATGGACTCGGTGACGCAACTGGGTTCGATGCTTCAGGTGCAGATGAAGACGGCCGGCGGATCCGACGAGGCGGCGAACAACCTCAAAAACTGGATGGAGAAAATCGGTTCCAACGATACCGTGGCGGCTTACAAGAAGGCCGGCATCGATTATCAAGGCTCGATGAATACCGGCCTGCAAAATGGCAAGTCCACCTTGGAATCCAGCTTTGCGCTGGCCCAAAAATACATTGAGGCGACCGACCCCAAGAAGGCCGCCGAAATGGCCAAGGCGACGGCTGCAATCAGCAAGGAATCGGACCCCGAGAAAGCCAAGGCCATGATCGCCTCGCTGGAATCGGCGTTGCGTACCGGCGACCTGTTCGCAGACATGCAGGTCAAGGGCGCTTTGACTGCGTACATGCAGAACAAGGACCTTTACGACAAGCTGAAAAAGGAATCGGCCAGCGCGACCGGGATTCTCGATAAGAACCTGGAAGAACGCCGCCAGTCGTCGGCGCAAAAGCAGTCGGAAATGGTGCAGAGTCTTGACGACTCGATGCGCGCGATCGGCGACGCCATGCGCCCGGTGACGGATGCTGTGGTAGACGGGATCGGCTCTGTCGCGCGCGGGCTGGCCAAGCTGTCCGACGAGTCGCCGCGACTGGTGTCAGCGATCGGGCTGGCCACCGCTGGCATCCTCGGGCTGTCTACGGCCATGAGCGGCCTAAAGGTGGCCAAAGGATTGATGAATATCGGCCGTGGCTCGCTGATGGGTAATCCGAACATCCCGCAAAAGGTGATTGTGACCAACCTGCCGGCCGGTGGTGCGGGCGGCGGTCTGGACGGCGCCGACGTGGATGCCGGCGACGGCAAGAAAGGTAAAGGGGGCAAGGGCAAAGGCAGGGCTGGTGGTCGTGGTGTCGGCCGTGGCATTGGCATCGGATCAGCGGTAAGAGGCACGGCGGTTCTTGCGGTGGCTGACGCTGGTTTCAAGGCCTATGACACCTATCAGAACGCCGAAACTCAGGACGAGAAAGCCGAGGGCTACGGTGCAGCGGCCGGCGGTTTGGCGGGCACCCTCGCCGGTGCGGCGGCCGGTGCGGCGATCGGCTCGGTCGTGCCTGTGATCGGTACGGCGATCGGCGCCTTGATCGGCGGCGTGCTGGGCAACATGGGCGGCGACTCCCTGGGCGGCTTTGTCGGCAAATCGCTGTTCGGGGCCGATGACGCGGCGAAGAAAATGCCGGACGCCGGGCCGTTGATGATGGCCAACGCCGGCAAGGACATTGCGCCGGTGATGGGCGATATCGCCAAGTCCTTCGCCAAGCCTGCTACGCCATTGATGATGGCCGCGCCTGGCGCTGCGCCAGTGGCCGGTGCCTCGGCAAAGCCCGGCGATGTGGCCCGCTCGATGATGCTGCCCGAGGCCAGTGCCGACGCCAAGCTGGGGCCGTTGGCCAAGGCAGCGCCGGCCAGTGCGCCGGCGCCAAAGGTCGAGTCTAACGTGGCGATCAATGCGCCGTTCTCACTGACGGTCAACGGTGACGTCAAGGACGGCAATCAACTGTTCGCGCAGATCAAACCGCAGCTCGATCAGTATTACCGCGAGATGGCCAAGCAGCAGGAAAGCCGCAATCTGTTCGATGCGCCGCACGTGTGATCAGGGGGATTTATGGAAGCATTGGGGCAATTGCAGTCGGGGATTAAATACTTGGCCTCGGCCGGGGAGACGGGCCGGCGCAGCCTTGACGGCATGATGGCGCCGGTTAACGGCGCGATCGGGGAAATCACCGGCGCCGCGTCCGAGCTGGAGGGCTTGCCCTTTGTCGGTCCGGCGATCGGGGCCAAGCTCCAGCGCGCCATGCGCGGGATCAATGCCGCCCAGGCGCAAGTCGGGCGGGTGGTGTCGATGTATGGCACGGCCACGCGCGCAGTGGCGCAGATCGACGAGCGACTGGGGGTGCTGAAGGAACAGGCCGGCCGCGCCGCCACGGCGATCAACAAGATCGCCGGCAAGGCCAGCCCGGCGCTGGCCAACATCGTGCCCACCGGTGCGTTTGCCACGGATCAGACGCCGGCGCCGGAAGCGGTGAAGCCGTTCCCGCACTTGCTGATCATTCAGCCGCAGGACCCGAAGGCGCCGCAGTACACGTTCAACCTCGACACCGCTGCGTTTGACGAGCTGCGCCGTTCCACCGAATTCCGTTGGGCCTCGCAAGAGCGCTTGGGGCGGCGGCCGGCGCAGCAAGGCGTGGGCATGGGTGACGAGAAAATCACGCTCAAGGGGGTGATCTTCCCCGGGTTCAAGGGCGGCTTAAAGCAGCTCGACACGCTGCGCACGCTGGGTGCCCAGCTTCAGCCGCTGACCCTGACCACCGGCTATGGCGACGTGCTGGGAACGTGGTGCCTCAAGAGCGTCGACGAGGAACAAAGCTCGCTGATGGCGGGCGGAATTCCGCGCAAACAGGCCTTTACCTTGGAGTTTGTCCGCTATGGCGACGACATGCAGAACGTCTGACGGGGATCTGCTCGATACCATCTGTCACAACTTTTACGGGCACTTGAATGGCAGCGTCGAGGCGGTGCTGGGCGCCAATCAGGGGTTGGCCGACGAGGAACAGCCCTACCGCGCCGGCGTGGTGATCGTGCTGCCGGATCTGCCGCACCCAGTCACCGAGGCCGTGACCTTGTGGGACTGATCCCGTCCGGACACGCCGCCGGCGTCCGCTCGCGTTACGCGTAACGCTTCAATCCTTGGCCCGCCCTGTGCGGGCTTTCTTTTGGAAAAAATCCATGACCCCCCGATTCCGCATTGTTGCCGATGGCAACGACATCACGGCGCTGCTGAACGATCGCCTGATTCAGTTGAGTGTCACCGACAAAGTCGGGATGGAGTCCGACGAGTTCGAACTGCGTATTGATGACCGTGACGGGCTTGTGGTGCTGCCTGCCCGGGGCGCCGGGATCGAGGTGTACCTGGGCTATCTGGAGACGTCGCTGGCCCGGCTGGGCCGTTATGTGGTCGACGAGGTCACGGTGTCCGGTCCGCCGGATACGATCGTGATCACGGGCAAGGCCAGCGACATGCGCGGCAGCGGCAAAACCATTCGCAGCGGTAGTTGGGAAAACGTGCCGTTGTCCAAGATCGTCGCCGACGTTGCTGCCCGCAACGGCTGGGCGCCGGTGTGTCCGGTCAACACGAAAGTAGTGCGCGCCGATCAGCTCAGCGAGTCCGATTTTAATTTCATCACGCGGTTGGCCAAGCAGTACGACTGCACGGCCAAGGTCGCCGACGGCAAGCTGCTGGTGATGCCGCGTCAGGGCGGGCAGAGTGCGAGCGGCAAGGCCTTTGCGCCGATCGTGATCACGCGTGAAGACGTCAGCCGCTGGCAGTTCCACCTTGGCGATCGCAGCACCCACAAGGCGGTCGGGGCCAAGCATCAGGACAAGAAGACCGGCAAGCTTGCGGTGGTGTCGCTGGAAAACGACGACGCCCCGGACGGCCTGCCGGCGGTGCATACCGATCGCCATATTCACCCGAACAAGACGGCGGCCGAGGCGGCGGCGAAGGCCCGTCTTGCGGCGTTCAACCGATCCACCGCCGGCGTGCGGCTGGAAATGGCCGGGCGTACAGATCTGTTTGCCGAACGATCGATCATCGCCCAGGGCTTCAAGGTTGGACTTGATGGCGAGTATCTGGCCGAGTCGGTGCAGCAGACCTACACCCAAGCCGGCTGGACCACCGTTGTTGAGTGCAACGGCGGCAAGAATGGCAAGGCCAAAGCCAAAGGCAAGAAGGGCAAAAAGCCCGCCAAGCCGGTCAAGGTCGTGAGCCTCAAATAGCGCGAGAGCGCACCCCATCCCGCCGCCTTGAGCGGCTTTTTTGTGCCTGGAGTTTGTATGCCGATCACTCAGCAGCAATTGCTGCAGATCCTCCCCAACGCCCGCCCAGTCGCGGGCGTTTTTGTGTCTGCGCTGGTCACGGCCATGGCGCGGTTTCGCATTACCTCGCCGGTGCGCGAGGCGGCGTTTATCGCCCAGTGCGGGCACGAGTCGCAGCACCTGACCAAGTTGTCGGAAAGCCTCTACTACCGGGACGCCGAGCGCGTAGCGCGCTTGTTCAAGTCGGGTTTCGATGACAACCGTAACGGCCGGGTAGATCCGGCCGAGGTCGAGGCCGCAAAGGCGTATCTGTGCAACTCGGAAAAGCTGGCCAACCGCGTCTATGCAAATCGCATGGGAAATGGTCCCGAGGCTTCGGGTGATGGCTACCGCTATCGAGGGCGCGGCCTGATCCAGATCACTGGGCGCGACACCTACCGCCTGTGCGGGCAAGCGCTCGGCCTGCCGCTGCTCGATCGGCCCGAGCTGCTCGAGCAGCCGGAATATGCCGCGCTGTCGGCGGCCTGGTACTGGTGGGATCGAGGCCTTAACGATCTGGCCGACGCCGGCCTGTTCGACGGCATCACCCGGAAAATCAACGTGGCCAGCGCCGGTCTGGCTGATCGCCGCGAACTGTGGGCCAAGGCCAAGGCGGTGCTATGTCAATCCTCGATCTGATCCCGGCACCGGTGCGGCTCTGGGCGATCGCCCTGGTACTGCTGTCGATCGCCGGCGCCGGCGCTGCCGGCAGTTGGGCGATACAGGACTGGCGTTACGGTAACGCGCTGGCGGAACAGGCCCGGAAGTCCGCCGACGTGGCCCTGGCGGCCGCCGAGGCGACGGTGGGTGCGCTGGTGATCGAGCAGGACAAGCGCCTGGCGCTGGAGCGGCGCCTGGAAGACAACGACAAAACCCATTACAAGGATCTATCCGATGCGCAAACAGCTCAGCAACGCCTGTCTGATCGCCTTGCCACTGCTGATGTCAGGCTGTCAGTCCTACTTAACGCCGGCAGCGCTGCCGGCCGTTGTGACGGGGTGTCAGCCCCTGCCAGCGCCGGCGGCGTGGTTCATGGCCCCGCAAGAGCCGAACTTGACCCAGCGCATGCTCGGCGAATTATCGGCATCACCGACGCCGGCGATCGCGGATTGATCGCCTTGCAGGCGTGTCAGGGCTACGTTAGAGCGGTTTTGAGCGCGGGGCAGCCAAGTATGGCGCCTAAGTGACGACCGCTTATCGGGGCGTCACAACGTTGAAACCTTTTGATTGGCAAGGAATTGGCGGCTACTATCGGGCAGATTTGCTGGCCTAAGGCTGGCCATCTTGGTGGTCATGGGGCGGCGCCATGTGACGGCCGGAAGAAACTTTTAAACAGTTTTGATGTTCAAGCCTGATCGCCTTTGGTATTCTTTCGGCGTCCGGCACACTGCCGAAAGACAAGAATTTTAGGAAATACAAGGGCTTAGAAAAAAGAAAACCCCCGAGGCCGGCAAGCCTTGGGGGTTCTCGGTGATCGTTCCCAAAAACTCTGGAAGACCGCGACAAGGTCAGAGTTTAGTGGACGGTTCCCTTCGAAGCAAGCCCGTTGCTTAGGGGAAAGCAGCATGTCCGCCATGATGGCCGATGCAGGCCCTCAGCCATTGAGCTGGGGCCGCAAGGTTTACAAGCACCCGGGGTTGTTCCTGGGCACCGGTAATCGCTGTGGGCACGACCCGCAGGCGTTGGCCGTTACTCGACTCAATCTGCACGACCCTAGCGGTGGTCATTGGCCTAAGCTGATTCAGGCCGGCATTGACCGCATTCAGGCGTATTTTGATAACGCCGCCGCCTTGCCGCCTTTGGCGCACCTCTCAAAGAAGAAAAACAAAGACGGCACCATGCGCCAGAATCGTAGCGAGGCCCGCGAGTCTCATGCGCTGGTGACGTCTGTCATCTTTACCTACCTCGACCTCAAGTCTTTGCGTGTGGGCTACTACACCAACACCGGCGCCTTCGTCAGCATCACCTTTTTGGAGATTGCCCGACGCTGCGGCATGACTTGCGAAATCAAGGATCGAGAGAACGAAGGTCAAGTTAAAGAGGTCCCAACGTCGCGCTTTTGGCGCGCAGTGCGCGACCTCAAGAAGGCCGGCGCGATCAGCGTTTTTGAGCAGTACGAAGAAAAGGACGCGGGGAAGCGGGCGCTGACGGCCATCAAGACTTTTAGCGAAAAATTCCTGCGCTTGATTACCGGTTGGAATCCTAAGCGTGTCGAGAAGGCGCGCAAGCGTGCGCATAGCCGTGTAGGCACCTTCCTGCTGGGCGCGATCGAGGCGGGCGTAGAGAACGTCAACCAGCGCAAACATTTGGTCAAAGAGATCCAGTCGGCAAATGTGCATCGCGAACTGTTCGGATCTGCGACCGCAAAGAACCGGCAGCCGGTTATCGCTGGCGCGCGTGCGTCCGTTGAGGCTGCGCTAAAGCAAGAATACGCCGAGCATGAAGCCAAGGTGCTGATCAACATCAAGGCCGCCCTTGGTCGCGCCCCTCGCGGGTTTGAGCAGCTTAAAATGCAGGCTCAGCACGGCTGGATCAGTTACGACGAATTCGTTCGCCGACGACTCGACAGCGGCAGCTAGACCCTCCCGCACACCTCACAGTCAAATCACCTCCCCCCGACCGCCGGGGCGCCCCTCTATGGGCGTCTATCGGCGGTTTCTAGTTAAACCCCTCATATCTCCCCGCAATTCTTTGCCAATCACCCCCAAATCGCCCAGGCGCAGCCCTGTGAACACTCCTTTTGCGCGCTTAAGACCTTCCGTGTCGGATCTGGCGCGGCGCGAATGAAATTTAAGTCACACCCCCAAATTATTAAGTCCCTCAAGAAATGAATTAAGTAGGTGTTGGTCTTTCCCGTCATACAACTAGAGAAGCATGGGCTGCCTACGGCATCCTATTTATGCCTCGGCGACGCCGAGAGCTGTTTACCTGCGCCCGGGCTTCGCCCAGGCAGTTTTGCCGCCCGCAGTTCGTGCCTACGGCACGGCGGGTCGAAGGTCCGCAGTTGCTACTGCCGCCGTTCCTTCAGTGAGGCGCCCTCCAGTCGCTGTGTGCCGCTCCAGCACCATGCTCGACCGTAGCACCGCGTGGCGGCCCTTCGCTCCTTCACGCGCCGCCTACGGCCAGCCTGTCGCGCAAGCGCTCCGGCGAACAGTGCGGGGGGTGGGTTCGCGCTCAGCGCTCGACCGGCGAACGCCGCTGACTGGCCGAGCGCTACCGGTCTCAAGCGACGGCTTAAGCCTGGGACCTTTAGCGAAGGGTTCGAACTATCCCGGGACAGCCTATTGCGAATTAGCTATTGAGCGAATTAGCTAAACATGTAGACTGCCCGAGATATTTCTGGAGGCTTTCTATGTTTGTGTTGGTTCGTGATGGGGTCCGGCTCGACTGTTCGTCCCAGGAATTAGACGAGGCCTGCCGCTTGGCCATCCGTGGCCGCGCGGATCTTTTTGAGAACGACCGTCAGGTTGATTGCCTAGCGGTGCTGGGGCTAGACCGCTCCGGCCTGTTTGCTGCGCCGAGGATAGGGCAGTTGCGCCCGACGCGTGACGAGGTGCGGGCCATGTTCCGTATTTTGGACATGAGTGGCGCTGCCATTGCTCGGCTGACTGGCACCACTTCGCGGAAGGTTCGGGCGTGGGCGGGTGATGAAGAAAATGCTTCTTGGGCAGCGTGGCATGTAATGGCGGTTTACGTGGGGCTGTCAGCGCCGATGCTGGGAGATTACCCAATGAGCTAATTAGCTATTGCGCTAATTAGCTAAGGGTATCGAGTACGCCTGCCGGGTCGTTACGCGCTGGCATGCTTCAGTAGCGCATGCAATGAGGTCGCCACGGCGGCCTTTTTTATTGCCTCCATCGTTAGCTAATTAGCTATTGCGCGAATTAGCTAACAGTGTAAACTGTTGCCATGGCCAGGCATTCCCGCTTAGGCCGCCCCGGAGTTTTCCCGATGACCCAAGCAAAACCCCTGACCAATGCCCAGCAAGTCGCCGCGACCATTCTTGATCAGCTCGGCGCTCGCCGTTTCATGGTGATGACCGGCGCCCGCGAGCTGGTGGCCACCTCTCAAGGTCTGCAATTCAAACTGCCGGCGAGCTTCGCCCGGGCCGGCGTGAACATGATTCGCGTTGAGCTGAATGCGATGGACACCTACGACGTGATCGCCGGCCGCTGGGCGCGCCTCGACTTCAAGGAAAAGACCCGCGAGAACGGTGTATATGGCGAGGATCTGCAACGCGCTTTCACCCGCCTGACCGGTCTGGATACCCACCTATAAGGAAGCCTGCCCCGGCACGCGCCGGGGCCTGCCAAGGAGCGCCCGTTATGGCCCGCAAAACCAAGTCGATCCAGTATGTTCCCCTTGAAGAGCGGCCCGAGTTCATCGCGGCCATGGCGGCCTTGCCGACGGATCCGGCCGAGCTGGAGGTGCGCGCCGAGCGTGTATTGCAGCTCTATCATGACGCCATGCTGGCCGCCGACGTGCAGGCGCTGGATGACGCCCATCTGGTGCATCAGGCGTGTGTGGTCAAGCTCAATGGCGGCACGTCTCGCGGTTGTGCCAGCGTGCAAGACGTTTTAGCGGCCAAGTTCGCTGCGCCGGCGGGTCAGGTGCCGAAGTGGGGGCAGTCGGGCGAGTTCCTACTGGAGGTCGACGGCATGCGCATGGTGGTCAAGATGGGTGTTGGCAGTCTGGCCAATCACGTCGGCGCCGATCTGTACGCGGTGGACTTCGACAAGCCGTTTATCAGCCGCACCGGCTATCGTCACCAGTTCATGCGCCCGGCCGCACACGTCGGCCGCACCGTCGATCAGGCGGTGCGGGCTGAAGTCATGGAAGCATCGGCCCGCGAAGGCTGGGCCACGACGATCGATCAGGAACACGGCAAGCCGAAAGACCGCAAGGTCTGGCCGTGGCTGGCCGATGCGTTGGCCGGCGTTCGTCCTGATGGTCAGTTGGCCATGTTCGGTGATGCGCCGAAAGACCCGGATGCCAAGGCGCCGATGAGTAACGCCGATCGGCAGAAAGCCTTTCGTCTGCGTCAGCGCGAATTGAAAGAGCAGCAGGCGGCCGCCGGCGTGAAGGCCATCACCCTGACCCACACTGAGCGCTGCGTGCTGAGCCTGGGCCTGCTCGCCCATGAGGATCTTGATCATCGCCCGGCCAATTGGGTGACCAGCAAAAAGCCCGGATTCGATGCCCTGTTGGCCAAGCTTTGGCCCGAGGGCGACAACGGCCGTTATCTGGCCGAACCCAAGCGCAGCACCTACCGCCCGACCGCATTCCTGCGCGACGAGCTGGAGCGGCAGCGCGGCATGGTGCAGCGTCTGGAAGCGTTGCGCCGCGACGTCGGCCATGATTTTTCCGCCTTGGAAGTCACCGACGCGAGACTGGTGCCGGTGTGGGAAAAGCTGCCCACCGACTTTTCCCGCGCAGCCACGGCGCTGGGCATGCTGCGCCTGCGCAACAACCAGCACGCCGAGCTGGCCCGCGCCGTCGAAGTGCTGCAAGGGCGCTTGCGCGCCGCCGGACTGAATGACCAAGTGTCGACGGATAACAAGCCGTGGAGCTGGAACGAGTCGCCTCTGAGGGACTACCGCGCGAGCAGTGCGCCGGAGTTCATGGAGCGCTGTTCGGCCGGGGAGTCCGACGCCGATTTGATTCTTGCGCTGCGTCGAGAGGTCGCGCATCTAAAAGAGCAGCGCGACGAGACGAATACCGAACTGATGCGCTCGTTCGAAACGTCGCGGCAGTTGCGCAAGCGCCTGAAAGAGGCCGGCCTGTCCGGCGAATAACCCGCCGTTACCGTAACGACCTGAAGTCGAGGCGAAATAATGCCCGCTCCGGCGCTCGCCGGCGGGCGTTGATATTAGAATGACACCCTGAACGCGTCGTGAGGACGCCCCTTTGGCCGTGTGCACGGCATGGAGAAAGCAAGATGGAAGTAATGGAGCTGGTCGGTCTGGTGGTGCGGGTGAGCGTGCTGTTTTTTGTCGGCTGGTGCGTGGCGCTGGTGCTCGCCGAGTGCTACCGCCACCTGTGGAACTGGCTGGATGATCACGACCGGCCGATCGAGCGCAACCCGTTGATGGCCTGGGTGCTGCGGGTGTGTGTCCCTCAGGGGGAGGGCGTGTTTGAGGTGTGGGCCTATGTGCTGCTGATCACGCTGTGGCCGCTGTACCTGCTCGGGGTGGCGGCGTACTACGCGGCCAAGGGCGCGCGCGGTCTGCGCCGCTGGTACAAGCGGCGCCAGGTGGCGGCGGTGAGTGCGTAAAGCCTGACCGGCATCGGCTGAAGCATATGCAACACAAGTGTTGCCTAGGCATCACAAGTGATGCATAATGGTTCTACCGAAACGGACAGGGACTTTCAGGTATGAAGTGCAGCGAGTTTCGGCGGTGGTTGGTGGCCCAAGGCGTGGAGTTCAAAAGCGCCAAGGGCAGTCATTTCAAGGTGTACTTGAATGGCAAATCAACCATTTTTGCGGACCACGGCAGCAAGGAAATGCACGAAGGGTTGCGCAAAACCATCATCAAACAGCTGGGCCTCAAGGATTGAGGCCCGGCTGTACCCTCAAGAGGTGAGCCGTATGTATCAGTACCCGCTAGAGCTGCACACCGAGCCGACCGGCGTGTGGTTGTCGTGCCCGGACGTGCCGGAAATGAACGCGTCCGGCGATACCCTGGGCGAAGCCTTTGCCGAGGCCCTGAATGGCCTGGAATCGGCGCTGTCGTTGTACGTCGAGCAGCGCCGCAAGATCCCGGCGGCGTCGCCGGCGCAGGATCCGGCGCTGGTGTTGCGTCTGCCGGCGCTGACCGTGGCCAAGATCATGCTGTGGAACGCCATGTGTGACGAAGGCGTCAGCCGCGCCGAGCTGGCCCGGCGCCTGGGCGTCTCGCGGCAGATGGTCGACCGGCTGGTGGACTTTCTCCACGCCTCGAAGATCGAGCAGGTCGAGCGCGCGCTGGGCCTGTTGGGCCGGCGCCTGTCGCTGGTACTGGAGGCGGCCTAATGGGCGGCGTTACGCATAGCGAATCGATCGAGGCGCTGGGGTTGTCGGCGCTTGACCCGGGCGCCGTCCTGCCCGACTACCCGCTGCTGTCGCTGGACGCGCTGATGAACATCCGCGACGCGGCGACGTATCTGGTGCGCGTGGAAGGCGAGAGCATGCAGGGTGCCGGCATTTTTGACGGCGACCTGCTGGTGGTGAGCAAGGCCCGCGAGCCGGTGCGCGGACAGATCGTGATTGCCGTGCTCAACGCCGAGCCGCTGTGCAAGCGCCTGGACTTCTGCACGCAAGGCCCGGTGCTGCGCTCGGAGAACCCGCGTTTTCCGCCGCGTTACGTGCTCGAAGGCGATGATTTTTCTGTATGGGGCGTGGTGACGCACAGCGTGCGCAGCCATGGCCACCGTGTTTGAGTCGCCGGCGATGCCGACCCCGTCCACGCTGCCCAAACCGTCGATCCTGCTGCCGCTGACCGATGCCCAGGTGCGCGCCGGTGCCCGCCCGGGCGAAAGTTGGGAGCAGGCCCGCCGCCGGCTGGAGGGTGCGCGCGTGCGCGCAGCGGCCGCCGGTGAAGCGATCGGGCGGCTCGACGTGAGTGCGGCCGAGCCGATCGACGCTATCGACGACGACGCGCCGGCCTTCGGCTTTGCCGCGCTGACGGTGTCCGAGCTGGCCGCCGCTGACGCGCTGGTCGACGACTGGTCGGGGCTGACGGTCGCGCAGGTGGCGGCACTGGCCGCGCCCGGGGATGACTGGGAAGCCGGGCGCGATCGGGCGTATCGGCTGCGTCATTGCGTGACGGCCTGCGCGCCGTGCGCGGTGTGCAATCCCGACGGCGTGCAGCCGTATGGCGGCTGGCTCGACCGTCCCGGGCACGATTGCCGGGCCTGCGAAACCCGGGGCAGCTACAGCAAGATCCCACACAGTTTTTAACGACAAGGAAATCCACGCCATGGCCAGACCGAATAACGACCCGATCACCCTGACCCTGCCGTCGCATGTGGTGAACATGCTCACGCAATGGGCGCGTCTTGATCGCGACCAGATGCTGGCCGAAGATCGCCCGGCGCGGCTCAAGCTGCGCGAGCAGCGTGCGACCTGGGCCAATGAGATTGCCAGTGATGTGTTGCAGTTGCTGCCGGCCTCTCACGTTGGCAAGGATCTGGCCGAGGTGATCAGCGAGCGCGCCGCCGTCTATGCCGCCGATCACGTGGCGCAGTCTGCGGCGGCCGCGCAGGCTGACAAGGCCGAACGATGCAACTGAAAGGAATCCCCACCATGAGCAAAGTTGTCGACGTGCTGCCGCCGCTGAAGATTGAAACGTTGTGTCCGCATTGCGGCAGTGATCAGTTTCGTTTTGTAGGGCGTGCGCCTCGGGTGGTGGTGTATTGCCTGCGCTGCGCCACACTGGTGGCGCTTGAGCGCAAAGCGGCCGGCCCGATCGAGGCGATCGAGTCCACAACTGACCTTGCTCCCCTGACAGGAATCCCCACCATGACGACCGAACCACGCCGCGACCCGCTGCAAGCCTTTGAGGCAGTCGACGGTCCGCGCGCCGGCGAGCGTTTCGCCTGTGAGCGTGACAACTTCGACGTACTGACCGGTGACCCGATGCGCGGCACCGATGCGCGCTACACCTACCGGCTGTGCCGGGAGGGTGACGGCCATGTCTGGCGGTGCGGCATCGAGGCGGCCGCGTGCCGTTCGGACTGACCCCGCCGTTACCCGTAACGAATCCCCCTAAAAGCAACCCCGCCCGGCCGAGCCTCGGCCGGTCCAATCGCAAGGAGCAAGACCGATGCAAATGAGTGAAGCGGCAGAAGTGGTGCAGGTGGTCGGTGCCGAAAATGCCAACAAGCGCCTGGCCGATGGCTGGTCGCTGCTGGCTGTTACCTCGGGCGGCAATGGCGACGACAGCGGGCGAACGTTTGTCTGGTATGTGCTGGGCAAGCCAAAAGCCAAGACCGGCACCGGGCTGTACGGCCAGAAGACGTAAGCGCGACCCCGCCGCGTTACCAATAACGCCGCTTATGTAAAACGACCCCCACCAGTCAGGCGACCGGCGGGGGTCTTTTTTTACGTCTGCGGTTCCCACTTTGCGCATAAATGGGTGCCCACTTTGCTACAATCTGGTTTTACGCACTACCCGCCCATTACTCGCAAAGGAAGGACGCCATGACCAGCGCCGTCGCCAATACCGCCAAGGCCTTAACGATCACCCATTGCCGTCACTGCGGTGGCCACGCGCTGACCTGGGCCACCTCGATCGTCAATCGCTCCAGCGTCCAGCAAGGCCGGCTTACCACGCGCGACGTGGAATGCATGTTCTACCTGGGCTGCGACACCTGTTCCGAAACGCTGGCCATGTTCAGCGCCGATCGCTTGGCCGATCTGGTCAATGCCGGCGCCGCCGAGCAGCGCGCCGCTGCCGACACCGACGCGGCGTGACGCGTCACAACCTACGAAAGGAAAGGAGATTCACCATGTCGCACGTTTTTCATCCGAGCCAGCCGACCCCCGCGTGGGTCGCCCAGGCTGACCCCGTCACTGGCCTGATTGCCTTTTGGGTGGGTGAGCTGGATATGTATGCCGCCTTGAGTCCCGGGCATGCCTTGGCCATGGCGCTGGAGAAGTTCGGCCCGGGCGTGGGTGACGCCAAGCCGGTCAGTGCCGACGTCCTCGATCGCGCAGTGGTCAACAAGGGCGGCGAGTACGGTGACACCTTGCGCCAGTGGCTGGCCCGCAAGACTGAGCCGGGCTGGCTGGCCCGGGGTGTGTGGGTCGAGGTGGATCTGGAAACCGACTATCTGCGCGAGGTGTCGGCGATCGCCGCGCCGGTGGTGGATCTGCTCGGCGACGTGCCGGCGGCCGCGCCGCTGGGCGCGTATTGGGTGGGGGAGCATGACGTCTATGCCGCGCACTCGCCCGAGCAGGCGCTGGAGCTGTGCGAGGGGCATTCGGGCATGCCGGACACCTTCGACATGGACGATGTGCGCGAGGTCAGTGCCGAGGATCTGGACAAGCCCATGGTGGAAGAGGACGGCACGCCGTGCGGCAGCATGCGCACGTTGCTGGCCGCCATGACCGCGCCGGGCGAACTGGTGAGTTTCGAATAATGGGCGAACCTACTGCAGAGTTAGTGGCTCTGGATTACGTCTACGGCGGCCGGCGTTTGCTTACGAGTGGAAAGATGGGGGCTATGGTCTATGTGCAGATCGCGCCAGGCCAACTTGATGACGGCTCGCTGTATGACGCCAAGTTGTTCAAGCGTCATGCGATCGGCGGGGGTCTACCGAGGGGCGACCTTTGGAGGCACTACTGCGCGCGGCTTGGCGGAGGCCAACGTTAGGGTCAGAGTTTGAGCAGGATCTGCGCGACCTGCGTGCGCTGTCGCCCGAGGTCGCTAGCCTGGCCGAACGGATCGCCCAGGCGGTGCGGCCGGAGGTGACCGAGTCCGGCGCCTTGGTGCTGACCTGGGCGTTGTTTGAGCTGATGGACGCACTGGCCCAGGACTGGCCCAAGAGCGTGCGCGTGACCTGTTCGTGGCTGGGGGACCTGCGTGTGTTGGGTGCGCTGACAGATGTTGAGGCGGAGGGCTTCAAGGTCGATGTGCGGCGCCTCGGTGGTGTGGAGGGTCGCGCGGA